>NZ_JBITHP010000031.1:60948-117330 GCF_044458105.1 Embleya sp. NPDC050493
AAAGCCCCTCGCGCGCGCATCCTACACCGGGCGCGTGTACCCTGGGCGTACTTCATAATAACAAACCCCCGGGGGGGGGGGCGCCCCCGGCCCCCCCCCCCCCCCCCCCCGCTCAGTGTTTTTGACTACACGTCAGTTACCGCAAGGTCACTCGGCGCTTACGCGTCGCGCTTCCAGCGCGGCTTGCGGTCACCCGCCGGGCCGCCGGCCGGACGGTCGTAGTGACCGTCCCGACGCGGCGCACGGTCGTGCGAACGGTCCCGGTCGTTGTAGGACGGCCGGTCGTTGTTGTACGTCGGACGGTCACCGCGCGGGGCACGGTCGTTGCCGTAGGCGGGACGGTCGCCGGTACGCGGCGCGCGGTCCCCGTACGACGGACGGTCGCCGCGGTAGCCACCCTCGCGCCGGTCGCCGCCGCCGTAGGACGGACGGTCACCGGAACGCGGCGCCCGGTCCCCGTACGCGGGACGGTCGCCGGTACGCGGTGCCCGGTCGCCATAGGCCGGCCGGTCACCCGTGCGCGGAGCGCGGTCGCCACTGTTGTAGGCCGGACGGTCACCGCTGTTGTACGCGGGACGGTCGTTGTACGCGGGACGGTCGGCACGCGGGCCGCGGTCGCCCGACGGACGGTCGCCGCGGTAGCCACCCTCGCGCCGGTCGCCGCCGCCGTAGGACGGACGGTCGCCGGAACGCGGTGCCCGGTCCCGGTCGCCGTAGGACGGACGGTCGCCACGCGGCGCGCCGCCACGACGGTCGCCGCCGCGGTCGCTGCCGTACGGCGGACGGTCGCTGCCGCGGTCGTTGCGGTCGCCGCCCCGGTAGCCGCCCTCGCGCCGGTCGCCGCCGCGCTCGCCCCGGTCCGGACGCTCGTAGCGCTCGGTCCGCACCGGCACGTCACCGTTCTTCGCGGCCTCGGCCAACTCGGCCGCCTTGCGCCGCAGTTCCGCCGCCTCGGCCTTGAGCTCGATGATCCGACCGGCGAGCCGCTCGGCCTCGGCCTCGGCCTCGACCGCGGCGTCCGCCACGGACTGCGCCTTGACCTCGGACAACGTGCGTGCGCCGGTCAGCTTGCGCATCTCCGGGTCGTTGGAGCCCTGCACCCGAAGGCGGGTCGGCTCGACGCCGGCGTCCTCCATCAGGCGGTCCACCGTGCGGCGCTGGTGCGGCAGCGCGAGCGTGACCACCGCACCGGCCTCACCGGCGCGCGCGGTACGACCCGCGCGGTGCAGGTAGTCCTTGGAGTCGGCGGCCGGGTCCACGTGCAGGACCAGGTCGATGCCGTCGACGTGGATGCCGCGGGCGGCGACGTCGGTGGCGACCAGGACCGGCGTGCGGCCCTCCTTGTATTCGGCCAGGGTGCGGGTACGCGCGCCCTGGGTCATCCCGCCGTGCAGCGCCTCGGCACGAACGCCCGCCTCACGCAGCTGCTGCGCGACGCGGTCGGCGCCGAACTTGGTCCGCACGAAGATCATCGTGCGCCCGCGACGGGCCGCGATGGCCGCCGTGACGTACGTCTTGTCCTTGGGCTGCACGACCAGCACGTGGTGCGACATGGTCGTCACCGACGATGAGTGCGGGTCCACCGAGTGGGTGACCGGGTCGACCAGGTACTTGCGGACGATCGCGTCCACGCCCTTGTCCAGCGTCGCGGAGAACAACATCCGCTGACCGCCGGCCGGGATCAGGTCGAGCAGTGCGGTGACCTCGGGCAGGAAGCCCATGTCCGCCATCTGGTCGGCCTCGTCGAGGATGGTGATCTCCACGTTGTCCAGCACGGCCGAACCGCGGTCCACCAGATCCTGGAGCCGACCGGGGGTGGCGACCAGGATCTCCACGCCGCGCTCCAGCGCGAAGATCTGCTTCGGCATCGACATGCCGCCGGTGACCGTCTTCATCCGCAGGTCGAGAATGCGACCGTAGGGCTCCAACGCGTCGTGCACCTGCATCGCGAGTTCACGCGTCGGCGTGAGGATCAGCGCGAGCGGGCGACGGGCGCGGGCCTTGCGACCCGACAGGCGGGTCAGCATCGGCAGGCCGAAACCCAGCGTCTTGCCGGAACCGGTCCGACCCCGGCCGAGGATGTCCTTGCCGGCCATCGCGTCCGGCAGCGTCGCCGCCTGGATCGGGAACGGGTGGGTCACGCCGCGTCGCGCGAGCGCGTCCACGACGTCCTTGTGCAGACCGAACTCGGCGAAGCTGGGGCCGGTCGGCTCGGGCACGGCCTCGGCGTCGACCTCGTCCGAGGCGTCGTCCGCCCCGTCGAGCCCGGCCTCGTCGGCGGCGTCGTCCTCGACGCTCGCGTCGACGTCCGTGTCGCCCTCGGTGTCGTTGTGCACATCGGCGTCCGTCGCGGCCTCGTCCTGCGCCGCGAGCTCGGTGTCGCCGTCATTGGTGTCGTCGTTCTCGACGACCTCGGGAGCGATCTCGGTGATCTCCGCGGCGACCTCGGTCACCTCGGCTGCCTGCGCACCCGCCACACCCTCCTGCACCTCGGCACCTTCGGTACCGGGCATGGGCGTAGCAGTGTCATTGGCATAGGGGGGCATGCAAAACCTTCCGGATGCGGCCCGTCTCGAAGGTCCGCAGCCGAAATGTGGTCGCACGAGAAAGCGACACTTCTGCGGAGCACCAGAACGAGCCTACGAGGCGCCGCGACTCATGGCGGTGCCTGGATATGGGCAAAGCGATTCACCAGCGTACCCGATCACTGCGCGTTTACGCCTATCGGGTGCGTTCGTACTCCACCCTCAGACGTGCGTCCTCGTGCACGACGAGCAGCCTCGGACGCTGCCACGACCAGTGCTCGGGGAGCAGGTACAGCGTCCCCGGCGCACGCCGCAACAAGCGCAGTCCGGTGTACCGGTAACGGTAGGAGGCGCCGATTTCTTCCTCGACCGCGATCCCGTCGTCCGATCGCATCCGCAGATCCTGCACCGAATACAGGACCACCCCGGTCCGCCTGGGCAGTTGGTGCGCGACGGCCTTGCCCGCGTCCCGCCCGGACACCTTCGCGTACGCCGCCGATGCCCAGAACAGACACAGCACCACGGCGGCGGCGGTCAACAACACCGACGGCGACCACGGCCGCGAGCCGGCCGCGGAGCTGCGCCGGTGCGCCCCGATCCGGCGCGAGAGCAACACCCCGTACGCACTGATCAACAGCCCCAGCGCGAGCGCGCACGGCAACAGCAGAGGCCACCACTGCGCACCGCGGACGGGCCACCGGTACACCCCGATCCAGGTCGCGCCCGGCAACACGAACCACGCACAGCGCAGCCACCACGCACACCATGCGGCGATCCGTCGGTGCCGACGCAGCCACACCAGCAGCCGGGGATGCACCACCCGGGTCGCGAGCAGCGCGGCGACGAGCACGAGCAGCGGCCGGTACAGCGCGCGCAGGCCGTCCGCCAGATACTCCAGGGTCGGCCTGTCCAGCACGCTCTCGTCGAACCCGAGGTACTCGGACCGAGCCGAGTCACGTGCCCAGCCGAAGTGGTACAGCAATCCGGTGAGTACGAGCGCGACCACCACGAAAGCGGTCACGAACTCGCCGTGGGGGCTTGCCGATCGCCCCTCCGGGGCGCCCTTGGCGACCTCGGTGCGTGCCGTCTCGACGACCCGATGGGCCCGGTGCGCGGACCTGCGCCGCCCGGGCGCCCGTCGACCCGCCGGCGGGGATCCGTGTTCCACCACGGGTGCGGGCTCGATCGTGTCCGGTTCGCCGAACCACTCGGTGAGCATCGAGACCGGCTCGCGGTAGGACACCTCGGCATGCCCCACAGAAAGGTTGCCGGTCGTCCGGAAGGGCGCGAACTCGGCCGGCCCGCCCGGGATTTGCTCGCCCCGCTCGCCCCGCTCGGCCGGTCCGACGTGCCCGCCGGGTGCACCGGAACCGGCCCGGGCGCCCGGCCCGTCGGCACCCTCGCCCGCCCGGGCCGTCCCCCGGGTCCGCGGCTCCGGATCCCCCCACGCCTGTCCGGGCCCCGGTTCGTACGCCTGCGGCCCCGGCGAGCGCCGCCACTCGCCGCGAGCGCGCGGCACCGCCGCCTCGGCCGCTGCGGGCCCGCCCACCCGGGTGGTCGATCCGGTTCCGGGAAACTCGGGCTCATCGTCGGCGAAGTCCGGCATCGGCCCGATGTCCCCCTGCGTGGTCACCGCTTCAGCATGGGCACGGAAAAACCTTGGCTCCAATTCACGACACCACGCGTCACCCGTTCGGCCGCAGCGCGTGAGGGCGCGACGGGAGCGCACGAGATCCCCGACCCGCCCGGGCCGGATACCCGTCCGGTGGATCCCGCTGCGGCGCGGCCCCACCGGGATCCACCGGGCGCGGCACCAGGCCGTGTCCGGCGGATCCCGGGGGGGCCGCGCCGCCTGGCACCGCACCTCGCCGCACCGGAGAAACAACCGAATAGCACCACTATGCGGCTGCTTCTCCGGCACGCCGAGCCACGGCACCAGACGACGCGACCTCATCCACCAAAATCCACCGGACACGGCCTAGCGTGCTCGGGTGTCACAGACCCGAGTACTCACCGCCGTCTCGATCGGCGGCGCCGTCGGGGCGCTGGGCCGCTGGGCACTCGCGGAGGCGCTCCCCCACAGCGGCACCGCCTTCCCCTGGGCGACCCTGCTCACCAACGTCACCGGTTGCCTGCTGATGGGGATCCTGATGGGCCTGACCCCGCCCGGCCCGCTGGTCCGCCCCTTCCTGGGCACGGGTGTGCTGGGCGGCTTCACCACGTTCTCCACCTTCGCCGTCGAGACCCGCACCCTGGCGGCCGGCCACGCGTGGGCCTCGGCCTTCCTCTACGTCGTGGGCAGCGTCGCCCTGGGCCTGGCCGCCGTGCAGATCGGCCTCGCCGTCGCCCGCCGCCCGCGCGGGGTCGCCGGATGATCCCGCTGATGGTGGTCCTGGGCGCGCTGGTCGGCGCACCGCTGCGCTACCTGACCGACCTGCACGTGTCCGCGCGCACCGAGTCGGCCTTCCCGTGGGGCGTGCTGACCGTGAACGTGATCGGCTCGCTGATCCTGGGCGTGCTCACCGGCCTGGCCCCCGACGAGCGGATCGCCGCGCTGATCGGCACCGGCTTCTGCGGCACCCTCACCACGTTCAGCACCTTCGGCTACGCGACCGTGGACACCTACGCCCGAGGCCGGCGCGCCGTCGCCGCCGGCTACGTCCTGCTCAGCCTGACCCTGGGCCTGGCCGCGGCCGCCCTCGGCCACGCCGCGGCCCGCTGACACACCGTCAGCCGTACCCGTGCTCGTGCAGCCACTCGTCCCCGATCCCGAAGTGGTGCGCCACCTCGTGCACGACGGTCACCTCGACCTCCTCGACGACGTGTTCGTACGTCTCGCAGATCCGCAGGATCGGGTTGCGGTAGACGGTGATCCGGTCCGGCAGGACGCCCGCGTACCAGTCGCCGCGCTCGGTCAGCGGGATGCCCTCGTACAGGCCGAGCAGGTCGGCCCCGTGCTCGCCGTCGGGGGCGGGTTCGTCCTCGACGAAGATCGCCACGTTGTTCATGAGCCTGGTCAGCTCAGGCGGGATCCGGTCCAGGGCCTCGGCCACCAGTTCCTCGAACTCCTCGCGCGACATCTCCAGCACTCCCCCATTCTGCGGGTTCGCACCCCCGTTCGCGGGGCCTGCCGGGGGCCCGCACCGGCCCCCGGTTATCCGCTTTGCAAGCGCCGCCGAAAACCCCGTATAGTTCGGGACGTCCCCGACGGCAACAAGACGCCGGACACGGCCAACAAGCCCCCATCGTCTAGTGGCCTAGGACGTCGCCCTTTCAAGGCGGTAGCACGGGTTCGAATCCCGTTGGGGGCACGCAACAAACCCCCTCGGGGGCCGCAACAAGCCGGACAGCCAGTACGGTAGGGTTCAACACGAAGGAAGCCCAAGGAAACGCGGGTAGAGGTCCTGTGGAGCAGTTTGGAGTGCTCGTCACCCTGTCAAGGTGAAGGCCGCGGGTTCAAATCCCGTCAGGACCGCAAGATGGAAAGGTCGGGGCGCCGAAAGGCGCCCTGATCCATCGAGGCCAGGTAGCTCAGTTGGTACGAGCGTCCGACTGAAAATCGGAAGGTCGGCGGTTCGACCCCGCCCCTGGCCACCGCAGCCGGAGAAACCGACGCCCCAGACGATTCGTCGTCCGGGGCGTTCTTGCATTGCCGAGCCGGGCGCCGGTGGCCCGATCGGGCGGCTCGGCACCGCAGCGGCCGGCCGACGCGGCCGGCCGACTCACCCGCTCGGGTGTCGCCCCGGGCGCGCGCTCGTGTCCGCGCCGTTCGTCCCGGACTTCGTCGTGATACTTCGGTCATGAGCGCCGCGGACACCCCCGACCGGATGCCCACCCATCCCCCGCACGACGAGGCGATGGGAACACGGCTGAACTGGCTGCGGGCGGCGGTGCTGGGCGCCAACGACGGGATCGTCTCCACCGCGGGTCTGGTGGTCGGCGTCGCCGGAGCCACCGACGAACGCGCCCAGTTGCTCACCGCCGGACTGGCCGGACTGCTCGCCGGATCGTTGTCGATGGCCGCGGGCGAATACGTCTCGGTGAGCACCCAGCGCGACGCGGAGAGGGCCGCGCTGGTCCAGGAGCGGCGCGAGTTGGCCGACGAACCGGAGGCCGAGCTCGACGAGTTGACCGGCCTGTACCAGGAGTTGGGCCTCACCCGGCCGCTCGCGCGCCAAGTGGCCGAGCAGCTCACCGCCCACGACGCGCTCGCCGCACACGCCCAGGTCGAGCTCAGGATCGACCCGGACGAGCTGACCAACCCGTGGCATGCGGCGGGCGCCAGCTTCCTGGCCTTCACCGCCGGCGCCCTGCTGCCGCTGCTCGCGATGGTGCTGCCGTCCGCCTCGACCCGACTGCCGATCACGGTGGCCGCCGTGCTGGTCGCCCTGGTGGTGTGCGGCTGGAGCGGGGCCCGATTGGGCGGTGCCCCGCCGACGCGCGCGATCGTGCGCACCACCGCGGGCGGGGCCCTGGCGATGGCGGTCACCTACGGGGTGGGCAGTCTGCTCGGCGCGAGCGGGGTGTGAGCCGGATCACCGCCCGCGTCCGGGATCGGGCATCCGCGTCACCATCGAACAAATCGGCCCGGACTCGTCGAGGACTTCCGTGTTTTCCCACTCACCGGGCCACCGCCGGCCCGCAGGTCTCGATACCGTCCTCGGAGTCGGTTCGCATCGGACCGTCACCGACAGCCCGTGGAGCGGAGGATTCGTGGCCACCCCCTCTCGTGTCATCAGGCTCGTGTCGTCGAGTTCGCGTCCGCAACGCAAGGGCGGCATGAAGTCGACCGCGGTCGCGGCGACCCTGACCCTGACCCTCGCGGGCGCGCTCACCGCGTGTGGAAGCGGCGGCGGCAAGAACTCCGCCAGGAGCGGTTACGCCGAGATCTGCGCGGACCGCACGCACAATGTGCGCGTCGACGACTTCCGCTGCCTCGGCCGAACCGACCCGACGCTGTCCTGGTACTACATCCCGCATTCGTGTGGACAGACCCTCACTCCGGCCAGGGGTACGACCCTGCTCGCCGGGCAGGGATCCTTCGATCGCCCGCGCAAGGGCAAAGTGGAACGCGGCGGCTTCGGCTCGTGCCCGTCGAAGAGTTCAAGCTGACGCGGTGTCACATCCGGGGAGGGCTTGAGCCATGCGCCGTATACCCAGTACGCCTCGACCGGGCTGGAAGCCGCTCGTCGAGTCGCAGGGGCTGCTCTACGCGACCTGGCAGGAGGACGACGGCACCGAGGTGCCGTACTGGCACGAAGAGGCGTACTACGAGCTGACCCTCGACGAGGTGGACCGGCTCGAGGACGTCACCGAGGAACTGCACGAGATGTCGGTCGCCGCCGCCCGGCACGTGATCGAGCGCGGCGACCTGACCGCGTTCGGCCTGCCCGACGAGGCCCGCGACTACCTGCGGATCACGCTGGAGGAGGAACACCCGAGCGTCTACGGGCGGTTCGACCTCGCGTGGGGCGGCGACGGCCGCGCGGCCAAGCTGCTCGAATACAACGCGGACACCCCCACCGCGCTGATCGAGGCCTCCCTGGTCCAGTGGTACTGGCTGCGCGACTGCTTCCCGGAGCGCGACCAGTGGAACAGCCTGCACGAGCGGCTGGTCCGCGCGTGGCGGCGGATCAAGCCGTATCTGCGCTCGGAGACGATGCACTTCGCACATGTGGAGGGCACCGAGGACGAGGAGGAGTGGCTGCACACCGCCTACCTCCGCGACACCGCCTCCGAGGCCGGGCTGACCACGATCGGCCTGGAGGTCGCCGAGATCGGCTGGGACAGCGAGCGGCTGCGCTTCGTCGACCTGGAGGAGCGGGGCATCGACACGATGTTCATGCTCTATCCGTGGGAGGACATGCTCGCCGAGCCGTTCGGGAAGCACCTGGTGAGCCATCCCCGTTCGTGCCTGTTCATCGAACCGGCCTGGAAGGCGATCCTGTCCAACAAGGCACTGCTCGCGGTGCTGTGGGAGCTGTACCCCGGCCACCCGAACCTGCTCCCCGCCTTCCTGGACTCGCCACGCGGCATGGAGTCGTACGTGGCCAAGCCGCTGCACGGACGCGAAGGCGACGCGATCCGGATCGTCACCCCCGCCGGCGAGCACATCCAGCCCGCCGAGGCGTACGGCGACGAGGGCTGGTGCTTCCAGGAGTACGTGCCGCTGCCCGACTTCGACGGCAACAAGCCCGTGCTCGGCGCATGGGTGGTGGACGGCAAGTCCGCGGGCGTCGGCATCCGCGAGTCCAGCGGCCCGGTCACCGACGGGTACGCCCGCTTCCTGCCGCACGTGATCGACGGCCCGGCCCCGGACGAGGACACCCGGCTCGCCTGGCTCGACGAGGACTGACCGGGCACGACCCCGCGCGCACGGTCACGTTGCTCGCACACAGTCACGAACGCCGGCGATTCGGCGAGATCGAAATCGCGCCCCGGACGTGCGGATCATCACTCTGCGTGTTCAATCGCCGATTTCCGGTCGGGTCCGTCGAATCCACCCCGATGCCCCGATCGTCGGGCCCGCACGGCACCGATGGGGCCGGGAACCCGGATCCGCCGAGCCGCCGCGGCTGCGTTCCCCGACCGACGGCGCCGAGACCGGGCCCCGATGGCGCCCACCGGCCGTCCCGAAGCCCCACGGCGCCCCCGGCCCGCCGAGGCCGAGCCGGGTCCGCCCCACGACTCGGGCCGCCCGGCCGGCGGCCCTGCGGATCCCCCGCCCCGGGAAAGGTTCGAACCACTGCCGCGGGCAGCCGGCCGGACCGGCCGCGAACATCCGTGTGACCAAGGTCACTGTTTTGACTGGCAATGGTTTTCATCGACGGCCGGAAATCGACTGTGCATTCTATGTGATATTTTACTGGACGCCGTCATGGATCCCGGACGAAAACGCCCCGGCGGGCCCCGTCCCACTCCGGGCCGAGCGTCCCGGACACCGCCCGAAAGCACCGCCGGAACCGCAGGCCGGCCCGCTGAGCGGCACCGCGACGGCCTCGGGCCGACCGTCCGCCGGGTCGGCACTTTCCGGGCACGCAAAAGAGTGCTGCACCGGACCCGGCGGGATCCGGTGCAGCACTCAGGGGAAAAGCTTTCGACGCAGCCCTCAGGCTTCGCTGCGCTGCTGCGGAATGCCCGCGAGCAGGGCGCGGACCTCCACCTCGCGGTAGCGACGGTGTCCGCCGAGCGTGCGGATCGACGTGAGCTTGCCGGCCTTGGCCCAGCGCGTCACCGTCTTGGGGTCGACGCGGAACATGCTGGCAACCTCGGCCGGCGTCAGCAGCGGCTCGGCATCAGGCGTACGAGCGGTCATGAGCGGCCTCCTCGGGAGAACCGAACCAACACGGTTCTTTCTTCAAATTCTGCACCTTGACCCACGATGTCCTAAATAGTTCACGAGGGCCAAGTCGGTTATAGGACGAACGGCTTGTCCTTCACAGTACAAGTACACCATCCGTCGCACCCGGTTGGTCAAACCGCCGGATTTGGCATCCCAGGGTTCAAGCCACGCGATCCCGAAGGACCAGGCATAGCGGACAGTCACCCGACTGTGACGATGAGTCACTCGGGCCCGATCGACCCCTCGTGTCCACCCCGTCCCACCAGCAACGAAGTATCCCCGATGACTCGACCCGACCAGACCGACTACATCTGGTTTGTCCTTTTCATCATATACGAACCATTCGCTGGCGTATGCACCTTGTTGTGAGTCGATCTCCAACAACCTGGAGGGCTGGGAGTCCCACAACTCGAACCAGCAGGTTGAGAGGCTTTCAGATCACGGGGTGAGTGAACACGAAAGAGTGACGACGGTCACGCCGAAACTTCATGAAATGCGGACGCTTGCTCAGCTCGCGTGCTCCAGAGCACGTACCGATTGCCAACGCTCCGTAATCCTTCGGTAGGCCGCCGATGCTCGCGCTCCGTCACCGGATCCCAGTGCGGCGATGCCCTCGGCGACGTCCGCGACCGAGTTCTCGGTCGCCGGATCACCCGTCCCGAGCAGTCGCACGAGCCCGCCGTAGTCCAACTCGACCAGCGCCCGCGGGTGGAACTCCTCCAGCCAGCGGCCCACGTTCTCCAGCCCGGTGATCAGCGCACCGTCCTCGACCGTCTCGCGGAGCACCTTCAGCGCCCGGGCGACCCGACGCCGGGCCTGCACCATCGGCGTGCGGTAGTAGAGCTCGCCCGGCCCCGCCGACGCGTCCTCGGCCGCCGGCACCAGGACCCGCTCCTCCGGGGCGAACAGCACGAACCAGCGCACCGGGACGTGCCACGTGCTGCTGTGGATGTGCGGATGCACGTCGGGGTGCGCGGACTTCCACCGCTCGTGCTCTACGTGCGCCTGATCGATCACCATCCGCGGCCAGAACACGTCCAGCACCGCGGCCGGATACTCCCGCCGCAGCTCGGCCAGCGCCGTCCAGCAGCGCAGCCGGGTCTGCCGCGGGCAGATCACCGTGACGCCGTCCAGGACGTGCACGTAGGCGTCCTCGCTCTCGTGCGGCGGCGCGATCACCGGAGGGGTGGCCAGGAGGTTCTCCAGGCCGCTCCGGTGCTCCTGCGCGGTCAGTCCGGCAGGCGAAGGTGCCTCGGGCGACGCGGGGGTGCCTGTCGGCTGTGTGGCGACGTACGCGGCCCACCGCTCGCGTTCCGGCTCGGGAAACGCGGCAAGCGGCTCGTACACCCGCAGGTACGCCGCGTAGGGGGCAACCACCGAAGTCCGCACGAACGAATCTTGGCACGTCGGTCGAGCCCCGACGTGGAGAAGGTCCGACCCGGTGATCCCCGGGGGTTCTAGGCTTGAACGGCCGCGCAGATCCGCGCGGCGGATACATCACCACGATCCCATGGAGTCACCACAGTGACCGACAGGATGGATGGCCCCGACGGCACGACGTCGGGCCTGGTGTTCGGCAGGTCGACCGGCCACGAACAGGTCGTCTTCTGCCAGGACCGCGCGAGCGGCCTGCGCGCGATCATCGCGATCTACTCCAGTGCCCTGGGACCCGCCCTCGGCGGCACCAGGTTCCACCCCTACGAGACCGAGGAAGCGGCCGTCGCGGACGTCCTCAACCTCTCCCGCGGCATGGCCTACAAGAACGCCCTGGCCGGACTCGACCACGGCGGCGGCAAGGCCGTGATCATCGGCGACCCCGATCGGGACAAGTCCGAGGTGCTGCTGCGCGCCTACGGGCGGTTCGTCCAGTCGCTGGGCGGTCGCTACATCACCGCCTGCGACGTGGGCACCTACGTCGACGACATGGACGTGGTCGCCAAGGAGTGCGACTACGTCACCGGTCGCTCCCCCGAGAACGGCGGTGCGGGCGACTCGTCCGTGCTGACCGCGTACGGGGTCTTCCAGGGCATGCTGGCGTCCGCCGAGCACCGCTGGGGCACCCCGACGCTGCGCGGACGCCGAGTGGGCGTGGCGGGCGTGGGCAAGGTCGGCCGGCACCTGGTCGGCCACCTGGTCGAGGACGGCGCCTCGGTGGTGATCACCGATGTCGACGAGCGGGCGGTGGCGCACGTGCGCCGGCTGCATCCCGAGGTGGACTTCGCAGCCGACACCGACGCCCTGATCCGGCTCTCCGACCTGGACGTGTACGCGCCGTGCGCGCTGGGCGGCGCGCTGAACGACGACACCGTCCCGGTGCTGACCGCGGCCGTGGTGTGCGGGGCGGCCAACAACCAGCTGGCCCATCCCGGCATCGAGAAGGCGCTCGCCGAGCGCGGAGTGCTCTACGCGCCGGACTACGTGGTCAACTCCGGCGGGGTGATCCAGGTCGCCGACGAGCGGCACGGATTCGACTTCGAACGGGCCAAGCGCAAGGCCACGGGCATCCGCGCGACGACCGCGAAGATCTTCGCGCTGGCCGACGAGGAGGGGGTGCCACCGGCCGTCGCGGCGGACCGATTGGCCGAGCGGCGCATGGCGGATGTGGGCCGCCTGCGTGACATCTACCTCCAAAGCTGACCGACACGGTATCGTCAGACTCGGCAAAGGACCCCAGATCAGGCCCCTGACCAGCCGGAACAGCACAGCTCGGTCGGGGTCCGAGCCCCGCTGTCACCCATGCGACGTACCGCCCGGCAGCGGAAGCAGGTACCGTTAATCCCCTACGGGCCGGTTCTCAAGTGCCATCGAACCGACCCTGACTATGAACGCGTGTCAAGACCCGGGGCCGTGAGCCCCGTCGTTGAGGGGGTCGAGCCATGGGGCGCGGCCGGGCCAAGGCCAAGCAGACAAAGGTCGCCCGCCAGCTGAAGTACAACAGCGGCGGTACGGATCTGAGCCGTCTGGCTGAAGAGCTGGGCGCGTCGTCGCCAACCGACTTGCCGATCGGCAAGCCTGAGGTTGACGACGACACGAGTGAAGACGAGTTCGACGACCCCTACGCGGGGTATTCGGCTCGTTACAACGATGACGAGGACGAGGAAGACGACGGCCGATCGCGCCATCGTTGACCCTGCGTTCCTCGTTCTCGAGCACGGGAACGAACGCCCACTTCAGCCGGGGCGCCCGTGCGCTGTGACACCGCCCGGTCCGGGACCGAGTAGGACGACTACTCGACCCCGGGCCGTTTGGCGTGTTCGCGAACGCGCCCACGGGGGCACCGCCGTCCCGATCCGGGACGACGGCCACCGCCGCGGGTGCCTTCGTCATGCCCGGTGATCGCCGTTCAGTACGGCCCGGCCGGAGCCGGTGACGATGTCGCCGAGGATCCAGGCCGGCACGCCGCGCTCGGCGAGCACCGCCAGCGCGGCGTCGGCCGCGTCCGCGGCGACCACCGCGACCATGCCCACGCCCATGTTCAGCGTCTTCTCCAACTCGGCGCGGGGCACCCGGCCGAGCGCGCCGACCAGGCCGAAGACCGGGGCCGGCGTCCAGGTCGAGCGGTCCAGGCGCGCGTCCAGGTGGGCCGGGAGCACGCGCGCGAGGTTGGCCTCCAGGCCACCGCCGGTGACGTGCGAGAAGGCGTGCACGTCGGTGCGCCGGGCCAGGTCGAGGCAGTCCAGCGAGTAGATCCGGGTCGGTTCGAGCAGTTCCTCGCCGAGTGTGCGGCCCAGTTCCGGGACGTCCCGGTCCAGGCTCCAGCCGGAGAGCGTGAAGAACACGTGCCGGGCCAGCGAGTAGCCGTTCGAGTGCAGACCGGAGGCGGCCATCGCGATCACCACGTCGCCGGCGCGCACCCGTTCCGCGCCGAGCAGGCCGTCGGCCTCCACGACCCCGGTGCCGGCGCCCGCGACGTCGTACTCGTTCGGGTCGAGCAGGCCGGGGTGCTCGGCCGTCTCGCCGCCGACCAGCGCGCAGCCGGCCAGGACGCAGCCCTCGGCGATGCCCTTGACGATCGCCGCGATGCGCTCGGGAACGACCTTGCCGGTGGCGATGTAGTCGGTCATGAACAGCGGCTCGGCGCCGCACACGACCAGGTCGTCGACGACCATGCCGACCAGGTCGTGGCCGATCGTGTCGTGCTTGTCCATCGCCTGCGCGATGGCGACCTTGGTTCCCACCCCGTCCGTCGCGGTGGCCAGCAGGGGGCGTTCGTACCGCTTGAACGCGGACACGTCGAACAGGCCCGCGAAGCCGCCCAGGCCGCCGACGACCTCGGGCCGGGTGGCCTTGCCGACCCACTGCTTCATGAGTTCGACGGCGCGATCACCGGCCTCGATGTCGACGCCGGCCGCGGCGTAGGTCGCGGTGCTGGGGGTGGGGGTGGACTGGTCGCTCACGGCGGCGGCCCTTTCGGGTCGGGTCGGTGGATCTCCTCGGACACCCCGCCGCGCCCCCGGGTGGGGACACGACGCGGCGATCCGAAGAAGAGAACTCGGGGACTCGGCTGATCAGGGACGGCGGAGCGCGTCCTCGGCCCCGCCGCCGCCGAGGAGGGCCTGCACGCCGTCCACGTCGGTGCGGACGGTCTGCTCGATGCCTTCGAGGAGGTGCTTGCCCAGCCGCTCGGGGTCGGGCAGTTCGATCGGGTATTCCCCGTCGAAGCAGGCCCGGCACAGCCGGTCCTTGGGGATGGTGGTCGCCTCGACCATCGCGTCGATCGAGATGTAGGCGAGCGAGTCGGCCCCGAGGGACTTGGCGATCTCGTCGACCGAGAGACCGTTGGCGATCAGCTCGGCCCGGGTGGCGAAGTCGATGCCGAAGAAGCACGGCCACTTCACCGGCGGCGAGGAGATCCGCACGTGCACCTCGGCCGCGCCGGCCTCGCGCAACATGCGCACCAGCGCACGCTGGGTGTTGCCGCGCACGATCGAGTCGTCGACGACGACCAGTCGCTTGCCCTGGATGACCTCGCGCAGCGGATTGAGCTTGAGCCGGATGCCCAGCTGCCGGATGGTCTGGCTGGGCTGGATGAAGGTCCGACCCACGTAGGAGTTCTTGACCAGGCCGTTTCCGTACGGAATGCCGGACTGCTCGGCGTAGCCGATCGCGGCCGGGGTGCCCGATTCCGGGGTCGGCATGACCAGGTCGGCGTCGACCGGGAACTCCTGGGCCAGCCTGCGGCCCATCTCGACCCGGGACGCGTAGACGCCGCGGCCGGCGATCGTGGTGTCCGGGCGGGCCAGGTAGACGTATTCGAAGACGCAGCCCTTGGGCTTGGCCTCGGCGAAGCGTCGGGTGCGCAGGCCGTGCTCGTCGACCGCGATCAACTCGCCCGGCTCGATCTCGCGAATGAACGAGGCGCCGACGATGTCCAGGGCGGCGGTCTCGCTCGCGACCACCCAGCCGCGTTCCAGCCGACCGAGCACGAGGGGCCGGATGCCCTGGGGATCGCGCGCGGCGTAGAGCGTGGTCTCGTCCATGAAGACCAGCGAGAAGGCGCCCTTGACCTCGGGCAACACCTGCATCGCGGTCTGTTCCAGGGACAGGTCCGGGCTGCCGGCCAGGAGCGTGGTCAGCAGATCGGTGTCGCTGCTGGCCTCGATCCGGCCCTGGTAGGGATGGTTCGATTCGCCGCGATCGGGGCCCTGCTCGGCGACCAGACGGGACAGCTCACCCGTGTTGGTGAGGTTTCCGTTGTGGCCGAGCGCGATGCTGCCGGTCGCGGTGGCCCGGAAGGTCGGCTGGGCGTTCTCCCAGACCGACGAACCGGTGGTCGAATAGCGGGCATGGCCGACGGCCATGTGCCCGCGAAGCGAGCCCAGGGTGGTTTCGTCGAAGACCTGGGAGACCAGGCCCATGTCCTTGAAGACCAGGATCTGGGATCCGTTGCTCACAGCTATGCCGGCGGATTCCGTTCCGCGGTGCTGCAATGCGTAGAGACCGAAGTAGGTGAGTTTTGCGACCTCTTCGCCGGGGGCCCAAACGCCGAAGACGCCGCAGGCATCCTGCGGGCCCTTCTCGCCGGGGAAGAGATCGTGGTTGAGTCGTCCATCGCCACGTGGCACGAGATCGAGTCTACGACAGCGCCGGATCCGTCGCGGTTCACCCCATCAGTGGCAGGTATCCGGACAAGTCGCTGCGTTCGCCACTGGCCAGCACCCGGCCGTCCTCGACCGCGTCCGCCCAGGTCAGGCGGCCGGTGGCGAGACGGATCCAGGTCCTTGGGTCGGTCTCGACCACGTTGGGCGGAACGCCCCGAGTGTGCCGGGGGCCTGTGACGCACTGCACTACGGCGAACGGCGGGACGCGGACCTCGACCGAGTGCCCGGGCGCCCGGGTCGCCAGCGCGTCGGCCAGCGCCCGCACCACGGTGCCCAGCGCCTGCCGGTCGTGCGGGAACGGTTCGCCGATGGCGCGTTCGAGGTCGTCCGCGTGCACGACGCCCTCGATCAGGCGGGTCACGAGCATGTCGGCGACGCGCATCGGACCGATCCGGGTGATGGTGACCCGGGTGTCCGGGACGCCGTCGAGGGCGGCGATCGCGGCGTCCGCGTAGTCGGCGGGGGTGTGGCCGGCCTCGGCCATCTCGTCGGCGATGGAGGAGACCACGGCGGCGTAGGCGGAGGTGCCGTTCGCCCACTGTTCGACGGTGATCACCGGGCCGGTCGGGGCGGGCTCGGCGAGCCAACGCGGTACCGCCTGGATGCTCGCGGCCAGGTGTCCGACCAGGTTGGCGGTGGACCAGCCGGTCAGGCCGGAGGGAGCGGCCAGTTGGGCCGGGGTCAGCCGGGCCGTGACGTCCACGATCGCGCGCCACTGCGCGATCAGCGCGGCACGCACCTTGACCGGGTCGACCTTGCGGGGGCGGGGGGCGGCGGGACGGCTCGTCATGGGTGCAGATTAGAGCGCGCGACCGACCGCAGGTAGCCGATTCGTTTCTGCACAGATTCGGCTCCGGGCCGCCCGAGCCGACCGCCGAATCGTGACGCTGGGCCCATGAGCAATTACGGGGATCCCGGCCGGGTCGACACGATCGCGGCCGAATTGGCGGCGGCGAGCGAGCGGGTGCGGCCCGGGCCGATCATCGCGACCGATTGGCGGGGCGGCGCGGCGGACGCCTTCGCGGTCCGCGCGCAGACGTGGCGGCGGGAGTGCGCGGCGACGGAGCCGGCCGTGCTCGCCGTGGTCGAGGCGCTGCGGGTGCACGCGGCCGCGATGCGGGCCGCGCTCGCCCGGATCGCGGCCAACGAGCGGGCCGCCCGGGAGGCGGCCGGGGCCGGCCCGCACGAGCGGTTTCCGGTCGAGGGCAGCGCGGCCTGGCTGGACGAACGGTGGGCACCGCGGTGACCGCCGGGTTCACCGCGACGCCGGGCGCGCTGGTGGCCCTCGCGGGCCGGTTGCGGGCGGTCGCCGGCGAGGTGTGGGCGCTGCGCGAGCGCGTCGCGGCCGTCGACGTGGCGACGAGCCGGCCGCTGGCTCCGCAGACCTTCGAGGCGGTGCGCGCCCGGCTGCGCGAGGCGGTGGAGACGCTGGATCGGGCCGAGCGCACCGGGGTGGACCTGGCCGACCGGCTGGTCGAGAACGCGCGGGCGTACGCGGAGGTGGACGAGGTCGCGGCGACGCGACTGCTCGACCTGGCCGCGCCGGCCACCGCTCCGCCGCCGGCCGCCGCCTCGGTCCGCGTCGCCGAGCCGCCGTTCGCGCTGCCCGAGGCGTACGACGGACCGGTCACGGTCCGGCCGATCGGTCGCGGCGCGGGCATCGCCCGGGTCACACCGGTCGCATCGGCCCCACCCGTGGCACCGGTCACCCCGGCCGCCCCGGACGGGGACGAGATCGTGGCCCGCGCGAAGCGGTGGGCCGACCTGCGGCTGGGCTACAGCATGAGCGGGCTGCACGACGGCTACCGCACGGACTGCTCGGGGCTGGTCTCGATGGCCTGGGGGCTGTCGCCGCCGGGGCTGACCACGGTGACCCTGCCGGAGGTGTCCCACCCGATCGGCCGGGACGACCTGCGGCCCGGCGACATCCTGCTGAACACCGCGCCGGGGGCGGCCGGACACACGCTGATCTTCGCGGGCTGGGCGAATGCGGCGCACACGACCTACTTCGCGTACGAGGAGAGCGCCTCGAAGGGCGCGCACCACGCCACCGTGCCCTACCCGTACTGGCCCGGCCACGGTACGTTCCGGCCGTACCGGTTGGGGACGTAGTGGCCGCGGGCGCACCGCGGGGCGGGGGGTGGGGCGATGCGCCTCGGGACGAGGTCCGGCACGCACGTGGGCACGGGCCCCGCCGCCGTCCGGCGCCCGGTCCGCGTCGCGGTGATCGTGCGCAGGACGCTGCTGCTGGGATCGGCCCTCGTGGCGTTGCCCACGTGGCGGATCGCGGCGGCCAACCCGTGGAACCTGGACGTGTTCGACCGAGGGATCCTGATCGGCGGGGTGGTTCCGGCCGCGTTCGGATTCTGCCTGATCGGGATCGAGGTCGCGCTCACGTTCCGTGGCTTTTTGGTCCGCGTGGCGGCACTCGGCCTCGCGTTCGTGGCCGGGCTGGTGATGGCCCTCGGCACCGTGGTCGCCGTGCTCACTCGGGACGACCGCCCGGCCGGAGAGGTCGTGGCGATCTCGCCGGACGGCCGGATTCGGGCGGTGCGGGTGGACGAAGCGGCCTCGTACACGATCGAACCGAACTACGACCTGGACATTCGCCTCAGTGCCGGGCTGAACCGGAGCACGAGCATCCTGCGCCAGTGCGAGAGCCGCCGGGCAACGATCACGAGCGTGCGGTTCCTCGACAACCGCACGCTGGAGTACACCCCGTCGCGGGGGGCGCCGGTGCGCGTGAGCTTCGATCGGAACCTGAACACCGACGAGCGCAAGTGCCCGTGAGGGGTGCACGAGGCACCCCGCACGGGCACAGGATGTCGCCGATCAGCCGAACAGGCCCGCGAGGGTCCCCTCGTGGGCGGTGCGCACCTCGCTCAGCGCCACCGTGAAGTGGCCCTGGAAGTCGAGCGTGTCGCCGTCGACCACGCCGATCCGGGCGCACGGCAGACCGCGCACCTTGCACATGTCGCTGAAGCGCAGTTCCTCGCTCCGCGGCACCGCGACGATCGCCCGGCCCGCCGACTCGCTGAACAGCGCGACCGTCGGGTCGAGGTTCTCGGCCAGCACGACCCGGGCACCGTGGCCACCGGCCAGGCACGCCTCGACCAGCGCCTGGGCCAGGCCGCCGTCGGCGAGGTCGTGCGCGGCGTCGATCATGCCGTCCCGCGAACCCGCGATCAGGATCTCGGCGAGCAGCCGCTCGCGCTCCAGGTCGACCCTCGGCGGCAGGCCGCCGAGGTGGTCGTGGGCCACCTGGGCCCACGCCGAGCCGGAGAGCTCCTCGTGCGTGTCGCCCAGGAGCAGGATGATCTGCCCCTCCTCGGCGAAACCGATCGGCGTGCGCCGCTCGACGTCGTCGATCACGCCCAGCACGCCGACCACCGGCGTCGGGTGGATCGCCGTCTCGCCGGTCTGGTTGTAGAACGACACGTTGCCACCGGTCACCGGCGTGCCCAGGATCTGACACGCGTCCGCGAGACCACGCGTGGTCTCGGCGAACTGCCACATCACCGCCGGGTCCTCGGGCGAGCCGAAGTTCAGGCAGTCGGTGACGGCCAGCGGCTTGGCACCGGTGGTGGCCACGTTGCGGTAGGCCTCGGCCAGCGCGAGCTGTGCGCCGGTGTACGGGTCCAGCTTGCAGAAGCGGCCGTTGCCGTCGGTGGCGAGCGCGACGCCCAGGCCGGTCTCCTCGTCGATCCGGACCATGCCGGAGTCCTCCGGCTGGGCCAGCACGGTGTTGCCGAGCACGTACCGGTCGTACTGCGCGGTGACCCACGACTTGTCCGCCAGGTTCGGCGACGCGACGACCTTCAGCAGGGTGGCCTTGAGCTCCTCGGCCGTGCCCGGGCGCGGCAGCCGCTCGGCGGCGTCCGCCTGGAGGGTGTCCTGCCACTGCGGGCGGGCGTACGGGCGCTCGTAGACGGGGCCCTCGTGCGCGACCGTGCGCGGCGGCACGTCGACGATCTGCTCGCCGTGCCAGTAGATCTCCAGCCGGTCGCCCTCGGTGACCTCGCCGACGACGGTGGCGATCACGTCCCACTTGTCGCAGATCTCCATGAAGCGGGCCACGTGGGCCGGCTCCACGACCGCGCACATGCGCTCCTGCGACTCGCTCATCAGGATCTCTTCGGGCGAGAGCGTGTGGTCGCGCAGCGGAACGGTGTCCAGCTCGACCCGCATGCCGCCGGAGCCGGCCGAGGCCAGCTCGGAGGTGGCGCAGGACAGGCCCGCGCCGCCGAGGTCCTGGATGCCCGCGACCAGGTGCTCGCGGAACAGCTCCAGGGTGCACTCGATCAGCAGCTTCTCCTGGAACGGGTCGCCGACCTGGACGGCCGGGCGCTTGGCCGGGCCGGACCCGCCACCATCGTTTTCGGTGAAGGTCTCCGAGGCCAGGACCGAGACGCCGCCGATTCCGTCGCCGCCGGTGCGGGCGCCGTACAGGATCACCAGGTTGCCCGCGCCGGACGCCTGCGCGAGGTGGATGTCCTCGTGCTTCATCACGCCCACGCACAGGGCGTTGACCAGCGGGTTGCCCTGGTAGCAGGGGTCGAAGACGATCTCGCCGCCGATGTTGGGCAGGCCCAGGCAGTTGCCGTAGCCGCCGATGCCCGCGACCACGCCGGGCAGCACGCGCCGGGTGTCGGGGTGCTCGGCCGCACCGAACCGCAGCGGGTCCATCACCGCGACCGGGCGGGCGCCCATCGCCAGGATGTCGCGCACGATGCCACCGATGCCGGTCGCGGCGCCCTGGTAGGGCTCCACGTAGGAGGGGTGGTTGTGCGACTCGACCTTGAAGGTCACCGCGTAGCCCTGGCCGACGTCGACGACGCCGGCGTTCTCGCCGATGCCCACGAGCATCGCGTCGTTCTCGGGCATCTTGTCGCCGAACTGGCGCAGGTGCACCTTGCTCGACTTGTACGAGCAGTGCTCGGACCACATCACCGAGTACATCGCCAGTTCGGACGAGGTCGGCCGGCGGCCGAGGATCTCCCGGATGCGCGCGTACTCGTCCGGCTTGAGGCCGAGTTCGGCGAAGGGCTGCTCGACCTCGGGGTGGTCGAGCGCGTTCTTGACGGTGTCCAGGCTCATCAGGCGTTCACCAGGCGCTTCAGGATCGAGGTGAAGAACGGGAGGCCCTCGGTCGTCGGGCCGGTCAGCGGCTCGACCGCGTGCTCGGGGTGCGGCATCAGGCCGACCACGTTTCCGGCGGCGTTGCTGATGCCGGCGATGTCGCGACGCGATCCGTTCGGGTTGACGTCGAGGTAGCGCGCGATCACGCGGCCCTCGGCCTCCAACATGTCCAGGGTGCGCTCGTCGGCGACGAAACCGCCTTCACCGTTCTTGAGCGGAACGGTGATCTCCTGCCCTTGCGCGAAGTCCGACGTCCATGCGCTGGACACGTTCTCGATGCGCAACTTTTGGTCACGGCAGATGAAGTGCAGGTGGTCGTTGCGGGTGAGCGCGCCCGGCAGCAGGTGGGATTCGCAAAGAATTTGGAAACCGTTGCAGATGCCCAATACCGGAAGGCCGGCCTGTGCCTGCTCGATCACCGATTCCATGACCGGCGAGAAGCGCGAGATCGCGCCGCAACGCAGGTAGTCGCCGTACGAGAATCCACCGGGCAGGACGACCGCGTCGACCTGCTGGAGGTTCTTGTCCTTGTGCCACAGGGCGACCGGCTCGGCACCGGCGATACGCACCGCGCGCCGGGCGTCGCGGTCGTCGAGCGAGCCGGGGAAGGTGACGACGCCGACGCGGATCGTCACTTCCCCTCCTCCGCCTCGACGCGGACCACGAAGTCCTCGATCACGGTGTTGGCGAGGAACGACTCGGCGGCTTCGCGGATGCGGGCGAGGGCGGCCTCGTCGACCGGTCCCTCCAGCTCCAGTTCGAAACGCTTGCCTTGGCGGACGTCGGTGATTCCGTCGAATCCCAGACGCGGCAGCGCGCGCTGCACGGCCTGTCCCTGGGGATCGAGGATTTCCGGCTTGAGCATGACGTCGACGACGACGCGTGCCACAGGCACTCCCACTGTGATGGTTCGGGCCGGTCCGTATCCGGGATACGGGGGTTCGGACCCTGCTGCTGGATCGGGTCGGTCGACGCCGGGACCCGATGGATCGGCGGTATCAGGGTACCGGCCGCCTCCGGGAGACCGCCCCGACGCCAAGTTATCCACAGCTTTGGGGTTGTCCACAGGCAGGTTCGGTGGGTCTCGATGTCAATAAATCGCCTCGAAACGGGCAATGTGCCCTACCTCGCCCCACTCGACCGCGGATGCGATCGAATGTTGTCCACAGGCTGTGGATCCCTGCTCGGCCGACGGACGGACACGCCCACCCGCGCGCGGCGAGAGGAATATCTCGCGTATCGTGAAAACGAATCGCCGACCGGTAAATTAGCGCCTACCGAACCGAAGAACAGCGGACCACACCGCAACGGTTCGCGTTTAGCGCTTAGAATCGGCAATGTAGTTTTGTTTTTCGCCTCGGTGCTATCACCCGAGAGGACACCGCCATGGCCCAGCGTGTAGTCGTCAGCCTGCACGACGACATCGACGGAAGCGAGGCCACGGAAACCATCCGTTTCGGCCTCGACGGCAAGTCGTATGAAATCGACCTTTCGGAAGAGCACGTTCAGCAGATGCGGGATGCCCTGGCTCCTTATCTCGCGGTCGCGCGGCGAACCGCGCGCACGGGAAAGCCGTTCCGTCAGACCACCGTCACCTCCGACCCGGCGGCGGTGCGGGCCTGGGCCCGAGCACGCGGCATGGACGTGCCCGCCCGCGGGCGCATCCCGGCCCGCGTGTACGCGGAATTCGAGGCCGCCAACACCGCCAACTGACGGCACCATCCTCCCGGCATCCGGCGCGATCCACGTCCGGCCGGGCCTTCCGGCCCCCGTCCTGCGCCAGTCGGCAGGACGGGGATCGGGACCCCGCGAAAGAACTTTCCCGGCAAAGCCGGACATCTGTAGCGATCCGACTCCGGAGCGTACTTGGCACCTCCCGGGGTCCTATAGAGTTCTCTTGCACCCGGGAAACCGGGGAACACACGCAGGCGTAGCTCAGTGGTAGAGCGCCCCCTTTCCAAGGGGGAGACGCAGTGTTCGATTCCTGTCGCCTGCTCTGCTCGACCCTTCGACCGAGGTTGGTGGCAACCACCTCCGCGGATCGGGTAGGGTTGGGACACAACGCGGGGCCGAAACCCCGAGTCGTGCGGACGTGGCTCAGTTGGTAGAGCATCACCTTGCCAAGGTGAGGGTCGCGAGTTCGAATCTCGTCGTCCGCTCCATGAGAAGGCCGGATCACCCAGGTGATCCGGCCTTCTTGCTGTGCGCATACGGCAGGTCCCGGGCCTGCGGGACGCACGTGCCCGGGCATCCGGATGCCCGGCCCCGCGGGTGTGCCGGAACACGACACCGCCGGGCCCCGGCAGGGAGCCCGGCGGTGATCGGGTGCGGTGCTCAGGCCCAGCGGCGGCCGGTCAGTCGCTCGTACGCCTCGACGTACTTCTCGTGCGTACGCCGGACGACCTCCTCGGGCAGGGCCGGCGGCGGGGTGTCCGCCGCGCGGTCCCAGCCGGAGTCGGGCGAGGCCAGCCAGTCGCGCACGTACTGCTTGTCGAAGGACGGTTGGGCGTGCCCGGGCTCCCATTCGTCGGCGGGCCAAAAGCGCGACGAGTCGGGCGTGAGCACCTCGTCGGCCAGCACGAGCCGGCCCTCCGGGTCGAGGCCGAACTCGAACTTGGTGTCGGCCAGGATGATCCCGCGCTCGCGGGCGATGTCCCGGGCCCGGCCGTAGACGGCCAGCGTGGCCTGGCGCAGCGTGGTGGCCAGCTCGGCGCCGTGGTGCTCGACGACGTAGTCGTACGACACGTTCTCGTCGTGCTCGCCGACCTCGGCCTTGGTGGCCGGGGTGAAGATCGGCGCGGGCAGTTCGGAGCCGTCGGTCAGGCCCTCGGGCAACGCGATCCCGCACACCGTGCGCGCGTCGCGGTATTCCACCAGGCCGGAACCGGCCAGGTAGCCGCGCGCGACGCACTCGACCGGCACCATGTCCAGGCGCCGGCACACCAGCGCACGGCCGGCCCAGTCGGCGGGGGCACCGGCCGGGACCTCGGTGGAGATCACGTGGTTGGGATACAGGTCCGCGAGCAGTTCGAACCACCACAGCGACATGCTGGTGAGGATCCGACCCTTCTCCGGGATCTCCGGGTCCAGGACCCAGTCGAAGGCCGACATCCGGTTGCTCGCCACCATCACGAGGTTGCCGTCGGTGTCGGTGTACAGATCACGCACCTTGCCGGTGTGGATGTGGGTCAGGCCGGGAACCTCGACCGGCTCGGGCTTGGTGACGAATCCGCTCACTGAAACCAGCACTTTCTCGGGTCGTGGGCTCGCCGCTTCTGCGCCGGGGCGAGGCGAGCCGAGTCTTTCACGACCCCCCTCGGGGCCGGAATGTGCCGGCCCACCGCCGGGGCCTAGGCGGCGGAGCCGCCCGGGTGGACCGGTTCCCGGGTGGGGATGCCGATGCGGGCCAGCCACATGCGCAGCGGGGCGTCGTTGCCCTCGTCGACGGCGCGGGTGATCAGGGTCGCCAGGTCGACCGCCCGGCCGGCTCCGTCGACCAGGACCGGGCCGTCCAGCCAGTCCACCGCCGGCCGCATCCGGCCGGTGTCCAGGGCCGCGCACGCGACCACCGCGAACAGGTGGTCGGCGGCCCTGCGCCGGCCCTCGTCCGGGTCCCGGCGCAGCCCCGCCAGGGCGTCGTCGACCGGGGCCGCGAAGGCCGCCGCCCGGGCCCGCCAGACCGGCTCGATGACCGCCTGCGGGTAGTCCGCCCAGCGGACCGGGTCCGGGGTCGGATTGTCCGCGAAGATGCCCGCCGCCAGGCGGGAGATCTCGCCGTCCATGGCGTCCGGGTCGGTGAGCAGGTCGCTGGCGGGCCGCTCGGTCAGGCGCGCACCGAACGCGTTCGCGAGCTTGTCCCGCCGGGACAGCTCGGTCAGTGCCGACACCACACCCGCCATCAGCGCGTCCGGCCGCCGTCCGATCGTCCAGGCGGGGGCCGCGAGGCGGGTCAGCAGCCGGTCCCAGCCCGCGTAGGCCAGACCGACCTGTTCGTGCGCGGCGGCCCGCAGCTCCGGCTCCAGCGGGATGGCCAGGGCCGCCGCGCCGACCGCGATCTCGCGTTCCATCAGCTCGGCGTGGCCCTGGCACAGGCCCAGCAGTTGGCGGGCGAACGCGCGGGAGACGCGGCGGGCCGGGCGCAGCGGGAGCGGGCCCAGTGAGCGGCGCACGTCGGCGACGGCGTCCAGCCTGCGCACCCAGCGCCGCGCACCCGCGACGGCGGGTTCGGCCGATGCCTCGGTGCCCGCCACGACCGGGGCGAGCAGGGCGCGCAGTTCGCCCTCCCGCAGCCACCACAGGAACGGTGCGCCGATCACCAGCACGGTGCGCCGGGCCCGTCGGGGGTCGGGCTCCAGCCAGCTGTCGCATTCGGGGCACAGCCGGATGCCGTCCGGCATCGGAACGTGCAGCTCCTCGGCCAGTTCGCGGACCATCGTGTGCAGTTCGGGGGCGTCCCGCGGGCTCAGCGTGATCGCCGGGACGCCGGTCCTGCGTACCAGCGCGAGGTCGAGCGCGACCCAGGCGAGCACGGCCACCAGGGCCACCGCCGAGGCGGCGAGCAGCGTTCCCGGCGCACTCGCGCCGAACGTGCGCGAGGCGCCGTACAGCAGCAGGCCGGCGGCCGTGAGCGCGGCAAGGACGGCGCCGTTGCGCACCCACAGCACCGCGCGCGCCCGCGCGCGCGCCTCGGCCAACGCCAGTGGTTCGGCCGACTCGCCCACACGCATCGCCCTCATCCGATCCTGGATCCGGGGATCACTCGTCCGAGTCGTCGGTCACGACCCGCGGTGCTCGCACGATAATGCGACGAGTTCGGGTGTTCAGCCCCTTCGGGCCGAACACCATCCCTGCGAGTGAGATCCGGGGCCGGACGGCTGTGTGTGTTCGAGCCGACCGGTGACGACTGCAAACGGCCGAATTCAGCTGTTCGCGACCCCGCCGGCGACGCTGATCTCGCCCCGGATCGCCTTGGCCGCGATGTCGGTGCGGTGGTGCGAGCCGGGCAGGCCGATCAGCGCGACGCCCTCGTACGCACGTTCGCATGCCTGCTCCAGGGTCGCCCCGGTGCCGATCACCGAGAGCACCCGGCCGCCGGAGGACAACACGTCGCCGGCCTCGCCGCGGCGGGTGCCGCCGTGCAGGACGTAGGTGTGCGGGAGCTTGGCCACCTCGGCCAGGCCCTTGATCGGGTCGCCCGTGCGCGGGGTGGCCGGGTAGTTCTCCGCGGCGATCACGACGGTCACCGCCGCGCCCTCGTGCCAGCGCAGCGGCTCCAGCTCGCCCAGGCGGCCGGTGGCGGACGCGTGCAGCACGCCCGCCAGCGGGGTGGCCAGGCTCGCCAGCACGACCTGGGTCTCCGGGTCGCCGAAGCGGCAGTTGTACTCGATCACGCGCGGGCCGCGCGAGGTCAGCGCCAGACCGATGAACAGCACGCCGGAGAACGGGGTGCCGCGGCGGCGCATCTCGTCCACGGTGGGCTGGGCAACGGTACGCACCAGGTCCTCGGTCAGGCCCTCGGGGGCCCACGGGAGCGGGGTGTAGGCGCCCATGCCGCCGGTGTTGGGGCCGGCGTCCTGGTCGCCGACCCGCTTGAAGTCCTGGGCGGGCTGCAGGGCCACCACGTCGTTGCCGTCGCACAGCACGAACAGCGAGACCTCGGGGCCGTCCAGGAACTCCTCGATCACCACGCGGTCGCAGGACGCGGCGTGCGCGCGGGCGGCCTCGATGTCGTCGGTGACCACGACACCCTTGCCGGCGGCCAGGCCGTCGTCCTTGACCACGTAGGGCGGCCCGAACGCGTCCAGCGCGTGGTCGGCCTCCTCGGGGGTGGTGCACACGTAGCTGCGCGCGGTGGGCACGCCGGCCGCGGCCATCACCTCCTTGGCGAACGCCTTGGAGCCTTCCAGCCGGGCGGCGGTGCCGGACGGGCCGAAGCAGTCGATGCCACGGGCGCGCACGGCGTCCGCGACACCGGCGACCAGCGGCGCCTCGGGGCCGACGACGACGAGGTCGACGCCGAGCCGTTGCGCGAGGTCGGCCACGTCCCCGGCGTTGAGGGCGTCGACCTGGCGCAGCTCGGCCACCTGGGCGATGCCGGCGTTGCCGGGCGCGCAGTAGACGGCGGAGACCGCGGAGTCGAGGGAGAGCGAGCGGCACAGCGCGTGCTCACGGGCACCGCTGCCAATCACGAGGACCTTCACACCGGCAGCCTAGTGCCGTGCGCCGGCAACGTTTGACCCGGCGCGGTGTCCGGTGTGGTGCCTCGGTGTGCCGCCGGAACGTTCTCGTACCGGAGTACTCGGATGTTTCGGCGGGGCGGCGAGGTGCCGTGTCGGGCGCCGCGCCGGGGTGAACCTTGCCGGCGCACGGCACTGATGCCGTGCGGCACGAGCACCGAACTCAGGCGAAGACCACCATCGCGCCCAGGGTCACGCTCTCCTGCGCCGCGGCGTACAGGGTCGCCCACACGAAGCGCTCGCGGGCGAACGGCGCTCCGTCGTAGGTGGGCGTGGGTCGGGGCGGGTCGAGCAGGTCCACCCCGATGTAGGGGGCGAGGTCCTCCAGCTCGCGCAGCATGCCCAGGCTGGAGCCCAGCGGCCCGCCGTCCTCGGGCAGCGGGTCGTCCATCAGCGGCTGCGGGAAGTCGATCGGCAGGTAGGCGCCCGCGTGGTCGTAGTGCCAGACCAGGTGGGAGAACTGGGCGGCGGCCTCGAAGGTCTCCAGGAGCCGGTCGTAGTCCTCGCCCAGCCGCTCCACCGGGGTGACCGGGAACCCCGTGCGGTGCAGCAGATAGGCGCGGCGCAGGTAGTGCAGCGATTCGTGGTCGAACGCGCCGGCCAACCGCACCTCCGCGGTGCCCGGCTGCCACGTGCGCACCGGCACGGCCGGCAGGCCGTTGCCGACGAGCGCGGCGTCGTAGGCGGCCAGTTCGTCGCGGAACGGATTCTCCGGGTTGTGACACAGCGCGTCCACCAGCGGAACGAGCCAGACGTCGCAATCCACGGTGCAGCTCCCGGTCTTGTCGGTGCGGGTGGCGGGTCAGGGCGCCACCGTACCGTCCTGGGGCGGGGCGATCGTCAGCGCGCGTCCGCGAGTTCGCGGGCGAGCCGGCGGCCGACCGAGGTGTAGTCGCGCATCAGGGCCATCGCCGCCTCCGCGTCGCGTCGCGCGACCTTGTCGGCGAGTTCGCGGTAGCGGCCCCAGCCGGACGCGGTCGGCGGGGCGTCGCGCAGGTAGGGAACGATGTACATCCAGGCCTGGACCCGGAGCACGGCGAGCACGTCCGCCAGTCGGCGATTGCCGCTCCAGCGCCCGAGTTCGGCGAAGAAGCGGCGATCGAGCAGGGCCACCTCGGACACGTCGCCGTTCCATCGCGCGGCGTCGAGCCGATCGCCGAGCGCACACAGCGCGGGCATCGCCTCCTCCGGCGCGGTGCGCGCGACCCGGCCGATCAGCGGGACGCCGAGCAGTCGACGGGACTCGACGATCTCGGCGAAGTCGGTCCAGGTGAAGGTGCACACCTGGAAGCCGCGGTGGTGGCCGCCGAGCAGCAGGCCCTGCGCGGCCAGTTGGATCAGCGCCTCCCGTACCGGAGTTGCCGAGACGCCGAAGCGTTGCGCGGTCTCGTTGACGGTGAGCGAGGTACCGGCGGCGAGCCGCCCGGTCACCAGGTCGTCACTGAGCACCTCGGCGATCTCCTGGCGCAGGCTGGTCCGCCGCAACGGGGCGCCTGCGCCGATGGGATCGGCCGAGCCGAAAAGCAGGCCGCCGTCTAAAACACTGCCCTGTGCCGACTGCACGCGGTCTCTTCCCGCCGGCCGTCGGCGCCGTCGCGCCGACGGGCATCCGTCCGATCAAGTCGATCGCGTCGATCATATGAACGGATATCCGATTTGGGGAACAACGTGCCCATCCGATTTGGCCCGCGACGTCGGGAGTTCGACCTCCGGATCCGCGAACGACCGGCCCGCGGAGGCGGAAAGAGCCGTACCCGCACCGGTCGGGGTGCGGGTACGGCTCGTTGCGAAGCTCCGAGCGGGACCGCCCGAACCGGTCGGGCGGATCCGCAGGAGGGGTCAGCGGGTGCTCACGCGCAGAAGGCGTCCGCGACGGTCAGCGCCTCGTCCAGGATGGCCAGGCCCTCCTTGACCTCGCCCTCGGTGCTCGTGCACGGCGGCACCACGTGGGTGCGGTTCATGTTGACGAACGGCCACAGGCCGCGGGCCTTGCACGCCGCGGTGAACTCGTTCATCGGCTGCGCGGCCGGGCCGGCGGCGTTGTAGGCGACCAGCGGCTCGCGGGTCTCCTTGTTCCTGACCAGCTCGATCGCCCAGAACACGCCGAGGCCGCGGACCTCGCCGACGCTCGGGTGCCGCTCGGCCATCGCGCGCAGTTCGGGGCCGATCACGCTCTCGCCGAGCCACTTGGCGTTCTCGACGATCTTCTCCTCGCGCATCGCGGTGATCGTGGCGACTGCGGCGGCGCACGCGAGCGGGTGACCGGAGTAGGTCAGGCCGCCGGGGAAGGGGCGCTCGCGGAAGGTCTCGAAGATGCGGTCGGAGATGATCACGCCGCCGAGCGGGACGTATCCGGAGTTGACGCCCTTCGCGAAGGTGATCAGGTCCGGGGTGATGCCCCAGTTGTCCACCGCGAACCACGCACCGGTGCGGCCGAAGCCGGCCATCACCTCGTCGGCGATGAAGATGATCCCGTACTTGTCGCACAGCGCCCGGACCCCGGCGAGGTAGCCGGCCGGCGGCACCAGGATGCCGGCGGTGCCGACCACGGTCTCCAGCACGATCGCGGCGATCGTCTGGGCACCCTCGAACACGATGGTGTTCTCCAGGTGCGCCAGCGCACGCTCGCACTCCTGCGCCTCGCCGTCCGCGTGGAAGGCGGAGCGGTAGGCGTACGGGCCCCAGAAGTGCACGATGCCGGACACGCCGGTCTCGTTCGGCCAGCGGCGCGGGTCGCCGGTCAGCGCGATCGCGTTGGCGGTGGCGCCGTGGTACGAGCGGTAGGTGGAGAGCACCTTGTGCCGACCGGTGTGCAGGCGCGCCATCCGGATCGCGTTCTCGTTCGCCTCGGCGCCGCCGTTGGTGAAGAAGACCCGGTCGAGGTCGCCGGGCGCGAGCTCGGTGATCAGCCGAGCGGCCTCGCTGCGGGCGTCGTTGGCGAAGGCCGGCTGGATCATGCACAACTTGTCGGCCTGCGCCTTGATCGCCGCGACGACCTTGGGGTGCTGGTGGCCGATGTTGGTGTTGACCAGCTGGGACGCGAAGTCGAGGTATCGGTTGCCCTCGTAGTCCCAGAAGTAGGAACCTTCGGCACCCGCGACCGCCAGCGGGCTGATGAGCCCCTGTGCGGACCAGGAGTGGAAGACGTGGGCGCGGTCGGCGTCGTGGACGGCCTTCCCGGCCGCCGGGTCCAGAGTGCTCATGCGGCCACCCTACGGCCGGACAAACACCGCTCCACCCGTCAGGTTGTCAACGATCACGGGGCCCGGCCGACAGTGTGTCGGCCGGCCCCGCATCGTGTCCTCGGCCCCTGCGGGCCGCCGCCTGCCCGCTACTTGCCGCGGAGCAGGCTGTTGATCTCGATGGTCTGCGTGCGGCCGGGGCCGACGCCGATCGCCGAGATCGGCGCGCCGGACATCTCCTCCAGGGCGCGGACGTACGCCTGCGCGTTCTTCGGCAGATCGTCGAAGCTCTGCGCGCCGGTGATGTCCTCGGTCCAGCCGGGGAGCTTCTCGTAGATCGGCTTCGCGTGGTGGAAGTCGGTCTGCGACATCGGCAGTTCGTCGTGCCGCACGCCGTCGATGTCGTACGCGACGCAGACCGGGATCTCCTCCCAGCCGGTCAGCACGTCGAGCTTGGTCAGGAAGAAGTCGGTGAGCCCGTTGACCCGGGTCGCGTAGCGCGCGATGACCGCGTCGAACCAGCCGCAGCGCCGGTCGCGACCGGTGGTCACCCCGCGCTCGTGGCCGATCCGGCGCAGCGCCTCGCCGTCCTCGTCGAAGAGTTCGGTCGGGAACGGTCCGGCACCCACGCGCGTGGTGTACGCCTTGAGGATGCCGATCACGCCGGTGATCTTGGTCGGGCCGATGCCCGATCCGGCGCACGCGCCGCCCGCGGTCGGGTTGGAGGACGTGACGAACGGATAGGTGCCGTGGTCCACGTCCAGCAGCGTGCCCTGGCCGCCTTCGAGCAGGACGACCTTGCCCTGGTCCAGGGCCCGGTTCAGGACCAGCGTGGTGTCGGCGACGTACGGCTCGAGCTGCTCGGCGTAGCCGAGGTATTCCTCGACCACTTCCTCGACCCGCAACTCGCGGCGGTTGTACATCTTGACCAGCATCTGGTTCTTGTCCGACAGCGCGCTCTCGACCTTCTGGGTCAGGATGCCGACGTCGAACAGGTCCTGGACGCGGATCCCGACCCGGTTGATCTTGTCGGCGTAGGCCGGGCCGATGCCGCGCCCGGTGGTGCCGATCCTGCGCTTGCCGAGGAACCGTTCCGTCACCTTGTCGAGGGTGCGGTGGTACGGCGTGATCAGGTGCGCATTGCCCGAGATGAGCAACTTGGAGGTATCGATGCCGCGTTCGACCAGGGTGCTGATCTCGTGGAGCAGCACCCCCGGGTCGACCACGACACCGTTGCCGATGACGGGCGTGCACTCGGGCGTGAGGATGCCGGAGGGCAACAGGTGGAGGGCGTACTTCTGATCGCCGATGACAACGGTATGGCCGGCATTGTTGCCGCCCTGGTACCGGACCACGTAGTCGACGGATCCGCCGAGCAGGTCGGTAGCCTTCCCCTTGCCCTCGTCTCCCCATTGGGCGCCGACGAGTACGAGTGCGGGCATGAGGCGTACACCCCTTCCAGGCGGGGCATGTTTGACAACGGGAGCCCCGGACGGTCCAAGCCCCTTGACGCGGTGCGCGGCAAGGGGCTCTTGCGGGGAGAGGTTACCTGAGGAAGGACGACCGGTGTCGGCCGAGCGCTCGCTGCTCGTGATCACGGACCCTGCGGCTCGCTCGGCGGACGGCGAATCCGTCCGGGTCGCGCTCGATGTTCTGCGGGCCTGCGCCCCCAGCAAGATCGTCATTCCCACGGACACCGCCGACCTGCAACGCGCACTCGCGCGGCGGGGCCGTCGGCGTGTCGTGGTGATCGGCGGGGATGCCGGAGTGCACGCCGTGGCGCGGTTACTGGATCGTGCGGGCGAGCTCGGCGACACGCCCCTGGGCATCGTCCCGGTGGACACCGGACGCGGCCACGGACTGGCCGAGGCACTGGGCCTGCCGGCCGAGCCCGCCAAGGCCGCACGCGTGGCCCTGGGCGAGAACGAACGTTCCTTCGACCTGATGTCGGACGATCTGGGCGGGCTCGCGCTGCGCTCGGTCCGGATCGGTCACGGCGTGCGCTCGACCCGTTCGGCGCCGGCGCGGCCGACGCTCGGGCGCGGCTGGCGCATGCTGGTCGACCACGCCGTGCGGACCGTGTCGAGCACCGTCGGCGCGGCGGTGGGACCCTCGGGTCACCGACTGCGAATCGAGGCGGACGGGTGTGTCGTTGCCGACATGGATCGGCCGGTGTTGTCCGTGCATCTGGGTTGCGACGGCTCGGTGACACCGGGGTCGAAGATGACGGAAGTCACGTCGAACGGGTCCGACGGCACCGACGGAATGAACGGAACGAACAGGACGAACAGTGCCAATGGCGCACACGCCCTACCGGACGCGGCCGTCGCGGACGGCGTCGGTACGGCGAGTGTGATGATCACCGGGCATCCGGGAGCCGCCCGGTTCGGCGCGGCCCAGGCCCGTGACGCACTGGTGCAGTTGCGCGCACACGAGATCACGGTGTGCGGTCGCGACTTCACCTACGCGGCCGACGGCATGGCGACCGGGCCGGTCCGTCTGCGCACCTGGACGGTGCGCCCGACCGGATGGCGGCTGTTCGTACCGGCGTAGCCGCACACCGCAGCCGCGGGCGCCCGACTTCCGGGACCGTGGCCGAAGCGCCGGCCGGGCCGAAGACATTCGGCCCGGCCGGCGTTCGAGGCCACCTCGGTCGAAGGCCGGGTCCGACTCAGCCTTCGAGCGCGTCGGCACCGGCCGGGCTGCTGTCCCGCAGGAAGATCGTGCAGCGCGAGTACTCCTCCTCCTCGCCGATCGCCCCCGCCGCCCGCGCCAGCGCATGCAGCGAGCGCAGGAAGCCGCGGTTCGGCTCGTGCTCCCACGGCACCGGGCCGTGGCCGCGCCAGCCGGAGCGGCGCAGTGCGTCCAGGCCGCGGTGGTAGCCGACCCGGGCGTAGGCGTAGGACTCGATCACGTTGCCCTTGGCGAACGCGTCGTCGGCCAGGTCGGCCCACGCGAGCGAGAAGGTCGGGAACTTCGCGGCCACCTCGGCCGGCGGCACTCCGTCCACGAGCAGCGCCAGCGGCTCGGCTTCCTCGGGCAGATAGGTGGGGTCGGGTCCGCCGAAAAGGTTCTGATCGATGGTCATGGTCCCCATGATTGCCCATCACGGCCGATCGCCCGTCACGACGCGAAGCCCGCGACCTCGTGGTCGCGGGCTTCGACGAGGCGGGTGCGGCCCGGCGCCTGCTGCTCGAGCCGGGGGCCCGCTACTTGAGCCGGGTGCCCGCGGAGCGCAGGTCCTGGCAGGCCACGACCACGCGGTCGGCCATCCCGGTCTCCGCCGCCTTGCCGTACGAACGCGGGTCGTACAGCTTCTTGTTGCCGACCTCGCCGTCCACCTTGAGCACGCCGTCGTAGTTGCGCAGCATGTGGTCCACGACCGGGCGGGTGAAGGCGTACTGGGTGTCGGTGTCGACGTTCATCTTGACCACGCCGTAGTCGAGCGCCTCGCGGATCTCCTCCAGGAGCGAGCCCGAGCCGCCGTGGAAGACCAGGTCGAACGGCTTCTCCCGGCCGTACTTGGCGGCGACCGCGTCCTGGATGTCCTTGAGGATGCTCGGACGCAGCTTGACGTTGCCCGGCTTGTACACGCCGTGCACGTTGCCGAACGTCGCGGCCAGCATGTAGCGGCCCTTCTCGCCCAGGCCGATCGCCTCGACCGTCTCCAGCGCGTCGGCCGGAGTCGTGTAGAGCTTGTCGTTGATCTCGTTGTCGACGCCGTCCTCCTCGCCGCCGACGACGCCGATCTCCAGCTCCATGATGATCCGCGCGGCGGCGCACTTGGCGATCAGCTCACGGGCGATCTCGAGGTTCTCGTCGAGCGGCACGGCCGAGCCGTCCCACATGTGCGACTGGAACAGCGGGTCCTGACCCTTGGCCACACGCTCGGCCGAGATGTCGATCAGCGGGCGCATGAACCCGTCGAGCTTGTCCTTGGGGCAGTGGTCGGTGTGCAGGGCGATGTTCACCGAGTACTTCTCCGCGACCACCTTCGCGTACTCGGCGAACGCGACCGAGCCCACGACCATGTCCTTGACGGTGGTGCCGGACAGGAACTCCGCGCCGCCCGTGGACACCTGGACGATGCCGTCGCTCTCCGCCTCGGCGAAGCCGCGCAGCGCGGCGTTCAGGGTCTGGGACGAGGTCACGTTGATCGCCGGGTAGGCGAATCGACCGGCCTTCGCCCGGTCGAGCATCTCGGCGTAGACCTCGGGAGTTGCGATGGGCATGCGTCTGCTCCTCGTTGCTCAGCCAAGCGGTGATATGAGGGTTTTCGGACACGGACGGCCGTATCCCCGCTTGCCGCCCATCCTGGCAGACCGCTCCGGACGACACCGCATCCCGTCCTCCCCGTTCGGGGGAGCGAATGCAATATCTGACGGAGCGTCAGGTCGATGCGGCCGGGCCGCACCGGGCTCTGGGGATACCCGCGGGGAGTGACACCGGCCTTCGCGGCGCCCTGGTCGCGGTTCGTCCTCGGTTCTTTGTCCACAGCCTCCCCAGTGGTCGCGTTCGTCATGCACACCCGGAACTTCGGGTGGACACGCAACCTGTCGGCCCCCGGGACGTCACCAGGACACAGGCTGTGCACGGAGGGTGGGGGCGGTCTCATGACAGCGAAGGGGGCGGCGGGGCTGTGGCGCTGCTGAGCATGCCGGCATTCGGGGGCGACCAGTCGTCCGGCTCGCCGTCGGAGAACGCGACGGCGCCGGAGGCACCACGTCGGTCGCGATTTCGAATCCTGCGCGGCGGCGGGGAACCGCCGGCCCGCCCGACGTTGACCGAGCTGTATCACGCCCAACGGCTCGGCATGGTCCGGCTGTCCATCCTGCTCGTCGACGACCTCGGCACCGCGGAGGATGTCGTCCAGGACGCCTTCACCGCGCTGTACCGGCGCTTCGGCGAGGAACTGGAGGACGTCGACAACGCGCTGGCCTACCTGCGCACCTCGGTGGTCAACCTCTCCCGCTCGGTACTGCGCCGCCGGCGTACCGCCCGTGCCTACGTGCCCCCGCACGAACCCGACGCCTCCTCGCCCGAGGACGCGGTGGTCCTGTCCGAGGAGCACCTGCGGGTGCTCGGGGCGGTGCAGCGTCTGGCTCCGCGACAGCGCGAAGTGCTGGTGCTGCGTTATTGGTCCGATATGACGGAGGCCCAGATAGCCGAGACCCTCGGGCTTTCCCGTGGAGCGGTGAAGTCCACGGCAAGCCGTGCCATCGACGCCCTCGAAAAACTCATGAAGGACGAACAGTCGTGACCGAACGCGATGCGCGCGACGAATCGATGGAGGATCTGCTGCGCGCGGCCCTGGCCTCGCGCGCGGACTCAGTCACGCTCGGCTCGCTGCGACCGCCGGGCCCGCCCACGTCGAACGAGGATCGCCGGAGTCGGGTCGGGAGGGTCGGCATCCCGCTCGCGGTGCTGGCCGCCGTGGCCGCGGCCTTCGGCGGGGTGTCCCTGATCGGCGCGCCGGAGCACACCGCGGGTGCGCCCGCGAACCGGCCGATGTCGGTGAGCGCACTGCCGACCCCCCCGGAGCGCACCGCGATGTCCCTGGCGCCGCCGCCCGCGGCGACGACGCCGCCGCCGAGTGTGCCCGGGACCACCGCTCCCCCGTCCGTGCCCGACTCGGAGCCGCCGGACGAGAGCACTCCGTCCACGACGCCCCCGACTCGCGTCGGCACGCCGAGCGTGCCGACGAGCACCCGGCCGCCGAGCAAGTCCTTCGGGGCGCAGGCGATCAAAGTCGCCGTGCCGTCCGGGTGGCGTGACCGGCCCGGCACTCCCATGAGCGACGGCACGCTTTCCAGCCGCTGCTTCTCCGCGCCCGTGACGGGGGACGTCAAGTACCCCTGCGATCTCGACTCCGCGCGGATCCTCGTCAACTCGGTCGGCGATCCGGACGTGTGGAGCTACGCGAAACTGTTGGACGTCTCCGCGTACAACTACGCCACCCAGCCGTTGTGCGCGAAGGACGGGCACCTGGGCCTCCTGGACAGCGCCGAGACGATCACGCCCGAGGTGGTGACCCGGGAGAAGCGCACGGTCGGTGGGCACGGCGCGGAGTACCGCGTGGTCTCGGTGACCTGCAAGGGCGGTCAGGACTTCAGGGTGCGCACCTGGTCGATGCCGGATCTGGGCATCGAGATCTTCGCGACCAGTGCCGGGCCGAAGGCGGACACCAACATCGACCACGTGGTCGCGTCCGTGGACCTGTCGGGCTTCAAGCCCCGCACGACCGGCTGATGCACGCTGCCGACCGGACGAGAGCACACCACGCCGCACCCACGGCACGCGCCGCCGCGGGTGCGTGCCGTGGGTGCGTGCCATGGGTGTGGTCAGTGGCCCTCCGCCACCTTCTGGGCCGCCTTCCGGGCCGCGACCAGGATCGGGTCCCACACCGGTGAGAACGGCGGCGCGTAGCCGAGGTCCAGGGAGGTCATCTCCTCGACCGACATCCGGTGGGTGAGCGCGACCGCCGCGGTGTCGATCCGCTTCGCGGCGCCGTCCCGGCCGACGATCTGCACGCCCAGGAGCCGACCGGTGATGCGCTCCGCGATCATCTTGACCTTCATCGACCGGGCGCCCGGGTAGTAGCCGGCCCGCCCGGTGGACTCGATGGTCGCGCTCACGAACTCGTAGCCCGCGGCCGCCGCGTCCTTCTCGCGCAGCCCGGTCCGGCCGATCTCCAGGTCGCAGACCTTGCTCACGGCGGTGCCGACCACGCCGGGGAAGGTCGCGTAGTCGCCGCCGATGTTGGTGCCGATCACCCGGCCGTGCTTGTTCGCGTGGGTGCCGAGGGCGATGTGTTGGCGGCGGCCGGAGACCAGGTTGAGCACCTCGACGCAGTCCCCGCCCGCCCAGATGCCGTCCGCGGTGACCCGCATCCGCAGGTCGGTGCACAGACCACCGCTCGCACCCAGCGGCAGGCCCGCCGCACGGGCCAGTTCGGTGGCGGGACGCACACCCAGGCCGAGCACCACGATGTCCGCGGGGAAGCGGCCGTCGGCGGTCAGCACGGCCTTCGCGCGACCGTCCACCACCTCGATCTCCAACGCCTCGGTCTCGGTCACCACCTCGATGCCCAGACCCTCCATCGCCTCCTGCACCAGTGCGCCCATGTCCGGGTCGAGCGTGGACATCGGGTGCGCGGAGCGGTCCACGACGGTGACCCGCAGGCCCTTGCGAACCATCGCCTCGGCCATCTCGATGCCGATGTAGCCGCCGCCGATGACCACCGCCGTACGGTGCTCGGGAGCCAGCCACCCGGTCAGCTCGCGGGCGTCCTCCAGCGTCTGCACGCCGTACACGCCGGGCGCGTCGATGCCCGGCAGCGGCGGCCGGATCGGCACCGCGCCGGTGGCGAGCACGAGTTGGTCGAAGCCGATCCGGTCGGCCCGTCCGGTGGCCAGGTCGCGGACCGCGATCTCGCGCCGATCCAGGTCGAGCCCCTCGGCCTCGACCCCCATCCGCAGGTCTATCCCGCGCTCGCGGTGCTCCTGTGGCGTGCGCGCGATCAGCGCGTCCGGGCCGTCCACCTCGCCGGACACCAGATACGGGATGCCGCACGCGGAGTACGAGGAGAACCGGCCGCGCTCGACCACGACGATCTCCAGGTCGTCCTCGGCGCGCCGGCGCCGGGCCTGGGACGCCGCACTCATTCCGGCGGCGTCGCCGCCGATCACCACCAGCCGCTCGATGCCCACGTGCTACCCCTGACTCTGTGTGCGTGCGTGTGTCCGTGTGTGCCGGGCGCGGGCGTCCGCCCGCACCCGATCGTGGTCGGCCCGGCCCACGATTCCCGCCGGCAAGGTCCCGACCCGGTAATGATGCGCGGTTCGGGGCGGGGACGGGTGACGAGGCACGCTTCGCGCGGACTACCCTCCAGAGGTGGAATTCCAAGCTGTCAACGTCCTCGACGCGACGTCCCTCATCTCGACGTTCGGACTCATCGGCATCCTCGCGATCATCTTCGCGGAGACGGGTCTGCTGGTCGGGTTCTTCTTCCCCGGCGACTCGATGCTGTTCCTGGCCGGCGTCGCCGCGTCCTCGTCGGCGGAAGAGATCGTCGGCACGTCCATCTCGCTTCCCTGGTTGCTCCTGGGCGCACCGCTGTGCGCGATCGCCGGCGCCCAACTCGGCCACTTCCTCGGCGCCCGGTTCGGCACGAAGATGTTCAACAAACCGGACTCCAAGCTGTTCAAGGCCGAGTACGTGACCAAGGCCGAGGAGTACTTCGAGAAGTTCGGCCCGGCGAAGGCGGTGCTGCTCGCCCGGTTCATCCCGATCGTCCGCACCTTCCTGAACCCCGTCGCCGGCGTCCTGGAGATGCCCGCGCGGACGTTCTTCCTGTGGAACGTCATCGGGGGCCTGGTGTGGACCGACGGAATCATCCTGCTCGGCTACAAACTGGGCGACACGATCGGCAGCAGTATCGACAAGTACCTGCTGCCGGGGGTGTTCGTCATCGTGCTGATCTCGTTGCTGCCGATCATCATCGAGGTCATTCGCAGCAAGCGGGAGGCGAAGCGCGAAGCGGCGTCATCGTCGTCGAGTAACTGAACACATACGCTGCGAAGCGGTGGTGCGCCAATGGCGCACCACCGCTTTTCGTTGTCCGCGCCGACGCCCCGATCGGCCGAATTGAAATGCTCGGGCGTGCAACCTTTTCGCGCCGCCGTGCGTCGGGCCGGCGCACGACTATTACCCGGAGACGAAAACACCCTGCCCCCGGACGGGGACCGGGAGCAGGGTGGCTTTCGATGCGGCGTCCGCCCTCGGGTGGGACGCCGCTCCCGCGGGGCACGAGGCGCCGCAGGAGACCCGGACACGCTACGGGAGCGATACCGGCGGTGGTGTTGGCCGCCGGGTCGGACGGGGAACCGACCCGGCGGCCCGAGGGGAAAGGGCAGGGGTGCTCACGTCCTGTTCGGCGCGAATTGACTCGGCTGCGGGATCGCGGCGAGTGCGCAGGACGACATACACGACGAATTCATACTTCCCCCCCGGGAAGTCCGGTCGGCGGATGCGCCGACGTCGGAACCGGGTCCGACAATATCCGAGACCGCGAAAAAAGCAACGGCCGCTCCGGGAATGCGCAAGGCATCACACGGTGCGGCCGTCGGTGGAATGGCTCCGCGGGGATTTGATTCAGTTCAGTTCGAGGTCTTCCAGGTGGTACGCGACCCGGTACTCCAGGCCGGCCTTTTCCACCGTCGGCGCGGCCCCGCGCTCGACGATCACCGCGACCGCCACGACCTCGGCACCGGCCTCGCGCAGCGCCTCCACCGCGGTCAGCACCGAGCCGCCGGTGGTGGAGGTGTCCTCGACGGCCAGGACCCGGCGACCCTTGACGTCCGGACCCTCGATGCGGCGCTGCAGGCCGTGCGCCTTTCCGGCCTTGCGCACCACGAACGCGTCCAGCTTGCGCCCCTGCGCGGCGGCGGCGTGCAACATCGCCACGGCGACCGGGTCGGCGCCCAGGGTCAGCCCGCCGACCGCGTCGAACTCCAGATCCGACGTGAGTTCCAACATCACCCGGCCGACCAGCGGCGCGGCCTCGCCGTCCAAGGTGATCCGGCGCAGGTCGACGTAGTAGTCCGCCTCCCGGCCGGAGGAGAGGACGACCTTGCCGTGCACGACGGCCTTGGTCTTGATCTGGTCGAGGAGCGCATCGCGGTCGGAATTCATGGCACCGGAGCCTAACCGGCGCGACGGCGGCGTACGTGGACCAGACGCCAGACGAGCAGCGCGCCGAGCGCGGGCACCAGTATCCGGACCGCGCGCCGCGCGGCACGACCGGTGCCGTGGCCGGCCTCGGACCACAGGTCCGGCTCGGTGTCGACCGCGGCCGGCCGCGGCGCCGGCGGCTGCGGCTGCCGGGGCCGGGCCTGCGGCGTCGCGAACGGGTCCGCGATCGGCTCGACCGGCTCGAACGGGGTGTCCGCCGTCGGCACCGGGGCCAATTCGTCGGCCAGCGCCGCGGCGAACAGGTCGGCGGCTCGGGCGAATGCGGCGGCCGGGCGCGCCGGGTCGCGCACGGCCGCCGCCGCATCGGCGGCGTCGGTCGGCTCCGGCGTGTCGGCGAACACGATCCGGGTCTCGCCCGGCCCGTCCGGCTCGTCCGCCGCCAGGTCGTACAGCCGCACGGTGAACTCCGCGGCGAACCGGCCCGCGCCGTCGCCGTCCGCGCCCTCGGTGGCCTCGGTGGCCTCGGTGCCCGCCACGCTCGCCACCAGCGCCAGCGGCTCGACCGCGTCCGCGAGCCGCAGCCCGCCGCGATAGGTGACCGTGTCGGCGCCGACCCGCAATCGCCACCGACCGATCAACTCGACCCCCTCGGCATCCACCCGGGCCGGCTCGTCCAACAGCAGGCCGGGCACGCATTGGGCCAGTCGTTCGGCATCGTGGAAGGTGTCCCAGACCGATCGGACCGGGATCGGCACGACGACTTCGTACTGCATCCGTTCTCCCCGTTCATGGCAGCGGACGGTGCTCGACCGGCGCGCCCGTGGACCGACCCGTGCGGTCGGCGGCTACCGCCCACCCCATCACACCCGCCGATGCCGCCCGGTCGGCGCGTCGGGGTCGATCACCCGCGATGTCGTACCGGGATCGGGGGCCGGGATCGGCGGCCCCTCGGGCAACCGCAACCGGCGCGCCCGCGGGTAGGCGACCGGCACCACCAGCCCCGCGAACAACACCGCGGCACCCGCCAACGCGGCGGCCGCGCCCGACGGCCCGGAGCCGAGTGCGTGCGTACACCAGCGGGCGAACAGCCACGAGCCGCCCGCCGCACCGGCGGAGACGATCGCCAGGCCCAGGTGGGTACGCGCCACCCGGATCGTGTCCAGGCCGCGCAGCCGCCGGCGCAGCACCAGGGCCGCCCAGACCAGGCCGATCAGCTGGGCGAGGCCGTACCCGGCGGCCATCCCGGTGACCGCCCACTCGGCGGGCAGCGTCCAGTAGGCCACCAGCGAGAACAGCGCCCCGGCCGCGGTCATCGCGACGTTGGCCCAGAACGGCGTGCGGGCGTCCTGGACCGCGTACAGCCCGCGCTGGATCAGGTATTGCGCCGAATACGCGATCAACCCGGGCGCGAACGCGGTCAGCATCAGCCCCATCGCGTGGGTGTCCGCCTCGGTGGTCACCCCGTGCCGGAACACCAGCGCCGTCACCTGCGGGCCCAGCGCCAGGAACAGGAACGACACCGGCACGATCACCAGCGCGTTCAGCCGCAGGCCCCGGGAGATCAACTCGCGTACCTGCGCCGGCTGTCCGTCCGCCGCGGCCCGGCTGATCCGGGGCATCAGCATGGTCACGATCGACACGGTGACCACGCCGTGCGGGACGATCCACAACAACTGGGCGTTGGCGTAGGCGGTGTAGCCCACGCCGTGGCCGAGCCCGGACTCGACCGCCTTGTCGGAGACCTCGACCGCGAGCCGGGTGACCAGCCAGTACCCCAGTTGGGAGACGCCGACCATGGCGACGCCCAGCCGGCCATCCGCAGCGGCGTGCCGAGGCCGTGCCCGCGCCAGTCGAAACGTGGCCGCCAGCGCACCCCTGCGGCGCGCAGATACGGCACCAGCGCGACAGCCTGCACCACGATCCCCAGCGTGGTGCCCAGGCCGAGCAGGCGGGCCTGGGCGGGGGTGATGCCCGCCGCGTCCCGGACGTCGTGCGCGACCAGCAGGAAGGACCCGAAGACCGCGATCACCACGACGTTGTTCAGGATCGGCGTCCAGGCCATCGGCCCGAACCGGCCGCGTGCGTTGAGCACTTCGCCGACCAGGGCGAACACGCCGTAGAAGAGGATCTGCGGCAGGCACATCCGGGCCAGTGCGATGGTCAGTTCGCGCTGCGCGCCGTCGTAGTCCGCGTACGCCGACACGATCGCGGGCGCGGCGAGCACGCCCGCGACGGTGAGCACGAGCAACACGCAGCCGACCGCGGTCAGCAGCCGGTCGGTGTAGCCGGCTCCGCCGTCCGCGTCGCGCCGGGCGGCGCGCACCAGTTGCGGCACCAGCACCGAGTTGAGCGCGCCGCCGACGAGCAGGATGTAGAGGATGTTGGGCACCGTGTTCGCGACGTTGTAGCCGTCCGCGAACAACCCCGTACCCAGCGCCGCGACCACCGTCGCGCTGCGCGCGAAGCCGGTCAGCCGGGACACCGCGGAGCCCAGCGCCAGGCTCGCACCACCGCGCAACACCGAGCGGCCGGCGCGTACGGCCTCGCCCCCTTCGGCCGGACGGCGAGCGGGCGCCCGCGAGCGCGCCGACTGCCCGGCGGGTGTCCCGGACGCGCCGTCTCGGCTCTCCTCGCGAGCGTGCCCGCCCTGCGGCGGCGCCGAGACGACATGGCTCACAAACGGCTCCGATTCGGCCTCGATCGGGGTTCGCGACATGCTCCCCCGTTGTCTGAGTCCTCGGGAGGCCACTTCCGTTGCATCCGAATTTCTTGGTGACGAAACCCGCTGCCACGGGCTCTTACAGGAAGCGGGGCTACCCGCATCCCTCCGTCCCCGAGGAGACGTCCCGTGGTCACGCTGCTCCCGGCGCCGCCCGCGCGCTCGAACGTTCCCGCCGCGGCGCCCACCGCGCCCGGCGCCGGCACCCTCGCCTCCGCCGTGCCGGGCGATCCGAGGCTGCGGGTCGCCCGGCTGACGTCCGACGCGCACCTGGCCCATCTGGACGGACGCGGCGACGCGGGCTTCCTGCAATACCCGTCCTGGGCCGTGGTCAAGGAGGGTTGGCGCAGCGAGGGGATCGGCTGGTACGACGCGAACGGGGTGGTGGTCGGGTCGGCCCTGGTGCTGTACCGCAAGATGCCCAAGGTGCCGTACTGGTTCGCCTACCTCCCCGAGGGTCCGGTGATCGACTGGACCGATCCGAATCCGGAGCGCTGGCTCACCCCGCTGATCGAACTCATGCGCAGGCGGAACGTGTTCACCGTGCGGATGGGTCCGCCGCTGGCGCACCGGCGGTGGCAGGCGCAGACGGTCAAGGACGCGGTCAGGCACGGTCTCAAGCATTTGGACCGGGTCACCCCCGACGAGATCGACCCGCTCGGCGCCACCGTCGCACTGCGGCTGGGCGACCTGGGCTGGCGTCCCTCCGGCGACGGCGCGGACGCACAGCCCCGGTACACCTTCGAGTTGCCCTTCGAGAACCGACCGCTGGACCGGATCCGGGCGGGCTTCAACCAGGAGTGGAAGCGGGCGATCACCAAGGCGGGCAAGTCCGGCGTGGACATCACCGTGGGCGGCTACGAGGACCTGCCCGCGTTCTTCGAGTTGCTCCAGGTCACCGAGCGCCGCAACGGCTTCCGACTGGGCCGGGAACTTCCCTACTACGAAAGGCAGTTCCGCGCCCTCAACACCGAGTCGGCGGGCCGGATGAAGCTCTACCTGGCGCGCTTCGAGGACCGACTGCTCGCCGCGCACACGCTGATCAGCGCGGGCTCGCGGGTGTGGTACCAGACCGGCGCGTCCACCGACCACGGTCGCGGGGTGCGCCCCAGCCACGCCCTCCAGTGGCGGATGATCCAGGACGTGCACGAACGCGGCGTGCCGGTCTACGACATGCGCGGGGTCAGTCCGGTGATCGACCCGGACGACCGGCTGTTCGGCGTGCTGCGCTGGAAGCTGGGTACCAACGGGCGGGTCGTGGAGAACCTGGGCGAATGGGAGTACCCGGTGGTGCCGGCGCTGCACAAGGCGTTCCGGGCGTACATGTCGATCCGCTGAGCACCGGACGAGGGCTGTACGAGGGCTGCGGGAGAGCCGGATCGGCCGTACGCGGGCTGTTCACCCGCGCGCGTAGTCGGCGATGCGCGGGTTGGTCAGGGTGGACGGCGGCACGTCCACGCGCGCCTCGTGCGGCGGGAACCAGACGGCCCGGACCAGTCGGTCGGCGGCCAGGAACGGCACCACGGCCGGGTCCGGCGCGTCGTCGGCGGCCCGCAGCCCGGTGCCGGCGGCGAGCGCGGCGAGGACGAAGCCGCGATCTGCCGGGCCCGGCACGGTGACCCGGTACGGCACCGTGCGCAGGCCCGCGGCGCGCAGGCCGGCCTCCGCGCACCAGTAGGCGCGCGGGTGTGCGTCCGGTGCGGGCGCGTGCACCACGATCCGGCCGGCCGGGCGCAGCACGGTCCGGGTCAGGCCGTAGAACTCCTGCGTGTACAGCCGCGCGGCGGCGCCCGTGGCGGGCCCCGGCAGGTCGGCCACGACCACGTCGAAGCGCTCCGCGGCGGCCCGCACCCACGCGAAGGCGTCGGCGCCGACGACGCGCACACGCGGATCGGCGAACGCGTCGCCGGCCGGCGCACGCAGCGCCGGATCGGTGCGCGCGGGCGCGGTCTCGGCCACACGTGCCACCACGAGCACCACCTCGCGCACGGCCGGGTAGCGCAGCACCTCGCGCAGTGCCAGCCCGTCGCCGCCGCCGAGCACGAGCACCCGCTCGTGCCGACCGGCCATCGCGGGGTGCACGAGCGCCTGTGCGGCCTCGCTCGCCCCCGGGGCCGCCACCCGCCGCTCGCCGTCCACGTACAACTCGGGGCCGGCTCCCGTGTGGGTGAGCACCACGCCCTCCCGGGCGGACACCACGTCCCCGTCGAAGAGCGCGTCGCGCGCGGCCCGTTCGAAGGCGGGCGTGTACAGCCAGGTGCCGGCCAGCAGCGCGAGCACCGCGCCCGCCGACACATACATCCCCACCCGCAGCCGAAGCCGCAGATCGGTGCGGAACAGCCACAGGACCACGAGTGCGCCCGCGATCGCGTTGACCACGCCCGCGAGCAGCACGGTGCGCAGTTGACCCAGGTGCGGCAGCAGCAGGAACGGGAAGAGCAGGCCGCCGATCAGCGCGCCCACGTAGTCGGCCGCGAACAGGTCGGCCACCGCACTGCCCGCCTCCTGCGGACGGATCCGCTGCACCAGCGTCATCAGCAGCGGAATCTCGGCCCCGATCAGCAGCCCGAGCACGGCCGAGACGGCGATCATCGGCCAGCGGTAGACGTCGTACCAGGCGAAGGCGGCGTACAACCCGGTCGCGCACATCCCGCCGCACGCCGCGAGCAGGATCTCGGCGGCGATGAACGCCGCCGCGGCCCGGCGCGCGAGCGGCTTGGCGGCCAGCGCACCGACACCCATCGCGAAGACCATCACCGAGAGCACGATCGAGGTCTCCACCACCGGATCGCCGCCGAGCGTGCCGCCGAGCGCGGCCAGCGCGAGTTCGTAGACCAGCCCACACGCCGCGCAGACCAGTACGGCGAGCAGGACCACGAACCGCGCCAGCCCGGGCGCGATCGCGGCCGGGCGCGGCCGGGCCGCGGGCACGCGCGCGATGGTCGCGGCGCGCGGTGCGGGGGAGTTCACCCCGAGCACGGTAGGCGCGATGCACCCGGGCGGCATCGAACGCGCCGACGGTTCACCCGAACCGGCTAGTGCGGGGGCGGGGCCGGGGCCGAGGGCGGGAGGCGGAGGCAGGGCCCAGGGGCAGGGGCAAGGCGGAGCCGGGCCCGGGGGCGGAGCCGGAGCCCGGAACCGAGGCTGGGCCGGAGCCCGGAAGCCGGAACCGAGGCCGGGCCGGAGCCGGGGGCGAAGCCCGGAAGCCGGAACCGAGGCCGGGCCGGAGCCCGGAGGCGGAACCGGAGCCGAGGCCGAAGCCGGCACACGTGCACGGACGCGACGCCGACCCCGCCTCCGACCCCGCCCCCGGCGTGAAGGCGGGCCCACTCGGGCCGGCCCCGTCCCGCCGGGTCAGGTCAGGCCGGGCCGACCCGAGCCGGGCCGACCCCCACCCCACCCCGCCGGCTCAGGCGATGCATGCCGACACGATCGCGGCGATCGCGATCTGGGAGGACGCGGTGACCCACACGCACGGGTGCGGCTCGCGTTCGACCACGGTGGCGCCGAGTCGGCCCGGGGTGACCAGGTCGATCACCAGGAAGGCGATGGCCATCAGGATCAGCCCGGAGACGCCGAACATCGCCGTGGAGGCGAGGCCCTTGCCGAACTCGTCGTAGGTGGTCGCGATCGCCGTGGTGACGATCATGCCCACGCCCAGCAGCGCCGAGGAGAGCACCAGGGCCGCGTTGCGATTGCGCTCGATCCAGATCTGCCGGCCGAGGTTGCCGGGGGTCAGCACGTCCACGAGCACGAAGCCGAGGACCATGAGCACGATGCCCACTCCCCCGTACGCGAACGCGTAGCCGACACCCTCCGCAAGGTCCTTGAACATGGCCGCCGTCCCCCATCGTCGTCGGATCATCTGATGGGGCGTCATTGTGTCGGATCGACTCGTGCGATCGTCACATCGCGCGACTCCGAGTGCTCACGATCCGACATTCCTGCGGATAGGTGTGCCAGGTGGACCAGACCGCGCCGGCCCCGCACCGCTCGACCACCATCGCGGTGATCGCGTGCGGCAGCCCCGGATAGTCGCCGACCAGGCCGTACTCGTGCCCGCTCGCCAGGGTGACGATCTCGCGCACCCGCGCGACGAACGCCGTGTCCTCCAGCCGCTGGGTCAGCGCGGTGAACTCGTACTCCCACCGGCCGAGCCGGGTGGCCGCCCGAGCGGGCAGCGGCGTGGCCGCGCCCGGCACGCACGCGACCGTCTCCGACACCGGCTCGCCCTCCCCCCGGCCGGGGCCGATCAGCATCTGGTGCGACGCGCCCAGCAGCCGCAGCTCCAGCTTCAGCCCTCCGAGTTCGACGGCGCGCTCGGCCAGCGCGGGAAGCGGCGGCAGGCCCAGGCACCAGCCGAGGTCGTCCGCACGGGTGTCGGTGTACGTGGTGGTGAGTGTGGCGTGCATTCTCGCGCTCATCTGTCCGGGCAACGGGGAAGACCCCACGGGAGGCTCCCGGGGGCGACAATCGGCTGCAAACCAGGGGACATGACTCACGGTAGGTGCCCGAAGGCACAGCGTCGTCACCCGGGAAGGTGAAAGGCATTGACACGAATGGGTGAAGGGCACCCTGTGGGCGGCCCCGACCCGCACGCGAGGATGGGCGGGTAGACCGAACCCCGCGAAGGAGCCGTACGGATGAACCGACCGCTGCTGGCCCGACACCTGGACGGCCTGGGCACCACGATCTTCGCCGAGATGTCCGCCCTCGCGCGCACCACCGGCGCGATCAACCTCGGCCAGGGCTTTCCCGACACCGACGGCCCGGCGGAGGTGATCGAGGTCGCGGTCGCCGCCATGCGCGACGGTGCGAATCAGTACCCGCCGGGCGACGGCATCCCCGACCTACGCCTGGCCGTGGCCGAGCACCGGCAGCGCTTCTACGGGCAGACCTTCGACCCCGACTCCGAGGTGCTGATCACCACCGGAGCCACCGAGGCGATCGCCGCGGCCCTGCTCGCGCTGCTGGAGCCGGGCGACGAGGTGGTCGCCCTCGAACCGTTCTACGACTCGTACGCGGCCTGCATCGCGATGGCCGGCGCACGCCGGGTCGGCGTCACCCTGCGCCCCCCGCACTTCCGGCCGGACCCGGCCGAGCTGCGCGCGGCGATCACCGACCGCACCCGGGTGATCATGCTCAACAGCCCGCACAACCCGACGGGCACCGTGCTCACCCGGGCCGAACTGGAGACGGTCGCCGAGATCGCGATCGAACACGACCTGATCGTGGTCACCGACGAGGTGTACGAACACCTCGTCTACACCGGCGAGCACATCCCGATCTCCACCCTGCCGGGCATGCGCGAGCGCACCGTCACCATCTCCTCGGCGGGCAAGACCTTCTCGTTCACCGGCTGGAAGATCGGCTGGGTGTGCGCACCGCGGGAGCTGATCGCGGCGGTGCGCACCACCAAGCAGTTCCTGACCTACACCTCGGGCGCACCGTTCCAGCCCGCCATCGCGCACGCGCTGCGCCTGCCGGACGAGTACTTCGGCGGGCTGCGCGAGGACCTGCGCCACAAGCGCGACCTGCTCGGCGGCGGTCTGCGCGCGGCCGGGCTGACCGTGTACGAGCCGCAGGGAACCTACTTCACCACCACCGACATCACCGCACTCGGCTACACGGACGGCCTGGACTTCTGCCGCCGGCTGCCCGAGCTGCGCGGTGTGGTCGCGATCCCGGAGGTGGTCTTCTTCGACGACGTCGAGGTCGGCCGGCCCCTGGTGCGGTTCGCCTTCTGCAAGCGCGTCGAGGTGCTGGAGGAGGCGGCCAAGCGGCTCGCGGCGACCGGCTGAGCCGAACCCGCGTGGCCGGGCGCCGGCGGATGTGTGGGGGCGGGCCGCCCCCACACAACACGACACGCGTGGCGACTACGCCTCGCCGTCGGCCGCCGGCTTGTCCTCGGGGCCGTACTGCTCGTTGATCCAGTTCCCGAACGAGATGCACGTGCTGATCCACGCGCGCGTGGTGAACACGAACAGCTCGCGGTTGATGCCGGGCTCGCAGTCGAGCTGGGCCTCGCCGATCAGCCGCAGCTTGCCCTCGTGCTCGTGCGTGTAGACCTTGGGCCAGAAGAACTGGCGGTGCCACTCGTCGAGCAGCTCCAGCATCCGCGGCCGCTCGGCGGGGTCGAACTCACGGTCCAGGAACATCCGGACCGTGAAGATCTCGTGCTTGTCCCCGCGCAGCATGAAGTAGACGCGGAAGCCGTCCCAAGGCGCGCAGACGTCACCTTCCTCGTCGGTGAAATGGTTCACCTGAAGCTCGTCGAGGACCTGGTTGATCAGCTCCGCCGACGGCTTGACGACCGGTGCGGCCGGAACGAAGGTCGACCTCGGAAGCGAGGACGGGTCGATGCTCATGAAGGATCCTCTCCAGACGTATGGACGCCATCCTCTCTCATTCGGCCCAGACCGGTGGGCCACGACCGAGCCCCTATTCGTACTCCGTACCACCCTTTCGGGTCAGGTAGGCCACGGAGACGATCTTGCCGATCGCACGGCCGCCGACCACGTCGCTGTACCGCTCCCTGGCCGGGCGCACCACGAGGCCCTCACGCAGGTGCGCGGCCGTGCCCGAGACGGTCTCCCGGCCCTCGGCCAGGGCCAGCAGAGCGGCCTCGTCGTAGGGCCCGGCATACAGCGTCGGCACCACCGGCAGCACGGTCTCCAGGCCGGCGAGCAGCTCGGCCAGCTGCTCGGCGTCCACCCGGCGCACCGCCCCGGCGGCGTCCGCGAGCGCGACGTCGAAGACCGCGTAACCAGGAAGCTCCGAACGGCCCTGCGCGCCGTACCCCAGGTCCTGTACGCCCTGCCCGAACACCTCGCCGAACACACCCACCCGGGCCGCGCCGAAGCGCGCGGCCAGCTCCGCGGCGGCCTCGGGCAGCCGGTGTGCGAGCACGCTGCGCCAGTAGAGGTTGTGCTCGTCCCGGGCCAGCGCCTGCGACCTGGCGCCGAAGCCCTTGGAGGACACGAAGCTCTCGCCGGTGTCGGCCACGTAGGTGTACAGGCACGCGGTCCCGTGGATCTTCTCGGTCGCCACCACCGGCTCGCCGGCCGTGAACAGCGCGGGATAGCGCCGCACGTTCTCGACGTCGACCCACGGCAGCAGCTCGGCCGCGGGCACGATCTCGCCGCTCATGTGCACGGGGATCGGCGGCACCCACTTGACGATGCCGAGCAGCTCGGCGAAGTCCTTGTCGTCGGCGAGCGCGGCCGCCAGGTCCAGGCCGGCCAACGCCGCCGGCCGGCACACGATGCCCTGCGAGAGCTCGCCGCGCAGCCGGATCGCCCGGACCCGGTTCTTCGCCGACCCCGCGAGCCGCCCGGTGAGCCCGAGCTCCTCGATCAGCAAATCCGGCAGCACCGCCTGCTCCGGGATGTACACCGCGACGTCACCGGTGACGTAGGCCCCCTTGGCGACGACGGCGCGGTACAGCCCGACCTGGGCCAGTTCCAGCGCGTCCGCGTTCGGGTGTGCGTGTACGACCAACCGCTCGGCCGTGACCCTGAGTGTGGACATGAGGCGCCCCTTCCCCCGTGCTCGCTTCGGGGTGAATCCCCGTGCACCCCACGGTCCCAAGCACCCGGGCGGGGCGGCCAACGATTTACCGGCGTCCTGGGACAGGATGGGACTCATGCCGAACTTCATCGAGAAGCCGACGGTTGTCGAGGCCGCCGGCAACATCCCCAAGACCATTCGCGAGTTCGTCGGCCGGGTGAACACCGGCGACGAGGCGCTCAGCATCGCGCACATGACCAGTCCGGGGGGCTGGGAGGAGCCGGGCCAGCGCCCCGAGTTCGACGAGTACACGGTCGTCCTGCGCGGCGTGCTGACCGTCGAGTTCGAGGGTGGCGTCCAGGAGGTCACGGCCGGCCAGGCCATCCACACCGCCGCCGGCGAATGGGTGCGCTACAGCACCAGGGGCACCGAGGGCGCCGACTACATCGCCGTCTGCCTCCCGGGCTTCACCCCGAACACGGTGCACCGCGACGAGTAGGGCACAGCTCGCGGCCCGGCGGGTGGCGATCGCCGCGACCCGCCGGGGTGCCGGAGTGCGATCGGGTCAGATCTTGGCCGTGATGGTCGACACGAACTTCGGCAGCAGTTCGCTCTGCCATCCGCTCCAGGGCCGGTCGGTGCCCTCCTTGGTGAGGCTGCCCGAACCGTCGATCTGAAGGGCGTACTGCCCCTTGCGCATCCGCAACGTGTTGCTCGAGTAGTAGGCGTCGTCGGCGCCCCCGGCGGTGCCGAGCGCCTTGAAGTCGGACGCGACCCGCTGCGCACCGTTCTTGCCGAGGTCCCAGTTGTAGTCGAGTTCCTTGGGAGCGTCGATGTTGTTGATCTGGATGGTCAGCTTGATCACGTTGCTGTAGCCGAAGCCGCGCTTGGAGGTCATCGTGTAGAGGCAGGTCGTGCTGCGCACGGCCGGCCCCCGGGACGCGTAGGAACCGGCAGCCTTGGCGGTGCCCTGTTCCTCCTGGGTGAGCACCTCGGGGATGACCTTGGCGATCTCGTCCGGCCTGATCAGGTCGCACACGTCCGGCCAGGTGGACATGTCGGTTGCGACCGGCGCGAACTTGCCGCCGCTCTTGGGCGCGGGCGGCGCCTCGGGGCGCGAGGCGGCCTTGGACGCCGCCACGCTCGGGGTGCCGGCGACCGCGTTCGGGTCGAAGCTTTCCAGTTTACGGACGCTCTCCGTGGGCGGCAGCTTGACCGCTTCGTTCTTCTTGCCGTCCGTGCCGTTGATCAGCAGCGCGGCGATCACCGTCGCCGCCGTGCCGGCCGCGAGCACGGCCAGCCAACTGATGACCTGCTTGCGGCGGTTGGGCCGCGGCGGCTCGGGCGGATACGGCGGCGGGTAACCGGGCGCCCCATAGCCGGGCGGCGGCCCGTAGTGCCCCGGCCCGCCGTACTGGCCGGGCGGCTGCTGGCCGTACCCGCCCTGCGGCGGGTAGCCGGGCCCCTGGCCGGGGTATTGGCCGGAGTTCGGGCTGTTGTACTGGCCGGTCATCGAGTGCTCCCGTGGTGACGAACCGTCGAGGGACGACGGCGAATCAGTCGTCCGTCATCTTGATGTTGAGGACGCGCACCAGGGCCGGTCCGGCCTTCTTCGTCCAGGTGTCGGGTGCTTCGTCGGCGCCCGAGGAGTCCTTGGTCTTCGCGCTGACCTCCAGGACCACGTAGTAGCCGGGCGAGTCCGGCTTGGCGCCCTGCTTGTACAGGTTCAGCTTGCCGTTCTGGCGGAACGCGTCCTGGACGAACAGCTTGTTCGCGAGGTCCTCGAAGCCGGAGTACGGGGCCGCGTCCGCCTTGGCCTTCTCGTACACGTCCTTGACCGGCGCGGCATCGCCGATCGCCTTGATGGTCATGGTGAGCTTGCCCGGCGTCGCGGCGTCCTGGAGGTTGGGCAGCTTGATCTGCACGGTGCACTCGGTGTTCCGGGGCGCCTTCGCGCCCTTGCGGCCCTGCCGCGAGCCCACGATGCTCGCGTCCGGGACCGCGTTCTGGATCTCCTTGTCGGAGAGCATCGTGCACGCGTCCGGCCATGTGCCGGTGTCCCCGGACGCCCGGAACTTGGCGCCGTCGGTGAACGCCACACCGGGCGGCGGGGTGTATCCGTCGGGGAACGCGACGCCGTTCTCCGCGACCGGCTTGTCGCCCTTGTCGTTCTTCTTGTTGATCTCGTCGACGATGTACGAGGCCGCGACCGTGGCCAGCACGCCGCCGATCACCACGCCGAGCCAGCCCAGGATCGGCTTCAACTTGCTCCGGCGCGGCGGCTCGTGCGGCGGCATCGGTCCGCCGGGGTACGGCTGTTGGTACATCCCGGGCTGACCGTACGGCGGCTGCTGCTGGTGCGGCCCGCCGTAGTGGTTCCCCCCTGGGTTCCCGATTCGTACCATCCCCGTACCCCTCCTGATGCCTGATCCGATGCGCTGTTCCGATGCGCTGTCGCCGTTGCTGCCCTACCGCGTGTACCGCGGGTTACATCCGTGCCACGAGGTAGCCGACGAGCGTCGGCCCGTACTGCTTGACGGCGTCGTCGCTCGGCAGCCTCGCCCCACCCGGACCGTCCAGTCCGCTGGACATGTACAACTCCACGAAGTACGGGCCCTTGTGGAAGTAGATGTAGGAGTCGTCGCGGAACGCGTCGTCGGTGCCCAGCTTCGTGCCCAACTCCTCGAACGTGCCGAACGGTTTGCGTCCGTGGTTCTTCTTGGTGTCGCCGTAGTGGCCCTTCGCGATCGCCGGCGTGCTCACCTCGTGGAGTGTGAGTTCGATCTTGGCGTACGTCGGATACTTCGGATTGTTCGGGTCGGGTACATCGAGGTCGAACCTGCACTGGTTGTCGGCCGCGCCCGGGAAGTCGTACTTGACCGAAACGGTCGTGTCCGGCTTCCTGGTCTTGACCGTTGCGCCCTTGACGACCTTGCCGAGCTGCGCGTCCGAGAACATGTCGCACGCCTTCGGCCAGGTCTTGCCGTCGTTGGTCGCGTTGAATTTTGGCCCGGCGTCGGCCGGCGGCGCTGCGGGGAAAACCATCGGGCGATCCGCCGGCGCCGCGCTCTCGCCGGGCGGGCCGCTCTTGCCGCCGCCGGAGGCCCCCGGCGCCGCGGGCCCGGCCGAGGTCGGGCCGGGCTTGGCGGCGTCCGCGTCGTCGTCCTTGTTCAGCAGCACGAAGCCGCCGACGCCCGCCCCGATCAGCACGACCGCGACCGCGGCCCACAGCGCGACCCGGTTGTTCCGGCGCGGCGGGGTGGGCTGCCCGTACGGGTGGCCGTGCGGTCCGTACGGGCCCGGCGGCGGGTAACCGGGCTGCTGCGGCGGATACCCCTGCTGTTGCGGATAGCCCTGCTGCTGCGGGAAGGCCGGCTGCTGCTGCGGGTGTTGCGGGTACTGCCCGGGTTGGCCGTGGCCGCCGCCGTGCTGCCCGGGGCCCTGCGGCCAACCCCCGCTCACAGCTTCTGCCCGACGACTGCGGCCACGGTCGGACCGTACTGACGCGCCATGGTGTTCCCCTTGAGCGGGTTGCCCTGCGAGTCCTCGATCTGGGCGTCCACGGTGACCCAGACCCGGAAGCCGTTCTTGGAGATCTGCACCGTACGGTTGTCGCGGAACGCCCCGTCCACGCCGAGCTTGGCGGCCGGGATGTCGTCGTACTGGTCGGGGTATGCCTTGGTGGCCGTCTCCGCCTGCGTCTTCTCCTTGGCGAAGGCGGTCTTCTCGTCGGCCGACGGCTTGAAGCCGTAGGTGGTGATGTTGATCTTCGCGGGGTAGTCCGAGGACTGCAGGTTCGGCAGGTCGAGCAGGATGTCGCACTCGTTGTCGTTGACGGCCTTGCCGAACATGTTCGAGTACCGACCCATGAAGCTCTTGCGCTCGCGGATCGTGGCCTCGGGGATGACCGTCTTGATCTCTTCGTCGGTCAGCAGGTCACAGGCCTTGGGCCAGGTCTTCGGGTCGACCGAGAGATTGGCGAACTTGGGCCCGGTGATCGCGGGCAGCGTGTCCGGGATCTTCAGCGTGTTGGTGATGTCGGCCTTCTTGGGCCCGGTCGCCGCGGTGTTCTGCGGGGCGGCGGACTTGCCGGTGACGATCGGCGCGGCCGTGGTCTTCTGCGCGGCCGGGTCCTTCTTGTCGGTCGGGTCGTCGAAGCCGACCAGCGCGACCACGACGGACGCGACGATCGCGCCGGTGACACCGACGATCCAGGTGCCGATCACCTTCTTGCTGCGGCCCCCGCGCGGCGGCCGGCCGTTCGGGTCCAGCTGGATCGGGTTCTGCCCGTACTGCTGGTAGTGCCCGTACTGGCTGTACTGCGGGTACGGATAGCCGGCGGGCTCCTGGAAGCCGCCCTGCTGCTGCTGTTGTTGTTGCTGCTGCTGCGGAAAGCCGCCGGGCGGCGGGTACCCACCCTGCTGCGGATAGCCACCCTGCGGCGGGCCCGGCTGTCCCTGCTGTCCCGGTTGTCCCGGCGGGCCGGGTGGCATCGGCGGCACAGGCGGATAGCCCTGACCATCGCTCATCGGGAGGTCCCCCTCGGATCTCGGCTTTCGCCTGGCGTTTGCTTGCAGGCATCAGGCGCGGAGACATGCTGCCATGCGCATGGAGGGGCCGCAGAGGTCAAGGGTGTCGTTTGTGGCGACATTCACCTGAATAAGTCTCCGGGGGTGCACAACGTTTCGATGACACCAAGCGTCCCGATCATGAGATCGCCCCTCCGGAGTCCACCCCTCACAGCTCGCGAGGCACTAAAGTTGAGTCGGGAATACTCAAGCGATTTGACCGGTTGCACCCGACGGCTCATCCTTGAGCGACAACCACTCAACTCTTTCCGTGGAGGAACCGAATCATGGCACGTGCGGTCGGTATCGACCTCGGTACGACGAACTCCGTCGTCAGCGTTCTGGAAGGCGGCGAGTCGACCGTCATCACCAACGCGGAGGGGTCGCGGACCACACCGTCCGTGGTTGCCTTCGCGAAGAACGGTGAGGTTCTGGTCGGCGAGGTGGCCAAGCGTCAGGCCGTCACCAACGTCGACCGGACCATCCGGTCCGTCAAGCGCCACATGGGGACCACGTGGTCCGTGGCGATCGACGACAAGAAGTACACCGCGCAGGAGATCAGCTCCCGCATCCTGATGAAGCTCAAGCGCGACGCCGAGGCCTACCTCGGCGAGAAGGTCACCGACGCGGTCATCACCGTGCCGGCGTACTTCAACGACGCCGAGCGGCAGTCCACCAAGGAGGCCGGCGAGATCGCCGGTCTGAACGTGCTGCGCATCGTCAACGAGCCCACCGCGGCGGCGCTGGCGTACGGCCTGGACAAGGCCGACGAGCAGACCATCCTCGTCTTCGACCTCGGCGGCGGCACGTTCGACGTGTCGCTCCTGGAGATCGGCGACGGCGTGGTCGAGGTCAAGGCCACCAACGGTGACAACCACCTCGGCGGCGACGACTGGGACCAGCGGGTCATGGACCACCTGGTCAAGCAGTTCCAGAACGCGCACGGCGTGGACCTGTCCAAGGACAAGATGGCCCTCCAGCGCCTGCGCGAGGCGGCGGAGAAGGCCAAGATCGAGCTGTCCTCCTCGATGGAGACCTCGATCAACCTGCCCTACATCACGGCCTCGGCCGAGGGCCCGCTGCACCTGGACGAGAAGCTCACCCGCGCCCAGTTCCAGCAGCTGACGCAGGACCTGCTCGACCGCACCAAGGTGCCGTTCCAGAAGGTCATCGAGGACGCGGGCATCCCGCTCTCGGCGATCGACCACATCGTCCTGGTCGGCGGTTCGACCCGGATGCCGGCCGTGGCCGACGTGGTGCGCGAGCTCACCGGCGGCAAGGAGCCCAACAAGGGCGTCAACCCGGACGAGGTCGTGGCCGTCGGCGCCGCGCTCCAGGCCGGTGTGCTCAAGGGTGAGGTCAAGGACG
>NZ_JBITHP010000032.1:0-24364 GCF_044458105.1 Embleya sp. NPDC050493
CGGTAGCCGTACTCGGTGGTGACGTTCTTCGTCGGGTCGTTGGTGGGGTCGTGCTCGACGAGCTTGGTGCGGTTGCCGACGACGTCGTAGTCGAACGACTGCCAGTACGGATCCGGACCGCCGACCGTGGACGGGGTCGGGGTCTGGGTCGTGCAGCCACCGATGCCGGGGACGCTGGGCGCGGGAAGCGTGGTGGTACCGGCCGTGTCGGTCCAGGCTTCCTTCAGGCGACGCCGGCCGTCGTAGGCGAAGCACTGAGTGTCCGTCGAAGTGCCGTCCCGGACGGTCTTGATGGACGTGACGTCGCCGCTGGGCTTGTACGTGTAGGACGTGGCATCCACGCTCGCGGTGGTGCCGGTCTCCTTGTCCCAGTTGGTCGACAGCAGGCGGCCGGTCGCGGGGTCGTACGCGGACGTCATGGCGGCCTGGCGCGGCGTGGAGCCCAGGATGGCGCGGACGTTGCGGCCGAAGACGTCGTAGTTGGACCAGTTCAGGTACGAGTCCCCGGTGCTGCTGCCGATCGTGCCGATCTGACCGGTCGGGTGGTACGCGTAGGTCACCTGCTCCATCGGGAGTCCGCCGTGCGCGGGCAGGTAGGAGTAGGTGGGCATCCCGGTGACGGGTTCGTAGTCCGTCTCCGACTCGTAGACGCCGGCCAGCTTGCCTTCCCCGGCGGGGATGGTCGTGCGGGTGCCGGTGGGCAGGTAGGAGTCGGGCTTGAAGCCCATGATCTCGCTGGTGTACTTCGCGCCGTCCCGGCCGCCGACGTAGCGGGTGGAGCCGTCCGCCTGGCCCTTCGCGTAGCGGTCGTAGGACCACGACGCGAGAAGGTTTTCGGGTGTGGCGGTCGCGCCCTTGTAGAGGCCCGCCTTGCGGCCGAGGTCGTCATACGTGTAGGTGAGCTTTTGTGTCCGGGCGTCGGTGGTGCCGGTGATCCGGCCGACCTTGTCGTACGTGGTGTCGGACGCGCCCTTGTCCGGGTCCACGACGTGGGTCTTGCGGCCCAGGAAGTCGTACGTGTACTCCCACTTGTTGCCACCGCCATCGGTGACCTTCTGCAGTTGCTCGCGACCGTTGTACGTGTAGGTGATCCTCGAGAAGTCGCCGGTGGCGGTGCCGCCGTTGTACTCCTGGACCTCCTGCGGCTTGCCGCGGGCATCGCTGATCGTCACGGTCGCGGTGCCGCCCGTGGGCGGCGTCGTGGTGACCCGGTCGGCGCCGGCGTAGGTGACGCGGGTTTCCCACTGCTTGACGGACAGGGACGAGAACGACTCGATCGTCTTGCGGCCCATGCCGTCGTAGACGACGGCGTTCTGCGCGGGGACCTCGTTGTCGTTGGCCACGAAGACGGACGTCGAGGGTGCCGACTTGTCGTCGTAGTACGGCTGGTTGGACTTGAGGGTCCGGCCGAGGCTGTCGTAGAACGTGTCGGCGACCAGGCGGCCGGTCGCGCCGTTGCCGGTGTCGGCCTGGGTCTGGCGGGGCTGGAGGAACGCGCCCAGGATGTTGTGGGAGGTGGTGTACTTCCCGTCGACCCGGATCGTCTTGGTCGTCACCACGGATGGCGCCGACTTGTTGAGTGCGTAGGCGAATTGCAGGTCGGCGTCGCCCGACTTCGGGTGGCCGGGCTTCCACACCGCGAGCAGCCGCCCGAGCGCGTCGTGCTCCTGCTCGACCACCAGGCCGTTGATGTCGACGGACTTGACGGGGAGGTGACGCGAGCCGGCGAACTCGGTGGTGCTGATCCAGCCCTTGGGGTTGGTGACGATCGTCTTGGTGGGCAGCGCGCCGACGGCCGGCACGTAGCCGGTGGTCGTGATCTTGTTCTCGGCGTCGGTCACCTTGGTGGCACGACCGTAGGCGTCGTATTCGGTGGTGGCGGTCGTCAGCCACTCCGGGGTGCCGTCGGCTCGGTAGGAGATCGCCGCCTGAGTGGAGGTGGCGTCACCGATCGCGCCGACCTGGCCCCAGGGTTGCGCGTCGTAGGAGGTACGGGCGAGCGCGTACACCGTGCTCGCCGTGGGGGCGATGGTGCAGTCGCCGACGACGGAGACGGTCTCGGTGGGTTTGCCGATGATCCACGCGGTGGTGTTGTGCGCGTAGGTGGTCTTCGTGCAGTACGTCGGCAGGTCGTCCGCGTAGTCCGCGACGGCGGTCGCCAGGCCGTACGTGCCCTCGTACGTCGTCTCCTTGCGCGTCTGCCGCCACGTGCTGCCGTCGGCGAGCAGGCTGCGGGTACGGGTCAGGTCGGAGCGCGTCATCCGGGCGGTGAGATCCGGCAGGCCGCGGACCCGCTTGTGCGTCGCGGTGACGGCGGACAGCCACGGCTTGTCGGACTTGGTCGCGACGACCTTGTTGCCGACGTCCGCGCCGTCGTAGGTCTGCGTCTCGTAGCCGAAGCCCTGGAGAGCGTTGTCGTCGGTGATCACGGTGCCGGCGGAGTCGGTGACGCTCACCGCGCGCTTGGTGCCGTCCTTCTTGACGTCGCCGTCCATGCCGCGCAGGAACAGGGACTTGGACTGGGTGATCTTGTCCGGGGCGACGCCGGATCGGGTGATCACCTCGGCATAGCCACGGAACTCGTTCCAGGTGCGGCGGTCCTTGGACTTGGGCTTGGCGGCTTCCTTGTCCTCGGTCAGCTCCGCATCGTCACGGTGCCACGCGGCGCCGCCGACGTACTCGTAGCGGGTGGACTTGTCCGGGGCATGGGTGGTCGGGTCCTGTTCGGTGACCTCGGCGACGGTGTACTTGTGGAACCAGTGCAGGACCGGGTCGGAGTCGCTGTAGCTCCACCAGACCGGGTAGCACGACTTGGTGTTGGTGTCCGGGGTCGGCAAGTTCGCCGTCGTGCACTCGGCGGCGTTGAAGCGGAAGGTGGTCGTTCCGCCGGTCTCGTTGGTGATCGTGGTGATCCGGCGGCGGTTCATCGGCGGGGCCATGTCGCCGCCCGCGTCCACGCGGTTGGGCATGAACGTGCCGGTGAAGTCCACCGACGGCATGTCGATCCGCTTCGAACCGTCGTAGCCGGTACGGGTGATCGACTTCAGCCACAACGTCGCGCTGGAGCCGTCGCCGGGGTCGGGGTAGTCCTGGTCCAGGGCGTACTCGTCGACCGTCTGGTAGCCGGAGCCGACCAGGATCTGGGTGGTGATCCTGGTGAGCCGGCGGGTGGAGAAGAACGTCTGGCCGTACTGCTCGCAGGTTCCGGTGGCCGCGCACACCTTGTCGACGGGTACGTCCGGCCACTTGGCCGCATTCGCCTTGGTCATCTTGGCCGGGTCGCAGTCGAACCCGTCCTTCTTCAGGCAGCGTTCGGCGGTGTCGAAGACGACCTGGGCGGTGGGCTGAGCGGTGTCGTTCTTCTTCGAACCGTAGGTGATCTTCGCGAGGGTGCCGCCGCGGGTGTACGGGGTGATCGAGCCCGAGCCGACCAGGATCGCGCCGCGCGTGTAGTTGTTCTTCTCCTCGTTGTACGTGTACGTGACCATCCCGCCGCGGGCGTCGATCACGTAGTCGAGGTTCCAGCGCCAGGCCTGCTGACACCAGGAGGCGTCGAAGCCCGACGCCTTGTTGCACGGCTCGCCGGTGTTGTTGCCATAAACGGGCGCCATCCAGGCCGAGTTGGTGGCCGGGCCGGTGTTCGCACCCGGCTTGTGACCGACTCCGAAGTAGTACTGGATGCCGTCCGTGGTGGTCAGCCGCCAGTGCTCGCCGTCGTCGTCACCGTTGCTCGCGCCGGTCAGCAACTCGATGCGGGAACCGTCGTCGTTCGCCAGGCGCCACGCCTTCGAGACGTCGTCGCGCAACAGCGTGGAGGAGCGGCCGTTGAGGGAGAGAGTGAGGGAGTTCTGGTCGGACCAGCACTTCTCACCGGACTTGTCCTGACCGTCCCTCGCGCACGCCTGGTAGGAGCGCTCGACGAAGCCGGGCGAGTACTCCCAGCCCTCACCGATCCACGACGCCTGGTTGTTGGTGGAGGTGCCCTTCCCGTCGATGGCACCCGAGTTGTAGGCGAGATTCACCTGTGGCGCGGTGCCGCCGATCGCGGCGGGCACGATGATCGGGTAACTCCAGGACATGGAGCCCGAGTTGCCGCCCGCCGTCCACGAGCCGGAGGGGGCCAGGGACGTGGCGGTGTAGTCGCCGGAGGGTCCCGCTTCGGCGGCGGTGGCCGCCAGTACCACGCGCCCGGAACTGTCCGGCGTCGCGGCGGGCAGGTCGATCGCCGCGCCGACGCTGTGCGTTGCCGCGTTGTTGCGCGAGCCGGCCAGCGGCGTCTTCACCCGACACTGCGGCAGGTCGGGAGTGGTCAGCGCGCACTCGGGCAGGGTCGACAGGCGCAGGCGGGTGGACCAGTCGGCGCCGAACGCGTCCCGGAAGCCCGCGTAGTCGAGGGAGACGGTGACCCGCCCGGCGTCTGCGCGGCCGTCGGCACGAGCCACGCTCAGCACCACGCCGTCGACACCCGCCCGGTCGGCGGCGGCGCGGTCGGCGACGGTGACCTTGACCTTCGCCGGAGCCGCAGTCGCGGTCGCGGTCGCGGTCGTCCCGGGCGCGGCCGGGGCGGCACCTCGGTCGAGGAACGGGGACGGGGCGGCCATCGGGGTGGTGATCCGGATCGGGCCGCCGGCGACACGGCCGTCGGAGGGCGTGGCGTACAGGGCGGAGAATCCCGAGGCGCGCGGGGCGGTCGTCTCGGGGGCGGGCGCGGTCTCGGCCGTCAGCGGCTCGGGCCACACGACCTTCCCGGGCTTCCACGTCGCGTGACCATCGCCCGCGGGCGCCTGCACGTTCGGCTTCGGGGCGTTGACGCCCTTCACGGGTTTGGTCTTGGGCAACGGCCCCGGCGACCACTTCGGCGCCCGCTCCGGGGACACGATCCACGACTGGGCCTGCGCCGGGCCGGCCGAGGCCAGCAGGGCCGCCACGGTGGCCGCCACCACGGCGCCCCGGCCGGCGGCACGTCCGCGCCGAGCACCGGCGCCGGTTCCCCATGTCCACATGCTCTTGCCGTGCACGCCGCCGCCCGCCGTTCCCGCCCTCGAGCCGGGCGAAAGTCGAATGAGGAGCGCAAGCTATGACGCCGATCCCCTTGCCGGCAAAGGCAGTTCCCGGCGCGGACATGATGTTCGTCACAACAACGAAAATGGCCCGCCGCGAGTCCTCGACGGCCCCAAAAGGCGCACCGCCGGCCATAGGCGGATGGACGGTTGGCAATATTTCCTTCGATGACGATGAGTCGACTCAGACACTTTCGGCAGGTGAAGTGGGTCACATGGCAAGCCTGTTGTCACGGATTCGGATCGGCCCGTAGGTTCTGCGTACCTGTGCACGCGTGCTCCGTGCCGTTCCGCATCCGCTCAGGAGACTGACCCATGGGGCGGCCTTCCGAGCCCGCGCGACCTTCGCCTGTCCGTCACCGCGCGCGCACTCGTCGAACTCACGACCACCCGTGGCCTTCTGGCACCGAGCGCACAAACCGCCCCTGGTGCGGCAACCACCCCCACCGTCTCCATCACTCCCCAGCCCACCGTGCCGCCGCCGGCCTCGACGGACCCCGGGGGAATCGATCGCCTTCCGGGACGGCGGCCACCCCAACTCGCCTCTGCCCTGGCCGAACAGGGGCACCACCGCGGCTCGGGGCGCCCATCCCGGGTGCGGGCCCGCGGCATGCGCTCGGCGGCTCCCGTCGGGCCGGGCCTGGTGGGCTCGGCGTTCGGTGCACCGGCTGGATGGTGCGCTGGATTGCCACCGGGACGAGTTCGGTCGATCAGCCGGTTCGCGGGTGTTGGGGCTTTGTTCGGTCGTCTTGACCGGCTTCTCGCCGTCGCGTTAGCTTGTTTGGAATCAAACGATGCGGAGGCAGGCGTGTTCTCCGGCGAGACGGGCAAAACAGGCGAGACACAGGCACGATCGCGGTGAGTGCGGCCCCTCCCCCTCGACGTCACTGCCGTCGGGGTCGCCCGTGGAGGCGATGAACTCCGTGCCGCAGACAGGGCCGTCGCATGAGAACGAACCGGGTCACGCGCCTGTCCCGGGTCGTCCCCGCCGGGATCGCCGCGGTGGACCCCGAACCTCCCAGCCGGGTAGTGGAATTCCGGACCGCGCCCGGGCCGCACGCCACCGGCGACACGACTGCCCCACGGCAGGCAACGGCCGCATACTCCGGCGCATGTCCCGTCCACCGCCCTCGGCCGCGGCCGGGACCATCACCACGTCCGTCGGCCCGCCGTCCCCCTCAACCCCACAGAAGGAGAAGGTCATGGATCTGCGCCGCTGGCTCGAAGCCGCCGTGGCATCGAACGAGCACTGGTCCGACGGCTTCGGGCCCTACCCGAGCCATCCGGCCCTGGCGGTCGAGGATGCGCGGTTCGCCGCCGCCTTCGAGACGTTCGTCGAACGACTGAAGGACAACTACCCCTTCTTTCATCCGCGTTACGCGGGTCAGATGCTCAAGCCGCCGCATCCGGCAGCGGTCGTGGGCTACCTGACCGCGATGCTGATCAACCCCAACAACCACGCCCTGGACGGCGGGCCCGCCACCGCCGAGATGGAACGTGAGGTCGTCGAACAGCTCGCCGCCATGTTCGGCTACGACACCCACCTCGGGCACCTCACCACCAGCGGGACCATCGCCAACCTGGAAGCCCTGTTCGTGGCGCGCGAACTCCACCCCGGGAAGGGCATCGCCTACAGCACCGAAGCCCACTACACCCATGGGCGCATGTGCGGCGTGCTCGGCGTGGACGGCCATCCCGTCCCGGTCGACGACTCCGGGCGCATGGACCTCGACGCGCTGGAGGCACTGTTGAGGACTGGGCGGGTGGGCACCGTGGTGCTCACCGCGGGCACCACCGCGCTCGGCGCGGTCGAACCGGTCCACGAGGCACTGGAGTTGCGCAAGCGGTACGACGTGCGGATCCACGTCGACGCCGCCTACGGCGGATTCTTCACCCTGTTGGCGGGGGTGGACGGCCCCGAAGGACTGCCGGCGGCTCCGTGGCGGGCCATCGCCCGGTGCGACTCGATCGTGGTCGACCCGCACAAGCACGGTCTCCAGCCCTACGGGTGCGGTGCCGTGCTGTTTCGCGACCCCTCGGTCGGCCGTTTCTACCTGCACGACTCGCCCTATACCTACTTCACCTCCGAGGAGTTGCACCTGGGCGAGATCAGCCTGGAATGTTCGCGCGCGGGTGCCGCCGCGGCGGGGCTGTGGCTCACCTTCCAGGTGCTGCCGCCCACGCTCGAAGGACTCGGGCAGTCGCTCGCGGCCGGCCGCCGGGCGGCGCTTCGCTGGGCCGAACTGATCGACCGATCCGACTGCTTGGAGCTCTACCAACCCCCGGAGTTGGACATCGTCGGCTACTTCCCGGTCACCTCGCCCAACTCCCTTTCGCACATCGACGCGGCCGCCGCCCGAATCCTCCACGCGGGCATGGCGGACCCCGAGGACCCGGTCTTCGTGAGTACGCTCCGGATCGATGCCGATCGGCTGACCGCCCGTCACCCCAAGATCACCGCCGACGCCGACGGTGCCCGGATCCTGCGCAGCGTGCTGATGAAGCCGGAATCCGAGGAGTACGTGGACCACCTGCACAACCGCCTGGAACAGCTCGCCCGTTCGTGACCAACCCGGCCGCCCGCCGGAGCGTGAGCCGTGGGGCCGTCATGTGCGACGGCACGGCACGGCGAAGACGGACGTCTCCCCTGCTGCCGCCGGGCAGGCAATCGAGGCGCCCGATATACGAGGAATGCAAAAAACATCGCAAAGGGCCCTGATGCGCGGAGGAATTCGGCTAGTTTGCGCGGGAGTTCGAGACGTTCTCGGGTCGTGTCGGCACCACTCCAGGGAAAGGTCGGGCACCGCATGCTGTTGCAGAACAAGATCCACGGGGCGGCGTCGCAAGCACTCAGGACGCGCGCGTACAACCTGGTTCAGCAGATCGCGGCGCAGAACGTGGCCGTGAACGAGATGCTGACGAGGCAGGACATCGTGCTGTTGATCCAGGTGGAGCCGGGCGTGGGCGATCAGAGCACCGTGGCCACCCTGCGCAACGGCGGCCGCACCGGGATCACCGTCACCGTCCACGTCGACCAGGGCGACCCCGCCGACAAGCTGGACGGGGATCTGCTGCACGAACTCGTCCTGCACGCCGAGCCCGCCACCGCCCGGCACCTGGCGGCCGTGGCGCGGCAGCAGCTGCCCGTGCACGCGACCGACGACGACACCATCGAGGCCGAGGAGACGGCCGAACACGAGGATCCGCACGCCTGGTACCGCATGGCCGGCATCGCGCTGACCTTCGGCAACAACCTGTTCGAGCGGGCGATCGCCGACACCGCCTCGCACCACCCGGAGTCGGCCGTCATGGTGCTGCGCATGATGGCGGACGCGAACAGGATCACGCCCGAGTACGCGTCCGACGTGGCCGGCCTGATCTGACCGCCCGGAAACCGGCACGATGAGGTGGCGGGAGTTCCCGGTGGATCGGGTTCGATCGGGTTTCCCCGGTCGACCGGGCGGGGGCTCTCGCCCCCTCCCGTCGATCCGACCGAGGCCGAGGCCGAGGGGAGATCTACTCGACGACGAGTTCGACCGGGATGTTGCCTCGGGTCGCGTTCGAGTACGGGCAGACCTGGTGGGTGGCCTCGATGAGCGTGCGGCCCTGCTCCGGGGACAGGTGTTCCGGCAGTTCCACGCGCAGGGTCACGCTCAGGCCGAAGCCGCCTTCGCCGTTCGCGTTCAGGCCGACCTCGGCCGTCACCGAGGCGTCCGCGGCGTCCACCTTCTGGCGCTTGGACACGAGCTGCATCGCACTGGCGAAGCAGGCCGCGTATCCCGCCGCGAACAGCTGCTCGGGGTTGGTGCCGATGCCGTCCCCGCCGAGCTCCTTCTGGAGGCCGAGGGTGACGTCGAGCTGCCCGTCGGAGCTCACCGCCCGTCCGTCCCGTCCGGCCGAGGTCGCGATCGCGGTGTAGAGGCTCATGGTGGTTTCCGCCTTCTCCGAGTGGGGTGAACGTGCAGCGGTAGCGGTAGCAAATTGCGAATAACGCCGGCTGCGAGCTACCTAGACAGATCCTTCTGTCTTGCTCGCCTCCATGAATGTAGACAGGTCTGTCTGGTATCGTCAAGGTGTGCGTACGACAGCCTCCGACCAGCCCCGCGAGAGTCCGGCCCGCCGCCGTGTCCTGGACACCGCGACCACGCTCTTCTACGCCCAGGGCGTGCACGCCGTCGGTGTCGACCGGATCATCGCCGAGGCCGGCGTGGCGAAGGCGACGTTCTACAACCACTTCCCGTCCAAGGACGAACTGGTCCACGCCTACCTCGACGAGCAGTACCGCTCACAGCGCCACGCGGCCGCAACGCTCCTGGCCGGCTCGGCCGAGGTGCCGGCGCACGCGGTCCTGCTTCGGCTGTTCGACCTGATGGTCGAGATCGGCCGCGAACCCGGCTTCCGTGGTTGTCCGTTCATCAACGCCGCCGCCGAATTCCCGGACGCCTCCCACCCGGTGCGCGCCGCCGTCCTCGACCACCGCACGTGGTTCCGCACGATGCTGACCGACCTGCTGACCGCAGCCGGCGACACCCGCCCCGGGGCCACCGCGGACATCCTCATGCTGCTGCGCGACGGCCTGGCCGTCGGCTGCTACCTGGACGATGCCGACACGATGCGCCGCGTGGTCCGCGACGCCCTGGGCCGCGTACTCGACGCACCCGGCGACACCGCGTAGCCCACCCCCACACACAGATCACCGAGCACCGATCCGCCATTTCGGGCCGACCGGCCGCCACCGCGAACTCCGGCGCGACGACGAAGCGTTGCCCGGGCGAACCAAAAGCCCGCCCTTGCCCGGGCGAACCGAAAACCCGCCGTTGCCCCGGCGAACCGAAGCCCACCACGCGTCACGAGGCGAACGGCCCGCAACGCCACCGGCCCCCCACATGGCTCGGCGGGGTGAAGAGGACGATGCGACGTCCCTTCCACCCCGCCGAAGTCACACGGCCGACGGTCAGCGCTTCATGCCGTGTTCGATGGCTTCGATGATCCTCGGACGCAGTTCGGCGGCGCTGATGATGGCGTCCACCGAGCCGACCTCGACCGCGCGGCGGATGCTGTGCACGCGGTCGAACTCGGCCGCCACCTCGCCGACCTTCTCCGCACGGACCGCGGACTGCACCTCGGCGAGGCGGGCGTTCAGGACCGCTCGCTCGGCGCCCACGGTGGTCGAGATCTGCGTCTGCAGGTCGGTCACCCGCGGGTCGGTGGCGGTGCGGTTGTTGACGTCGCCGGAGAAGACCACGGCCGCCGCCGGAGCACCGCCCAGGACCGAGGCGAAGGAGCCCTCCAGGGCCAGCACGGTCATGTTCGGGTTGAGCGCCTTGGAGAAGACCACGAACGCGCCGCCGTGGTAGCGGGAGATCACGCAGAAGACGATCGGGCCGTCGAAGTTGACGATGGCGCGGCCGATTTCGGCGCCGTACTCCAGCTGGGCCTTGCGCATCGACTCGGGTGAACCGTCGAAGCCGGACAGGTTGGCCAGCACGACCAGCGGCCGGTTGCCGGAGGCCGCGTTGATCGCCCGGGCGGTCTTCTTCGACGACTTCGGGAACAGGGTGCCCGCGGTGTAGGTGTCCGGGCCGTCGGTGGGCGGGAAGCCGCGCCGCGGCACCGACCGCGACTCGATGCCGATCAGGCAGACCGGCCAACCGCCGATGTGCACGTCCTGGACCGCCGAGGTGTCCGCGTCGGCCATCCCCGCCCAGCGCTCCAGCACCGGGTGGTCCTGGTCGGACAGCGCGCGCATGACCGTGCGGATGTCGAACGGCTTCTTGCGGTCCGGGTTGTGCTCCGCGGAGAAGATCCGGCCGACGGTGGTGAAGTCGCTGTCGACGGGCGCGTGCGGGAAGTCGCAGACGTCGCGGTCGATCGGGTCGCTCGTGTGCGCCTTGCGCGGTGCGCTCTCGCCGGGCGCGATGTAGGTGTGGTCGTAGTGCGCCATCAACACGTCGCGGGCGGACGGGAGATCGGGCGCCCAGTACTGCGCCTGGCCGTTGGGGCCCATCACCCGGTCGTAGCCGCCGATGCCGAAGTTGTCCTCGGCGGAGACGCCGCCGGAGAAGTCCAGCGCCTGCTTGCCGGTCAGCACCATCGCCGAGTCCGGCATCATCACCAGGATGCCCTTGGTGTGCATCAGCATTGTCGCCTCGGCGTTCCAGTACGGCTGTGCGCCGACGGTGATGCCCGCGACCACGATGTTGATCTCGCCGCCGTCCTGGGTGAACGTGACGATGCGCTTGAGCGCGGCGGCGACCCAGTCCATGTTCTCGGTACCCGAGGTCATCGAGACCCGGGCGCCGGAGGACAGCGCGAACCATTCCAGCGGGACGCGCATGCGCTCGGCGAGGTCGAGCGCGGCGATCACCCGGCGGCACTCCGGCTCGGACAGCGCACCCAGCGACTTCGTCGGGTCGCCGAGCAGCACCACGCGGGCCACGCCCTGGGGGTGGCGTTCGGTGGGCGTGGAGACGACGCCGGCGACGATCGCCGCGGTGTTCCGGCCCCTGGGCCGGTCCACCGGTACGAGCGCGCTCGACTCGTCGAGGTCGTGCTCGACGAAGCTGCCGTGCGCGCCGGCGAGCATGCCGGTCAGTTCGTACGGGTAGACGTTGCCGCGGCGGGCCGCGCGCAGCACCTTCTGCCGGTAGTCGTCCAGCGGAAGCACCGGTTCCGTCGACGGCTCCCCGACGTGCAGGCTCGCACCGTGGCCCGGAGCGAGGGTGATGGTCGCGGCGATCTCGGTCAGTTCGCCGCTGCTCCTGCGCCGGCGGGCCACGAACTGGACCTCTTCGAGCCCGGCGCCGGCGGTGGTCGGCAGGATGCGCTGGACCAGGGCGTTGAGTTCGTCGGCGGTCAGTTCGGTCGACGGCCAGACGTACATCATGATGCGGTTGGTGTCGAAGCGCTTGTTCTGCGGTCGTTGGGCCTGGATGTTGCGGATCGCGTCCAGGCCCGCGTTGATCGCGTCCTCCACGGCGGGCAGCGCGACCAGTCGGCCGTCGGTCTCGCGCAGCGGCGTCAGGTCGCGGACCTGGCCCATCGCGATCAGCCGCTCGTCGGCGGGGTTGCTCTTGGCGACGGCCTTGAACAGGTAGATCTCCTCGTCGACCGAGGGCAGCCGGGTGAGGTCGAACTCGCGCAGCCGATGCAGTTGCAGGCGGCGGGCGATCTGCGGGTGCAGACCGCGGATCAGCCGGTCCTCGGCGAAGCCGGCCCCGTCCGGGCGGAAGGTGAAGTGGTGGTGCATCACCGCGCCGCTGGTGCCGGCCACGGTGGTGGTGATCCGGCGTACGCCCGCCGGCAGCGGCTGTTCGGCCAGCAGTCGGCCCAGCCGCTCCGCCATCGCCTCGGCGTCCGGCTGGTCCTCCCAGGTGAGGTAGAGGTCGGCGACCAGGGCCTGTTCGGCGACGTCGGCCGCGAGCGCACCGACCGCGCCGATGGCGTCGGGCAGTTCGGCGATGTCGACGGCGGTGGTGACCACCCGGGTCGGGCCCGCCGCACGGGTGTGCTCGGCGGTGACGAACCGGCAGCCCGCCTGTTCGCGCACGGTGACCTCGGAGAGGCCGCGATTGCCGTAGTAGCGGCGGGTCAGCACCTCCAGCAGCGGCGCGTGGTCGCGGCCCGGCCGGCCGATCCGCTGGCCGATCAGCCGGACCAGCGGCTCGGAGCCGGCCACCATGGTCTGGATGCGCTCGGCGCGGTCCGGTGCGTCCGGGTGCTGGTCCAGGTGGCGCAGTTCGTTGCGTACCCCGGCGTAGACCTTGGCGCGGATGCGGCGCAGCAGCGGCTGGGCGAACCAGCGGAACACCACGCCGCGGGCCAGGTCCGAGACCGCGGGGAAGCGCACCTGGGTGGCCTCGATCAGGTGTTCCAGGGTGAGTCCGGCGCGTTCGCTGAGCGATTCCAGCGGGGGTGCGCCGGCCAGCCACTGGCGCAGTAGTTCGGACACCAGGGCGACGTCGGTCGACGTGCGCTGCTGGGCCAGGAAGATCCGGAAGATCGCGGCTTCCAGTTCGGGGGTGCGGTCCAGGTCGGCGATGCCGTAGTGGCCCAGCACTCGCACGAGTCTGGCCCGGAACGCCTCGGTGAGACCGGCGCGTTCGGGGTCCAGGCTCTGCAGGTAGCTGTGGAAGTACTCGCGCGGGCTGTGCACCGGGCTGTCCCGCTCGACGTCGAGTTCGCCGCCGGGCTTGTTGCGGCTCAGCTCCGACAGGTCGGCGAACACCGCGAGCAGGTCCACCTCGCCCGGCAGCGGCCGGCCGCCGAGGTCGGCCCGGGCGGCCAGGTACTCGGACAACACGCGCTTGTGGTCCTGCGGGTCGACATCGAAGCCCAGGAGCAGGCTGCGCAGATCCTGCAGGCCGCGCTCGACCCGTTGGGCGGCGGACGCGGGCACCGTCTCGGCGGGCAGGTCGACCTCGATGCTCTCGCCGGCGCCCGCGGCTTCCTCGGCGGCGCCTTCACCGCCCTCCTCGGCGAGCGGCTCCAGGCGCATCAGCGGTGCGCCGGTCTCCACCTGGCTGCCCACCGACACCGGGCATTCGCGCACCCGGGCGCGGAACGGCGCACGCAGCACCGTCTCCATCTTCATGCTCTCCAGCACCAGGATCGGCGCGCCCGAGGCGACCTCGTCGCCGACCGCGATGGGCGTCGCGACCACCAGCGCGGGTGCGGGCGAGCGTACGACGCCGCCCTCGTCGCGGCTGATCCGGTGGGTGACGCCGTCCACCTCGACCAGGTGGGTGGGGCCGTGCGTGGCGGACACCAGCCGGAAGCGGTGTCCGTTGACCACGATCCGGCCGCTGTGTGTGTCGAACCGCTCGACCTCGATGTCGGCCGGGTGCGCGGCGCCGCCGCCGCCGAAGATCGCGACGCGGAAACGTTTGTCGCCCACTCGGGCCACGCTCACCCGGTAGCCGACGCCGCGGAGCTTGAGGTCGAGCGGCCGGCCGCTTTCGTGCTGTACCTGCGGGCGGCCGCCGTGTGCGGTGGAGAGCAGTCGCTGCCGGCTGATCTCCTCCTCGTCCTGGTATGCCTCGATCGCGGCCGCCGCCAGGGCGATCGCGGAGTGCCGGTGGGTGACCAGGCGGCCCTCGGCGCGGACCCGGTCGATCCAGCCGGTGTCGGCGCTCGCGTCGATCACCTCGGGCTGGTCGAGCAGGTCGAGCACGAAGCTCTTGTTGGTCGCACCGCCCTCGATGATCACGGTGGTCTCGGCCATCGCCCGGCGCAGTCGGCCCAGTGCCTGCTCGCGGTCGCGGCCGTAGGCGATGATCTTGGCGATCATGGAGTCGAAGTCGGCCGGGATCCGGTCGCCCTCGCTGACCCCGGTGTCCACCCGGATGCCGGGGCCGGCGGGCAGCGCCAGGCGGGTGATGCGGCCGGGCGAGGGGGCGAAGTCGCGGTCCGGGTCCTCGGCGTTGAGCCGGGCCTCGATGGCGTGGCCGAGTTCGGCCGGCTGCGGGCCGGTCAGTCTGCCGCCGCCCGCCACGTGCAGTTGCAGGCGTACCAGATCGGTGCCGGTGGTGATCTCGGTGATCGGGTGCTCGACCTGGAGTCGGGTGTTGACCTCCAGGAAGGCGAACAGCTTCTCGCCGGGGTGGTAGAGGAACTCGACGGTCGCCGCGCCGCGGTAGTCGACGGCCACGGCCAACCGCTCGGCGGAGGCCTTGAGTTCCGCGGTCTGCTCCGAGTCCAGGACCGGCGAGGCGGACTCCTCGATGATCTTCTGGTTGCGTCGCTGCACCGAGCAGTCGCGTACGCCCAGCGCCCACGCGGTGCCCTGCCCGTCGGCGATGACCTGGACCTCGACGTGCCGGGCGCCGGTGACCAGGCGCTCCAGGAAGACCACGCCGGAGCCGAACGCGCGCAGCGCCTCCTGGCTGGTGCGCAGGTAGGCGTCGGTCAGGTCCGCGGCCGAGGCGACCATCCGGATCCCGCGCCCGCCGCCGCCCGCGGTGGCCTTGAGCATCAGCGGGTAGCCGATCTCCTCGCCGGCGCGCAGCGCGTCCTCCAGCGTGGCGACCGCGCCGCGGCTCCACGGCGCGACCGGGACGCCGACCTCCTCGGCGAGCAACTTGGCGCCGATCTTGTCGCCGAGCCTGCGCATCGCCTCGGCGCTCGGCCCCACGAAGGTGACGCCGATGCGCTCGCACAGCTCGGCGAACGCCGGGTCCTCGGCGACGAAGCCCCAGCCGACCCACGCGGCGTCGGCGCCGCACTCCACCAGCGCGCGTTCCAGGACGGCGTGGTCGAGGTAGGGGCGGGCCGAGGCGGGGCCCAGCGGGTAGGCGATGTCGGCCTCCCGCACGAAGGTCGCGTCGCGGTCGGAGTCGGTGTAGAGGGCGACCGTCTCCACCCTCGTCCCCGTTTCCGCCGAAAGATCCCGGACGGCGTGGATGAGCCGCATTGCGGCTTCTCCACGATTGACGATCGCGACACGACTGAACACCGGCTGTAGCCTCCCAAGTACCCTCGTGCAGAAGGCGACGTCCGGGTCCCGGAGCGTCGCCTGCACCTATCTATACCCTGCTTGGTTACTGCCGGGTACACCCATGTCCTGCATCGTGCACGCCGGGGCCGCTGCGTTGTAGGGTTCCTACAAAAAGCGGCGCGGGCCACACCGAACAGCCACCCTTTCGGGCATGGTCTGCGACAACCGGACTCGGCGGCGCGCGTGCGCACCCTCGCGCGGCCCGGAACTCACCGGGAGGCGGACGCCGCGTCGATGACCACGACTCTCGCCCACTCGGGCGGCGTGTCCGGCACGTAGTCGGGGTCGTCCTCGTTCCACGACCGACTCGCCTGCCGGGGAAACAGGCCGACCACCGTACGGCAGGGCGGTCGCGTACTCGGCCAACTCGTCTGGCCGTCGGTCAGCACCACGACCACGTCCGGTCGGTGCCGGGCCCGCAGCGCCTTGGCGAAGCCGGTGCGCAGGTCCGTACCTCCACCGCCGACGAGCGGGATTCCCTCGCTGCCGCACAGCGTATGTGCGATCGTGGCCGCCGCATCGCACGGCACCACCGTGATCAGGTCGCGCCGGCCGCCCACGGCACGGCAGATCGCGGCGACCTCCAGGAGCGCGCTGCCCAGTTCGGCGTCGCTGACCGACCCGGAGGTGTCGATGATCACGCTCACCCGCGGCGGCTTGCGGCGCAGGCTCGGCAGCACGACGCCGGGCACGCCGGCCGAACGCCGGGACGGACGGCCGTAGGTGTAGTCGTCGCCCGCCCCGGCACCCGAGGTCGCCGAGCGCACCGCCGCCCCCAACAACTCCCGCCACGGCTGCGGCGGATGGAACGCCTCCTCCGCCCATCGCCGCCATCCCTTCGGCGCGTCCCCCGGACGGGCGGTGATGCCCTGTGCCACTCGGAATCGCACGGCGTCGCGCTCCTGGGCGCTGAGACCGTGCGCGCCCTCCGGCCCCCACTCCCACTCGCGTTCCAGGCCGTCCGCGCCGCTGCCGCAGTCCAACCAGACCAGCCCCTGGGTGAACGGCCCGAGCCGGAACCGGCGCAGGTAGTCCTCCATCAGCTCGCCCTCGCCCAGCCCCAGCATCGCCGGCTCGACGGCGCCTTCGGGTCGGACCAGGCCCTCGCCGTAGACGTCGTCGTTGATCTCGCAGTCCGCGGCGATGTTCATCCGCAGCCGCTCCCCCGGTCCGACCAGCCCGCGCTCGCGCGCCACCCGGTCGCTGCGTCCGTGGTGATCGCGCAGCAGGTGCGACACCTCGTGCACCCAGACCGAGGCCAGTTCCTCCGGCGGCATGCGGTCGACGAACGCCGGCGAGACGTAGCACCGCCAGTGCCGGTCGACGGCCATCGTCGGTACGCTCCGCGACTCGACGATGTGCAGGGCGAACAGCGCGGTGGCCAGGTAGGGGCGGGCTCGGGCGGCGTACAGGCGGGCGGCGAAGAGCTTGTCGAGGTCCAGGGGCTTGGGGGCGTCCGCGGGTCGTGGTGCGTCCGGCGCCCTGGGCACGGCCGGCGGGCTCGGTGCGTGGCGTGGGCTCGATGCATTCGAGGGGCAATGCGAGGGGCTCGGTGCGGGCGGTGCGGCGGGGGGATCCGTCGGCCCGGCCGCGTTCGTGGTCGTCGGTGCGCCCGTGGTCATCGGACCGCCTTCGCGGTGCTCGCGACGCGGGCCGCCGTCCGGTCCGCTCGGCGGGACAGGGACACCGCTCCGGCGAGGCGCTCGATCGAGGCCGGGACGTCCCAGTCCTCGTGGCGCAGCGAGGCGAGCGTGGTCGCCGGGACGACCACCAGGTCCGGGGCGCCGGTCTCCATCGCCCGGACCAGGAGCGCCCATGCCGCGTCCCAGCGGGACTTCTCCGGGCGCTTGCGAACCGCGTCCACCACGCCGTCGAGCACGGCCTGGCGCAGATCGCCGCGCTCGGGCAGGACGGCGGCCGCCGGGTCGGCGAGCAGGTCCTCGGGGTCGGGGAGGTCCATCCGGTCCAGGCCGGCCAGCAACTCCAGTCCCGGGCCGTCCCCGACCGTGCCCCTGACCAGCATGGAGAGCACCTCCCGGGAGGAACCGGCCGCGGTCGCGAAGGCGATCAGGCACAGCGCCATCTCCCAACTGCGCGGCGACGGCCACGGACCGCCTCGGCCGGTCTCGCTGGTCGGCAGCCGGTGCACGAGCGTCGGTCGCGCCGCGAGCAGCCCGCACACGGCCCGACGGGCGAACGCCACCGCCTCCGGCAGGCCGGTCGGGTCGAGCCGGGGCAGGGTGGCCTTCGGCCACGTGCCGCCGAGCCCGCGGACCACGACGTCGTGGTCGTGGGTCCATTGCAGATGAACGAACCGGTTCGCCAGGGGTGCGCTCAGTTCCCAGCCGTCGGCCGCCGAGGAGCGCGGGTTGGCGGCGGCCACGATCCGCACCCCGGGCGGCAACTGCAGTGCGCCGATCCGTCGTTCGAGGACCAGGCGGAGCAGAGCGGCCTGCACGGCCGGTGTCGCGGTGGAGAGTTCGTCCAGGAACAGCAGCCCTCGGCCGGCCCGTACCAGGCGCACCGCCCAGTCCGGCGGGGCCAACGGGACACCCTGCTCGGCGGGATCGTCGCCGACGATGGGCAGCCCGGAGAAGTCGGAGGGTTCGTGCACGCTGGCGATCACCGTGGTCAGCGGAAGGTCCAGGGACGCGGCGAGTTGGGTCAGCGCCGCGGTCTTGCCGATGCCCGGCTCGCCCCACAGGAGTACCGGCAGGTCGGCGGCCACGGCCAGGGTCAGGGCCTCCAGTTGGGTGTCCGGTCGCGGTTCGGTGCCCGCTTCGCGCAGAAGGGCCAACAGGTCGCCGGCGAGGTCGAGTTGACGCGTGTGCCGCGGCTCGACGGACGGGATGCGGGCCGCGGTGGTGTCGACGGACGGCCGGGAGTTCGGCGCGGTGGCGGGGCTGTACGGGGCGTATGTCGTCATGTCTTCGATCACCTTTGGGCTTGGGCACCCGGGGCTGCGGCGGTCGCGCGAGCGTGACCGGACGTCCCCGGGGCGGGCGGCGGTTGTGTTCCGATGCGCGTGAGTGCGCGGACTGTCAATTCGGATCGACGCGACGTCGGGTGCACGCGAGTGTGCGGACCGAGGTTTCGGGTCGACGCGATTTCGAGAGGTTTCGGGTCAACGCGACTTCGAGTGGCACGGACAGGTGCGATAGCCGCGCGGGCGGCGGTGGTTCACGTGGATGCGGCCCGCTCCGGGGTCGATCAGGCCTGCTCTGAAGAGGCCGTAGGTGACCCGGCGCAGCGCGGCCGTCTCCAACTCGTCGCGCAGCGGACCGTCGCGCAGCAGTGCCTCGGGGCCCAGCAGACCCTCGACGACGGCCAGGGCCCCGGCGGTGTCGCCGTGGTCCAGGCGTTCGCGAACGCCGGCCAGGCAGTTCGGGCGCCGGTGTGCCTCGTCGATGACCCGCAGACAGGGCAGCGGCGTGCCGGTCAGCGCGGCCAGCAGTTCCTCGCGGCGGATCTCGGCCGGGTCGTGGTCGAGCGGCACCAGTACTCCGTCGACCAGACCGATCCGGTGCCGGGCACCCCGGCAGTCCACCGGATGCGGTTGGCCTGCCCGGTCCGGGATCCGGGACGGGCCGGCCGGGACGTGATCCGGTGCCAGTGCCGAGGCGACCAGCGGGTGCAGCCGATCGACGTCGATCGCGCCGGCGCGCAGCAGTGCCAGGTCCGGGAGCACCCAGGTCGCCGCGTCGGGCAGGATCGGCAGCCCGGAGATGCCGCCGGCCGATTCCGGCGCGGCCCGCAGTACGGGCGGCCCGAGGTCGTCGCCGTCGGCCGTCAGGTCCAGGACCGGCCGACGTCGCCCGTCGAGCCGCACCTGGACGCTGCCCGCGGATCGACCCTCGGCCCGGAGCAGAATCCGCGCCTCGGCGGCCCACCGGTCGAGGGCGCAGTGGTGCGGGTACGGCGGTGCCCCGGGCGGATCCGGATCCCGGTGCGCGTCCGGGTCGGCAGGACCGTCGGCGGGCAGCCGGTCGGCCCCGGATCGCACCCGCAGTTCGTCGGTCCTGCGTGCGTCCCACAAGTGGCGGTGCAGGTCCAGGCGGTATCGCCGGTTGGGGCGGGGATGGGGGTACGAGCGCGGGGGGACATCGGCCCGGTCGGGCGATCCGTCCCACAGCGCGAGGTTGATCCGCTGACCGGCATCCGCCCACGCGGGTGGAGTCCTGGCCACCAGGTACACCGGGCCTCGGCCGGCGCGGCCGTCATCGTCCTCGACGCGGTACCGCGCCAGGGCGATGGTCAGGCCGGGCCGCAGCAGTCCGTCGGGGGCGATCCTCGGCATGTGCCAACGCAGCAGGTCGGGAGCCAAGTGCCGGAGATCGTCCCGGACTCGGGCCGCCAGGTCTCGGCCGTGGGTGCGGGCCACGAGGCGTGGATGCACGTCGACGTCGATGCCCGCGGCGGCACATGCCCCCGCCCAGTCGCCGACACGGCGGCGAGCGGTCGCAATCTCGATCATGGAGGGCGGCACGGCGAACTCGCGCACGCGCAGCCAAAAGGAGGGGCGGAAATCCCTGTTCGCGATTCGAGTGAGCATCAGCACTCACCTTGCGCGGACGGGACCCCCATTCTGTGAGCAGAAAGAGTGATCATCGCCGCAGAGCCTACCGGCCGTGCTCGCGTTCCGCCAAGTACCTCCGCCGCAAGCGTCGCCGGAACCGGGGAAGTGGCGTGCCCGGCGGGCGGGTTGGCCGGCGACCGGCGGGAGGCGGACGGCCGGGCCCCGCCGCGCAGCGGATCGGCGGCCCGACCCGGAAGCCGCCCCGCTCCCCCGGCCGAGAATCGGCCCGGCGGCCCCACGCCCGATCTGCGCACCCACGACCTCACATCGACCAGCGCAGAGCCGTGTCGTAGTCGGCCGTGGCAAGCACGCGGTGGCGCAGGCGTTCGTGCAGTGTGTTGCGCAGGGCGAGGATGCGTGGCGCCGTGGAACCGGGAAGAAGCGGGCCCCGGTAGTGGTCGAGGAGGGTGTCGATCGGGGTGCCGGGAACGGACAGCGCTCGGTCGAGGTCGAGGAAGTCGGCTTCGACGTCGCCGGTGAGGCGGTAGGGGTCGGAGGCCAGCCGGTGGCCCAGGATCGGGCGCAGTCGGGCGAGTTCGGCCCGGATGGTGGCCGGGCGGCCGGCGGGTCCGTGGACCGCCTCGGTGATCGCCCGGGCCGTCATGCCTCCCGGTTCGCTCAACAGGGTCGTGACGATCTCCGCGTGGCGCGGGGTGAGTTCGTGGGTGGTGCCGGCGATCTCCAGGCGGGCCCGACGCAGGCCCAATGCGCGAAAGCGCAGCGGTGCGGTGGTCAGGGCGCCGGCTGCGGAGTCCTCGGCGATCAGGAGGAACAGGCCGCCCGCGGCGAGGCGTTCGACCAGGACGGGTTGTCCGTCGGGGAGCAGCAGGCGGCCCTCGGTCGGGGGTCCGGGCAGGTGGTGTGGGAGCCAACCGGGTGGATCCGAGCGCACGATGCGGCCCCGCGGGTCGACGATCGCGCTGCGGGTGCCGAGCCGGCGGGCGATGCGTTCGGTGTAGCGGGTGCTCACCCGGGCCTCCGCACGCAGCCGGATCGTCTCCAGTTCCGACTGGGCCAGTCGGCGGGCGGTGTCCAGGAGGGGTATGGCAAGTGGTTGCCAGTGCCGCTCGGGGCAGGTGAAGTCGAGAATGCCGAGCAGTTCGCCGCTCGCCGGGTCGTGGATGGGGGTGGCGGTACAGGTGTATGCGGTGGCCGCGGACAGGAAGTGCTCGGCGCCGAACACCTGGAACGGACGGCCGGTCGCGAGCGTCGTGCCGACCCCGCTCGTGCCCGCGGCGTCCTCGCTCCACAGCGCGCCGGGCAGCAGATGCACCCGCTCGGCCGAGCGCAGCGTGGCCGTGTCGCCCTGGACCCAGAGCAGATGCCCTCGGGCGTCGCTGAGGAACAGGAGCCGGCCCGGGTCCGCGGTGAGGCCGGCCAGCGAGCGGCGCAGCAGCGGCCAGATCCGGCTCAGCGGGTGTTCCTCGCGCTGCCGGGCCAGTTCGTCGTCGTAGAGGGTGACCGGCGGGAGATAGGCGTCCGGCGGCAGGCCGTGGCGCCGCGCACGTGACCAGGAGGCCCGGATCGGGTCTCGTATGTCCGCCGCCGATCCACCACTCAGGGCTCGGTCGCGCGCCTTCGGTCGTAGCGCCATGTGACCATCATGCCGGCGCGGGGTGAGCTCGTTCGTTTCGGACGTGTAAACGCAATTCGTGGCGTCGGGGCAGGTCGGCCCCGGTCGAGACGGTCGGCGTCGCCTCCGTATGGGGTACGGGCCGAATCGACGACATCGCCACGCCCGCACCCGGCAGCGCCCGTGTCGCCCTCGTGCCGGATGGCAAAGCGGAATGTGCAACGTTGCTGCAACCCCCCTCCGGTGTCTGGTGGAACGTGCGGGCGCTCGCGCAGACTGCGGTGGCGCACGTCGGCGACTCGGCGGCCGGGATCGGAGGAGAGAGACGGTGCCCTATCTGGAGTTGTCCGACGCCGTTCCGCTGTACTACGAGGAACACGGCTCGGGCCGGCCGGTGTTGCTGCTGCACGGGTGGACGATGAACAGCACCTTCTGGGCGGGCAATGTCGCCGCGCTGGCGGCGGAGAACCGGGTGATCCTCGCCGATTTCCGCGGGCACGGACGATCGGGCAAGACGCCCGAGGGGCACTCGTTGGCCCAATACGCCCGTGATGTCCGCGAGTTGATTCGGGCACTGGATCTGTCCGAATCGACGCTGGTGGGCTGGTCCATGGGTACATCGGTGATTCTGTCGTATGTACGGCAGTTCGGCTGCGCCGGGCTGCGCGGCGCGGTGTTCGTCGATCAGTCTCCGTGCTTCATGGACGCTCCCGACTGGGAGTTCCCGTTGCAGGGCGGCTACTCGGCCGCAGATCTGGCCGTGTTCGCGCAGACGGTTCGGCATGCCCGGCCGTCGGCGATCAAGCCGTTCATCCAGGCGTGCTTCGCCGAGCCGCCGGCTGCGGAGGCCGTGGACGCGGCGTATGCGGAGACCACCCAGACCCATACCTCCTCCGCGCTGGATGTCTGGATGGACATGGCGCATTCCGATTGGCGGCCGGTGCTGCCCGAGGTGAACGTGCCGACCCTGCTCGTCTACGGCGAGCGCAGTCGGATTTTCCCCGGGGACCTCGCCGGTTGGCTCGCCGGGGTTTTGCCCGACGCGCGGGTGGCGAAGTTTCCTGCGAGCGGGCATGTGCCCTTCGTTGAGGAACGCGAACAATTCGACGCTGTCGTCAAGGATTTCCTCCGCCGCTGACCTCCCGGGCGGTGGTACGGAGGAAGATGCGGGACGCCCGGCGGGTATCCCCGCCTCGCCCGATTCGGGCGGCCCGCGACCCGCGACTCGCGCGTCGACAGTCGGGAAGGCCGATGATTGTGATGCCTGACCGGACACCGGGTGGCAGGCCGTGCGGCGGCTGCCCGGCCGACACGCGAGCGGCGGTCGTACGGACATCGGATACGCGGACGTCAGGCACACGGGGGCCGGACGTACGGGGACCGGGCGTACGACCGCCGGCGCGGGTGCCTGCGGCCAGGGCGCCGGCACCTCCGGAGTCGCCTCCGGCGGCGCCGGTGCCCTGGTCGCGGTTGTCCGGGTTGCGCAGCGACCTGCCGCATCCCGCGCGGATGTACGACCACTACCTCAACGGGAAGAACAACTTCGCGATCGATCGCAGTGCCGCGGCGGATGTGCTCGCGCCGGCGCCGGAGGTGCGTGGGATGGCCTTCGCGAATCGGGCGTTCCTGCGGCGCGCGGTGTCGTTTGCGGCCGGGTGCGGGATCCGTCAGTTCCTCGACATCGGGGTGGGTCTGCCGACGGCCGGCGACACCTACGAGTGTGCGGTGCTCGCGACCGAGGAGGCGCGGGCGGTGTACGTCGACAACGACCCGCTGGTGCTCGCGCACGCCCGCGCGTTGTCCACCCGGCCCGGTCGGGTGCACGTGGCGGAGGGGGATCTTCGGGATCCGGGCACGCTGTTGGAACGGGCGGCCGGGCGGTCCGGGTTGGACTTCCGCAGGCCGGTGGCGGTGGTGCTGACCGCGGTGTTGCACTATCTGTCGGACGCGGACGATCCGCGTTCCGTGGTGGGCGAGTTGATGGCGGCCACGGCGCCCGGCAGTGCGCTCGTGCTTTCGCATGTGGCCGCCGATCTGCGTCCGGAGGCGGCCCGGGCCACGGCCGAGACGTACCGGCTTTCGACCGCCCCACTGTTCCCGCGCGCTCTCCGGGACGTGCGCGCGTTCTTCACCGGGCTGAGCCTGGTCGAGCCCGGAGTGGTCCCGATCTCGACCTGGCGAGCCGACCGCCTGCCCCGCCCGCACGCGGACCGCCAGTGGATGTACGCGGGGGTCGGCCGCAAGCCGACAGGTGGCGCCCGGAGCGGGCCGAGGGCTTGACCGTTACGCGACCCGAGCGCCCGGTCGGGTGACGAACTCGGCCTCGGCGCATACCGACCCCGGCCGACCACGATCCGCCCTGCGACGCACCGGGAGTGGGCGTTCCACGCGCGCCGGGCCCGCTCGGCACACCCCGCGTCCCCGCGGTCGCGCACACGAGCAACCGGTGCGCGGGCCGGGTATCGCGGGGTGCCTCCGGAGGTCGAGGGCCGGTGGGATCGGGACGGCCGCCGCGCCCCCCGGTGGGGGGGGCGGCGGGGGGGGCGGGGGGCCGGGGGCAGGCGCGGCCCCGCGGGGCCGGCGGCGCCGCTCGCAAGCGGTGCGGTCGCACTGTGGGCGGACCTTCGTCCGCTGTAGGGGTGGCTGTGCCGTAGCGCTTG
>NZ_JBITHP010000032.1:24374-43116 GCF_044458105.1 Embleya sp. NPDC050493
CGCACCCGGGGCGCGGGCGGGGTTTGGGGGGGTGCCCCCGGCGGGCGGGGGCGGGGGGGAGGGGGACGGCCGCGGCGCCGAGGGTGGGTCGGCGCGGCGGCGGGCTCGGTGGGACGGGGCTCAGTGCGAAGGGGGGCTCGGTGGGACGGGGGGCTCAGCGGGACGGGAGGTCGAAGTTCCAGCCCTTGGCCTTGTATTCGGTGATCAGGCGGTCGACCGCGTCCACGGTCTGTTGGCGATCACCGCCCGCGTCGTGCAGGGTGACCACGCCGGTCGGGGTGATCCCGTCACGAAGGCGCTGGAGGAGGACGTCCACGCCGGGCAGTTCCCAGTCGCCGGGCATCAGGGTCCAACTCAGCGGGCGCAGGCCGAGGTTCGCGGCAACCGCGGGCGACTGACCCCAATTGCCGTACGGTGCACGGAAGTAGGGTATTTCGACGCCGGGTACGGCGGTACGGATCCGGTCGTTGGTCTGCTGGATGTCCGCTTCGATCTCGGCCGGGGAGACGGTGGTCAGGTCGCGGTGGCGGTAGGTGTGGTTGCACAGGGTGTGGCCGTCGGCGACGATCGCGCGGACCATCGGCTGCTGCCACTCGACCATTTCGCCGACGACGCAGAACACCGCCTTGACCTGGTGCTTCTTGAGCACCTGCAGCAGCTGCGGGGTGTACTGCGGACTGGGTCCGTCGTCGAAGGTGAGCGCGACCTGGTTGCCGGGGTGGGCCGTCGTGGTGACCAGGGCCGGACTCACCGGCCCGGCGGCGGCGGGAGTGCTCGCGGAAACGGTCGCGGGAGCGGCCTCGGCGCCGGCTAAGGCGGTACCCGCCGTGGGCGATGCGCCGGCGGCGGGCGAACCGACCCAGGCCGTCGCGGCGCAGACCAGTGCGGCGACGACCAGGGATACCGGACGCCGGCGGCGCGGCCGGGGCCGGAGGTGGGTGGTGCGAGTGGGTGCCATCGGGGTGGTTCCTTTCGGTGGAGCGTTGGTCGTGGTGCTGTGGAACGACCGGGTCGCGGCGCGGCGGACTCCGACCCCGGGACGCATCGGTGGATACGCCGCCGGGCCGAGCGGCACGGGCCGAGCGGCACGGGCAGCGGCACGGGGCGCGGGCATCAGGGCAGGTCGAAGCGCGGGCAGGGCCCGCCCGGCTCCGCCGTCGGCGTTCGGTTGATTCGGAGAGGAATTCGATATCTGGCGTTCATCTTTTGGACTATCCGCCGATACCTATTACACCGTCACCCGACGCAGGCCAAACGGTTTATCGCCTGCGATCCGGGACACGCGAGCCGCGATTGTGCGCGGAGCATCGAAGTCGGCCGACGTCGACCCCGAGAATGAACCGTTCGTGAACGGAATCCTTCCGGAATGCGCACGCAGCAAAGCCTTTCGGTTCTTTTGCCACCGGTCTAGACCTATGTTAGCTGTCCGTGTCAGCACTCTGACTGTGTGGAATTGCACCTGCTCACACGCTTGACCGGGCGATCCGGCATCGATCATAATCTTGCATGATCGCAACCATTCGATCAGCAAAGCGCTATGAAGAAACGTTTTGTCGCGGGCTCGATGCATTCTCCGGCACATCGAAGCCCGGTGGGTGATTTACACCGCCCTCGAAAGTCGCGATTTGCCTTGAATATCCGGCCGAAAATCCGAGAAAGGCCCGCTCCCCCACCACGAAGCGGCGGAGAAGCGGGACCTCAGGATTACCGGACAGCGGATTTCCGGCCACCGGCGAGAGCGGCTCGGACTCCCCCACCCATGATGTCGGGCTTGCTGCCGTCGGCCTTGTTCCCGTAGAACAGCAGGGCCGGCCCCAAGCCACTGCCCGGCGTCCCGCGCGCGTCGCTTCCGCGCACCAACTTCTTCCAGGCTGCGGGTAGTTCGTCGGCGCGAATGCCGCGTCCGGTGTCCGCGGCCTCGACCGGCACGCAGCCGTCCTCGGCGAACGCGCGCAGTTCGATGGCGCAGCCCGGGTCGCCGTACTGGAACGTCCGGGGTCAGTCGGCCTGCCCGGGGTCGGCCAGGAGATCCGGGGCGAGGCGCAGTTCGGCGCGCACCGAGGACTCCCAATAGCCGACGAAGCCGTTGCCGTCGCTGCCGCGGCTGCGTTCGAGCCAGTGCGCGGGCAGCGGGCTGGTCCGGCGCCCGTCGGCGGCGCGGACCATCCAGGCGTTCCGGCAGCGGATTTCGAGGGCGACCGCGCGCTGGTGGACGGCGCGCGTGCTCACGCCGAGGACGAACACCCCGTGCCCGGCGAGCAGCGCGAGGTCGGCGTCGCCCATCGCCTCGACCACCTTGCGCGCGGCTGCGGAATTGTTCACCGCCTCGTCGTACTCGTCGACGAGCGTCAGGTCCCCGCCGCCGAGAGCCGAGCTCTGGTCGTACGCGGGCGGCACCTCGCCCATGTCGGCCCACACCGTGCCGAATCGCGGGTGGTTGTGCATCGCGACCCGGACCTCCGGGCGGACCCTGTGCAGTTCGAGGTGCAGCGGGATGCCGAGCGGCGCAGGCCAATCACCCTCGACGACGTTGCCCTCCAGGTCGATGCGGATGATGTCGCGCGGGCGGATCTCGTTCCAGGTCAGCAACCAGGGGTTGCACAGCAGCGTGCCGTCTCCGAGGTTGTAGGTGATGTGGCCGGCGAGGTGGTCGTCGTAGCCCTCGCGCCAGAGCGTGCGCGCCAACAGCACGATCTCCTGAGCGGGAGTGAGATCGGGGATCAGTTTTCCGGGCGTCGGTTCGAATGCCATGAAATGTCTTTCGCAGAAGAAGAGTCGACCGGGGTCCGGCCCGCGCGGCCGGGTCCGCGGCGCTCAGGCGTCGAGCGGCAGGACGACGTCGGGCAGCGGGTGGCGGTAGAGCTTCGCGGCGTTCTCGCTGCACATCATCCGCAGCTCGGCGGCGGGGATGTCGCCCCAGTGGCGCGCGACCACGTCCTGGGTGTGCGGCCAGGTGCCGTCGCCGTGTGGGTAGTCGGTCTCCAGCATGATGTGGTCGACGCCGATGACGTGCCGCAGCGCGATCGTGGAGGGGTCGTCGAGGGTGCAGAACCAGAAGTTGCGGCGCAGCACGTCGGCGGGGCGGTCGTCCCAGCCCAGGCCGTAGCCGGAACGGTCGACGATGTTGTCGAGCCGGTCGATGAGCATGGGCACCCAGCCGATGCCGCCCTCGCTCATGGCGATCTTCAGGTTCGGGTGCCGGGCCGGGTAGCCGGACCACAACCACTCGCTGCACGCGCCCAGGGAGAGTTGGCCGAACATCGTCGCGCCGAGTTGCAGTGCGGGGCCGCCGGGCGGGATGGCGTGCATGCCCGAGCTGCCCACGTGCAGCGAGATGACGGTGTCGGTGTCGTCGCACGCGCGGATGATGGGGTCCCAGTGCTCGCGGTTCCACAGCGACGGCAGGCCGATCGCGTGCGGGCGTTCGGGGAAGGTCACCGAGGTGAAGCCACGGGCCGCGTTGCGCTCGATCTCGGCCGCGGCCTCGGCCGGGTCGGCGAGGTAGGTGATTCCGCCGGGGATGATCCGCTCGGGGTAGGCGCGGTACCACTCCTCGTACATCCAGTCGTTCCACGCGCGCACGCACGCCTTGCCCACCTCGACGTCCCGCGCCTGCGCGAACACGCGGCCGCAGAACCCGGTGATCTGGGACGGGAAGTTGAGCATGGCCCAGATGCCGCCGAGGTCCATGTCCCGGACCCGGGCGTGCACGTCGTGGCAGCCCGGTCGCATCTGGTCGAAGCGCGCCGGTTCCAGTTTGACCGTCTCGGGCCGGCGGCCGGCGACGGCGTTCATGCCCACCTGCGAGTAGCGCTCGCCCTCGAACTCCCAGACCTGCGCGCCGTTCGCGTCCGTGACGATGCGCGGGCCGCGTGCGCGCAGTGACGCCGGCAGATGGGTGTCGAACAGGTGCGGCGGCTCGACGACGTGGTCGTCGACCGAGATGACGGTGTACCGCACCTCGGCGGGCTCGGGATCGGGGAGGAACAGCTCGGGGTCGAGGTTCGTCACGACAACTCCCTGATCCTTGTGTGTCGCCATGCGACACGCTATATTGCACAGTGATCCGCAATGTATCGGAGGGCTCCCGATGGCCGTCAAGCCCCTGCAGAGCCTCGCGCGCGCCCTGGAAGTGATCGAGGTCGTCGCCGCGCACGAGCCCGTCGGGGTGGCGGAGCTCGCTCGCCTCACCGGAGTGGACAAGAGCGCCCTACAGCGGGTCCTGGTCACGTTGCACGCGAGCGGATGGCTGCGGCCCACCGCCGAACCGCCCACCCGATGGCGGCTGACCACCCGCCCCCTGGTCCTGGCGGCTCAGGCGCGACGCCGTGACGACCTGTCGGCCCGCGCTCGTCCCGTGCTCGCGGACCTGCGCGAGGCGACCGGGGAAACGGTCACCCTCGCGGTGCCCGACGCCGGACGCATCGTCGCCGTCGATGTCGCGGAGAGCCGGCAGCTCGTGCGCACCGTCCCACGCATCGGGCTGGTGTTCCCCGCGGCCACCAGCGCGGCCGGGCTGGCCCTGTGCGCGGCCACACCCCCCGACGAATGGGACCTGTCCGGCATCGATCCGCACGACGAGAGCTTCGGGCGCGAGTTGGCCGACACTCGCAGCCGCGGCTGGTCGCTCAGCATCGGCGCGGTGAACGCCGACATCTCCAGCGTCGGGGCGGCCGTGCTCGACGCGACCGGCCGCCCGATGGCCGCGCTGATCGTCAGCGCCCCGGCCGGCCGACTCGACGAAGCCGGTTGCACGCGCGTCGGGAGACTGGTCGCCCGGGCGGCGGAAAGCCTGAGCGAGCACGGCCGGCCGTCCTGACCGCACTTCCGGCACGGCCACGACGTCGTCACGATCCCCGACGCGGGCCGCCTGGGCCATCTGGAGCGTGCCGAGGAGGTCGACTCGGCGATCGTCGAGTTCCTCGAAAAGTACGGAACACGAATCCTGGTCTCCGCGCGAACGATTCGCCCTGCCGGAAGCGGACGAGCGGGTCGGCGCGCCGAGCACACGGGCACTCTTTCGAGGGACTTCACGCCGGGCTTCCCGCGACTAGGCTGCTTGTCGAATCCATGATGCAAATGCAGGTGGCTTTGCAGGAGGGCGGTCGCGTCCGTGATCGCGCCGATCGGGCCACGAGCGGACGGGTTCGGAAAGGGTGATGAGGAATGCGTGCCGGCAACGGGGATCCGGCGGACTCGTTCGGGTCCGTGACGTGGGTGAAGAGCAGTGCGAGCACGGCCGAGGGCAATTGCGTGGAACTGGCCGCGCTGCCCGGTGGGGAGATCGCGGTCCGCGATTCACGGTTCACGCGAGGGCCGGCTCTGATCTACGCGCGAGCGGAGCTCGCCGCGTTCGTGGCGGGCGCCAAGAGCGGCGAGTTCGACTCCTTGATCGACTGAGCCGGGCGGATCGGTCGGGTCGCGGCCGACCGGATCGACGGACACGCGGGTTCCGACTCGGAATAATGGCGTGCGTCGACACGTCCATTCCTGGAGCCCGCATGTCCGCCGACCGCCCGGCCCGCGTCCCGTCGATCGCACCCGTGGTGTCACTGACCCAGCAGAGCAGTCCGGCCGCCGCCGTGAAGGTACTGGGCGCCACACTGCGCAAGTTGCGCCTGGACAACGGCAAGGGGCTCAAGGACGCGGCCGAGGCCATTCGGGCGTCGATGTCCAAGATCAGCAGGCTGGAGCGGGGCGAGAGCCCGCCGCGTGCCCGGGACGTCTTCGATCTGGTCCGTTTCTACGGCGTCCACGACGAGGAATCCCTCTTCGAGATAGAGGAGTTGCTGAAGAAGGCGCTGGAGCGCGCGTGGTGGAGCCACTACAGCGACGTGATGCCGGGCTGGTTGGCGCGGTTGATCGGCATGGAGGACGCGGCGACCAAGATCGACACCTATGAGGTGCATGTCGTACCGGGGCTGTTGCAGGTGCCCGCGTACACCCGTGCGATCGTGCGGACCGGGTTGCCTCGGGCGGCCGACGAGGAGGTCGAGCGGCGGATCGAACTGCGGCGTCAGCGACAGGCGTTGCTCGCCGACGAGCACCGTCCGGACCTGACCGCACTGTTGGACGAGGGCATCCTGCGGCGGCCGGTCGGCGGTCCGGACGTGATGGCCGAGCAGATGCGGCACCTGTTGGCCGAGTCGGCCCGGGACCGGATCAACATCCGCATCGTGCGCTTCGACCGGGCGGCCAGCATCACGCCGCCGTCGCCGATGACGTATCTGCGCTTCGCCTCGGGCGGGCCGAGCGAGATGATCTACCTGGAACAGGCCAACAGCGCCACGTACTTGAGCAGGCGTGCGGACATCGACGCCTACCGCGAGATTCTGCTGCGACTGTGGGCCGTGGCCGAGGACCGCCTGTCCAGCCAACGCATGTTGCGCGACGCCGAGCGGCACTTCGCGGCGGCCGGGCCGGCGCCGGACGGAGGTCGAACCCCGTCCGGTTAGGCCACGGCGCACCCGTCGTTCCGGTTCGCGGGCCCGGTCAGGGAATCCGGGCCAGGCCGCCGTACTCGATCCACTCGTCGGTCTGCTGCCGTGCGGTCACGTGCGAGTCGGGCCGCCACGTGGAGACCTCGACCAGGCCCGGTTCCAGGATGGTCAGGCCTTCGAAGTAGCTGTCCACCTGAGCGGGTTCGCGCACCCGGCCCCAGTTGTTCCCGGTCGCCTCGGCCATGAAGTCGCTGACCCCGTCCCGGATCGCCGGGTCCTCGCTGACCAGTTGGCAGATCACCATGAAGCTGCCCGAGGGCAGCCGCTCGGCGACCCGGCGGATCATCGCGGCGGGCTCCGCCGATTCGGGCAGGCAGTGCAGGACCGACACGAACAGCGCGGCGACCGGTTCGTCGAGCCGGATCAGCCGTTCGACCTCCGGGTGTTCGAAGATGCCCGCGGTGTCGGTCATGTCCGCCTGTATCACCGCGGTGTTGTCGTTCTCCTCCAACAACATCCGGCCGTGCGCCAGCACGATGGGGTCGTTGTCGACGTAGACCACCCGGGCCGCGGGGTCGACGCCCTGGGCCACCTGGTGCACGTTCTCCCGGGTCGGCAGGCCGGATCCGTGGTCGAGGAACTGCCGGACCCCGTAGTCGGCGGCCAGCACCCGTACCACCCGTTGCAGGAATGCCCGGTTGTTACGGGCCAGTTCGCGGGTACTCGGGACGATCTTGAGCAGTTCCTCGCAGGCCGCCCGGTCGGCGGGATAGTTGTCCGTGCCGCCGAGGTACCAGTCGTACATCCGGGCCGCGCTGGGTGTGTCCACGTCGATCTCGGAAACGTGTTTCTCCCCGTGCCCCATCCTGCCCCCTCGTTGTCGCGCCCGCCGGTGCGCCGCCGCCGTCTTGGGCCCACGGGCCATGCTAGGACCGCAGGTCGTCCCGGTGCAGGTACTCGATCGAGATGCGCCCCGCAGCTTTGTGGCCGACCCGCATCGGCGCGGGTGAACCGGAGGGCAGCGGGCGAAACGGCGACCCGGGAGAAACGGACCCCGCGGCGGAGAAGGCGGCCGGAGCGCGACGAACCGCGCGGCGGGAGAAGGCAGCCGGATCGAGGCGGGCCGCCCGGGAGGAGAAGGCAGCAGGAGAAGGCAGCCGAAGCAAGACGGGCAGCCCGGGAGGAGAAGACGGCCGGGCGGGCGGGAACGGGCCGCGCGGGAGGGGCCGCACGACCCGTGCCCTCTCATCGGTCGCGATGCCCGGACCCCGGTGCGGCGTCGGGACCGCGTTCGAGGGCCTTGACCACATCCGTGGGCAGGCTGCGTTCGGCGAGCACCAACTGCGCGGCCACCTCTGGTGGATCGGTGCCCATCAGGTCGGCGGTCGCGGTGAGCGTCATGCCCAGGCGGTAGTGCAGCATCACCGCGTCCGCCTGCGGCGACGGCAACGCCTCGTGCAGGGAGTCCGGCACCGGCCCGGGCGAGCCGGCGACCGCGCGGCCCAGGATGCGCCAGGCCCCGGCGGTCGGGTTCGGCCCGCGCAGGATGTCCGCCCAGTTCGTGGCCAGTTCCGCGACCGCCGACTGCACGGCCCGCTCGCCGCGGACCGGGTCGCCCACCCGCAGTCGGGCGTACTGCGCCCAGCGCGCCCGGTGCAGCAGGCAGAACGCGGCGAAGTCGAGCGGAGCACGGGACCGCCCGACGACCGCGACGCCGACGGTGCCCGATCGGACCGGTGCCGGGTCAAGGGACATCGACACCGCCCGAACGGGCCGGTGCGTCCGGGTCGGCGGCCCCGCGTCGGCTACCCGAGCCCGGGTCGGCTCCGCCGGAACGTGCGTGCGCACCCGTCTCGGGACCGTCGAGCGCGGCGAACGCCAATCCGCCGGCCGGGAATCCGGCATCGCCGAGACGGGTCAGCACGCCGTAGTGCACCTGGGTCCACAACCTGCGCACCACATCCGGATGTGCGCCCAATCGCTCGACCAGGATCTCGGTGCAGACCCGGTCCGGGATCAGTTCGCCGGCCAGGATCCGCGCCGGCATGTCGGCGGTCAGCGGAGCCGCGCCGAGCAGGTCCGGTGCCGGTTGCCCGGCGGCCAACCACAGCCCGCGCAACATCGCCGCCAACAGCCGTACCAGATCCCGCAGTTCGCGCCGAATGCCGTGATCGATGCCGCGCGAACACTCCCACAATGCGCGCAACTCGTGGGCGTCGCCGTCCAACTTGCCGGCCAGGGTCTCCACCACCGGCCACGACGCCCACACCTCTCCGGCCAGGATCCGGGCCAGGAACTCCTCGCTGATTCCGGCCTGCCAGGCCAGGTCCGCGACGGTGATTCCGTCGAGGCGGCGCAGTTCGCGCAGCGCCGCGGCCAACCGCTCCCCCGCGTGCTGCGAGCAGGACAGGTCCTCGCCGCCGCCGTCCGCCCCCGGGTGCCCCCGAGCGCCAAGGCGCGCGGCCAATTGCGCGGACCACTCCGGGCGCACCCGCGTCGTCGCGGGCGGGTGCGCCTCGCCCACCACCGCCCGATAGCGCTGGGTCTCCCCGCTCAGCCGATCCGCGTACGCCAGCCGCACCCGCAGCGGCTCGCGGGTGCGCTCGGCCTCCTCCAGTGCGCAGGCCACCCGGCGCAGGATCTCCACGATGCCCGCCTCCAGGCCCCGCGAGTCGGCCGCAGGTCGCGTGCCCCGCTCGCGCTCGCGCACCCGCTGCGCGCGCCGTCGACACGTCGGGTCGCAGTACATCCGCTTGCGGCCGGTCGCCTGGCGCTGGGCGAAGCGCCGCCCGCACGCCGCGCACCTGGTGATGCCCCTTCGGGTGTTCATCCCCTGTTTCTCCTTCCGGTTCCGGGCGAGGCAATCAAGGGATCCGCCGGGTCCGCGGTACGCACGCATCTCGCCGGCGGCGCCGCGGTGCTCGGCCGGAGCAGGACGTCCGCAACCTCCGCACTCCCCGTCGTTTCCCCGCAGAGAAAGCACGGAATAGCACATTCGGGAATCGTCGGAGGCGGTCGGAAAACCCTCCGGCGGATAATTCGATCAGCATGGGCGATTCCTTGATCGTTGTTTCCGATGACCTCGGAGCGGCGACCGCCGCCCGGGGTCATTCGACGTTCCGGAAGCTACTCCCAGACTTTCCCGGACATCAACGAATCCACGGAAATGCAAATGCACGGAGCCCGGCCCCGAGCATCCGAAACGATCGAGGACGTCCTGTCGATCCGACATCATCGAACGGTCGATGCGCCGAGAACCGCAGGTCCGAGGGCATAAAAGCACACACGCCAACGAGACCCGATCGGAAAGCGTCAACGCCTCGGAACGGTCAGATTTCCATGCTCATCGTGGAGAGGACACGCCCGTTCGTCGAATCCACTCTCCCGAGTGACGCCCATGCAATTGCATATGCAAAAGGCCGGCCTCTGCGCGCCGCCGGAAATCCCGACAATACCGACACCCGTCCCGCCCGACACGCTTCCGTATCCGCCCCGGCGCCTTCGCACCGCTGCGCCGGCCGCCCGCGCACATGCCGCGCAAACCCCCGCCGGCCGCGCGGACCCGGGTACGCCCACGCGCGCACCGAACGCCCGGGCGCGACCCCCGCCCGGTAAGCCGCCCTCGACCCGCCTGCCGGCCCGCACACCCGCCCGGTTCAGCCGTGCACCCGCCCCGGCCGCACGCCGCGGATCGCCCAGGCCCGCGCGCCGAGCACGATCGACCCGTCCGCCCGAGTCGGCACCGACGCCCGCAGCGCCTCCCGCAGCCGGTTCCGGGCCGGCCCGGACAGCGCGGCCACATACCCGGGAGCGGGGCCCTGCCCGGCCAGGAACGGCTCCCACAGGTCCGCGAAGCCGGCGAACCCGGTGGTGATCTCGATCGGCACGACCGCCACGTCGAGCAACCCGGCCCGCTCCCAGCACTCCCGCAGCCGATCGGGACGGCACGCCGCGAACCGGCGGCCCTCGTCCCACCGCTCCGCCGCCGGGTCCACCGCGCCGGCGGCGGCCCAGAAGTACCGCAGGAACTCCATGCCCTCGGCGTAGTCCCACACATATGCGGCCACCGTCCCGCCGGGCCGCACCACCCGGGTCGCCCCGGCCACCGCCGCGGCGGGCGTCGGCAGGAAGTTGAGCACCAGCCCGCTCACCACGACGTCGCACGCGCCCTCCCGAAGCGGCGGCGCCGTCGCGTCGGCCACCACGAAGCCGGCCGGCGCGGGCACCTCGGCCCGGGCCCGGGCCACGAAGGCGGCGGACCGGTCCAGGCCCAGCACCCATCCGGATCGGGCCCGCGCCACCACGGTCGCGGTCAACGCGCCCGTACCGCAGCCCGTGTCCAGCCACCGCAGCCCCGGCGCGGCGTCCAGCCAGGCCACGAACTCGGCCGCGACCGCCCGACTCCATCGCCCCATGTACCGCTCATAGGCGTCCCCGACCGCCCACGTGTCGAACCGCTGCCCGGTCATCCCTCCACCATCCCCGACCCGGGCCGGACCGGCCACAACGGCACCGATCGCGGGCCGGCGGGCCGGGCGGTCGGCGGGTCCGCGCGGGCCGACACGCCCATGCACCGCAGCGAGCCGATCCGCGCCGGCCTGGCACAATGGTTGGGGAATCGGTTCGATCGCGCCGGTCGGCGCCGTCTTCCGTCCGGAGCGTGCCGGGTGAACGCGTCCAGGGAAGAGGAACCACCCCGTGAGCGAGAGTCGACCCGCCGAGGGCCCGCCGACATCGAACCAGGACGTGGCGCACAACGCCCGGGTCTGGAACCACTGGCTGGGCGGCAAGGACAACTACCCGATCGACCGCAAGGTCGGCGACCACGTCACCGACATGTTTCCCTCGATCGGCGAAGTCGCCCGGGCGGATCGCGTCTTCCTGGGCCGGGCGGTGCGGTTCCTGGCCGGCGAGGCGGGCGTGGACCAGTTCCTGGACATCGGCACCGGACTGCCCACCGCGGACAACACGCACGAGGTCGCCCAACGGGTGAACCCCGCCGCGCGGATCGTGTACGTGGACAACGACCCCCTGGTGCTCGCGCACGCCCGCGCCCTGCTCACCAGCACCCCCGAAGGCGCCACCGACTACATCGACGCCGACGCCCACGACCCGGACTCGATCCTTCGCGCCGCCGCGGCGACGCTGGACTTCGAGCGGCCGATCGCGGTGATGCTGCTGGGCAGCCTCAACTTCATCCTGGACACCGACACGGCCGTGGCCATCGTGCGCCGACTGATGGCCGCGGTGCCCGCCGGCAGCTACCTCGTGGTCACCCACCCGACCACCGAACTCGGCGGCGAGGGCAACGTCGAGGCGATGCGCTTTTGGAACGAGAACGCCACACCGCCGATCACCGCCCGCAGCCGCGCCGACTTCGACCGGTTCTTCGAGGGCTTGGAAATGCTCGAACCGGGCGTCGTCTCCTGCGCACGCTGGCGCGCCTACTCCCCTACCGGGGAACTTCCGCCCGTCGTCCCCCAGTTCGGCGCTGTCGCGCGCAAGACCTGAGAACGGGCCGCACATCCGCCGGACACGGCCCGACCGCGGGCCGTCCGGCCCCGCCGGCGCACGCACCGCTGTCGGCGGGGCCCGGCGGCCGAGCCGGCGCATTCCGCCGACCATCCCGACCGCCCGGCCCGCACCGAGGCGGTGTCGGACCCGGGCGCGGGTCCGACACCGCCTCGCCGGGCCCGCCGGCACCTACTCCGTGCGCAGCCCGTCCGGCCGCATCAACCGCCACAGCGGCGGCAGGCTCAGCGCGGTGACCAGCAGCACCACGCCCGCACCGATCCCGGTCATCGACGCGATGCCGCTCCAGTCCACGGCAAAGGGCCGACCGGCCATCCCCAGCAGCGCGGCGCCCAGTCCCACGCCCGTGGCCGCGGCGAGCAGCAGGCCCAGGCCCACCGGAATCGCCGTCTGGTACAGGATCGACCAGCTCAGCGTGCTGCGCCTGGTGCCGAACGCGACCAGCACCGACAACAACTTCCGTCGCTCGCGCAGCTGTTCCAGCATGGTCACCAGCAGACTCGCGCCGATCAGCAGCAGCACCACGGCCGTACCGATGAACAGCGCGGTGCGCACGTTCGCGAAACGCCGCGACTCGCGGGTCGAGGCCAGGTCGTAGACCGTGGACAGCGGATCGACCCGGGCGGCGGTGTTGCGCACCAGATCCCGAACGTCCCGGACGGTCGGGTCGATCCGCACGTCCAGCGAGTAGGTCAGGCGCCTGGTCGCCGCCACCGGCACCGCGCCCGGCGTCGCCAGGACACCGTCGTAGGACATCCCGCTCGCATCGGTCCGACCCGGCACGGTCGGCGCGGTCGCGGGAATCACCCACGGCGTGCGGGCCGGGGCCGACCCCATGGACATCCCGTACGACGGATCGATGACCACCTGCCGTCCGGGGGTCGGCTTCATCGCGCCCGTCGGGTCCGGCCCGCGCTCCTCGATGATGAACGTGTCACCGTCCGCGCAGCGCTCGATCCGGGCCAACTCGCGCAAGGCGTCGCACGTCCCGATGGTCAGCGACGTCCCCTCGGTCGGATCGTCGGCCCGGTCGCCGATCCGGGTGCCCGCGTGCCCGAAGGCGCTGCGCACCCCCTTGGTCTGCCGAACGCGATCGGTGATCTCGGTGACCCGCTCGCCGCCCACCTGCCCGTCGGACGACACCGACATCTGGGCCCGGCCGGGGTCCTGACCGGTCTCCTTGACGTAGTCGTTCTCGATGCCCGTGAAGAGCATCTGCAAGGCAATCGCACCGGCCACCGCAACCGCGATCCCGTTCACCGAGCGAGCCGCCACGCCACTGCCCAACTGAAGCCGGCGCACCGCGAGTTGCCACGGCACCCGACCCCCGCCGAGCCGGGTCACCAGGGCCTCGACCAGCCACGGCAACAACGCGGTGACACCGACCAGCAGGAACACCGTGCCGCCGATCACCTGGGCCTGGTTGAACTCCCCCGCGTCGGCACCCCGACGGATCATCGGGAAGAGCAGCGCCACACCCACGACCGGCAGCGACAACCGCCACCACACCCGGCGCCGGGTCGGGGTACCGGTGCGCACCACACCGAGCGGCTCGATCACCACCGTGCGCAGCGCGAACAGCGTCACCGCGACGGCGGAGACCGGTACCGCGAGCGCGACCAGCACCACCAGCGGCACGCTCGGATCCAGGTCGCCGGGGAAGATGCTCAGGTCGAACGCCGCCGCCACGTCGGTCATTTGTCGGCCGACGAGGAAAAAGCCGAGCCCGAGGAGCAGGCCGAACAACGATCCCGCGAGCGCCTCGCCGGCCGCGATCCACCGGGTGGTCCGGGCATCCGCTCCGACCAGCCGCAGCGCCGCGAGCCGGCGGTCCCGCCGCTCGCCGCCGAACCGCACGGCCGTGGCGATCAACACCGCGACCGGCATCAGCAGCACCACGAACATCACCACGACGAGCAGGAGCAGCCGGGGGTCCAGTTTCTCCGCGGGAAAATCGTTGCCGAACGCGGTGATCCGGACCACCGAGCTCGATTCCCCGGACAGCGCGTCGCTGCCGAGGTAGTACGCCAGGTCGTCGGGACCGATCAGGCCCCGGTCGGCGATCCGCCCGGCCGTGCGGTAGGGCAGCCGCTCCTTGAGCAGCGCGCCCCGCTTCGAGGCGAGCAGGTCGGCCAGGGCGGGCGAGACCATCATCTCGCCCGGGGCGGGCAGCCGACTCAGCCCCGGCGGGATCGGTGCCCGGGGGCCCTCCGGGCGCAGCACCCGGCCGCGGATCTCGTCGCCCTTGAAGGTGGTGTCCGCCATGCCGACCAGGAGGGTGTTCGGCGCGGCCTGCCGCGCCCGCCCCGACAACTCGTCCCGCTCCCGCCCGCGGTCGTCCCGCGCGCCCAGCGCTCCGGGTATCGCGGTGGTCAGCAGCAGCAGTGCCACGCCGAGGCCGACGCCGATCGCGGTCAGCAGCGTGCGGGTCCAGCCCTCCCGGCCGCCGGTGACCGCGAAGCCGACGCCCATCCTCAGATCGCGGAAAACACTCACGCGGCACGCGCCATGTCCCGGGACCTGCCGTCGCGGACGACGATCTCACGGTCGGAGTAGGCGGCGATCCGGGCTTCGTGGGTGACCAGCACGATCGCGGCCTTCGTGGTGCGGGCGGCCTCGATCAGCAACTTCATGACACGTTCGCCGTTGAGCGAGTCCAGCGCGCCGGTGGGCTCGTCGGCGAAGACCACGCGGGGGCGGATCACCAGGGCTCGCGCCACCGCGATCCGCTGGCCCTGGCCGCCGGAAATCTCGCCGGGTCGTTTGCCCGCGAGGTCGGCGACCTCCAGGCGCTCCATCCACTCCCGTGCCTTCGTCTCGGCCTCCTTGCGCTTGACCGCGTTCAGCCGCAGCGGCAGCGCGACGTTCTCCAGGCAGGTCAGCTCGGGTACCAACTGGCCGAACTGGAAGACGAACCCGAAGTCGCTCCGGCGCAGCGCGCTGCGCCGGGAGTCCGACATGGCGGTCAGGTCGCCGCCGTCGTAGCGGATGCTGCCCGAGTCGGGGCGGACGATGCCGGCCAGACAGTGCAGCAGGGTGGACTTGCCGGATCCCGACGGGCCCATGATGGCGACGATCTCGCCCGTGCCGACGGTGAACTCGGCACCGGCCAGCGCAGGCGTCGCACCATACGTCTTGTGCAGCTCGTGGCCGCTGAGCAGGGCGTCGGTCACTTGCGGATCTCCTGGGTGAGTTCGCCGAGACGGGCGGTGGTCAGTTCCAGCCACCGCAGGTCCGCTTCGAGGTGGAACAGCGCGTGGTCGCAGATCAACCGGTCGCCGAGGTCGCCGTCGAGCTTGCGCCGGGTGAGGTCGCGCATCATGCGCAGGTGTTCGGCGCGTTGGGTGTCGAGGATCTCGTTCGCGTCCCGGCCGGTGAGCAGCGCGAGCACGACCTTGGTGTAGAGCGTCGACTGCAGGTAGGGCTCGGGCTTCTCCGGTTGGCCCAGCCACTGTTCGACGTCGGTGACGCCGGCGTCGGTGATCGAGTAGCGCTTGCGCTCGGGGCCGCCGCTGGTTTCGAGGCCGTCTATCTCCACGAGCCCGTTCTTCAGCAGCCGCGACATGGTCGAGTAGACCTGGCCGTAGGCGAGCGAACGGTCCCGGCCGAAGCGCTCGTCGAAGCTGCGCTTGAGGTCGTAGCCGTGCCGGGGGCCGGACTCCAGGAGCCCGAGCAGGGTGTGTCCGATTGACATGGCGAGGACTATACACAGGAGGTATACCTAGTGTGTATAGCGGGAGTGACGAAGGCGCGCCGCCCGATCGGCGGCGCGCCTTCGTCGCTCGTCCTGCGTCCCGATGAATCCGTTTGCGAATGCGTTTGCTCGACCGCCTGTGGTGCGGCGGGTGGGCCGCAATCGGCGGGCGGGCCCGTGGATCACACGCGGTTCGGGTCTCCGGGACCGGTCAGAGGCCGAGGCCCTTGGTCACGGCGCTCGCCCGGGTGAACACCGACTCGGGCTGCTCGCCCGTGCAGTACTTGTTGCCGGTGGACACGATCCCGATCAGCTTGCCCTTCTCGACCAGCGGGCCGCCCGAGTCGCCGCGGCAGATGCTGGTGCCGGGGTTGTCCGTCGGCGCCTGGCCGCACACCCGGGTGGCCGGGCTGTCCGTGGGGAACGTGTAGGGCTCGCACTGCGCCAGGGGCGAGAGCACCAGCGTGGTCCGCTTGAGCCGCGTGGTCGTCGCGCCGCCGTCCGTCTTGCCCCACCCGTAGACCGTCGCCTTGTTGCCGACCTGGTAGAGCGCGTCGTCCTTGGCGCCGGCGATCGGCAGCGGCTTCTGGTTCAGCGCCCGGTCCAGGGTGAGTACGGCGGCGTCGTAGGTCAGCAAGCCCGGCTCGAACTTCGGATGCACCTTGCTTGCGGTCACCTTGCGGGTCTGTCCGCCCGTACCCGCCAGATCCAGGCGCCCGGCGACCACCGTGACGGCGGTCGGGTCCTCCAGGCCGTTCACACAGTGGGCCGCGGTGAGCACCTTCTTCGGGGCCACCAGCGTTCCGCCGCACAGTTGTTGGCCGTCGGCGGTGAACAGGGCCACGGCGTACGGCGCGGCGCCCGCGGGCGCGTCGGTGCCGAAGCGCACGGCCGAGGCGGGTGCGGCGCAGACCCCGATGGCGGCCAGGGCGACGGCCGCCGCTCCGAACATCTTCACCGACGTGCGCCCGTGGGTGTCCTGCGTCTGCCGAGTACGAATCATCTCGTGGTGCCTTTCGATCGGACGGCCGTGCGGCGGGGCTCCAGGCGGAACCGACGGCTCTAACCCTCTGGACGCGCGCGGTCGCCCTGCGGATGCATCCCCGTTCGTTCCCGGGTCCATCCGTCTGCCACGAACACTTCCGTCGAACGGTTCCGACCGCCTTCGTCGCTTACCGACTTCGCCCCGGCCCCGCTTCGCCCCCTCGAGGAACCGGGCAGCCGCGTGCCCGGGTCAGTCCTCGTCGACGAACCGGGCCGGGCGGGTGCCCGCGAGCTTGATGATGTGGAACCCGTACTGGGACGCGACCAGGTCGCTGAACTGACCGGGGCGCAGCGCGACCAGTGCCTCGGCGAACGCATCGGCGTAGTCGTCCTCCTGTCCCCAGCCCAGGTCGCCGCCGTTCGCCGCGGACAGCGGGTCCTTGGATCGTTTCCGGGCGATCTCGCCGAACCGGCCCGGGTCCCGGGCGAGTTCGTCGAGGATCGCGCGACCCTCGCTCTCGGTCTCCACCGCGATGTGCAGGGCGTGGTATTCCAGCGCGTCGGACAAGGTCGCTCCCGGGGTCGTCGCCACCCGGCGCGCTCGGGCCGAGCGCGGTCACCGAGTTGTCGATCATGTGGATGATAAGGCCGCCACGCGGCGGGCCGGGCCCGACCCGCACGCGGCGCACGGGCGGTCGGGGGCTACCCCGCCGCCGACTCGGCGAATGCCGCGAGCGAGTCCTGGCTCCAGGTCAGGCGGCCCTCGGCCAGGTCGACCAACACCGCGTCCACCCAGGCCAGTTCCGCCGCGGTGACCGCGCGCAGGTATTCGTCCTCCAGCATCAGCACCCTCGGCAGCTCGAACCCGGCCGCCTTCGCCGCGTCCGTCTCCAGTGCCGCCAGGTCGGCGACGAGCCGCTCCCGACGCCGGGTGAGCAACTCGCGCGTGGTGTCGGGGGTGAGCAGCGCGAGGAAGGACAGCGCCGCCGGGAACTCCGGGAACTCGTTGCGCGGGGTGTCGAGCATCTCGGCCATCCAGGTGTGGCAGGCGGCCCGACCCGCGTCGGTGATCTCGTAGACCGTGCGCTCCGGGTACTGCTGATCGCGCTCCGTCTCGCGCACCGTGACCAGTTCGGCCTCGCGCAGCCGGTTGATCGTCTTGTACAGCGACGCGCGCTGACCGACGTTGACGACCTTGTCCTTGCCCCACTGCTTGATCCGCTGCTGGATCGCATACGGGTGCATCGGCTCGCGATAGAGCAGGCCCAGCAGCGCCAGGGCCAGCGGTGATCTGCGGAAAGTGGTCGTCATGGGCCCCAGCGTACTGGAGGCCCGGCAACTAATGCCGATGAGACTAGTTGCCAGGAAACTAGTCTCCGTGCCACTATTCAATCGTCGGCAGCGAGCGGGGCGAATCCCGCCCCGCCGCGGCCTAAGCGTCACCGTCCGAGAGGGAATCGCCATGACCACCGCCCCGATTCGCATCCACGCCGACCACACCACCACCAAGCACCTGGGCAACTGGACGACCGGAACCTCGTTCGAGGTCCGCGAGCGCCGCGCCGCCGGCGTGCTCGACCTGCGCTCGCCCGGGATCGAGGCCGGCGACATCGAGATCCGGGTCGATCTGGACCACGCGATGCTCAAGCTGCTGGTCGCCGACGACGCCGTCGTCGAGCAGGACGGGCTGCGCTGGACCGGCCGGGGCCGGGTCAAGGACACCTCCCGGCCGACCGCCGGCACGGGTCGGGTGATTCGCCTGATCGGCCACATCGACCACGGCGAGGTGCGCATCCACCGCGGCGGCGTCGCGGTGTTGTCCGCCATGTTCAGCCGCGCCTACGTCGAGGACGTCAAGCGCGCCCACCGCCACGGCGGTCTGCCCACCGTCGCCGACCCGGCCCGCATCCGCTGACCCCGCTCCGGTGCCGTGACCGCAGGCGCGAGTCGACGCCGAACACCCGGCGCCGGCCCACGCGCATCCCGGCCCGGGCACGGGAGCCGCCGCCCCGACCCATTCCGCACCACCACTCACCTCGGGAGCAACGACATGACCCCCGTCAAAACCGCGATGATCATCGGCGGCGGCATC
>NZ_JBITHP010000032.1:43215-108856 GCF_044458105.1 Embleya sp. NPDC050493
CGCCGGCCCGGTCACCGCCGTCGCCCTGCGCAGGGCCGGCATCGAGGCCACCGTGTACGAGGCCTACGGCGACACCGCGAGCGCCGACGCCGCGGCTCCGCACCACCACTCACCTCGGGAGCAACGACATGACCCCCGTCAAGACCGCGATGATCATCGGCGGCGGCATCGCCGGCCCGGTCACCGCCGTCGCCCTGCGCAGGGCCGGCATCGAGGCCACCGTGTACGAGGCCTACGGCGACACCGCGAGCGCCGACGCCGCGGCCGGCGTGCTCAACATCGCCCCCAACGGACTGGACGCCCTGCGGGTGGTCGGCGCCGAGGAGGCGGTGTGCGAGATCGGCCAGCCGACCAGGGACATGGTCTTCGAGAACGGCCGGGGCCGCCGACTGGGCACCGCCGCCGGCCTGTCCGACTTGCCGCCGACCCGCACCGTGCGGCGCGCCGACCTGCACCGGGTGCTGCACGAGCACGCGATCGCCCGGGACATCCGGATCGAGCACGGCAAGCGGTTGGTGGACGCGCACCGGACGCCGGCCGGCGTCACCGCCGAATTCGCCGACGGCACCACCGCGAGCGCCGACATCCTGATCGGCGCCGACGGCATCCGCTCCACCGTCCGCACGCTGATCGATCCCGCCGCGCCCGAACCGCGGTACACCGGTCTGCTCGGCTTCGGCATCGGCGACTACGTCGCGGGCGACGGCGACCCGAAGGCCCGTCCGAGCACGATGCACTTCGCCTTCGGCAGACGCTCGTTCTTCGGCTACTGGACCCAGAGCGACGGCAGCATCGCGATGTTCTGCAACCTGCCGCACGAGCCGATCGACGCCGCCCGCGCCCGCGCGATCCCGGCCGAGGAGTGGCTGCGCAGGCTGCGCGAGGCACACCGGGGCGACGTGCCCGCCGAGCGGGTGCTGCGCGAGGCCCGCGCGGACAGCGTCCTGGTCGCGGGCCCGATGGAGCTGATGCCGCCGCTGCCGCACTGGCATCGCGATCGGCTGGTCCTGGTCGGCGACTCCGCACACGCGCCGTCCGCCAGTTCCGGCCAGGGCGCGTCGTTGGCGATGGAGAGCGGCGTGCAACTCGCCCGCTGCCTGCGCGACATCGACGACCCGGCGGCGGCGTTCGCCGCGTACGAGCGGCTGCGTCGTCCGCGCACCGAGAAGATCGCCGCGGACGCCGCGAAGACCAACAACGACAAGGCGGCCGGCCCGGCGGCCAAGGCGATGATGGGCCTGTTGATGCCGATCATGACGCGTACGTTCCTCACCCCGGAGCGGATGTTCGGCTTCGCCCAGCGCCACCGCATCGACTGGGACGCGCCGGTGGCGGAATAGGTCCCCGACCGTCTCGCCTCGCGCCAACACCCGTCGATCGATCCGCACTTGCGGGTCGATCGACGGGTTTCGCCGTTTTCGGACCACGCTCCGGCCACCCGACCGCAAGCGACTTGAACGTGTTCAAAAACAGGTCTACAGTCACGCTCGTCGGCCGTTGAACACGTTCAAAAAGGAGCCGGAGCATGGATATGACCGTCGTCACCTACGCCATCTATCTGGTCGTCAGCATCGGGCTCACCGTGTGGGTGGCCCGCACCCTCAGCCGCAGCGGGCAGGTCTTCCTCCAGGACGTCCTGCACGGGCGCGAGGAACTCGCCGTCGCCGTCAACCACCTCCTGGTGGTCGGCTTCTATCTCGTCAACCTCGGCTTCGTCGCGCTCTACCTCAAGGTCGGCGACACCGTCGAGAACGCCCGCGACTCGGTCGAGGCGCTGTCCGTCAAGCTGGGCACGGTGCTGCTGGTCCTGGGCGTGCTGCACCTGCTCAACGTCTACGTGCTGAACCGCATCCGGCAGCGCGGCCTCGACGACGAGGCGTACCGCGCCGGCACCGGCGGGGCGAGCCGCGCGCACAAGGTCTCCGGCCGCGACTTCGCGCCGCCGGTGCCGCCGCAGGGAACGACCCGCCCGGCGCCCGGGGTCTGATCCCGATGACCGCCGAACCCGAGAACACCGTGCCGGGCCGATCGGAGGGGACGGCCCGGCACGGCTCCCCCGACCCCCGATCGCCGGCCCCGATCCACCGACTCACCGTGCTCTACGACGCCGACTGCCCGCTGTGCACGGCACTGTGCGACTGGATCGCCCGGCAGCGGACCCTGGTCGCCGTCGATCTGCTCCCGGCCGACTCGCCCCGGGCACACAACCGTTTCCCCGAACTCGACCATGCCGCGACCCTGCGCGAGCTCACCGTCGTGGGCGGCGGCGGCGAGGTGTGGTCGGGGGCCGCGGCGTGGGTCACCGTGGCCTGGGCGCTGCGTGCCTACCGCGGCTTGTCGCACCGGCTCGCCACACCCATGGGCATGCCGGTGGCCCGGGCCGCGGTGCTGGCCGCGGCCCGAATCCGGGCGGTCACCCGCAGCGAACCGCTCCCGCCGTATCCGTACGCCGATCCCTACCGGGAACCGTGGACGGTGGTCGCCTGTGCCGACGGGTGCGAGATCGAGCACTAACCTTGCCTGTCGTGGAGCACGTGGAAGACACCGACGCATCGGCCCCGACCGACAAGGGCGAACCGCCGGACCGGGGCGGTCGACCCGGCAAGAGCGAGCAGACGCGGTCTCTGATCCTGGAGACCGCGCTGCGGCTGTTCCGCGAGCGCGGCTACGACAAGACGACCATGCGGGCCATCGCCCAGGAGTCCGGCGTCTCGGTCGGCAACGCCTACTACTACTTCGGCTCCAAAGAGCACCTCATCCACGGCTTCTACGACCAGGTCACCCACGAGCACATCAGCCGCTGCCGGCAGGACCTGCGCGGTGTTCGCGACTTCGGCGATCGGCTCCAGGTGGTGCTGTCCGCGTGGTTGGACGTCGCCGAGCCGTATCACGCGTTCGCGGTGCAGTTCTTCCGCAACGCCGCGGATCCGGAGAGCCCGCTCAGCCCGTTCTCCGCCGAGTCCTATCCGATCCGCGAACAGGTCACCGCCCTGTTCGCCGACGTGCTGCGCGGCTCCTCGCTCCGCATCGACGACGAACTCGCCGAATTGTTGCCCGAGTTGTTGTGGCTGCACCTGATGGGCATCGTGCTCTTCTGGGTCTACGACCGCTCGCCCGAGTGCGCCAAGTCGCGCGCGTTCGTCGCCCGCACGACACCGATGGTGGAGCGGGTGATCTCGCTGTCCCGCTACAAGGTCTTCCGTCCGCTGGTGCGCGATGCCGAACGGCTGATCCGCGACTACATCGTGCCCGAGGGCGCCGCGGCGGGGAACGCGGGCGGGCCGTCCGAACCGCCCGCGGTTCGCCGTTAGGGTCTGTCTTCGATTGCGCGCCGAGCAGCGCTCGTCCCGGTGGCCCGCTCGTGACCTGGCCACCGCGGATCGGCAGCGGATCCACGGGCCCACCACGTACTCCGGCGGGCTGTCCGGAGGGGATTGCATATCGTGGGGGCGTCCGCGATCTTCACCGCGCCGCGCACCGGGCGCCGGCAGTCGGCTGCCGGTCGTCGCCTCGGTGGGGCGGCGCGGTGATCCGGACACCGACCGACCGTTCGATCGAGGAGTTGTCTTGTCCGGTGTTCCGTTGTTCCCGCCCACCGATGCGCACCTGGCCGCGCAGATCGGCTTCGTCCTGGAGATAGACCGGCTCAAGGGTGTGGTCCGGCGCAACCTGATCGCGGACGCGTCGCGGCGCGAGAACACCGCGGAGCACTCGTGGCACCTGGCCATGCTGGCGGGCACCCTGGCCGAGCACGCCGCGACCGAGGTGGACATCGCGCGGGTGATCCGGATGTTGCTGATCCACGACCTGGTCGAGATCGACGCGGGCGACACGTTCTACTACGACACGGTCGCCGAGGTGGACCAGGTCGAGCGCGAGCAAAAGGGCGCGGCCCGCATCTTCGGCCTGCTGCCCGCCGCACAGGGCGCGGAACTGCGGGCACTGTGGGAGGAGTTCGAGGCCCGGGAGACCCCGGACGCGCGCTTCGCCAAGGCCGTCGACCGGTTCCAGCCGTGCCTGCTCAACTTCCACACCGAGGGCGGCACCTGGCGCGAGTACGACCTCACTCGCACCGAGGTGCTGGCCAAGCAGGGCAGCACGATCGCGGACGGCTCGCCGTCGTTGTGGGCCTACACCCTGCAACTGATCGACGAGGCGGTCGCCCGCGGCTATCTGCGGCCCTGACCGAATGCGCCCCCTGACCGAATGCGCCCCCGGCCGCAGGAGCACCCGACCGAACCCGCCCCGGCCCGAATGAGACCCGGACCGAACGCGACCCGACCCGGACCGCGCCCGCCCCGTCGGGCCCCGGCGCCGGCGCGCCGATCCGGGGGTCGACCCGTCGGAGGGCCGGCCGATCCGCTCCGGGTGCGTTGTAGCCTGCGATCATGACCAGTGACGCATCCTTCACCACCCACGTCACGGAACGTCTGGCCGCGCTGCCCGGCGTCGCGGCGGTCGCGCTCGGCGGATCACGCGCCCAGGGCACCCATCGCCCGGACAGCGACTGGGACTTCTCGGTGTACTACCGGGACGGGTTCACCCCGGAGGCGGTCCGCGGCCTCGGCTGGCCGGGCGAGGTCTCCGAGTTCGGCGCGTGGGGTGGCGGGGTCTTCAACGGCGGCGCCTGGTTGACCGTCCAGGACCGCGCCGTCGACCTGCATTATCGCGAACTCGCGGATGTGCAGCGACGGCTCGCGGACGCACGGGAGGGCCGGTTCGAGGTCGAGCGGCTGCTGTTCCACCTGGCGGGCGTGCCGACCTACCTCGTGGTCGCCGAACTCGCGGTCAACCGGGTCCTGTTCGGCGACCTGCCGCGGCCCTCGTACCCGGAGGCGCTGCGTCGCGCCGGACACGCCCGGTGGAGCGACGACGCGCGGCTGACCCTCGGCTACGCGGATCAGGCGCATGCGGGCCGCGGTCATGTCACCGACGTGGCGGGCGCGATCGGCCGCGCGGCATGCGAGGCCGCACACGCGGTGTCGGCCGGCCGCGGCGAGTGGGTGACCAATGAGAAGACCCTCCTGGATCGGGCGGGCCTGCGCGGCATCGACGAGATCGTGTCCCGCCTGACCCCGTCGACGCTGTCCACCGCGATCGCCGAGACCGGCGCCCTCCTCGACACGGCCTTGTCGGCAAGCCGACCCGACTGATTCGCCCCGCCGACCGGGCCCTCCCGGCCGTCCGTCCGTCGCCCGCCGAACTCCGTTGCCCGGCAGGCCCCTTCGCCGATCTCGGAACGGCAACCGGCCGCCCCGCCGCAAGCTGCCCATCCCGTCCGGCGGCCCGTCGCCCACCGCGTCGATCTCGCCGCCGAGCCGCGCCGAACGCAACGACGGATTTCCGCCAGCAACGACTTTTCCTCGCGGCAATGATTGAGCCATGAACTTGAACTTGAAGAACAAGGTCGTCGTGGTCACCGGTGGCAGCAAGGGCATCGGCCTGGCGATCGTGCGCGGCTTCGCCGAGGAGGGCGCCCGGGTGGTCGCCGGCAGCCGCACCATAACCCCCGAACTCGTCGCACTGCGCGCGGAGTTCGACGTACTCCCGGTGGCCGTCGACCTGACCCGTCCGGACGGCCCGGCCGAACTGGTCCAGGTCGCCCTCGACGCGCACGGCGGCCTGGACGTGCTCGTCAACAACGTCGGCACCGGCGCCCCGACGCCCTCGATCATCGAGGTCGAGGACACCGAGTGGCAGCGGATCTTCGAGATCAACCTGTTCAGCGCGGTGCGTGCGACCAAGGCCGCGATGCCGGCCATCCTCGCCCGCAGCGGCGGCACGGTGATCACCATCAGCTCGCTGAACAGTCACCTTCCGGCCGCGTCGCTCGTGCACTACTCGGCCGCGAAGGCCGCGCTGAGCTCGTACTCGAAGTCGCTGGCCGAGGAGTTCGGCCCGCGGGGCGTGCGGGTGAACACCGTCTCGCCCGGTCCGGTGCGTACCCCGCTGTGGACCGACCCGGGGCAGTTCGCGGACATGATGGCCGCGTCCGCCGGGACCACCGCGCAGGTGTTCATGGACGAGGTGTTGCCCCAGGCGATGGGTGTGCTCACCGGCCGCGTCTCCGAGCCGCGGGAGGTCGCCGACGTGGTGCTGTTCCTGGCCTCGGAACGCGCCGCGAACATCATGGGCGTGGACTACATCGTCGACGGCGGCATGCACAAGGCGATCTGACCCACCGGTTGCCGGCCGAGACGATCCCGGCGGCGAGGAGCGATCCGGGCCCGATCGCTCCGAGCCTGCCGAAATCGTCTCGGCGGGCCGCATTACGCTCGGCGTATGGATGCCAAGGATGTGGACTGGGACGACGCGCGCTGGCTCAACCCGCCGACTGCGGCCGAGCGGGTGGGCACCGCACTCGTGGTGACTCCACATGCCGGCGCCGACTTCTGGCGACAGACCTCGTACGGCTTCACCCGGGACACCGGAAGCGCGCTGCTCACCGAGTTGCCGCCGGACGCCTCGGTGGAGGTGACCTTCGACGGCGACTTCGACACGCTCTACGACCAGGCCGGCATCTTCGTGCGCGTGGACGGGCAGACCTGGGTCAAGGCCGGGGTCGAGGTCACCGACGGCGCGTTGCACGTGGGCGCCGTGGTCACGCGCGGGATGTCCGACTGGTCGCTCGCGCCGGTCCCCGAGTGGTCGGGCCGGCCGGTCACCGTCCGGGTCAGCCGGGCCGGGGACGCGCTGACCATTCGGGCGCGTGCGGACGACGACGACTGGCGCACGATCCGCCTCGCACCGCTCGCCCCGGACGCACAGGCTTTCGCCGGCCCGTTCTGTTGCTCGCCGGAACGCGCGGATCTGCGCGTACGTTTCACCCGCTTCGTCCTCGGACCCGCCGACGCGGGACTGCACGAGAGTCCCTGAACCGACCGCTTCGTCACCGCGGGGGGCCGCTGCGTCACCGAGGTCGGGCGGTGGCACCGAACCCGAGCGATACCACCGAGGCCGGGCATGGCACCGAGGTCAGGCGCCTCCCGCCGATGGTGGGAGCGTCACCCCGTATTCGCGGGCGGCGTGCAGCGCATCCTCCAGCTCGTCCAGCGCAGGTGACAGCGCGTTCGTATCGTGCGCGGCACTTGCCTCGGACAACACGGCACGGGCGCGAATCACCCGTTCCCGAACGACCCTGGCGACCTCCGCCTGGTCGGTCGCCGACTTCTCGTCGTATCCAGCCGTCATCACTTCCTCATTTCCCGCGACCCCCGTGCGAGCACCCGTGTACCCCTTGGTGTTCCGACTTGCGGCGCGTTTCAACCTGCATCGGGGCGCTCCGGCGCGAGAAGTGCGTCAAGAAGTGTTTCGGGGGGCGTCCACCTCGACGAAGGTGCGCCCGGTCTCGCGGGCGCTCGCTCGGCCGCCGGTCAGGTCGGTCAGCCGGGCCGTGAAGCGCTCCCGATCCGGTTCCGGCACGCACACGTCGATCGCCACCTCGACGCCGTAGCGAATGTCGCGCACCTCGTGGCCGAGCCCGCGCAGGTCGTTCTCCAGCCGGCCGGCGTGGGCGTGGTCGACGTCCACGGTCAACACCAGCATCGGCCGCAGTTCGACCACTCCGACGGTGTCCACCGCCTCGGTCACCGCAGAGCCGTACGCCCTGATCAGGCCGCCGGCGCCGAGCATGATGCCGCCGAAGTAGCGGGTCACCACCGCGACCGTCTCGGTGAGTTCGCGGCGCCGGAGCACTTGGAGCATCGGCGCACCCGCCGTGCCGGACGGTTCGCCGTCGTCGTAGCCCTTCTCCTGTCCGCCCGCGATCCACGCCGAGCAGTTGTGCCGCGCGGAGGGATGCAGGGCCCGACGTCGGGCCAGGAATGCCTGTGCCTCGGCGTCGTCGGTCACTCGCGCGACGGCGCACAGGAAGCGCGAGCGCCGCACCTCGATCTCGACCTCACCTTCAGACTTGATCGTGAGCAGCGGCATGACCAGGTCCTTCGGCACGAGATCGGTTGACGGCACCACGGTATGGCCCCTCGGACGGCACTGCGGCCCGGGGGCCGGGCCGGGCCGGGCCGACGCGGCGAGGAGCGTGCACCCGAACGTCGGGCAAGGACGTCGTTTTGTCGATGGATCGTCACGTTCGATCGAGGCCGGTCCGGGTCCCGGTCCGGCCGCGGCCGGCTCAGGCGGCTCGCACCGACAGCCGGGTCGACGCGGCGACGAACGAACGCAGCAGGTTCGTCTCGTGCCCGGCCCGCCACGCGAGCGTGACCGCCGACTCGGCCAGGCCGGTGACCGGCACGAACGCCACGTCGGGTCGCCCGTTGTAGCCGGCGAACTGCGCACAGAACAGCAGCACGCCCAGATCGGCGGCGATCAACGACAACACTTCCTGAAGGGTGCCGGCGCTCGGTCCGTGCGGAATCGGCCGACCACCCGGAGTCGTCGTCGGCGACTGGAGTTCGCGCCAGCGCGCGGGCGCGGGGCCGGCGATGTCCACGAATGTGCACGCGGCCAACTCCTCGGCGCCCACGTGCGCGCGGGCCGCGAACGCATGCCGAGTGGAGACCCCGAGCACGAGCGGGTCGGCGGCGATCACCGGCCCGGTGCGCAACGCCGGGTCGACCACCGGCAGGGTCACGAACGCCGCGTCGATCTCGCCGCGCAGGAGTGGACCGAACGGATCCGACAGCGCCGTCTCGACCAGGTCGGCGCGCGCCTGGGGGTGACCGGTGCGAAAGTCGCCGACCAAATCCAGCAGGGTGCCGTAGGGCGTGCCGACGAAACCGATGCGCAGGGTCCCCTCGATGCCGCGGGCGCGGGCCCGGGCCCGGTCGACCGCTGCGGTGATCCCGTCGAACGCGGGGCGCACCTCGGCCAGGAACAGCTCTCCCTGCGGCGTCAGTCGCACCCGGCGGCTGTTGCGCTCGAACAGCCGGGCGCCGATCCGCTCCTCCAGTTGCCGCAGCAGTTGACTGACCCGGGCCTGCGACGTGTAGAGCCGCGCGGCGGTGCGGGTGAAGTGCAACTCCTCGCTCAGCACGACGAAGCACTCCAATTCGCGGAACTCCACGCTCATCCGCGCTCTCCTCCCCCTCGGACACCGCTCGACCCCGCCCACCCGGGGCGCCGCTCGGCGGTGCGGCGGTGTTCGACCTGCGAGCATAAGCGAGGCTTGTGCTTGCATGCGATCTTGGCCGTTGTTCGGGTCCGGGGTGCCGGCCAGGCTGAACGTCATGTCCAACCCAGTCGTCGACCCCGCCTCGACCGCTCCGTCCTCGCCCGTTCCCGGACCCGCCGGCGGCTCCGGGCCCGCTCCCGAGACCGCCGGCGTCCGGTCCTGGCTCGCCGTCACGGCCATCGCCGTCGGCACCTTCGCGGTGGTCTGCACCGAGATGCTCCCGGTCGGCCTGCTCACCCCCATCTCGCACGGACTGCACGTGTCCGACGGCACCACCGGCCTGGCCATGTCGCTGGCCGCCGTGGTGGCCGGCCTCGCCGCGCCGATCGTGCTCGTCGTCGCCGGTCGGGTGGACCGGCGGGTCGTGTTGGCCGCGATGATGCTCGTGCTGATCGCCGCCAACACGATCAGCGCGCTGGCCCCGAACTTCGCCACCCTGTTGTTCGCCCGCGTGCTCGTGGGCATCGGCATCGGCGGCTTCTGGGCGATCGGCGCGAGCCTGCCGGCGCGCCTGGTGCCCGCCCGATCGGTCGGCCGGGCCGCCGCGGTGATCTTCGGCGGGGTATCGGTGGCCTCGGTGATCGGGGTGCCGGTCGGCACGGTGATCGGCGAATGGGCCGGGTGGCGCGTGGCGTTCGCGGTACCGGGCGGGCTCGGCGCGGCCGTCCTACTGGCCCTGCTGGTGCTGGTGCCGCCGCTGCCCGCCGAGCGGGCCGTGGGACCGCGCGAACTCACCGCGCTGCTGCGTCGGCGCACCGTGCTCACCGGCGCGGCCGCACTGGTACTGGTGGTCGCCGGCCACTTCGGCGCCTACACCTACATCCGGCCGATCCTGGAGGAGGTCGGCGACCTGGGTCCGGGGCCGATCGGCGGACTGCTGCTCGGCTACGGCGTGGCGGGTGTGGTGGGCAACTTCGTGGCCGGCGGGTACATCGGGCGTGCTCCGCACGGCACGCTCGCGGTCGCGGCCGGGCTGCTGGCCGTCGCCGTCGCGGTGCTCGCCCTGTGCGGGGCCTGGACGCCGGGTACCGCTACGGCGATGCTCGCGTGGGGACTGGCCTACGGCGCGGTGCCGGTGGGTTTGCAGGCGTGGTTGCTGCGCTCGGCTCCGGATGCGCCCGAGGCGGCGTCGGCGGTGTTCGTCACCGGGTTCCAGATCGCCATCGCGCTCGGCTCGCTGCTGGGGGGCGCCGCGGTGGATGCCGTGGCCACCGCCTCGGTGTTGTGGTTCGGCGGTGTCCTGGCCGCGACGACCGCACTGCTCGCCCTGGCGGCGGCGCGGCGGGACCGCGGGTGAGCACGTCCGAGGCGGCGAGTGGGCGCGTCGCACGCGTGCGCCCACTCGCGCGCGTCGCACGGTGCGCCGACATGTCGGGCGCGCGGGGAAACACGTCCGATTCGTTCAAGATCACGACCGGTGCCGCCGGCTAGCGTGAAGGCATGACTTCTCGTGCGTTTCGTTTCCACTTCATCGGGCTCGTGGTCACCGACATGGCCGCGTCGCTCGCGTTCTACCGGGCGCTCGGCCTGGACATCCCCGGCGAGCACGACGCGCTCCCGCATGTCGAGGTGACGTTGCCCGAAGGGCCGCTGCTGGTTCTGGACTCGGTCGAGACGGTGCGCTCGTTCGACCCCGGGTGGACCGCCCCGACCGGCGGCCACCGGGCCTCGCTGGCCTTCGCGTTCGCCGACCCGGCCGACGTCGACAAGGTGTACGGCGAGTTGGTCGCGGCCGGGCACACCGGGCATCTGGCACCGTGGGACGCGTTCTGGGGACAGCGGTACGCGGTCCTGCACGACCCGGACGGAAACGGCGTCGACCTGCTCGCGCCGCTGCCGGACCCGGCCTCGTAGCGGTCGGCCGCCGAGGTTCAGCCCGACAGCAGGGTGCGCAGCGGGACTCCGGCCAGGGCCTTGACGTCCCGGGCGAAGTGGGCCTGGTCCGCGTAGCCGGCAACGGCGGCGACCCGGGCGGCCGGAACCCCGCCGCGCGCCAGATCCAGCGCGCGGTCCAGCCGCAGCACCCGGCCCAGCGTCTTGGGCCCGTAGCCGAACGCGGTGAGCGAGCGGCGGTGCAGTTGCCGCTCGCTCAGGTTGACCCCGGCGGCGACGGCCGCGACGTCGGCGCCGGCCCGCAATTCGCCGACCACCGCGCCGGCGAACCGGGCCGCCTCGGCGTCCCGGTCGCGCAGCCGCTCGGCGGCCAGGCGTTCGAGGAGGGCGGCCGGATCGGCGGCGCCGGCGATGCGTTCGGTCAGCATCCGCACGGTGCGCTCGCCCCACACGTCGGCCAGCGGGACCCGTCGATCGCGCAGCGTGTCGGCCGGGAGTCCGAACAGCGCGGGCCCGATCCCGGGCGCGCAGCGCACCGCCGCGTAGCGCGCGCCCGGCGTGTTCTGGACCGAATGCGCGAGGGTGTCGGGGCCGGCCACGATCAGCTCGGCACCTGACCAGATCAGGTCCATGCAGCCGTCGGGCAACACGCGTGCCGATCCGGCGATCTCGACCGTGCGGGTCCAGACGATCAGCGGCGCCAGGTGGGAACGACGTTCGACGTACACGGTCCCAGTATCCCGGTGGCGGGCGGCGGTACCGTTGGGGTGTCAACGTGCACGACTCGGACAGGTAGGGGCTCATGGACAACGAAGCGCAGCGTGAGCAGCAGCCGACACCGGAATCCCCCGGCGAGGGCGTGGAGCAGGCCGATCGCGCCGCCCGCTGGGGCAAGCTGCCCGAGCGGGTCGCGACGGCCGACCAGGTCGAGGAACTCCCGGCCGATCCGCCCAACGATCCCGAGTTCGGCCGCGACCCGAACAACGACTGGCTGCTGCGCTACGCCCCCTGAGCCGCCGGCGCCTCGCGTGCCGGATGCCGCGGGCGCGGCAGCCCCGCGGTGTCCGGCGACGCGTCCGCGCCGACCCGTCGTCGGCCCAACCGCCGGTGGCAGCGCGGTGCCGGTGCCGCCGGGGTCGAGGTGCGGATCCGCGCGATCATCCGGCGGCGCGTGTCGGTGTCGCCGTGGGGTGCAGGCGCGCGTACTCCAGGGGCGCGGACGGATCGATGGACACGTCGAGCGGAGCCGGCGCGACGCCGGCACGGATCAGCAGGTCGCCGACGGCGGCGATCATCGCGCCGTTGTCCGTGCACAGGCGTGGCGGCGGCACCCGCAGGGTGATGCCCGCGGCGGCGCAGCGCTCGGCCGCGAGCGAGCGCACCCGGGAATTGGCCGCGACGCCGCCGACCACGACCAGGGTCCGCACGTCGTGTGCGGTGCACGCGGCAACCGCCTTGCGGGTCAGGACGTCGGCCACCGCCTCCTGGAGCGCGGCGGCGCCGTCCGCGACCGGCAACGCGCCGCCGCCGGCGCGCGAGCGCTCGGCCCAGCGGGCGGCGGCGGACTTGAGGCCGGAGAAGGAGAACGCGTACGGGTCGTCGCGCGGGCCGGTGAGTCCGCGCGGGAAGGCCACGGCGTGCGGGTCGCCGTCGCGCGCGGCCCGGTCGATCGCCGGCCCGCCCGGATAGGGCAGGCCGAACACCCGGGCCACCTTGTCGAAGCACTCCCCCGCCGCGTCGTCCAAGGTGTCGCCCAAGTGCAGGATCGGATCGCGGGCGAGGTCGCGCACGAGCAGCAGTGAGGTGTGGCCGCCCGAGACGATCAGCACCACGCAGGGGTCGGGCAGCGGGCCATGTTCGAGAGTGTCGGCCGCCACGTGTCCGGCCAGATGGTGCACTCCGTACAGGGGCACGTCCAGCGCGAGCGCGAATGCCTTGGCAGCGGCCACGCCGACCTGGAGGGCGGTGGCCAGGCCGGGTCCGGTGGTCACCGCGACCGCGCCGACGTCGCGCCGGCGCAGCCCGGCCGAGTCCAGCGCGGCGCGCACCACAGGGGTGATCGCGTGCACGTGCGCGCGGGCTGCGATCTCCGGCACCACGCCGCCGAATCGGGCGTGTTCGGCCATGCTGGTGGCCACCGCGTGCCCGAGCAGCCGGCCGTCCCGGACCAGGCCGACGCCGGTCTCGTCGCAGGACGATTCGATGCCGAGGACGATGGGTGAGGCGCTCATGACACGAGCTTAGTTGCCCATGGAACGCACTTGCACATGTCCTGCAACAGTCTCGGCAATTCGTCGTCGGTACCGAATCGCTGGGAAATCCTTGACAGCATGTGTCAGGGACCCTTTCGTACGTTGCCGACATGAACTACGACAGCATCGTGATCACCGGCGCCCGGGAGCACAACCTCAAGGGTGTGTCGCTGCGCATCCCCAAGAACCGGATCGTCGTGTTCACCGGCGTCTCCGGTTCGGGCAAGTCGTCCATCGTGTTCGACACCATCGCGGTCGAGTCGCAGCGGCAACTCGCCGAGACGTTCACGGCGTTCGTCCGCAATCGACTGCCCAAGCACGAGCGGCCGGAGGCGGACTCGATCGAGCACCTGTCGACGGCGATCATCGTCGACCAGCGCCCGGTCGGCGGCAACTCGCGGTCGACGGTGGGCACGATGACCGACATCCACCCGCTGCTGCGCGTGTTGTTCTCCCGGCACGGCACCCCGTCGGCGGGACCCTCCAACCACTACTCGTTCAACGACCCCAACGGCATGTGTCCGACCTGCGAGGGCCTCGGGCGCACGGTGCGGCTGAACCTGGACGCGTTGATCGACCCGACCCGGAGCATCAGCGACGGCGCGATCCGGCACCCGGGGTTCGCCGTCGGCGGTTGGCAGTGGCAGCTGTACGCGAACCACGACCTCTACCCCACCGACGTCCCGGTGCGCGAGTTCACCGACGAGCAGTGGCGGCTGTTCCTGCGCGGCACCGGTGCGAAGGTGGAGATCGTCAACAGCAACGGCCGGCACCGGATCGACTACGAGGGGCTCGTCGACCGGTTCAACCGGCTCTACCTCAACCGGGACACCTCCGCGCTGGCCGAGAAGAGCCGCGAGACGATCGCCCGGTTCGTCACCGAAGGCGAGTGCCCGGACTGCGCGGGGGCCCGGCTTAACGAGGCGGCGCGATCATCGTTGATCGAGGGGCGCTCGTTGTCGGACTACGCGGCGATGGAGATCGGCGATCTGGTCGAGGTGCTCACCGGGTTGGCCGACCCGATCGCCCGCCGGGTGGCCCGGCCCGCGGCGGTCGCGCTGGAACGGATCGTCGCGATCGGGCTCGGCTACCTGCACCTGGATCGGCCCACCTCCACGGTGTCCGGCGGCGAGGGGCAGCGGCTGAAGATGGTGCGCTACCTCGGATCGAGCCTCACCGGGATGACCTACATCTTCGACGAGCCGAGCGTGGGCCTGCACCCGCGCGACGTGGTCCGGCTCAACGACCTGCTCACCCGGCTGCGGGACAAGGGCAACACCGTGCTGGTGGTCGAGCACGACCCGGACGTGATCGCGATCGCCGACCACATCGTGGACGTCGGGCCCGGGGCGGGCATCCACGGCGGCACCGTCACGTTCGAGGGCGGTTTCGCCGAACTGCGCCGGTCGAACTCGCCGACCGGGCAGGCGCTGCGCCGGCTCACCGCGCTCAAGCCGAGCTTCCGCCGGCCCACCGGCGCCCTGGAGATTCGCGGCGCGAACCTGCACAACCTGCGGAACCTGGACGTGGACATCCCCACCGGCGTGCTCACCGTGGTCACCGGGGTCGCGGGCTCGGGCAAGAGCACGCTGATCTCGGACGTACTGGTCGCGGCGCACCCGGATGCGGTGGTGGTCGACCAGTCGGGCGTGGGCATCTCCGCACGCTCGACGCCGGCGAGCTACGTCGGCGTGGCCGATCCGCTGCGCAGGCTGTTCGCGAAGGCCAACGGCGTGGATCCGGGGCTGTTCACGTTCAACTCGCTGGGCGGCTGCCCGGAGTGTCAGGGGCGTGGCGTGATCCGGACCGACATGGCCTTCATGGACCCGGTCACCACCCGCTGCGAGGCGTGCGAGGGACGGCGGTTCCGGGACGAGGTCCTGGCGTACCGGCTGCGCGGCAAGTCGATCGTCGACGTGCTGGCGCTGACCGCCGAGGAGGCGGTGGGCTACCTGACCGAGCAGGCACTGCGTACCCGGGTGCGATCGCTGGTCTCGGTCGGCCTCGGCTACCTGACCCTGGGACAACCGCTGAGCTCGCTCTCCGGCGGCGAGTTGCAGCGGCTCAAGCTCGCGAGCGAACTACACAAGACGGGCAGCCTGTACGTCCTGGACGAACCGACCACGGGCCTGCACATGTCCGACGTGGAAACCCTGATCGGGTTGCTGGACCGGCTCGTGGACGCGGGCAACACGGTCGTGGTGGTGGAGCACAACCTGGACGTGGTCAAGCGCGCCGACCACGTGCTCGACCTGGGCCCGGGCGGTGGCAAGCACGGCGGCCTGATCGTCTTCGAGGGCACGCCGGCCGAACTGGTCAAGGCGGAGGACTCGGCGACCGCCGAATTCCTGCGGGCCGCGTTGGCCTCGGCGGAACGGGCCCGGGCGAACTGACCCGCGCCCGCCCCCGCTGATCCTGTCCCGCGGTCGGCTCGCGGCCCCGGCGAACCCGGTGCCGGCCGCGGGGGCGGGGTGGGGCGCGTCGGCGGCGCGCGGTAGGGATGTGGCATGGCACCTACGACGGTTGGTCCCTGGGATCAGTGGCTCTCCCCGGCTATGTCGGGTCTGGTCACCGGTCTGGGGATGTGGAATTGGAATGCGTTGGCCTCCCTGGAACGGGTCGGTGGCTACCTCGCCGGCACGTGGGATCCGCCGGCCGGGGAGGACGGGCCGGGGATCGTCGGCGACGGGTCCTGGCCGCCGCTGATCGGCCGGATGGCGGCGGTCGCGCTGCGCGCGGCGGCGCCGGGGACCAGGGTCGAGCACCGCGAGGCGCTGTTGGCATTCCTGGAGATCTGGGCGGCCACGCCGATGGCCGACCCCTCGGCCCGGTTGCGTACCGGGGTCGCCCGGGCCGACGCCAAGGCCGTGCGGGACGAGCGTGGGGCCACCGTCGCGATCACCTGGCCGAGTGAGGGACGTTGCAACGTCGTCCAGGTGCGTACCGGGGACGCCGATCCGCCCGAGTTCGGTGCGCCGGACGACTGGGTCGAGGCCGCCCACGGCTGGGGCGACGCGGATCAACTGCGCCGGCTGGTCGCGCTGGTGCGCGAGCGTGGGCCGATGGCCTGGGATCCGGCGGCGGTGCGACTGCTGGGTGCGGAGACGGGGGTCTCCCGGGCTGCGGCGACGCTGTTGGTGATCGGGGACGCGGGCGGGATTCGCACGCTGCCGCCGCTGGATCCCGAGCAGCGCGCGGTGCTCGGGCTGAGTACGGCCGAAGCGGACGCCGGTTACGACGAGTTGCGCCGGTTGACCGAGCTCGACCGGCTGGAGTTGTTCGCTCACGTCCTGCCCGAGGACCCGGCCGAGTTGTGGGAGCCGGCCGGCCCGGGTGCGCTCGCGGCCCGGATCGCCGCCGCATGGCAGACCCGGTTCGGACGCGCGCGGCAGGTACCCGAAGCGACCCTCGCCGTGCTCGCCGAGCACACCGGGCTCACCGTGCACACCCCCGCCGCGCACATCTGTGCGGCCTTCATGGCCCCCGAGACACATCCCCTGACCGGCCGGAATCACGATCCGTGGCTGGCGGAGGGGCTCGGTGGGACGTACTGCACCAGCGAGGAACAGGGTGTGCGCTGGTTCCAGGAGTTCCTGAAGGCACTCACCGACGCGCTGCCGATCGTCTACGCCGAACTGCCCGCCGGGGATCCGGTACGCGCCGGGCTGCCCGCCACGGTGGCCGCGCTGCGTGCTCGGCTCGATCATCCGGGTCTGCTGTTGGACGCCGGGTACACCGCGCGCTACCACGAGTCGGCCGACCGATTGCGCGAGTTGTTCGGCGACCGCCCCTATGTCGGGCCGATCCCACTGAAGGCCGCGAGCTTCGACGACGGTCTGAGCATCGCCACCATCGCCGAGCCGAGCGAAGGATGCCCCAACCCCTTCGTGCGCACGTACTTCCGGCCGGCCCGGTACGGCGACGACGAACGTTCCGCGCTGCTGCGGCGGGTCGCCTCCGGCGGTGCACCCGTGCGTGACGCCGTCGACATGCTGCGCGGGGACTGGTGCGCGCGGGTCGTGGAACGGGTGGCCGGCGACACGCTGCCGGTCGGCGGATACGAGGCCGATCCGGCGCTCAGCGCGCCGGAGACCGTCGCGCGGGTCGAGAAGGCGCTCGGGGTGGACGCCGATGCGGCCGCGCTGTACCTGCAACTGCTCGCGATCGAGCGCCCGAGCGATCGTCGGGTCCGGCTGTGGAACGGCTGGAACGCCGCTCGGCACCGGGAGGCCGCGGCGGCACTGGTGGCGGCCGGCGTGGTGGTCGCGGACAAGCGGGCCCGTGCCGGTCGTGGAATCTTCCTGCCGGGCGACTGGGCCAAGGCACGCAAGCCGCTGTGGCCGATCGAGGTGTGGAAGGCGAATCTGCTGGGGGTGCGGCGGATCGGCGACCGGGTCTGGGAGGAGCAGGTCTGGCGGCTGACCCTGCCGGAAATGTTCGCGCACGCCTGGGACCTGGTCGAGCGCGGGGAGGGGCCCGGCTGATCCCGTGCCCGGGCCCGGGGGGGGGGGGGGGGGGGGGGGCCGGCGCGCCCCCCCCCCCCCCCCCCCCCCCCCGCGGGGCGGTCAGCGACCGAGTCCGCGATAGCGCCGGACCGACAGCGGCGCGAAGATCGCGATCAGCACGAGCGGCCAGACGAAGGACATCACGATCGTGTGGTCGGCGGCCCACGAGCCGCCGGTCCAGCCGGGGTTGCCGAACAATTCGCGGCCGGCGCCCGCGCTCGCGGACAGCGGGTTCCACTCGGCGATCGTGCCGAGCAGGCCCGGCATCGTGTCGGGCGAGACGAACACGTTGGACAGGAACCCCAGCGGCCAGACCAGGATCTGTAGGACCGCGACCGACTCGGGCCCCTTGGCACGCAGCGCCAGGTAGATGCCCATCCACAACACCGCCAGCCGCAGCACCAGCAACATCGCGACGGCGAGCGCCGCCCGCGCCGGCCCCTCGTGCCATCGCCAGCCCACCGCGAGCCCGCAGCAGATCAGTACGAACAGCCCGACGGCGGCGTGCAGCATGTCGGCGAGCACCCGGCCGCCGACCACGGCCGAGTGCGACATCGGCATCGACCGGAACCGGTCGGTGACCCCACGCGCCGCGTCGCCGGCGACCGCCGTGAAGGTGGATTCGATCCCGAAGACCATGGTCATCGCGAACATGCCCGGCATCAGGAACTCGCGGTAGTCGCCGCCGCCCGGCACGTCCATCCCGCCACCGAACAGGTAGCCGAACATCAGCACCATCAACACCGGGAACAGCAGCCCGACCAGCACCGGCGCGGGCTGCCTGGCCCAGTGCGCGAAGGTGCGGCGGGTCAGCGTCCAGGTGTCCGGCAGGGCTCGGCGCAGCGCGGTGCTCATGCCGCCACCTCGCTCGCGTCGCCCGTGCCGGCTCCGCGGGTACGGCGCGATCCGCCCGCGTCGTCGGCCGGTTCCCCGTCCCGGCGTACGCCGGTGATGGTCAGGAAGACCTCGTCGAGGGTGGGTCGGCGCAGCACGATGTCCTCCGCCTCGATCCCGGCGTCGTGCAGCGCGCGCACCGTCGCGGTGAGCGCGCCCACCCGGTCGGTGATCGGGATGCCGACGCGGCGCTCGTCGTGGCGGACCTCCGGATTTCCGTTGCCGATCCGGGCCAGGATCGCGGCCGCGGCGGTCAGGTCGAGCGGTTCGCGGACCACCACGTCGATCCGGTCGCCGCCGAGTCGGGACTTGAGCTCGGCGGGTGTGCCCCGGGCGATCACCCGGCCGTGGTCGACCACCGAGATCGTGTCCGCGAGCCGGTCCGCCTCCTCCAGGTACTGCGTGGTCAGCAGCACGGTCGTACCGCCCGCCACCAGCGCGCGCACCGCGTCCCACACCTCGGTACGGCCACGCGGGTCGAGGCCGGTGGTCGGCTCGTCCAGGAACAACACCTCGGGTGCCTGGATCAGCGACGCGGCCAGGTCCAGCCGGCGCCGCATCCCGCCCGAGTAGGTGGTCACCGCCCGTTCGGCGACGTCGGTCAGCGCGAACCGCTCCAGCAGCTCGCCCGCCCGGGCCCGGGCCGCGCGGGCACCCAGGTGGTACAGCCGGCCGAACATCTCCAGGTTCTGCCGCCCGCCGAGCACCTCGTCCAGTGCGGCGTACTGGCCGAGCAGCCCGATCCGCGTGCGCACCCGCGCCGCGTCGCGCACCACGTCGAACCCGGCCACCTCGGCCCGCCCGCCGTCCGGACCCAGCAGTGTGGTCAGGATCCGCACCGCCGTGGTCTTGCCCGCGCCGTTGGGCCCGAGCAATCCGTGCACCGTCCCGGCCGGGACCTCCAGATCGAAACCGTCCAGCGCCCGTGTGGCGCCGTGCACCTTGGTCACGCCTTCGGCGGAGATCGCCAGTGGCATGTACACCCCTTTGCGTATCGCTGTTCGCGGCCCGATGGAACCGCGCAAATCCGCTCGCACGACGACTCTGTACGACGTACGGAGTCGATCCGTACGCCGTACCGTACGTGATACGGAGTCTCTCGGCAAGCGTGTTCCCCCATCGCCTCGGCGGCCTTGTCGATCAACTTCGGATGTCGTACCGTACGCAATACGGAGTTCTCGGAGAGGGTACGCACGTGGCACGAGAGAAGAGCAGGCGCGCGGATCCCGCGCGTACCCTCGCCTTGTTGTGGCGCACCGGCGAGGCGCCCACCCGCGGCCCCAAGCAGGGGCTGACCGTGGACCGCATCGTGCACGCGGCGATCGAGATCGCCGATGCCGACGGGCTCGCCGCGCTGTCCATGCGCGCGGTCGCCGAGCGGCTCGGGGTCGGCACCATGTCGCTGTACACCTACGTGCCGGGCAAGGCCGAACTGCTGCACGTCATGTTCGACACCGTGCTGGGCGAGAACGAACTGCCCGACACCTCCGGGCTCGGCTGGCGCACGGCGCTGGAGCGGCACGCGCGCGCCGACCACGCGCTCGCCCAGCGGCATCCGTGGGTGGTGCAACTGTGGGGCCCCGGCCTGCTGTTGATGGGCCCGCGGATCACCGCCCGGGCCGAGTCGGCGCTGCGCACCATCGCCGACCTCGGCCTGACCGAGCCGGAGATGGCGCACATCGTCGGACTCGTCGACGCCTACGTCCGAGGCATCACCCAACTCGCCGTCGACGTCAACCAGGACGCGGTGAGCAGCGGCGAGGGCTACGAGGACTGGTGGGCGGAGAGCACGCCGTACCTGGAGCGACTCATCCAACCCGCCCGCTTCCCCACCCTCACCCGGGTCTGGGCCGCCGGCACCTACGAGGAGGCCCCCGACGCGGGCTTCGAATTCGGCCTGCGCCTGGTCCTGGACGGCATCGAGACCCTGATCCGCTCGCGGCGCCCGGCAGAACCGGTCGCCACGACGGAATCCCCCGCACCGCAGGAGTAGCGAACATCGGTACCCGCAGCACGCACGTTCCGACCGACCTGATCCGGCACGCCGCCACCTTCGCGCCGGCCGACCCGCCCCGCGCCGGCACCGTCGCCTTCTGGCCGCACCCGACCGGCACCGACACCGTCACCGTGCTCGACGCCGACGGCAGCGAGCACACCCATCCCGCCGTCCTGGTACCCGTCGCCGACGCGGTCCGGCTGCTCTCCCGGGCCCGCCGGTCCGCCGACGCCCACCCGGCCGCCGCGTTCTGGGGCGCGGCCACCGTACTCGCCCTGCAACTGGTGGCCCGCGGCCGGATGTTGCCCGGGCTCTCCCCCGGCGACCACGACGCGTGGCGGGCCGGGCCGCTGGACGCCGCCGACGTGGAGCGGGTGCGCGCGCTCGCCGACGCGATGCCGGGCGAGGCACGGGCGATACCCACCCCGAGCGGCGCACTGCTCCCGGAGGCCGCGCCGCTGATCCGGGCCTTCCTGGACGCGGTCGCCGACACCATGCCGCGCACCGCCGCCGCGCCGCCCACCGGTCCCGCCCTGCGCGCCGGCGCCGGCACAGGCACCGCGTTCGCCGGCACCGACGCGCACCGGCTGCCCGAGTTGCGCTCGTGGTCGGACCGGGTCGCCGCCGGGATCGACACCGGCGTACGGATCTCGCTGCGGCTGGAGACCCACGACGTCGAGCACGCGCCGTTCCGGGCGACCGTCCAGGTGCACTCGCTCGCCGACCCGACCGCGGTGATCGACGCGGACACCCTGTGGACCGGCACCGACCCGCGATTCGGCGAACGGGCCCGACTGGACGTGCTGCTCGCGCTGCGCCGGGCCGCCCGGGTGTGGCCCGCGCTGGAGCCGCTGCTGAACGCCGGCGTGCCGGACCGGGTGGTGGTCGGCGACGACGATCTCGGTGCGCTGCTCGGCGCCGCCACCGCGCGCCTGGCCGCGGCCGGGGTCGAGGTGCACTGGCCGCGCGACCTGGTGCGCGACCTCACCGCCAAGGCCGTGGTCGGCGGGCACGACCGCGAGCCCGGCGACCTGCGCGCCTTCCTCGGCGGCGACACCCCGCTCGGCTTCGACTGGCAACTCGCCCTGGGCGACCACCCGTTGACCGCCGCCGAAATGCACGCGCTGGCCGAATCGCACCGGCCCGTGGTGCGGCTGCGCGACCGGTGGGTGCTGGTCGACCCGGCCCTGCTCGCCAAGGCCCGCAATCGCTCGATCAAGCCGCTCACCCCGATCGAGGCGCTCACGGCGGCCCTGACCGGCGGCATCGAGGTGGCCGGCAAGCGGATCGAGGTGGGCACCTCGGCCTGGCTGGACGACCTGCGCGAGCGGCTCGCGGATCCGGACGGCGGTGCCGAGCCGATCGCCGCGCCGGACGCGCTCGCCGCGACCCTGCGCGACTACCAACTGCGCGGCCTGCGCTGGCTGGACCGGATGACCTCGCTGGGCCTGGGCGGCTGCCTGGCCGACGACATGGGCCTGGGCAAGACCGTCACCCTGATCGCGCTGCACCTGCACCGCCGGGCCGCCTCGCCGGATGGCGCCGACCCGGCACCGACCCTGGTGGTGTGCCCGGCGTCGCTGCTGGGCAACTGGGAGCGGGAGATCGAGCGCTTCGCACCGGGCACACCGGTGCGCCGCTTCCACGGCGGTGCGCGCACCCTCGACGACCTCGCCGACGGCTTCGTGCTCACCACTTACGGCACGATGCGCCTGGACCGGACCCGGCTGGCCGAGGTGCCGTGGGGCCTGGTGGTCGCGGACGAGGCGCAGCACGTCAAGAACCACACCTCGGGCACCGCCAAGGCGCTGCGCACGATTCCCGCGCAGGCCAGGATCGCGCTCACCGGCACCCCCGTGGAGAACCGGCTGTCCGAGCTGTGGGCGATCCTGGACTGGACCACCCCCGGCCTGCTCGGCGGCCTCGCCGCGTTCCGCCGCCGCTGGGTCAAGCCGGTCGAGGCCGACCGGGACGGGCCCACGGCGGAGCGGCTGGGCCGGCTGATCGCGCCGTTCCTGCTGCGCCGACGCAAGTCCGACCCGGGCATCGCGCCGGAGCTGCCCGCCAAGACCGAGACCGACCAGCCCGTGTCGCTCACCCGCGAGCAGGCCGGCCTGTACGAGGCGGCGGTGCGCGAGGCGATGGCCGAACTGCGGGACAGCAAGGGCATGGCCCGGCGCGGGCAGATCGTCGGCCTGCTCACCGGACTCAAGCAGATCTGCAACCACCCGGCGCAATACCTCAAGGAGAGCGAGCCCCGCCTCGACGGTCGCTCCGGCAAGCTCGAACTGCTCGACGAGTTGCTCGACACGATCCTCGCCGAGGACGGCTCGGTCCTGGTCTTCACCCAGTACGTCACGATGGCCCGGCTGCTGGCCAGGCATCTCGACGCCCGCGGCATCGGCAACCAACTCCTGCACGGCGGCATCGCGCCGGCCCGCCGCGACGCGTTGGTCGCGCGTTTCCAGGACGGAGCGGTACCGGTGTTCCTGCTCTCGCTCAAGGCGGCCGGCACCGGGCTCAACCTCACCCGTGCCGACCACGTCGTGCACTACGACCGCTGGTGGAACCCGGCGGTCGAGGAGCAGGCCACCGACCGTGCGTACCGGATCGGCCAGACCCGGCCGGTCCAGGTGCACCGGTTCATCGCCGAGGGCACCATCGAGGACCGGATCGCCGCGATGTTGCGCGACAAGCGCGCGCTGGCCGACTCGGTGCTCACCGGCGGCGAGGCCGCGCTGACCGAACTCTCCGACACCGAACTGGCGAACCTGGTCGAGCTGAGGAGCACCCGATGACCGCGGAACCGGCCCGCGCCTTCCCCGCGTTCGCCCCGCGCGCCGCACCCGGCGCCAGGGGACGGACCTGGTGGGGCCGCGCCTGGACCGATGCCCTGGAGGACTCCGCACTCTCCGGCGAACCGTTGCGCAAGGGCCGCGCGTACGCCGGCTCCGGCCGGGTCGGCCCGATCACCGTGGGCCCGGGTCGGATCGCGGCATCCGTGTACGACGCGGACGGGTCGCAGTACGAGACGGTGGTGCGCATCGAGCGGCTCACCGACGCGCAGTGGGATCGGTTCCTGGACCAGGTGGCCGTCAAGTCCGGGCACCTGGCCGCTCTGCTGGACCGGGACATGCCGCAGGAGCTGGTGACGGCGGCCGAGGACGCGGACGTCGGGCTGCTGCCGGGCATCGGCGACCTGGATCCGGACTGCGACTGCCCCGACTGGGAGTTGCCCTGCCGGCATGCCGCCGCGCTGTGCTACCAGGCGGCCTGGCTGCTGGACGCGGACCCGTTCGTGTTGTTGCTGGTCCGCGGGCGGGACGAAGGCAGGGTCCTGGACGGCCTGCGCGAGCGGGACCCGAGCAGCCGGGTACCCGGGTCGCCGGCCGGCGCGCCCGGAGCCGGGGGCGGGGTCGCCGCCCGGGAGGCGTACCGGGCGGCCGATCCGTTGCCCGCCGACCCGCCTCCGGTGCCGGACGCCGTCCCGGCGATGGCGATCACGCCTCCGCCCGGGATCCCGGCGGGCGCGCTGGAGTCGCTCGTCGCCGAAGCCGCGCGGCGCGCCCGCGAGCTGCTCGACGAGACCCACCCCAGGAGTCCGGCAGGAAGCCCGAGCGGCGGATGAGGAACGGGCCGGGCCTCGTGCCGCCGGCATGCCGCGGCCTCGGTCGGAAAATCCGATGATCGGGGCCGGCGGCCCGTCCTAGGATGAACGGCCCATGGTCGCCGAGCGGACAGAGACGAAACCAACCATGCACACGCCGACGGGCCTCCCGCGTCAGGTCCTGATCTTCGACGCCGACGACACGTTGTGGGAGAACAACATCCTGTTCGAGCGGGTCATCGACGACTGGCTCGACTGGCTCGACCACCCCACGCTGAATCGGACCGAGATCCGCGCGATCCTGAACGACATCGAGGCCGCGAACGCGATCACGCACGGGTACGGCAGCAAGATGTTCCTGCGCAGTCTGGGCGAGGCGCTGGAGCACCTGCACGCGCGGCCGGCCACCGAGGCGGAGCTGCGGCACATCGAGCAGCTGGCGGTCGCGCTGCTGGAGAACCGGGTGGAACTGGTGCCCGGCGTCGTCGAGACGCTCACCACGCTCGGCGCGCGCCACGACCTGATGCTGCTCACCAAGGGCGACACCGAGGAGCAGCAGCGCAAGATCGACGCGTCCGCGCTGGCCCCCCACTTCCGCAGCGTGCACATCGTGCCGGAGAAGGGCGTCGACGCCTATCTCGATCTCACCCGCACCCACGGGCTGGCGCCGGAGACGACCTGGATGATCGGGAACTCCCCCAAGTCGGACATCCTGCCGGCGCGCGGCGCGGGGCTGGGTGCGGTGTTCATCCCGAACGCGCACACGTGGGTCCTGGAGCAGAGCGAGTTGGACCCGCACGACGATCGGGTGCTGACGCTGACCGCGTTCCCCGAACTGCTGAAGCACTTCTGATGGCGACGAACCGGCCGACGGCCCCGTCGGTGTCCTGCGTGTTCGTCTGCCACGACGGGGCCGGACGGGTCTTGTTGGCGCGCCGGGCGGCGGCGGCCCGGGACGAGGCCGGCACCTGGGACACCGGTGCGGGTGCATTGGAGTGGGGCGAGACGTTCGAGCGTGCGGTGGCCCGCGAGGTGCGCGAGGAGTACGCGACCGAGGCGTTGTCGATCGAGACCCTCGGGGTGCGCAACGTGCTGCGCGGGGACCCGGTCCGGTCGCACTGGGTCGCGGTGGTGTTCGCGGTCCGGGTCGATCCGGACCGGGTCGCCATCGGCGAGCCGCACAAGTTCGACGCGTTGGAATGGTTCGCGCCCGACGCGCTGCCGACCCCGCTGCACTCCCAGTGCGCCGCGGGCCTCGCGCTGTTTCGGGAGTGGCTCGTACGGGCTGGGTGACCGGGCCGGGTCGGCGCCGGTCACGCCCTCGCGGTGACCCGGTCCCGGCCCGGTAGGCGGTGCCCGGGCCGTGGGACGTGCCGCCCGGGTCGGCGTGCCCGCAATTCATCGTTTCGACCGGATCGGGCGGCTTCGCGGGCCGAACGGCGCGGGCGGCGTCGCGCGTCACCCCGTCACGGGCCCGGCGAACAACATGCCGGCCAGCGCCCGGAAGGTGTCGGCCGGATCGCCGTCCTCGGGGATCCCTCCGGACAGGCACAGAGTGGCGTAGCCGTGCGCGAGCGACCACGCGGCGAGCACCGCCCGGTCCATGTCGCCTCGGCGCTCGGCCGGCACCCCCGCGACGCCGCCGCGCAGCGACGCACCGGCCCGGGCCCGCAGGCGCAGCAGTTCCGGGTCCGTGCCGTCGACCACATGCGGGCGGTTCATCACCTCGAAGTGCGCGGGATGCGCGAGCGCGAAGCGCACGTACCGCACGCCGAGTTCGCGCAGTGCCTCCGAGCCGCCCGGGGGGACCTCGGCGAGCGCGTCGGCGAGCAACCCGTAGCCCTCGGCGGCGATCGCGGTGAGCAGTCCGGTCCTGTCGCCGAAGTGGTGTGCGGGGGCCGCGTGCGAGACGCCCGCGCGACGGGCCAGGTCGCGCAGGCTGATCGCGCCGATCCCGTCCGAGGCCACCACGTCCAAGGCGGCGGTGAGCACGGCGCGGCGCAGGTCGCCGTGGTGATAGGGGCGTCCGGTGGTCATGGGTCGATGCTACCCGGGATCTAGGCATTGACAAGTTTGCGATGGGCGAGCAATCTTGCCAGTGACAAGTTCGACGCCGGATTCGGCGACACGACCGCGGCCGAGCGGTCCCGGCACGACCGGGCCCAACCGCCCGGGAGGGAAGAGGACACGCCATGAGCGCGACGAACGAGACCCTGAACGCCGGACTGGTGCGCCGGATGTGGCAGACCCTGGAGCCGCTGCACGCGCTGAACTACTACTCGCCGGAGATGTTCGAGGAGGCCGCGGCGCTCGGCTATTCGGTGGACGAGCGATGGCCTGCGTACTTCGCGATGCGCGCCGCGGCGCTCGGTGCGGCCTCCGCCGAGTTGGTCACCTCGACCTTCTACAGCTTCAGCCCGGCGATGGTCGCCCGATACGTCCCGCGGGCCTGGGCGATCGCCGACCCCGCCGCCGTGCTCGCGGCCCGGCTGCGCGCGGCCGACGCCACGCTGCGCTCGGCGCTCGGCGAGCGGGTCCACGCGCCGGAGATCGCCGAGGCCGCGGCGCTGACCCGCCGGGTGGCCGAGGCCGCCGACACCGTCGGTCGCCCGCTGGCGGCCGCGCACGCCGCGCTCCCCTGGGCCGACAAGCCGCACCTGGTGTTGTGGCAGGCGATCACCCGGTTGCGCGAACACCGCGGCGACGGCCACATCGCGGCCCTGCTGACGCACCGCCTGGACGGCGTCGAGGCGCTGGTCTCGCACAGCGCCGCCGGTGCGGCCCCGGCCGAGGTGTTCGCAAGCCGGCAGTGGACCGCCGACGAGTGGGACGCGGCACGCGAGCGCCTGGTCGCCCGCGGCTGGCTGAACGCCGACGGCACCGCCACCGAGGCGGGCCGGACCGGCCGCGACTCCGTCGAGGCACTCACCGACGAACTCGCCGCCGGGCCATGGCAATGCATCGGCGCCGCCGAGGCGGCCCGACTCGCCGACCTGATCCTGCCCGCCGTGATGGACACGATCGGCACCGGCCTCCTGCCGATGCAGTCCACGCTCGGGATCGGCATGACGTACCCGCACCAGGGCTGATCACGGGCCCGCGCGCTCCCCGCGCCCGGCCGAGGCGACCGGGTCGCGGAAGCCGAAATCCCGATCAGCGCGGACCCTTTCGCGCGGCGCCGGGCACGGATCCCGGCTTGGTCGGCGGCCTGGTGCCCGGCTTGCCGCGGATCGGGCGACCGGCGGGCCGGCCCGCCCGTCCGGCCGGGGGTTGTGCGGCGCCGGCGGCGGCCTCCGGTGCAACCGCGTCGGTCCGGCCGGCCCGTGCATGCGCCTCCCGGAGACCGTGTTCGATCGCGCCCAGCGTCGCCGCCAGCCGGGCCGGCTGCGCGCCGGCCGCGCCGCGCGGCAGGTCGGTGCAGCCGACCAGGCGCCCCGAGCCCGCGAACGGGCGCAGTTCCACGTCCCGGCTGCCGCCCGGCTCGAACCGGATCGAGGTACCCGCCGCGATGTTGGGCCGTATCCCGAACGTCGCCGCCCGGTCGAAGACGAGCGTCGGGTCGACCTCGAAGAAGTGGAAGTGCGACCCGACCCGGATCACCCGGTCACCGGTGTTGCGCACCGGGACGGTCAGCGTGCGGCGATCCGCCGCCGACTCGCCCGGGTGGTCGCGGTAGAGGTACCGCTGTGGTTGGGCCGTGACCATGGGCTGGACCCTCCTGAGGCCGTGTCCGGTGGATCTTGGTGGATGAGGTCGCGTCGTCCGGTGCCGTGGCTCGGCGTGCCGGAGAAGCAGTCGCACAGTGGTTCCATTCGGCTGTTTCTCCGGTGCGGCGAGGTGCGGTGGCAGGCGGCGCGACCCCACCGAGATCCGCCGGACACGGCCTAGGCAACGGGAATCACGGACGCGGGCACGAACTCGCGGCCGTGGGTCGGGACGGGCGATCGGCCGCGGTCGAAATGCGGCCCGTCCGGGACGGTGGCCGACGGTGCCTGCGCCCCGACCGCCGCGAGGCCGTCGTCGCCGTGCACCCGCAGCCGCTCGACGGCCGAGCCGACCCGGGCCGCCAGCACCCCGGCCGCCGCCGGCCTCGACAACAGCGGGGCCACGCCGGGCACGGCCGGCAGCACGAAGGACGCGGGCAGCGCGACGGTCCGAGCCGCACCCAGCACGCGGCAACGCTCCAGGGCGCGGCCCAGATCCGGATCGCCGCCGATCAGCGCGACCTCGACGATCCGGTGCGGGCCGTGCTGCCACACCAGGCGGGCGATCCGGTACAGCTCCGCGTCCTCGTGCGCGTCCCCGGCCGGCGCCGCCACCAGCAGCGCGGCCCGCTCCGGCACCCGCGCCGCGGCGGCGGTGAGCCATCCGGTGAGCTCCTCCGTACCGGCGAACGGCCGACTCAGCAGCACCCGGGCCCGGTCCGCCGCCGGCAGCGCGAGCAGCGTGCGCGCGGCGTCCGCGGCCAGCCCCGGGTCCCGGCCCACCGTTATCGGCACCACGCACACCCGATCCGCGCCGGCCCGCAACACCGCGCCCACCGCCCGATGCAGTTGCCGGCCGCACGCCGCCGAAGTCACCTCGGGCCCGAACAACCCCGGCAGCGCCGCGCCGTTCGCGCTCTCGTGCCCGCCGACCACCACCACCGCCACCCGCTCCGACACGACTCAGCCGCCGATCGGGTCGACGCCGGACGCCGACGCCGGACCGGCCGGCAACGACGCGGCGCACTCGTCGATCTCGCAGGGTTCCGCATTCATCGTGCATTCCTTTCTGCGGCGGGTACGACCGAGGGCCCGCCTCGGCCCGAGGCGTGCGGCGGCCCCGGCGGCCGGGCACGGGGCAGGCCGACCGGCGTGCGGGCGCGCCGAGTCACGGGCCGCGGACCCGGCTGCTCCGCGGACCCGGGACGAACGCGCGGGCCCCGGCCGGACCCTCGGTCGACGGTTGTCTCGTCCCGGGTATCCGCCGGACCGACCCGCCAACCTCACGCATCGGAGTGAAATACGACGGTGCCGCAACCGGAAACGTTCACCGGTTCTCGGCGCCCGGTACCGGCCGGCCGGACCCGCGGCCTCCCTGCGCCGGGCACGGATCGGGTAGACAGGCGTCATGAAGTTCCTCGTCCCGGCCCTCGTGGTCGTCCTCGTCGTGGCCGCCCTCGGGTGGTTCCTCAACCGCCGCCGAACCCGCACCGCGCCGCCGCCGGTGCCCTCCGGCCGCTCGGCCCGCCCGGCTCCCGGCCAGATCTGGTGGGCCTCGGTGCCCTTCGACGAGGGCGACGAGGCCAAGGACCGCCCGTGCCTGGTGGTCCGGGTGGGCCCGCGCGGCGCCGAGGTGCTCAAGATCACCAGCCGGGACCAGAGCACCCGGGACCGCTACGTACGACTGCCCACCAAGACCTGGGATCCCGGTGCGGACCGGCGCAGTTGGCTGGAGACCCGACCGCTGCGCACGATCGACCACGACGCCTTCCGCCGCCCCGCCGGCGTGTGCGATCGACGCGTGTGGTCCCGGATCAGCCGCGCCCACCGCGTGCGCTGACCGACTCCGCGACCGCCGCGTCCGCCGACCCGCACCACGCCCGCCGGCCGGCTCTCAGGGCTTCGGATCGGCCCCGTCCGCGAGTTCGTCGACGGCCAGATCCCCGGTCGGCAGGTGCGGCAGCCGATAGACCGCGTGTCCCACCAGGTGGGTTGCCACCGGGACCGTGGTCAGTTGGAAGAACGCCACCATCACCAGCATCCCGATGTCGATCCCGCTGCGCAGCCGCAGGCCCAGGCCGAGCGTGACCAGCAGCAGGCCCAGGACCTGTGGCTTGGCCACGGTGTGCATCCGCGACAGCGTGTCCGGGAAGCGCAACAGCCCCACGCCCGCGACGAACGCGAGCGCACAACCCGTGAGCAGGCACACCGCGGACGCGCCGTCGGCGAACTCGCCGGCCCGCACGTCAGTCGCCCTCGCGCGCCGAGAAGCGCACGATCGACACCGACCCCAGGAAGCCGACCAGGGCCAGCGCCAGCAACACCGGGACGGTCGTGGTGTGCCGGTTCAAGGTGGCCTCCGCCGCGATCGCGGCCAACATCACCGCGAGCAGCATGTCCACCGCGACCGCCCGGTCCAGGGTCGAGGGCCCGCGCACGAGCCGGATCAGGGCGAGCACCGCGGCCGCGCCGAGCAGCACGATCACGGCGCCGCCGACGAGCGGATTCATGGACCACCTCCGGGACTTCCGGTCGAAACGGCACGTTCCTCGCGGGTACCGAACGCGGCCACCACGCGAGCCTCCAGGCGCACCACCGCCCGCCGGGCAGCCTCCACCGAGGCAGGCGTCTCCGCGCCCAGCGCGTGGATGAACAACATGGTGGGCCGGCCCCGACGAATCTCGATCACGATGCTGCCGGGCAGCACGTTCAGCGCGAGCACGGTCAGCGTGAGCAGCAGGTCCGAACGCGTGGCCGACTCGACCCCCACCACCGAACTGCGCGACAACCGCCCCGGCCACAGCGCCTGCCAGGCCACCCGCAGCGAGGACAGCACCAGGTCGAGCGCGAACCGGACCACGAACCGGGCCAGTCCCCACGGCCGGAACGCCAACCGGTCGTGCGCCGGCGGCAGCGGCAGCAGTACCAGCACCGACACCGCGACCACGAACCCGGTGAGCACGTTGGCAACGGTCAGGGTGCCCCACAGCGCGACCCACACCACGATCAGCCACCCCACCAGCAGCGGCGAGACGCGCCGGGTGCGCGCCCGGAGCCGGCGGGCGGTCACCGACCCGCTCCCCGGGCGAACCCGCCGAGCAGCGGCACGGCCTCGATATAGGCGACCCGACCCACCAGTTCGACACCGATCCGATCGGTCAGCGCGACGAGCGGGCCGGCCAGCACGGTGAACGCCAACCCCACCGCGACCAGGGCGCAGGTCGCCAGCGTCATCGCGCGCGGCAGCACACTGGCGGTGGCCGCGACGTCGCGCCCGCTCAGAGTCGCGCCGAAGGAGTACGCGGTCGCCCCCGAGGTGTCCGCCGAGCCGCCGAACACCTGCCCCCACACCCGGGCCATCGCGTACAGCGTCAACAGGCTGGTGCCCACCGCCGCACCGATCAGCACGTAGGCCGCCGCCGAGCCGGTCTGCGCGCCCGCCTGCAGCAGCAGCCACTTGCCCAGGAATCCGGACAGCGGCGGAATCCCGCCCAGGTTCATCGCGGGCACGAAGAACAACACCGCCAGCGCCGGCGACATCCGCGCCAGCCCGCCCAGCCGGCCCAGGTCGGTGCTTCCGCCGCGCCGCTCGATCAGCCCGGCGACCAGGAACAACGAGGTCTGCACGGTGATGTGGTGCACCGCGTAGAACACCGCACCGGCCAGGCCCGCCGCGCTCGCGAGCGCGATCCCGAAGACCATGTAGCCGATGTGGCTCACCAGCGTGAACGACAACAGCCGGTTCAGGTCGCTCTGCACGATCGCGCCCAGGATGCCGACGATCATCGTCGCCGCGGCCACCACGAGCAGCAGATCGCCCAGCCGCCCGTCCGGGAACAGCAGCGTCTGCACCCGGATGATCGCGTACACACCGACCTTGGTGAGCAGTCCGGCGAACACCGCGGTCACCGGTGCGGGCGCGGTCGGGTACGAGTCGGGCAACCACGCGGACAGCGGGAACACCGCCGCCTTGACCCCGAATCCGATCAGCAACATCGATTCCAGGACCAGTTGCACACCGGGATCCACCTCCGGCAGCCGCACCGCGAGTTGGGCCAGATTGACCGTGCCGGTCGCCGCGTACACCATCGCGATCGCGGACAGGAACACCACCGAGGAGAGCAGGCCGACCACCACGTAGCCGGCGCCCGCCCGCACCCGGGCGGCGGTGCCGCCGACGGTCAGCAGCACGTAACTGGCCGCGAGCAGCACCTCGAAGCCGACGTACAGGTTGAACAGGTCGCCCGCCAGGAAGGCGTTCGCCACTCCCGCGGCCAGGATCAGATAGGTGGGGTGGAACACCGACAGCGGCGTGGCCTCGTCCTCGTCCGCCCGGCCCTGGCCGATCGAATAGACCAGCACGCCCAGGGTGACCGCACAGGAGACCACCAGCATCAGCGCCGACAACCGGTCCGCCACCAGCACGATCCCGGTCGGCGCCGGCCACCCCGCCAACCGGGCCACCACCGGGCCGTCCCGATCGGCCGCCACCAGGAGCGCGATCGCCACACCGAGCACGGCGGTCAGCACCCCGACGCTGATCAGCCGCTGACCGCGCGGCAATCGACCGCCGATGGCCAGCTTGAGCCCGGCGCCGAACAGCGGCAGCAGGACCGGGAGCGGCACCAGGTGGTTCATCGAATAGGCCCGTTCCTACCTCGCTCGGGACCGACGGGGTCGCCGACGCCCCGCGGAAACTCGGTGTCGGACACGGCATCCACCACGCTGTCCGCCCGGGCGACGGCCGCCCGCTCGGCCCGCGCCTGCCGGTTCAACTCGCGCCGCGCCCGCCGGAAACGGGCTCGCAGCTCGGCCTGTTGGATGCGGTGCTCGGACTTGATCCCGCGCAGCCGCAGCCGCAGTTCCTCGCGTCGCTCGCGCGCGATCCGCTGCGCCTCCGGTTGACCGCCGTGCCCGCTCGGATCCACGCCCAGCCGCCGGCACTCGGCGGCGTAGTTCGCCCGGGCCTCGGTCCCCAGCCGCCGCACGACCGCCCGACGCTCGGCGGTCTGCCTGCGCAACTCGCGGCGCAGTCGCCGGTGTTCGGCGCGCAGACCGCCGCGCTCGGCGCGACGCACCACGCGCAGGTCCTCGGTGTCGTCCTGGACCTCGTCGGATCCGGTCAGTTCCCAGTGCCGATGCACCATCGACAATACGAACGCGGTCACCGCGAGCGTGATCACGATCGCGGTCAACACCATCGCCTGCGGCAGCGGGTCGTTCATCGCGGCCGGCAGCGTCACCCCGAGCACCGGGGCGCCGCCCGCACGACCACCCCCGGCGAGCACGATCAGGTTGGCGCCGTTGCCGATCAGCACCACCCCGAGGAGCACCCGGGTCAGGCTGCGTTCGAGCACCAGGTATACCCCGACGCCCACAAGCACGGCGGCGGTCAGTACCAGGATCATCGTTGGGCTCTTCATACGATCACCGTCCGTTCGGCGTCCCGGTCCCGGGTCTGTTCGATGCGTCGGTCCAACTCCGCGCCCAGCGCGCCGAGCACGTCCTGCACGAGGCCGATCACGAGCAGGTAGACGCCGATGTCGAAGAACACCGACGTCGCGATGTGCACGTCGCCGAAGGGCGGCAGCGTGCCGTCGATCACCGTGCTGCGCAGCGCCGACCCGCCCGCGATCAGACCGACCAGGCCGGTGCCCGCGCTGATCACCAGCCCGGTGCCGAGCAACCGCCCGGCGGGCAGCGGTGCGGCTTCGGCCAGTTCGTACCGCCCGCCCGCGAGATAGCGCACCAGCAGCGCGAGCCCGGCGGTGATGCCGCCCGCGAAGCCGCCGCCCGGGGTGGAGTGGCCGCTGAAGAGGAAGTACAGCGACAACACCAGCACGGTCGGGAACGCGACGCGCGCGACCACCTCGAAGAGCACCGTGCGCCGTTCGGGGGCGAGCGTGTCGGCGGCGGTCAGCCAGGGGCCGTGCGCCGGGGCCGAGGTGGACTCGCCGGGGATATGGGCGCTGCTTCCGGCGGGGCCCGGCACCCGGCGGGTGTCGGCGGCGCCGTCGATGTCTCTCTCGCTGCCGTCGGCCGGTGCCGCCGGCTCCGGGGCGCGGTCGCCCAGTCGGGGCAGTCCTCGGTCGCGGCGGACGAAGATCAGGCTGGTCACGCCGATCGCGGCGACGGCCAGGACGGCGATCTCCCCCATCGTGTCCCACGCGCGGATGTCCACCAGCAGCACGCTCACGATCTCCTTGCCGCCCGCTTCCTTCGCCGCGGCGGCGAAGGCCTGGGACACCGGCGGCCGGGTCCGCGCGGCGAACGCGGAGACGGCGACGCCTGCGAGTACCACCCCGGTGAGTACGCCCAGGGCGATGTGCACGACTCGGCGGCCGGGCCGGGTGGTGTTCGCGAACCGGCGCGGGAGTCGGCGCAGCACCAGCAGGAACACCACCACGCTGACCGTCTCGACCAGGCCCTGGGTGAGCGCGAGATCGGGAGCGCCCTGGAGCACGAACAGCGTTGCGCAGCCGTAGCCGGTGACCCCGACCAGGAGCACCGCGGGCAACCTGTCCCGGGTGCCGGCGGCGATCGACGCGGTGCCGATCACGAGCACGCCGACCACGACCTGGGCGGCCGAGTCCGACCAGCGCGGCGAGTGCGGGAACGGCAGCGGGAGGTTGCCCAGGGCGGTCGCGGCGGTGATCGCGATCAGGCTGAGCAGGATCACCCCGACGTAGACCGGCATCGAGCCGCGCTGGGTGGTGCCGGTCAGTTGCAGCGCTCCCCGGTCCACGCCGCGCACGAGTGCGTCGTACAGGCGCGAGGGTTCGATCCGGGCGGTGGCCGATTGCAGGCGCAGCACCGGTTCGCGGGCCAGGAACAACACGATGCCCACGCAGATCGCGGCGCCGGACAGGTTCAGCGCGATGCCCGGGCCGTGCCACAGCGCCAGGTGATAGGCGGACCCGGTGGGCGGGAACAGGTCGGCGTACGAGGAGATCCAGTGGTCCAGCGACCCCGCGGCGAGGCCGAGTGCGAGGCAGCCCGCGCCGAGCAGGACGGCGGGGCCGAGCAGCAGTCCGCTCGGCGGCTCGCACCGGGTGGTGGGGACGTCGGGTTTGCGGGCGAAGGCGCCCCAGACGAAGCGCAGGCTGTACGCGGCGGTCAGCGCCGACCCGGCGACCAGCATGCCGAGGACCACGGTGTCGACGCGGCCCCGGTGCAGGAACGCCTCGTAGACCGCCTCCTTGGCGACGAATCCGGCCGTCGGCGGCAGTCCGGCCATGGACAGCGCGGCCACCACCGCGACCACGCACGTGACCGGCATGGTCCGGGCCAGGCCGGAGAGCCGGCGCAGGTCCCGGGTGCCGGCCGCGTGGTCGATGATGCCGACCACCAGGAACAGGGTGGCCTTGAACAGGGCGTGGGCGACCAGCATCGCGATGCCGGCGAGCGCCGCGTCCCGGTTGCCCGCGCCGGTGACCACGATCAGCAGGCCGAGTTGGCTGACCGTGCCGTAGGCGAGCACCCGTTTGAGGTCGTCCTCGCGCAGCGCTCGCCAACCGGCCAGAAGCAGTGTGGCGCAGCCGGCGATCAGCACGATCGGTCGCCATGGGGTGAGTTCGGCGAAGCCGGGGGCCAGTCGGGCGACCAGGTACACGCCGGCCTTGACCATCGCGGCGGCGTGCAGGTAGGCGCTGACCGGTGTGGGCGCCGCCATCGCGGCGGGCAGCCAGGAGCCGAACGGCACGATCGCCGACTTGGACAGCGCGCCGACCAGGATCAGCACGGTCGCGGTGGTCACGACGGTAGCGCCGGGCGGGTCGGCGAGGATCTCGGAGAGCCGGTAGGTGCCCGCCGTCTCGCCGAGCAGGATCAGTCCGACCAGCATCGCCAGGCCGCCGAAGGTGGTCATGGTCAGCGCCTGCATCGCGGCCCGGCGTGGGCCGCGGTGTTCGCTGCGATGGGCGATCAGCAGGTAGGAGAAGACCGTGGTCAGTTCCCAGAACACGTACAGCAGGATCAGGTCGTCGGTGGTGACCAGGCCGATCATTGCCCCGGCGAACGCGACCAGGACGCCGGCGAACGCCCCGAGACCGGGCTCGTCGGCGGCGAAGTAGCGCGCGCAGTAGACCAGGACCAGGACCCCCACGCCCGCCGCGAGGAACACCATCAGCAGCGCGAGCGCGTCGCAGCGAAACGCCAGCGAGACACCGTACCGGGGAATCCACTCGCGCGATTCGACCACGGACCGTCCGTCGAACACGGCCCCGGCCTGGACCAACGCCCACCCCGTGGTCGCCACCGGAAGCGCGGCAAGCACGAGGAAGGCGTCCCGCCCGAGCCGCCGAACCAACCACGGGGCGACCGCCGCGACCACGAAGTACGAGGCCACCGAGAAGATCATGAGGTCAAGATATGGGGCAATTCGCCCAAATCACCTCTAATCGGACACATGTCTCCGGTTTTTCCACCCACCCCAGCAAGTTCCACCCGGCGAAACGCACCATCGGAAGACGACGACGGGGGCACGGGATGTCGGGGCTTCGGGGGCTGAGGGTCCGGCTGCGGTTGGGAGACGGGGGCGAGCGCCGGCCCCCGACCGGGGGCTCCGGCTCGGGCTTTCCCTCGATCCCGGCTCAGGTCGGGCGGGAACTCGTTCCCCGATATCCGAGTCGGGTCGGGCACCGGGTGCGAGCCGGGTCGGGCTTCGGGTGCGAGCCGGATCGGGCTCGGGGTCCGAGCGGGCCCGGGTCCGGCCCCGGGCCGGGCGGGTCGGGCCCGGCCACCAACCCCCGGGACGGGCTTCGACTCGGGCTCGGCCTTCGGGGTCGGGGCGGGCACCAAGTTGGGCTTCGGGCACGGGTCCGGGCCGGACTCGGGTCCGGCTCAGCCACCGGATCCGGGACGGGCACGGCCTCCGGCGCGAGACAGGGCGAACTCCGACTCGGGTCGGGCTCCGACCCCGGCTCGGCCACCTGCCACGGCTTGGGCGCCGGCTCCGGTCCGGGTGCTCAGTCGAGGACGGAGCGGACCGCCTCCGGGGTGCGGGCGACTACGGCGCTGCCGTCGTCGGCGGTGATGATCGGCCGTTGGATCAGGATCGGATGCTCCGCCAACGCAGCGATCCAGCGACCCCGTTCGGCCGCCTCCCGAGGCCACGTCTTCAGACCCAAGTCGCCGGCGATCGACTCACCGGTACGTGCGATGTCCCACGGCTCCAGACCCAGCCGGGCCAGTACGGCTTCGAGCTCGGCCACGGTCGGCGGCTCCTCCAGATAGCGCCGCACGGTGTACTCGGCACCTTCCGCATCCAACAAAGACAACGCCGACCGACACTTCGAACACGCGGGATTGATCCAAATCTCCATGACCCCCGACCGTACCCCTCACCCCGCTCCAGCCCCCGGCACACCCAACCCAACACCCCCACCCCGGCCCAACCACCCGACCGCCGGCCAACCAAGCCACCATCCCGACCACACGCGAGGCCAACTCCCCGCAGCCCAGCCGACCACCCGGAAAGCCACCCACCCGAGCCGGCCGCTGCTCGAGACCAACGAGACGAACTCCCGGGATCGGTCGAACCATCAGCCCGGCCGGCGTTGGAGGTCCACCCAACCGATCAGAGTCCCAACGTCATCCGAAACCACCAGCTCGGCCGGCGCCTGGGGCCAACCCAACCAAGCCCACACCCGACACCCGCCGAAGCCACCAGCCCGGCCGGCGCTCGAGGCCGTCGAGGAAGACACCGGGCCCCATCGGCGACGGGGCGCCGACCGTCCCCGCTGCCGCCTGCCGCCTGCCGCCAGGTATCACGCGTCGCCGAATGCGTCCGAGTCGCCCGAGGGGCCGGCCCCGATGCCGAAGGCGGCCGCGTACGCCGAAGCGCCGAGCGCCCCGCGGGCCGCCGCCTCGATCCGCGTCACGTCGCCGCGTTCGGCGACCGGCAACGGCGCGCCGATCGAGGCCCGGAGTGCGTCCGCGCGGCCCAGCAGGGTCGCCGCCTCGGCCGGCCGGCCCGAGATCGCCTCGACCCCGGCCAGGCCCTCCAGCGCCAGTGCGACGGCCCGCGGATCACCGGATGCCCGCGCCGCCGCCAAGCCCTCCGCGTGCAATTCCCGCGCGCCGACCGCATCCCCCCGCAGTTCGGCCACGAAGCCCAACTCGGCCAGCAGCAGCGTCACTCCGTAGAACGGCACGCCGTAGTCCTCGTGCAGCCGACGATTCCACTCCAGCGCATTGCGCAAATGCCGCTCGGCCGCCGCGAGGTCTCCCGCCCGCCGCGCGCCCAGCCCGAGCCCCACCTCGGCGAACTCCTCGGCGAACCGGTCCGACTGCTCGACCGCGAGCCGCCGCGCACGCTCGTGGAACTCCTCGGCCCGTCCGAATTCGCCTCGCAACAGCGCGATTCGGCCGAGCCCGGACCACCGGTACGACACATCCGTCCACAGGCCCAACTCCTCGGCCCCGCGCAGCCCTTCGCAATGCAGCGCGGCGGCGCGGTCGTACTCGCCGGACACCTCCGCCACATACGAGAGTTGGTCCGACGCCTGCACGAGCCCCCACCGATCGCCCAGCGCCGCGAACCGTGCCGCCGCATCCACCGCCGCCTCACCGGCCGCCGCCAGGTCACCGCGGAACATCGCCGCCTTCGCCCGACCGGTCAGCGCCGCCGCGACGCCCCACGTGTCGTTCTCCGCCCGGAAGCCGGCGAGGGCCCGTTCGATCAGCTCGCCGCCCGCGACCGCGTCGCCCACGTGCAGGTGTGCCAGGCCCAGGAACCATTCGGCCCGGGCCCTCCCCGGCACGGTCCCCTCGTACGCCCGCAACGCGTCCCGGCTCTGCCGCACCGGATCGCTGCCGTCCCCGATCAACATCGCGAACCCGGCCCGCCAGGCTCCCGCCGCCGCCCGAGCCGAGTCCACCGCATCCGCATCCGCGGGACCCGCCCGACCCTCCACCGCCACCGCCAATGCCGCGTCCAACGCCCGCCACGCCTCGCGATAGCGCCCCCGCAAGAACCGATACCACGCCGCCCCACCCGCCAGCCGCACCGCGAGCCCCGCGTCCGCACGCCGCACCGCGCCGTCCAGTGCGCTGCGCAGGTTCCCGTTCTCCGCGTCCAGCCGGATCAACCACTCACGCTGATCGGGGCCGTACAGACGCGATCCGGCGTACTCGACGAACTCGGCTACGAAGCCGTCGTGTCGACCCTGCACCACATCGAACTCACCCGCCGCGTGCAGGTGTTCCACGCAGTACGCGGCCACCGACTCCAACAGCCGATACCTCGGCCCGTACGGCCCCTCGACCACCACCACCAGCGAACGATCGACCAACCGCCCGAGCAGATCGAGCACGTCGGCCCGGGCCACCTCGGTCCCCGAGCAGACCGCCTCCGCCGCCTCAGGGCCACATCCGTCCGCGTGGATCGCCAACCGGCGCAGCACGATCCGCTCCGCCGTGCCGAGCAGTTCCCAACTCCAGTCGATCATCGCGCGCAGCGTCTGCTGCCGGGCCGGCACCCCGCGCCGACCCACACCGAGCACCCGGAACCGGTCGTCCAGGCGCGCCGCGAGGCCGTGCACCCCGAGCCCGCGCACCCTGGTGGCGGCCAGTTCCAGAGCCAGCGGAATCCCGTCCAGGCGACGGCAGATCGCCGCGATCGCGTCCGCCGTATGGGCGTCCAGTACGAACCCGGGTGCCGCGGCGGCCGCCCGGGCCACGAACAGCCCTACCGCCGTGGACTCGGCCAGTGCCGCCGGCTCCGCCCCGACGGCCGGCACCACCAACGGCCGCACCACGCACAACATTTCGCCGCCCACCGTGAGCGGCTCCCGACTCGTGGCCAGGATCCGCAACTCCGGCGCGGCCCGCAGCAGCAGGTCGGCCAGTTCCGCGACCGGTTCGATCACGTGCTCGCAGTTGTCCAGGAGCAGCAGCAGCCCACGTCCGCGCAGTGCGTCCGCCAGCCGGGTCCGCGACTCGGCTGCGCGATGCCCCGCACCGGCCGTCACCTCGTCCCGGATGCCCAGCGCCGAGGCGATCGTGTCCGCCAGGTCGTCACCGCTCGGGTCGCGCCGACCGGCCAGTTCGACCAACCACACCCCGTCCGGGAAGGCTGCGTCGTCGACCGCCCGGGCCGCACTCTCCAGCGCGAGCCGCGTCTTGCCCACGCCGCCGGGGCCGGTCAGCGTCACCAGCCGGGCGCCCCGGAGCAGCCCGTCGACCTCGGCCACGGCATCCTCGCGGCCGACCAGTTCGGTCAGCGCCGCGGGCAGATTGGTCCGCGCCCGCGCAGCAACCCCCGCCGCCACCCCGGTCGCCGCTTCGGCCGGCGCCGCAGGCGCGGCCAGGCTCGGATCCTGCGCCAGGATCGCCCGATGCAGCGCGGCCAACTCCGGCCCCGGATCCAGGCCCATTTCCTCCGCCAACCGTTCGCGCAGTTCGGCGTACCCGGCCAACGCCTCCTCCTGCCGTCCGGAGCGGTACAGCGCGCGCAAGTGCGCCGCACGCAGCCGCTCCCGGACCGGATGCAGCGCGACCTGTTCCGCCAACTCGTCGGCGAGCAGCGTGTGTTGGCCCAGTTCCAGGCGCGCCTCGGCGTAGTCCTCGATGGCGGTCAGCCGTTGCTCGTCCAGCCGGGTGATCGCCGTGCGGGCGAACTCCTCGTCCCGAAAGTCGGCGAACGCCGGTCCACGCCACAACGCGAGCGCATCCGCGAGCAACCCCGCCCGGGTATGCACGTCGGCAGCGGCCCGCGCCCGCGCAGTCAACTCGGCGAACCGGTCCGCATCCACGGCGTCCGGATCCACGCGCAGCTCGTAGCCGGGCGGGCGGTAGGCGACCAGTTCGCGACCTTTGGGCTCGGCCGCCTCCAGCGCCCGGCGCAACTGGGAGACCTTGGTCTGCAGCGTGTTCGTCGGATTGCCGGGCGGGTCCGCGCCCCACAGGTCCTCCACCAACAGGTCCGCGGAGACCGGGTGGCCACGGTGCACGAGCAGGTCCGCGAGCAGCGCACGCACCTTCGACTCCGGGACCCGAACCGGCCGTCCGTCCGCGGTCCACACCGCCAGCGGACCCATCACCCCGAAGCGCATGGCGCCACGTTAGCGCAGGTCAACCGGGCTCTGACGGTCACCCGCCGGCGTCCGTGCGCGGACCCGCAGGATTCCGTGCGCGGCCGGCGCCACTCTCGTGTCATCGAGTTCGGGACGCCCGAGCGAGACACACCGAACGACACGAACCACCGAACCGGGAGCCCACACCATGTCCACCAACAACAGCACCAGCACCAGCACCAACGCCACCACCGCTACCGCTACCGCCGCCGACGCCCTCGTCACCACCGGCCGCGAGATCCGCCTGGCCGCCCGCCCCGTGGGCGCTCCCACGGCCGCCGACTTCGAGCTGGTCACCGCCGCGATCCCGGCCCTGACCGAGGGCCGGATCCTGGTCCGCAACACGTGGATGTCGGTCGACCCGTACATGCGCGGCCGGATGGACGATGTCGAGTCGTACATCCCCCCGTTCGAACTCGGCGCGGTCCTGGACGGCAGCGCGGTCGGCGAGGTGATCGCCTCCCGCTCCGACGCGATCCCGGTCGGCGCGACCGTGTCGCACTTCGCCGGCTGGCGCGAGTACGCGGTCGTGGATGCGGCGACCGCCGTCGTGCTGGACACCTCCGCGGTACCCGCCCAGGCGTACCTCGGTGTCCTGGGCACCACCGGTCTGACCGCCTACGCGGCGCTGACCGAGGTGGCCCCGGTCCGCCAGGGCGACACCGTGTTCGTCTCCGGTGCGGCGGGCGCGGTCGGCAGTGTGGCCGGCCAGATCGCCCGCAAGCTGGGCGCCGCCCGGGTGATCGGCTCGGCGGGCGGCCCGGCCAAGGCCGCCCGGCTGCGCGACGAGTTCGGCTACGACGTAGCGCTGGACTACCGGGCCGGCGCGATCGGCAACCAGCTCGCCCAGGCCGCTCCCGAGGGCATCGACGTCTACCTCGACCACGTCGGCGGCGACCACCTCGAAGCGGCCATCGCGAACGCCAGGGTCGGCGCCCGGTTCGCGCTGATCGGCGCGATCAGCGGCTACAACGCGACCGAGCCGGTGCCCGGCCCGAGCAACATCTTCCAGGCCTACGTCCGGCGGTTGAACCTGCGCGGCCTGTTGGTCACCGACCACTTCGCACTGTTCCCGGAGTTCACCGAGCGCGCGATCGGCTGGCTCGGCGACGGTTCGCTGCGCACGGAGGAGACCGTGTTCGAGGGCATCGAGCAGGCTCCCGCCGCCCTCCTCGGCGTGCTCGACGGCGTCAACACCGGCAAGATGCTCGTCCGCCTGGCCGACTGACCCGCCCCGCCCGCTCCCGCCGTCACCGACACCACCACCGGGGAAGGCTACGCCATGACCACCGAAGCGCCGCACGCCCTCGTCGTCCTCGCCCACCCGCGGCCCGACTCGCTGACCGCACGGGTCGCCGCCCGAGCCCGGGCCCGGCTGCGGGCCGACGGCCACACCGTGGACGTACTCGACCTGCACGCCGACGGGTTCGACCCGCGGATGACCATCGAGGACGAACCCGACTGGGCCGACCGGGACAAGGTCTACAGCGCGGAGGTACGCGCACACATGGCCCGGATCGAGGCGGCCGACACGATCGTCGTGGTCTTCCCCGTGTGGTGGTTCGGCCTGCCCGCCCTGCTCCAGGGCTGGATCGACCGGGTCTGGAACTACGGCTTCGCCTACGGCCGCAGCCGCCCGCGCCTGGCCGGCAAGCGCATGTTGTGGCTCGGCCTGTCCGGCTACTCGCACGAACACTTCACCAAGGGCGGCTGGGACGACCTACTCGACCGGCGCCTCCGCATCGGCATCTCCAACTTCGTCGGCATCCAAGACGCCCACGTCCACCTCTTCCACGACACGATCGCCACCGGCGCCCACGACACCGCCCTCCTCACCTCCACCGAAGAGGTGCTGACCACGTTCACCCGCCCCGCCCCCTGACCCCCAAACCCCAAGGCGCCGGCCGGTTCCCCCGGCCGGCGCACAAGGCAAACAACAACTCCGCCGACACACATCGGCCCCGCCGGCGCATGAGGCCAATCAGCCCCGCCGGCGCTTGAGGCGAAACAGCCCCGCCGGCGCTTGAGGCGACCTCGGCCGAAGGCCAGGTCCAATCAGCCCGGCCGGCGCTTGAGGCCAATCAGCCCCGCCGGCGCATGAGGCGAAACAGCCCCGCCGGCGCTTGAGGCGACCTCGGCCGAAGGCCAGGTCCAATCAGCCCGGCCGGCGCATGAGGCCAATCAGTCCCGCAACCCCATAGCGTCAGCGGGATTCCCCCGCAACGCCACGCGACCAGGGACGACCGTCGCCACGAACGCCAACCCCGTCGCCGCCACCAGCACCGCCGCATACGTCAACGGCGGCGCATACGGAGAAGCACTCCCGGTCATCCCGACGCTGTACGCGGTCAACGTCGCATACGCGACCACCGACCCCAGCACGGCTGCCAACACCACCACGGCCCCGGTCTCCCAGCGAAGCATCCGCATCACCTGCCGACGCGTGGTACCCACCAGTTGCAGGAGCGCGAACTCCCGCCGCCGCGCCGACGTCGCCATCACCAGCGTGTTCACCACCGCGATGCCGGTGAACGCGATGATCAGCCCCATCGCGACGTAGTTGACCTGGGCCTGGGTGCCGGCCTGGTCCCGACGCGCCTGCTCGACCTCGCCCCGATCCAGCACCCGGATCCCGGGGAATTCGCCCAGCGCCCGCTGCAACGCCTCCCGCGACAGCGCCGACCCGGCCGTGGCCGCGTACGTACCGGAAATCAGCACCGCCTCCGCCGCCGGCCGATCCACGTGCGCCGCCACCAGCGCATGAGGCAGCGTCAGGTCGCCGAAGCCCAGGCCGCGTTCGTACACCGCGATCACCTTCAGGGTGACCTGGACCCCGTCACCCATGGTGATCCGCAGATCGTCGCCGACCCCGACCCCCTTGGTCCTGGCCGCCGATTCGCTCACCGCGACCGTGCCGTCGGCGAGCGCCGCGAACGCGCCGGACCGGGTCTTCGGGTCGAGCGTGCGCTGCACGCCCTGCGGAGTGACGCCCTGGGCCGGGAACTTGTCCTGGCCGGCCCGTACCAGCGTGTGCAGGACCTCGGTCGCCACCTCGACTCCCGGCACCGCCCGCACTGCCTCCGCCGCCCTGCCCGGCACCCCGGGGCCCGCGACCAGCGTGTACGAGGCCAACGTGCCCGCCTTGGCCTGCTCCCCCGCGGCGTGACTCGCGGTGGTCTGGGTGAACAGAATGGTCGACGCCATCGCCACCGCCAGGCTCAGCGGAGTCACCACCGCGGCCACCCGTTCGGCGGCCGCCCGTGCGTTGCGCGCCGCGAGGAACCCGCTGATCGGCGACAGGCGCCCGACCACCAGGCCCAACACGGCAATACCCGCGCGCGCGAGCAGCGGACCGAGCAGCGCGATCGCGACGGCGGCGACGATCACCGTCAGGAAGGTGACCGGTGTGGACTTGGGTTCGGTGTCCAGGGTCCGCAGCACCAGCAGGAGCACGCCGTAGCCCAGCGCCGCGACCACGCCGCCGATCGTGCGCACGACGCCGAGCCGCGGTCGTTCGATCGCGGCGTCCGCGAGCGCCTCGGTCGGCCGGATCCGCGCGGCTCGGCGCACCGACACGCGCGCCGCGGTCCAAGCCGCGAGCAGGGTCAGCAGTACCGCGCCGATCGGCGGGATCGCACTCAGTTTCAGCGCCAGAGTGTCCGGAATCGCGCCGAACGCGACGAACCGCCCGTGCAGCCAACGGGCCAGCCCCAGCCCGGCGAACGCGCCGAGTGCGCCGGCGATCAGACCCACCACCAGTGCCTCGCGGCCCACCATCCGGCGGATCTGCCGAGGCGTCGCGCCGATCGCCCGCAACAGCGCGATCTCGCGTCGGCGCTGCTGCACGGACAGCGCGAAGGTGCCCACCACGACCAGGATCGCCACCAGCAACGAGGTGCCGCCGAGCGCGCCGCCCAGGCTGACCAGGGTCACCCGGGCCTTGGCCGCGGCGGGGAACTCGGCCGGCCCGCGATCGGTACCGGTACGCACCTGCGCGCCGGTGCCCGCCAGGGCCTCCCGAGCCGCCGCGCGCACCGTACTCGGGTTCGCGCCGGGTGCGGTGAACAGGCCCACCGAGGCGACCTGTCCGGGGTGTCCGGCCAGCCGCCGGGCGTCCGCGTCGGCGAAGAACACACTGGCCTGCCGGGCCAGGGCGTCCCGGCCGGGCGGCGCCGCGATGCCCACCACGCGGTAGGCGCCCGGGGCCTGGCCGGCCTGCACGGTGACCGTGCCGCCGACCGGGACCGCGGCCCGGCGGGCCAGATCCGCGTCCAGCACGACCTCGCCGGGTGCCGTCGGTGCCCGGCCCGCACGCAGCGTGAACGGGGTCAGTCGGGCCGACTCCCAGGCGTGCCCCCACGCGTTGTCGTCGGTGTCCAGGGCCCGGCCGGAGGCGGTGAGCACGTGGGCCGGGAAGGTCAGTTCCGGGACCACGGCCTCGATGCCCGGTACCGCGCGCAGTGTGTCCACGGCGGTCGTGTCCAGCCATGCCCGCTCGGTCAGCGGCTTCGACTTGGTCTTGGTCTTGCCCTTCTTGTGCTTGGTCCAGTGCAGGTTCTGGTCGGCGGTGACCACGGTGTCGGTACCGGCGTAGCGCTCGATCCGGATGTCGCCGCGCAGGCCGGTCTCCAGCAGCGCGCCGCACGCGGTGACCAGGGCGGCCGCGCACACCAGCGCGACGAACGCGCCGGCAAAGCCGCCCTTGCGGGCGCGCAGGGTACGCAGGGCGAGGAAGAGCATCAGGCCCACGCGCCCAGGTGCGTCATCCGGTCCGCGATCCGGTCCGCGCCGGCCCCGGCCAGGGTGTCGGTGATCCGTCCGTCGGCGAGGAAGAGCACCTCGTCCGCGTAGGACGCGGCGACCGGGTCGTGGGTGACCATCACCACGGTCTGGCCCATCGCGTCCACGGTGTCGCGCAGCAGCGCCAGCACCTCCTTGGCGGTGACCGTGTCCAGCGCGCCGGTGGGTTCGTCGGCGAAGACCACCTCGGGCCGGGTGACCAGCGCGCGGGCGATCGCGACCCGCTGCTGCTGGCCGCCGGACAACTCGGCCGGCCGGTGTTCGGTACGCCCGGTCAGGCCCACCCGCCGGACGATCTCCGCCAACCAGGCCCGGTCCGCCTTCCGGCCGGCCAGGCGCAGCGGCAGCGTGATGTTCTCCAGCACGGTCAGCGAGGGCATCAGGTTGAACGCCTGGAAGACGAAGCCGATCCGCTCGCGCCGCAGTTCGGTCAGGCCGGTCTCGGACAGCCCGGACAGGTCGGTGTCGCCGAGCCGCACGCTGCCGCTGGTCGGCCGGTCCAGGCCGGCGGCGCACTGGAGGAACGTGCTCTTCCCGGAGCCCGAGGGCCCCATGACCGCGGTGAAGCTGCCACGCCGGATGCCGACGGTGACGTCGTGCAGTGCGGTGACCGCGGCGGTGCCCTTGCCGTGGATGCGTCCGACGCCGGTCAGCGACACGGCGTCGGGTATCTGGTCGTGCGTACTCATGGTGCGGTGCCGCCCTTGTCTCTTCGGATGGGGATCGATGCCGAGCCGGACGGATTCCGGAGTCGCCGACACGTGCGCCGGCGCGCGGCGCATCGACGGCTCGGTGCTCGGGTTCGGGGTTCGGGGTTCGGGGTTCGGGGTTCGGTGCTATGCCGAGGTCTCGGACGGCCGGGTCTCGACGACTCGGATCTCGAAAATTGGGTCATTCGGGTCTCGAAGAGCGGGCCAGGACGAGGGCCGGGTCCCGCATGCAGGTGCGCACCGCCGCCGGCGCCCGCACGCGTCGGGTGCCGGAAATCGAATGCCGGCCCAACCGCTCAGAGCCGGCCGGTTCCGGGGTCGGCGCTCTCCGGTGCCCCGTCGGCCCGCCCACCGTCGTGCCCATCGCCGTCCCCGCCATCGTCGCCTCCACCGTTCGTGGCCGGGAACGTGAGGAAGCGGGTCCGTACCGCGCGGGCCCCGGCCGGCAGCGGTCCGGCCCGCTTGTACCGGTTGAGAAGCGCGATGTACTCCTCGAAGAACTCGCCCAGTTCGGCCGGGGTGACGTGGATGGTCCCGCGCGAGTACGGCATGTCCATCCCCCCTTCGACCTCGGTCGTGGTCTGCGCCCTGCGGTATTCCTCCAGGTCGGCCGCGAATGCCAGGCGGTTCAGCTCGTCGACGACCGGCCGAATCTCCTCGCTCTGCTCGCTGCGCGGCGGGAACCGCAGGTCCCGCTGCACGGCGCGCCACCACCGCTCGCGCCCGTGCGCGTGCGGATCCACGAAGTCCTCGACGAACCCGTGTCGGGCCAGCTCCCGGAGGTGGTAGCTGGTCGCGCCGGTGTTCAGTGCCAGCGCCCGGGCCAGCGACGCGGACGTCGCGGGCCCACTCGCCTCCAGTTCCCGCAGGATCCGTTGGCGTCGGGGGTGCGCCAAAGCCTTCAGCGCTTCGAGTTCGCTGACATCTCGGCGTTCCGGTGACACGGCCACGTATGCACAATAATCTGTGCACAGGAAATTGTGCAATGGTTTCGGCGGCGATCGCAGCCACCGCCCGAAGACGCGGCGGGTCCGAAACGCCGGTCGATCACCCGAGGCCGATCAGGCGCAGCCGGGGCCGCCGCCATCGGATCGTCGCCCCGATCTCACTCGACCATCGCGAGCAGCTTGGTCACCGTGTTCCAGTTGCGGACGGTGGCCGTGTTGCCGAGCTTGCGGGCCAGGATCGGCGACAGCCGGGCCTTGCCCAGACCGTCCGGGAAGTACATGTACAACTCGCGGTCGCCCAACCGCAGTTCGTCCGGCGCGTAGCCGGCCGGATCGACCCGGCCGAGCTCCGTCGGATCGGCGGCCGGGCTCAGGAACGCCACCGCGCACTTGGCCGGGTCGGATACCTCCAGCGGATTCGCCGCGACCACCGCGCGCATTTCCGCGCCGCTGCGCACCATCACGTCGACCGCGAATCCGAACTCGCCGGCCAGCCCGGCCTCGATCGCCGCCACCAGGTCGGCGGTCGGCTGTTCGGCCGCCTCGAAAACCGCGTTCCCGCTCTGCAACAGCGTCTTGACCTCGGTGTATCCCAGCTCGGTCAGGACACGCCGCAGATCCGCCATCGGCACCCGGCGATGCCCACCCACGTTGATGCCGCGCAACAGCGCCACGTACTTCGTCACCGCGTGCCTCCTTCGCGCCCGGGATCGCCCGTGCGACGCCCGCTCCGCGCACCATGATCGAACCGATCGCGCCGATTCCATCGCATCCGGCGACGGCACGCCGAAGCGGGCCCGATCGCGGCGGATCACCTCGCCCCCGTCGGGCCCGGGCCGGATTCGCCCGGACCGGCTCGGTCGACCGGTTCCGCCCGAACGGCTCGACCGGCCGACCGACTCGGCCGACCGACTCAGCTCGGCCAGTTCTCCAGCGCCACGTGCAGTGCCTCCACCGCCCGGTCGAAGGACTCGCTCGGCTTGCGTACGTGGCCGAACCCGCCGTTGCCCTCGAGCACCGCGAAACCGTGGAAGACACTGCGCAACAGCCGTCCCGCGTCGGTCAGGTCCGGCTCCTCCAGACCGTAGGCGCGCAACATCGCGTAGGTGCTGTCGACATTGCGCCGGTAGCCCTCCGAGGTGGCCAGCAGTGCCGGGTCGATCCGCGCCTGGGTCGCCGCGTAGCGGCCGGGACGCTCCAAGGCGAACTCCCGGTACGCCCGGGCGAAGGCGATCAGCGCATCCCTGCCCGCCCGGCCCGCGACCGCCGCGCCGATCCGGTCGGCCAGTTCGTCGGCGGCCAGCATCGCGATCCCGAGCCGCAGTTCCTGGAGATTCTTCACGTGCGAGTACAGGCTCGCGTCCTTGACCCCGAAGCCGCGCGCCAGCGCGGTCAGGGTGATCTTCTCGAACCCCACCTCGTCCGCCAGATCCGCCGCCGCACGCGTCACCCGTTCCGCCGTCAGTCCCGCCCGAGCCACACGCCACCCTTCCGTCGCGGCGCCGGTCACCGCGCCGTCCGCGTTTCCTAGAGCCTCTAGGTATTTGCCTAGGATACCTAGGCACTGTTAGTTTCCGCCGCATGAACCCACTCACCGAGCAGGTAATCCGTACGTCGTTCGTCAACTGTTCCAAAGGTGCCGCACAGCGCCTTCCGGTACCCCGTGACCTGGCCGAACGCCCGTGGGCCGACCTGGATTTCCTGGGTTGGGGAGATCCGGGGGCACCCGACCGCACCTATCTGGTCACCGAATACCGGGGCGGGATCGTCGGCCTCGCCCTGCGCTTTCCCGCCCAGCAGCGAGGCTACCTGCACCGCAGCATGTGCTCGTTGTGCCTGACCACGCACCCGGGCCGGGGCGTCTCGCTGATGACCGCGCGCAAGACCGGGCGGGCGGGCCGGGACGGCAATTCGTTCGGCGTGTACATCTGCACCGACCTCGCCTGCTCCCTGTACACCCGCGGCCTCAAGACCCCGGCGCCCGGCGGGCGCTTCGAGGAGTCCCTGACCCTGGCCGAACAGATCGAACGCACCCGAACCAACCTGTCCGCATTCCTGGCCAAGGTCATCGAGTAGACCGCCGCCCATTCCTCGGGGTCCGGACCATCGGGCGGCCGGACCCGGATCCGACCTCGGACCCGGGACCGGCCGAAAGGCCTTGACCTCAAGTGGCGTCGAGGTTGAAGGATCATCTCGACGAGGCGGGACCGACCGCCTTCGAATCACGAGGGACTCGCACATGATTCTGGTGACCGGGGCAACCGGAAACGTCGGCCGACAGGTGGTCGGACAACTACGGGCCGCGGGAGTCCCCGTGCGGGCCCTGGCGCGTCGTCCGGAGGCGGCGGGGTTGCCCCCCGAGGTCGAGGTGGCGGCCGGCGACCTGGCCGAGCCGGACACCCTCGCGGCGGCTCTGACCGGGGTCGAGGCGGTGTTCCTGGTCTGGCCCTTTCTCACCACCGAGGGCGCGCCCGGCGTGCTGGACGCGGTCACCGCACACACCGATCGCGTCGTCTACCTCTCCTCCTCACGCGTGCGCGACGACGTCGACCGCCAGGCCGACCCGATCAGCGGGCTGCACGCCGGGATGGAAGGCGTGATCGCGAAGTCGACCGCCGCGTGGACCTTCCTCCGGGCGGAGACCATCGCGAGCAACGCCCTGGGGTGGGCCGGCCAGATCCGCGACTCCGGCGTCGTCCGCGGCCCGGACCTGGCCGCCAAGCCGGTCGTGCACGAACGCGACGTCGCCGCATCGGCGGTCCGCGTACTCACCGAGGACGGCCACGCCGGGGCCACGTACGTCCTGACCGGTCCGGAGGTGGTCGGCCGGGCCGACCAGGTCCGGCTGATCGGCGCGGCAATCGGCCGGACGCTGCGCTTCGAGCCGGTCCCGGTGGCCGCCGCGCGAGCCCGGATGCTCGCCGACGGCCGCCCGCCGGCCCTCGTCGACGCGCTCCTCGCCGGGGCCGACGCACCCGCCGAACCACCGCTGATCACCACCACGATCCGGGACCTGACCGGCACCCCGGCCCGCTCCTTCGAAACCTGGGCCCGGGACCACCGCCCCGACTTCACCTGACCCACCGCGCGTCGCGGGGCGGGACGGCGCGGAGAGGACGCGGCGCGAAGACGGCGGGGGACGGTGCGCGGCGCGGAAGCCGGGAGATGGGGCGAAAGGCGCTCGGCGAGCAGCCGGTCGTCGGCCAGTTCCGCGAGGGTGAACCCGCCGTCCACCCCGACCGTCCCGGAACGGTGGGCCGGCAGTTCGCGCAGCGTGAGTCCGTCCCTGCCGTATGCGGCGAACTCCGGCCAGTAGTGCGCGACGACGCGGTCGAGGTCCAGCACACCGTCCTGCACGAGCAGCGCCACCACCACGTGCGCGGCGCCCTTGGTGGTCGAGTAGACCGGGGTCGGCGTGTCCCCCCTGACCCCCTCCCCCGCCCACAGGTCGACCACGCGGCGACCGTCCCGGTACACCGCGAGCCGGGCTCCCGGCTCGTCCGGCAATTCGGCCGGGGTGGCGGCGAATTCGGCCCGAACCTCCTCGAATCCCGCCGTGACGCTCCCCGACACCACCATCTCGCTCGACATGCTTCCCCCATGATCTCGGGCGTTCACCGAACGCCAACCCCGACGCACGCCACCCGAAATTCCGCCTCGCCGAATATTGGTCCCCGCGAATTCGCGCCCGCTCGACGGAGGCCCGTCCGATGGCATCTCGCCCGATGGCATGCCATCCGTGCGACCCGCCCGAATGAGCGCCCCCATCCGTCGTCCCCGACCTTCGCGCGGTCCTGGACTTCGGCTACCCGCAGTCGTATATTCGGTGACGAGTATTCGCACTCTCCCGGAGGCGGTCCGTGGCCCGGCGCAGGATCGACAACCCGCTGGCACTCGCCGTGCTGGTGACGGTCGCCGAGCAGCCGCGCCATCCGTACGAGATCGCCCAGCTGTTGCGCAGTCGGGGCAAGGAAAACAGCATCAAGATCAACTACGGCTCGCTGTACACCGTGGTCCGCAACCTGGAGAAGCACGGTCTGATCGCCGCCACCGGGGTCGACCGTGAGGGCCGCCGGCCGGAGCGCACCACCTATGCGCTGACCGAGGCCGGCGACGCCGAGATGCGCGAGTGGCTGAGCGAGCTGCTGTCCGTTCGGGTGCACGAGTTCCCGCGCTTCGAGGCCGCCCTGTCCCTGATGGGCGTGCTGGATCCGGACGAGGTGACCGACCTGCTCGGGCGTCGCGTCGAAGCCATCGACGCCCATGTCGCACGCGGGCGCGCCGAACTCGCGGAGCTCACGAGCCTTCTGCCCAGGGTGTTCCTGATCGAGAACGAGTACGAACTGGCCATGGCCGAGGCCGAGGCACGCTGGGTGCGCGGCCTGCTCGCCGAGATCGCGGACGACAGCCTCTCCGGTGTCACCGAGTGGCGCCACTTCCGCGCGACCGGCGAAACCCCGGCCCGCTGGGCCGACATGGACACCGCAGCCCAAGCAGTCCTACCCGCAGAACTCGGCGAGGTCGGCGAGGTCGGCGAGCCCACCGAATCCACTGAACCGACCGAACACGACCGGGGGGCCGGCACCGACGACCCCACCCGATAAATCCACGACCCCGGACCGAAGAAAGGCCCCCGGGCGGTGCTCGAACACCGCTCCCGAGGGCCGGGAACCTCGCACCGAAACCCTGCGGCAACAGGGACCGGCACATACGAGGTGCACCGAACTCATCGTATCCCCGGTCCTCTTGTCGCAGGTCGGCGAGCCACGCGGCGTCGCCGTACCGAATGTCGACCGGAGGGATCCACTCCACCATGGAGCAGCACACCGCACGGACGGCGGCAACCGTCCACGACGGTCGCGCGCCCGGACACGCCGGCCTCGCCGGCACCGGCGCGCCCGCGATCGAGGCGCACGATCTCGTCAAGACCTATCCGCTCAAGGGCAGCCCTCAGGGCGTCCGGGCGCTGGCCGGGCTGAGCCTGAGCGTCGCGCCCGGTACCGTATTCGGCCTGCTCGGGCCCAACGGCGCGGGCAAGTCCACCACCGTCAAGATTCTCACCACGCTGGCCGCCGCCGACTCCGGTACGGCCCGGGTCGCCGGGCACGACGTGGCCCGGGACCCGGCCCGGGTCCGCCGGGCCATCGGCGTGGTCGCCCAGCGCTCCGGCGCCGACCCGGCCGCCACCGCTCGGGAGAATCTGATCCTGACCGGGCACCTGTTCGGCCTGCGCGGTCGCGAGCCGGGCCGGCGCGCCGACCACCTGCTGGACCGCTTCGGCCTGGCCCAGGCCGGGCGCCGCCCGGTGCGCACCTACTCCGGCGGCATGCAGCGCCGGCTGGATGTGGCGCTCGGTCTGGTCCACCATCCCGAGGTGCTCTTCCTGGACGAGCCCACCACCGGCCTCGATCCCGAGGCCCGCGCCGACATGTGGGACGAGATCGGCAGCCTGGCCGGCGAGGGTCTGAGCATCCTGCTCACCACGCACTACCTCGACGAGGCCGACCGGCTCGCCGCGCGACTGGCCATCGTCGACCACGGCCGGGTGGTCGCCGAGGGCGCCCCCGAACAGCTCAAGTCCGGATTGCGCGGCGACGCGGTGCACGTGGACCTGCTCGACCCGGCCGGGCCCGCGGTGCGCGACGCGCTGTCCCGGGTGCCGAGCATCCGCGAGATCACCGTCGATGTCCGCGCGGTGCATGCCCGCGCGGACAACGGTGCCGCCGCGGTACCCGAAGTGTTGGCGGCACTCGACCACGCCGGCGCCCGGGTCGGCGCGGTCACGGTGGCCCGCCCCTCGCTCGACGACGTCTACCTGCGGCACGCCGGCCGTCGCTTCGACGCGGCGGACACGACGAGTACGGCGAGTACGGCGGACGCGGCGGACGCACCCGACGGCGCCGATGCCGGGACCACCGCAGCCGAGAAGCTCCGTACCGACGCCGCCGAAGGACAGACGCGATGACCACCGCAGCCGGCGTCCCCGCCACCGCGGGCACCACGCACGTCCCGAGTGTCGGAGCTCTGCGCGAGACGATCACCCACACCTGGTACATGACCGACCGTCAGTTCCGGGTCTTCGTCCGTCAGCCCGCCTACCTGGTGATCACCCTGATCCAGCCGGTGATCTGGCTCTTCCTCTTCGGCCAACTCTTCCGCGACATCGCCGACCTGCCCGGCTTCGGCACCGGGTCCTACCTCGACTACCTGGTCCCGGGCGTGGTGGTGATGAACGCGGTGTCCGCCAACATGTGGGCCGGCATGGGCATCCTGGAGGAAATCGAGCGCGGCACCCTCAACCGCTTCCTGGTCACCCCGCTCCGGCGCAGTGCGCTCGTCAACGCGAACGTGGTGGCCCAGGGCTGCTCGACCGCGTTCCAGTCGCTGGTGATGATCGGCCTGGGCCGATTGGCCGGGGCGCACTATCCGGGCGGGTTCGCCGGGGTTCTGGTGCTGATCGGGGTGTCCTCGGTACTGGGCACGGTGTTCGGCGCCTTCTCCAATGCGGTGGGCATGGTGGCCCGCGAACGCGAGACCGTGATCGCGCTGAACACCTTCCTGCTGCTACCGCTCACGTTCATGTCGTCGGCGTTCATGCCGCCCTCCCGGATGCCGGATTGGATGCGGGCGATCGCGCGCTTCAATCCCCTCGACTGGGCGTTGACGGCGACCCGTTCGGCCATGCGCGCCGACCCCGACTGGGCCCTGGTCGCCGGACGCGGCGCGGCCCTGGTCGCGTTGGCGGCGTTCGCGGTGTGGTTGTCGATGCGCACGTTCCACGGCTACCGGAAGTCGGTGTAACGCACCGGTTGCACGCCCCGGCTCGGCCCGCCTCATGCCTGCGGACCGTCGCGGATCCGCGACGGTCCGCGGGTGGTCGGCGAGCGGGCTGCGGAGGGTCGGCGGCCGGCCGAGGCGGGGTCGGCACACGCCGTCGGGGGGCCGGCGGCCACCCGCTAATCTCACCCGCATGATCAGCACCGACACGCACGTACGCGTCGCCCGCCCCTCGCGCGACCTGGCCGCCGCCGAACGCTTCTACGTCGAGGGCCTGGGGCTGGAAGTCCTGTGGCGCACCACCGAGCGCGTCTCCGGCGAGTGGGACCTGGTCATGGTCGGCATCCCGGGCGGCAGTTGGCACTTCGAGTTGACCATCGACCCGGAGAACCCGCTGCCGCCCACGCCCACGGCCGAGGACCTGTTCGTGCTCTACCTCGGGACCCCGATCGACCCTGCACTCGTCGACCGGCTGGTCGCGGCCGGCGGCACCCGGACCACCGCACACAACCCGTACTGGGACGAATACGGCGTCACCGTCGTCGACCCCGACGGCTATCAACTGGTGCTGTGCACCCGGACCTGGAACGTGTAGCGCGGGTCGACGGCACCGCGTCGGCTCAGGCCGGCTGCGTGCGGGCGGGCGCCGGCCGACCACCGGCGGCGAGCGCGCGGCCGAGCGGATAGGCCAGCGCGTTCGGCGGCAACAGGCCGGGACGCCCGCTCAGGGTGACCTCGATCGTGCCGGGCAGCGCGTCCTGGTCCTCGGTCAGGCCCAGCCGGCGCAGCGTCTGCCGGGCGACCGCCTCGGCGCTGTCGTACAGCCCCACTCCGGCGGGCAGCGCGGCGGCGATCCGGTCGGCGACGAGCGGGTAGTGCGTGCAGCCCAGGACCACGCCGGCGCAGTGTGCGGGGGTACGCCGCGCGGCATCGGCGATCGCGGTCTCGACGGCCGCCTCATCGGCTCGGTCGATCGCCTCGGCCAGGCCTGGGCAGGCCACCCGCTCCACGGTGCGCCCGGCGGCGAACTCCTCGATCAGCCGGGCCTGGTACGCACTGGCAGTGGTGGCGACGGTGGCCCACACCGCGAACGGGGCGCCCGATCCGGCGGCGGGCTTGATCGCCGGCACGGTGCCCACCACCGGCACGGCGGGCTCGCAGCGTGCGCGCAGGGCGTCCAGGGCGGTCACGGTCGCGGTGTTGCACGGCACCACGATGCCCTCGGCGCCGCGCTCGGCGGCCAGGTCCGCGGCGGCCAGCACCCGCCCGGTGATCACCGCCTCGCCACGGTCGCCCCACGGCATGTGGTCGGGGTCCATACACAGCAGCAGGTCGAGGTCGGGCCGCAACCGTCGCAGCCACCCCGCCGTCGGCAACAGTCCCGTCCCGGAATCGATCAACGCCACAAGCATGCCGTCCAACCTAGTCGCCCCGACCCACGCACCCGACGAGGGGCGCGTTCGTGGGCGTGGTGCCCTCGACACGGCCCGCTCGGCGGACGAGCCGGCATCCGACACCCCGCCGTCGGCAAGGCGCGATCCCCGGGCCGGCGTCCGCCCGTTCCCGACCGTCGCCGCCGCCCGCCGGCGGCACGCCCGTTCACCCCACCGGCAGCCCACCGGCCACCAGGGCCGCCACGATGCGCGGCACGACCACCTCCACATCGCCACGCAGCACCACGTTCGCGAACTCGTCATACGGCGTGGGCTCGGCGTTGACGATCACCAGCACGGCGCCACAGTCCACCGCCGTGGCACACAGCGCGGCGACCGGGTCCACTCGCAGCGACGTTCCGATCACCAACAAGAGTTCCGCCGCCCGGACCACGTTGGCGGCCCGCCCGTATACATCGCGGTCGAGGTGCTCGCCGAACAGCACCACGTCCGGCCGCAACACCCCGGTGGCGCACGCCGGACAAGCCGGTTCGGCGACACCCGCTCGGACCGTCCGCAGTGCGTCGTCCATCGGCGCGGTTCGCCGGCACCGCATGCAGCGGGCCCGAGCGAGCGTGCCGTGCAGCTCGTGCACGCGATCGGCCGGACTGCCCGCCGCCTGGTGCAGCCCGTCGACATTCTGCGTGACGACGTGTGCCCGCACCCGGGCGAGCGCCCTGGTGGGCGGCGCCGGGGCGGGCGGCGGGCAGCGTCGGCCCGGCCAGGGCCCGCCACAGGCGGGCTCGTGCGGACGGGTCGGTGGTGTGCCGTTTGCGGTGGGTGTCCTGCTCGCGTGCGGGGTCGCGGGTCCAGACGCCGTGCGGGCCGCGGAAGTCGGGGATGCCGGATCCGGTGGAGATGCCCGCCCCGGTGAGCGCCGCGAGTCGGCGCACGCCGTGTGTCCGGGAGCCGAGTTCGTCGAGGCCGGGGCGGACCGCGGTCACGGGTTGGAGCCCTCCTCCGCGAGGCGGCCGGTGAAGGCATCCAGGTCGGGCACGAACCACGCCTGCCTGCCCCGGTTGCACTCGCGGACGAAGTCGGTCAGCGCCTCGCTCGCGGTGGTGTGCTCGGTGACGTCGCCCAGGATGGCCACCCCCATCCGATAGTTGGCGAACTTCTGCAACACCTCGCCGGCCACGCCGGTGCGCAGCCGGAAGAAGTCCGGGTCCAGGCGCGCCGTCGGCAGTACGACCCAGCTCGCGCCCCGGTACCCCGCCTCGCCGATCAGATCGAGGGCGTCGCGTACCGAGCGGATCGGCGCGCCCTCCGCGGCGCAGATCCACACCGAGGTGTCGTGCAGGGTCTCCATGGTGTCGGGCATGTCGAGCAACGTCCTTCCGAACTCCGATACGGCGGTCCCGTTTTGCGGCGACCGTTCTCCGAGTCTGGTCGCCGGGCCGGCCCACCGCATCCGAGATTCCGGCCGGCGGGCCGCGGGCCCCGGCCGGGAGCACCGGGCCGCGGTCTCGGGGCAGTCAGGGTACGCGCTCGCCTGCCGAGGCGAATCGTCGCCCGTGCAGGCCGATTTCTCCGTCGGGTTCGGCTGCCGCCGCCCGCCTCAGCGGACCCGGAACACCGGCCCGCGCGCCGTGAACGGAAGCCGGGCGCCCGCCGGAACCAGGAAGGCGTGTTCGCGGCGCACCCGCAGCACATCGCACTGCCCGTCGGTGACCACCAGGATCGGGCCGTCCGCGGGGAAGTCCGCGGCGCCCTCCAGCAGCCGGATCCCCGGCTGCAACACCGTGCCGCCGCGTCCGCGCACCCGCACCCTGTGCGCGATGTCCTCGACCGGCAGATAGCCCGCGTCGTAGGCGGCGGCGTCGCAGTACACCACGCGCGCGGCCGGCACGTCCCGCGCGGTGGCGTACGACGCGATCGCGCCCAATGCCTTGCCCAGCAACACCGGATCCATCGAACCGGAGGTGTCCAGGACCACGCCGAACGTACACAGCCGGTCGACGTCCGAGGGCCGGATCCGCCCGGGCCGCGGGATGTCGGGCGTGGACGCCTGGCGCCGGCTCGCCCGGGTGTAGCTGCGTACGGGCTCGGGGCGCCGCACGTGCTCGTCGAACCAGCGGGCCAGCCGTACGTCCCATGCGGGCGGCGGCTGTTCGAGCGTGCGGATCTCCTCGATCAGCCCGGCGGGCAGCAGTCCGCGGCCGGGATCGTGGTAGGCCAACCCGGTGGCGAGCGCGCGCCGATAGAACGCGTCCAGGTCGACGAACGAACCGCCGGGCCCACCTGCTCCCGGCAGCCTCCCCGACCGCCCCCGTCGGCTCGACCGCCGGGCCGCGGCGGCCGGTTCGGAGAGCCACTCGCCCAGCATGTCGCCGTGCTCGCGCGAGCCGGGGGTCCGCAGCTTGCGGGCCCGGCGCAGGTCGGTGGTCAGCGTGTCGTACACCGACTCGGCGGACAGGCCGGCCAGGCGGGCGTCGTACAACAGCCCGTCCGGCAACACCCCGACGCCCATCTCCACCAGCCATCCGTTGATCACGTAGTCGCAGGCCACGTTGAACAGGTGCGCGTCCCGGTGCTCGCGCCGGCGGTCGTGCCGCAGCGCGGCGTGCAACATCTCGTGGGCGAGGACGAAGCGCCATTCCTCGACGCTCAGGCCGGCGTGCGGGTTGACGTAGATCTCGCCGTGCTCGGCGTTGACGGCGGCGATGGTGATGTCCCAGGAACGGGCCAGTTCGGCGTCGGCGACGACGGTGAGGCCGGCGGCGAGGGCGCCCAGGAGGGGGTAGGAGGAGACGAACCAGGACAGCGCCCGGTCCCAGGGGCCGTCGGCGCGGGCGGTCCGCCGGTTGCTCTCGCCGGCCGCGGAATCGAGCGAGCCGGCGACCATGCGGACGAGGCCGCGGGCCAGCAGGGCGGACCAGTCCGGCGGCGGCGCGGCGCTCGCGGAGGGCGGGCTGCGCCACATGCAGGGCGAGTCGCCGTTGACACCGATGCGGCGCAGCGCCGGGGGGACGCCGTCACGGCGCCAGCGCTCGGTGAGTTCGCGCTCGTCACCGACGGGCAGTTCGGGCAGGTCGTCCAGAGGCGTGCCGATGCCCAGGCCGGCGGCGAAGTGGTGTACCGCGACGCAGCACGCGGTGCCGTACGCGGCGTCGATCTCGGCCGCCGGATCGCCCAGGCCGGCCTCGGCGAGGTTGTCCGGGGCCAGGTGCCCCATGGCCAGGTGCAGCAGCAGGTGGGTGTAGCCGCGGGCCCACGCGGTGGGCGGCACGTAGCGGTGCCGATCGACCACGAGGAGGCCGCGACTGGTGACGTAGCCGAGCGCGCCGGGGGCCTGGTCGGCGTGGGCGTGTCTCGCCGATCCGCCGACGTGGTCCAGTGGCGGGACGCAGGCCAGCTTCCAACCGGCGTTCTGCGCCTTCAGGGCTCGTTGTGCTTGGTCGACCTCGGGTTTGCGGGCGCGGCGCGCGGACATCGGCCCGGCCGCTCAGCGCCGCGCGCCGACCAGGCGCGGCAGGTCGCGGGCGGTCTCGACGAGGAACCACGCGGGCAGCGGCGCGGCGCCGGTGTCGTCCTCGGCGATCACGAGTTGGGCCATCTCCAGCGAGATCTCGGCGAGTTCGACCAGGAGGGCCTTGGCTCGGAAGGCGAAGTCGCGCAGCGCGGGCGAGACGTGCCGACGGTCCGCGGGCAGATCCTTGGCCAGCCGCGCACGGAAGCTCTCCACCAGGAAGAACAGCAGATCGCGGTCGGCGGGCGCGGCCGGCCAGCGGGCGTCCCCCTTGACGATGGCATCCAGTCCGTACGCGTTGCGCACGGTCTTGAGGAAGCCCAGGAACGCGGCGGCGTGGGTGGGGGTGAGCGTGCCGTGCGCCAGCAGCCGGACGTGCTCGTCGGTGATGTCCGGGCCGAAGGAGTACAGCCCGTCGGAGAGCATGTGCCACGCGCGCGGCGTGGAGAACGCCTCCTCGGTCTTGGGCGGCGCACTCCACAGGTGGTCCGGCCGGGCTCGCACATGGTCCAGGATCCACGGGTGGATGCCGTTCTCGGCGGCCCAGGTCAGCCAGTCGTCGACCGAGGCACGCAAATGTATGTGCACCAGGCGATTGAGCAGCGCCGAGGACATCGGCCGAGCGAGCGCGTTGTCGCTCGCCCGGTTGCCCGCGCCGATCACCACGGAGCCGGCCGGCAGCGTGTAGGAGCCGATCCGGCGGTCCAGGATCAGCGAGTAGAACGCCTTCTGCACATCCGGCGACGCGGCGTTGAGTTCGTCGAGGAACAGGCAGTACGGCTCGTCCCGGGCGATCTGCTCGGGCGGACAGAACCGACTGCGCCCGTCCACGATCTGCGGTACGCCGATCAGGTCCTCGGGAGCCAACTGGGTGCCCAGCAACGACACACACTCCAGCCCGAGCGATCGGGCGAAATCCCGAACCAACGAGGACTTCCCGATCCCGGGCGCCCCCCATACGAAAACCGGCCGCACCAGCGCGGTGTGCAACAAGACCTCGGGCAGGAGAGCGGGCGTGATCGTATGCGCGGCCTGCACGGCAACCTTTCCACAAAGCACGGGAGTTCCGGCAGAACACCACCACGAGAACAGCGGCAACCGCCCCCCGAATACTGCCCCCCAACCCCGCACCTGTCGCCCGATTTTCCCGCCCGGCGACGCCTCGGGACGACCGAATCGGGCCACGGGACGAATGCGCGGCGGACGTCTGGGCGGGCCGGCCGGCTAACGCGCCACGCGGTGGCGGAGGTAGACGACTCCCGAGTCGAAGGTGCGGGTCTCGACGAGTTCGAGATCCACCCGGTGCTCGTGCCGGGGGAAGAACGGAACGCCACCGCCGACCAGCACCGGGTAGACCCTGGCCCGGTACTCGTCGATCAGACCCGACGCGGCCGCCTCGGCGGCGAGGGTCGCGCCGCCGATCGCGATGTTGCCGTCGCCCGGTTCGGCTCGCAACCGCTCGATCTCCTCCGCCAGGCCGCCGGAGGCCAGGCGGGCATTGCCCTGTACCGCCGAGAGCGTGGTGGAGAACACCACCTTGGGGAGCGGCTTCCAGATCGCGGCGAACTCGAGCGTGGAGAAGTCGAGCGATGGATTCTGGTCGACGGTCTCCCAGTACAGCATCGTCTCGTACAGCCGTCGCCCCAACAGGTGGACACCGACCTCCCGTACCTCGTCGGTGGCCAGGCGAAAGACCTCCTCGTCGGGCGTCGTCCAGTCGAAGCCGCCGTCCGGCCCGACGATGTAGCCGTCCAGGGAGACGCCCATCGAATAGGTCACGCTGCGCATCGGAAGTCCTCCTCGGTGACGGGTTCGACAGTACGACCGCCGGACGCCGCAGAACTCATCGCGGCTCGCGGAATCCTCCGGGCCGAGTCACTTCACGAGATCGTTTGGTCGAGAAAATCTCACTCCGTGCCGTGCAATCCCACAACCGGATCTCCCAGGCGTGGTCCGGATTCGCCTGCACCCCCTCGGCGTCCCCCGCCGTGCCTGCTCCGCCCGTACCACCACTCGCGCACAGCCCCATCGCTCCGCGCCGCACCCTGCCCGCCGGCACCCACGCCCGGCCCGCCCCGGTCTCTCGACCGCCCCGGACTCCCGCACCAAGTTTGTGACGCAAACCTGTTTGCAAGACCCTCGCCGGCCCGTAGAGTCTGTAGCACAAACCAGTTTGGGGAGGGCCACGATGGATCGTAAGAGCCTCGAATCGGCGGCGGCGGACTACTCGTACCTCAGAGGTCTGCTCTCCGTCCCGGCGGGCGTCCTGATCATCGTCGCCGGGCTGACGAACCTGAGGTGGGCACCGCTGGACCACGCCTGGGTCACCTGGGCCGCCGGGGCGCTGGTGGTGGTGGCGGGGGCGGCATACCTGTGGGTGACCCACTACTACGCCGAGAACTACGGTCGGATCACCCCGTCGGGCCGAGACCGCACCAGGGCCGCGATCGTCACCGCGGCGGGTGCGGCCCTGGTGGCCGGCGCGGTGACCCTGGACTGGCGGGTCGTCCTGCCGGTCAGCACCACCACCGCCGCGTTCGCCTCGGTGATGTACGTCTCCTACGCCGTCGGCATGCGGCCGAGGCCGCACCATGTGGCCATCTGGGGCACCGTCGGGGCGGCCGGTCTCTTGCCGATCTGGGGGGATGTGGGGGCGACGGGCAAGATCAATGGAGGTCTTATGCTCGTCGGCGTGGCAACGATAGTGACGGGGGTCCTCGATCATGCGGCGCTCCAGCGCGCCTTCGGTCCCGCCCGGGGTCCCGAACTCGGTGGCGACTATGGCGGCGCCTAGCGACGGGCCGATTCTCGATCGGCTGATCCACGAACCGGGCCGGCTGGCCATCATGACGGTGCTGTCGACCGTGGAGTCCGCCGACTTCGTGTTCCTGCAGCGCGCGACCGGACTGACCAAGGGCAACCTCTCCAGTCACCTGACCAGACTGGCCGAGGCCGAACTGGTCACGATCGAGAAGCGGTTCGTACACCGGAAGCCCAACACGAACGTCGCCCTGACCGCGACCGGCCGGGAGCGCATCGGCCGACATTGGGACCAGTTGGACAGCCTGCGCAACTTCTCGACGCAATCCCCCTCGGAATAGCCCGACTTCGACGCGGACCCGGCCGCCTCCCACCCGAACGCCGCTCCACATTCCGACCCGACCCACCGCGCCGCATCGCATCCGGCCGGACCACGACCCGCTGCCGCGCCGCCCGTGACCCGCACGACGTTCGGTGCGGTCCGGTCCGGCCAGTGTCAGGCCCCAGGGGCGTCCGCCAGGTACGGCGGGGCCGGCTCGTACTGGATGTAGCGGCGTACCGCACGGGCGTGTTCGACTCCGTGCAGGCGTCCGATCAGCCACAGCGCCATGTCGATACCGGCGGACACGCCCTGGCTGGTGACCAGGTTGCCGTCCACGACGTAGCGGGCGTCGCGGACCACGGTGATGTCGCCGCGTGCCGCGAGGGCGTCCTCGAACGTGTGATGGGTGGCCACCCGGCGCCCCCGCACGGGGCCCGCCTCGTGCAGCAGCAGCGCTCCGGTGCACACGCTCGTCACCCAGGCGGCATCGCTCGCGGTACGTGCGATCCACCCGATCAACGCCTCGTGGTCCACCTCGGTCCGAGTCCCGACGCCGCCCGGCACCAACAGCACGTCCAGGCGCGGATGGTCGGCGAAAGTGTGCTCGGGTATCAAGCGCAACCCCTTGGCACAGCGCACCGGTTCGGTACCGGCCGCAATCGTGGTGACGGTGTCCGCGCCCTCGCGCAACATCGCGGACGCGGTGAACACCTCCCAGGGCCCGACCAGATCGAGCTCTTCGAGTCCCTCGAACGCCAACAGCCCGTAGGTGGTCACAACGTCTCCCTCATCGATGCAGTGAATACAGACGACACGGATGGCGAAGCGCTGTGCGCGTCCACCATCCCGGTCCGCCGCGCCGGCATCGAACATCGACACCCGTCGGCGTTGGCGAACACCTCGTAGGGACCGACCGGATCCAACGACCGGAACCGTTCGAAAGCAACGAAAACGACCTCGTTCGCTCTCACCCCTCCAGCGTTGCGCACGCCGATCATGGCGTCCACGACACGTGTCCCACGAATTACGCCATTGCTTCACCGCAGACGGGGCCGTCACACCCGGTTACTCCGCGGCGTGCCCCGCCGTCTCCGTCCCTCCGCCGCATCCGTCTGCGGTCACGCAGGGTCACGCCATCGCGGTCAGTGCCCGCGCGCCCGCAAGACCCGTCGGACCGCCTCGACGACCGCGTCGCCGTCGGGCGTCGCGGGCAGTTCCAGCGGCTCGGCCCAGCGCACCGCGGCCGGCGCCACCGGGCCGTACACGTGCGGGAACAGGTCACCGCCCCGCGAAGGTTCCCAACGCAGCGTCGACCCCAGCGCACCCGGATCCACCGCGACCAGGGTCAACGCGTCACGGCCGGCGAAGTGGCGACGCGCCGTCTCGGCCACCTGCGTCTGCGTGGACAGGTGCACGTACCCGTCCACCAGGTCGATCCCGGCCCCTTCGAACACCCCGCGCCGTACCGCGGTCGCCCATTCGTCGGTGCCCACCAGCTTGTAGACGGTCTCGTCGCTCATCCCTCGACCCTAAGACAGGCACCGCCGACCCGCCCGACCCCGCCGGATCCACCCGCCCGGCCCTCAGGAGCGTTCGACCCACGTCTCGTGCAGATGCCGCCACCGCAGCCCGTGCACCGCCGACGCATCCCGCTCGAACACCACGGTCGCGGCCCGCACATCGCCGCCGCCGTCCGGCCGCACCTGCACCTCGCGGTACGAGGCCACCACGAACTCGCTCGCCGAGGCCACCACGCGCACGTCCTCGATGCCGATCCGCAAGCCCGGCAACACACCCCGTGCCCCGTCGACCATCGCAAGCACCTCGGGTCGGGACAGCGTGCCGCCGCCGGGCTCGACCAGGGTGAAGTCCGGTGCGTGCGCGAGCGCGAATCCGGCCGAATCGCCGCCGGCGCCGGTGAGCAGGCCCTCGATCAGCACATGCAGCCGGACGATCTCCGCTCGACACGCGACCGCATCGTGCTCCACAGCCCCCGCCTCCGTCACCGACATCCCACTCCCCTGTCGAACCTGTCGCCGTCGTATCCGTGGAACCCGTCGAACCGCCGGGCAGGACACCCGTCGCGCCCTCGCCACCCGACACGCACCACGCCGCACGCACCACGCAAACGTATCCGCCCCGGCGCCCCACACTCCCGTCCCGCCAGGCACCAACCCGCCTCGACCCGGCCCGGTCCCGCACATCGCCCGCCCCCACACCCGCCTCCCGAGCCGCCCCGCGTCGAACCCCCCGCCATCGCCATGGATTACCGCGCCCATGCGCCGACGTTGTCCCCCGCAACGCACAAGATCGGACCCGGCCGCCCACCGCGATGAGCGCCCCGACCTCGGGAGACCCAGCGATGACCATCCACCCCAGCCCGGACGACCTGGATCCGGACGCCGTCGGCCGGCACCTCGACAGCGAGGCCGAGCTGCACGTCCCGTTCCTGGAGCAGGCCGCCGCGCGCCTGCGCGATCTCGCGCTGTACGGCGACCACACGCTGGCCCGGGTGGACCGCATCCTCGACCTCGGCGGCGGCCCGGGCATCGCCTCCTGCCTGCTCGCCCGCTACTTCCCCAACGCCGACGTGGTCACCGGCGCACCCAGTCCGACCCTGCTGGCCCGAGCCGGCGCCCGGGCGCGGCGCGAGGGCCTGGGCCACCGGGTCCGCACCCACCGGGTCGACCTGCCCACCGACCTGGACGCGCTGGGCAGCGCCGACCTGGTCTGGGCCGGCGACGTGGTGCACCACCTGGGCGACCAACAGGCCGCACTGGACGCCCTGGCCCGGGTGTTGCGCCCCGGCGGGGTGATCGCGGTCGCCGAACGCGGCCTGGCCCCGCGTTTCCTGCCCCGCGACATCGGCATCGGCCGGCCGGGACTCCAGGCCCGGCTGGACGCCGCGCACGAGGACTGGTTCGCCGAATCGCGTGCGGCGCTGCCCGGTGCCCGCGCCGAGGTCGAGGACTGGCCGGCCATGCTGGCCCGCGCGGGCCTGGTCCCCACCGGTTCGCACTCCTTCCTGATCGACCTGCCGTCACCGCTGGACGCCGCGCCGCGCGAACACCTGTACGCCGAACTGACGCACCGCCGAGCCCTGTTGGCCGACCGCCTCGACGAGCAGGACCTGGCCACCATGGACGCCCTGCTCGACACCGACGCCGACACCGGCATCCTGTGGCGCCCGGACGCCTTCTACCTCGCCGCCACCACGATCCACACCGCCCGCGCCTGCACCCGAAGGTGACTCACGCCGCCGCCCCGTCGCCCACCCGAGCCCCGGGCCCGCATCGACCCACGACCGACCCATGGTCCGACCGAGGCACGACGCACGACCGACCACGGACACCCGAACGGGCGGGGGGGGGGGGGGGGCCGCCCGCCCCCCCCCCCCGCGGGGGCCCCCCCCCCCCCCCCCCCCCC
>NZ_JBITHP010000033.1:0-27168 GCF_044458105.1 Embleya sp. NPDC050493
TGCCCCCCCCCCCGGGGGGGGCGGGGCCGGGGGGGGGGGGGGGGGGGGGCGGGGGGGGGGCCCCCCCCCCCGCGGGGGGGGGGGGGGGGGGGGGGCCCCCCCCCCCCCGCCCGCCGTCGCCGGTGGTCGAGCCGGGGTGCCGGCTCAGCCGGGCGGATCCTCCTCGGCGGGGCCGAGCAGGTTGAGCCCGATGCCCGGCAGGCCGGGCAGCAGCGGCGGGAGGATCTGACCCTTGGGCGTCTTCGCCGGGGTCGGGGTGGTGTCCGCGCCGTCGGATCGGGCGGCGGGACTCTCCGCGGGTGCGTCGCCGAGGAGCGGGATATTCAGCCCCGGAAGCAGGCCGCCGTTTTGTTGCGGTTGTTGCCGCGGTGCGGAACCACCCGGCGCCGCCGAGCCGTTCGGCTGCGGTGCGCCGTTCGCCGCGGTGCCGCCCGGGCCCGGGGGTTGCGGGGCGAGCGGTTGCGATCCGGTGCCGGGTGCGGCGCCGCCGCCCGGGTGGGTGCCGGGAGCGGCCGGGGAGCCGCCGGTGCGCCCACCGTCGGCGGGTCCGGACGAGGTTTTGCCGGCGGTGCCCGCGATCGGGGCGACCTGCTCGTTGATCGCGGTGAGCAGGGTGCGGACCCGGTCGCGTTCGGAGGAGAGTTCCGGCGGCAACCGGTCGCCGATCCGGTCCATGCGCTCGTGGCCGGCGCGGGCGAAGTCGGCCAGGTTCCGCATCGAGCCGTCGCTGCCGCTCTTGCGGAAGTGGTCGGTGAGCAGCTCACGACCCTTGTCGGCCTCGTCGCGCCAGTCGTCGAGCACCTGCCGCAGGTGCCGCACCGTCGCCTTGTCGGTGGGCGTGCGTCCGGCCCGCCGGAGCAGCTGTTCGGCTTCGCCCATCCGGGTCTCGGCCTGCTGTAGGTAGCGCTCGCCGCGCTCGTGGTCGTTGTCCGCGAGCGAGATCTTGAAGTCTTCGACCGTGCGCTTGACGCCGTACGTCATGTCGCCGGGCAGTGCGTCGGTGCTGGCATAGGCCACCCCGCCGAGGCCGCCGCCGCCGGCCACCACGAACGCGCCCGCGATGGCCGCGCGCCGACGCCAGCGCACGGTGCGCGGCGGGGCGGCGAGCTCCTTGCGGCGATGCGCGCCCCGGGGAGCGGGCACGGTGGCCGCGCCCGCGGTCGCGGGCAGCGCCGCGGCCTCGTCCAGCAGTCGTTGCCGTAGCGCGGCTCGAAAGTCCGTGCTCGGTACGGGTGCCGACTCGGACCGATCGCGCAGCAGCTCGGCGGTCCGCAACAGCGGGACCAGCGCGGGCAGAGGTTCTGCCGATCGGTTGTTGCGGTCGTTCTCGTCGAGGGCTCGCGCGAAGGCGTTCGCGGGTCGCCGATCCAGGGCCGCAATGCTCACAGGCCGCACCTCCTCTCCCCGGATGTCCGTCCAGGGAAGTCTCCGGGTCGGGGGCCACAGGGCGGCTCCCCGCCGCAACGATCCCCGAAGGGGGTCGCTATCCGGGAGAACGAGCCGCAGACCCCGAAGGTTACGGAAGTGTGATTCACCGCACGTCCTCGGGCAGGAGCCTTGCGAGCGTCCGTACGGCGCGGTATTGCAACGTCTTGATCGCCCCCTCGTTCTTACCCATGATCTGTGCGGTCTCCGCGACCGAGAGTCCCTGCAGGAAGCGCAGGGTCACGCATTCCTGCTGCTGGGGGTTGAGCTTGTGCACGGCGTCCAGGAGGGCTGCGTTGGACAACGATTCCAGCACGCAGTCCTCGGGGCTGGACTCGACCTCGTTGGCGTCGAGCATCTCCCCGGTGGTGACTTCGAGGCGGAACCGGCTGGACTTGAAGTGGTCGGCGACCAGGTTGCGGGCGATGGTCACCAGCCACGCGCCGAAGTCGCGGCCCTGCCAGGTGAAGGTGCCGATCCGGCGCAGCGCGCGGAGGAAGGTCTCGCTGGTCAGGTCCTCGGCGACGGCACGGCCGCCGACCCGGTAGTAGATGTACCGGTAGACGGTGTCGAAGTAGTTGTCGTACAGCTGGGCGAACGCGTCGCCGTCGCCGTCCTGGGCGAGTTCGACGAGGGCCATGATGCGGCGGGCCTCGCCGTCCGGACCCGGTCCCCGGGTGTATCCGGAGCCTCGGGTCGGACGGGTCGGTTCGGTGGTGCCGGCGCGCGACGCGAGGGCGAAGCCCACGGGCTGGGCCGGGGTCGCGTAACAGACCCCGGCTCCGTGACCGGCGGTGGCGGCGAAGCCTACGGACGGGGGGGCAAAGCTCGCGCACACCGCCGCACGCAGTGTCGCCAGCCCGGACACGTCAACCCGGACGATTCGGTGCACGGGACTCCCTGTTGCTTCAGCGGTAATTACGTTCGGTGCGGAATCAATCACCCATAGTAGGGAACCTGGACACCGCTGTGCGCCGATCGAGAATAACGCTTAGTAAAGGAAGGGATACCAAGTGTGCCCATCGGCGTTGTGAAGCTACCGGGATGGACCGCTGTTGTGTGCTCTTTGCGTGTTTGCCGGGTTGTCCCGGGTCGGGTGTGCTATATGCGGACAACTTGCCGTCGCCCGGACGCCCCGGGCAGCCCGAAACGACCCCCTCGTCGCAGGTCGCAGGGGGTGCGCGGGGATATTGCCGGTCGGCTCAGATCCGGCCGGGCACCCGGCGTCGCACCGCGGTGCCGGCCACCAGCGCGCCCGCGACCGCACCCACCCCGGCGGCGGCCGGCAGGCCGATCCGGGCGGCCTTGCGACCGGTGCGGTAGTCCTTCACGCGCCACCCGTACGCCCGGGCGTGGCGGCGCAGCCGGGCGTCCGGATTGACCGCGCACGGATCGCCCACGAGGGTCAACATCGGGATGTCGTTGGCCGAGTCGCTGTAGGCCGAACAGTCGGTCAGATCCAGGCCCTCACGGTCCGCGAGGGCGCGCACGGCCTCCGCCTTGGCCTCGCCGTGCAGCAGTTCGCCGACCAGGCGGCCGGTGTAGACCCCGTCCCGGGTCTCCGAGACGGTGCCCAGTGCGCCGGTCAGGCCCAGGCGGCCGGCGATCGTGGTGGCGATCTCGATCGGTGCGGCGGTGACCAGCCACACCTGACGGCCCGCGTCCAGGTGCATCTGGGCCAATCCTCGGGTGCCCGGCCAGATCTTGTCCGACATGCACTCGTCGAAGATCTCCTCGCCGATCACCCGGATCTCCTCGACCGTGTGGCCCCGCGCGAACGACAGCGCGGCCTCCTGGGCGTCGCCCACGTGCCCCATGTGCTCGCCGCCGAGCCGGAACCGGGCCTGCTGCCAGCCGAACCGGGCGATGTCGCGGGCGCCGAAGAACCGGCGGGCGTACAGGCCGCGGGCCAGGTGGAAGATCGACGCGCCGCGCATCACGGTGTTGTCCAGGTCGAAGAACGCGGCGCCGATCCGCGGCGGCAGGCCGTCCTCGCCGGGGGCGCGTGGCGGGGCGCTCGCGTGGGCGGCCGCGGCCGCGGCCTCGCCCGCCCGCACGGCACTGTCGTTGGTGTTCTTGGTCGTCGATCGCCGGCGCAAGAGAACCATGTGGCCGAGCGTAGTAGGCGCGTATTGCAGGTGTGTGGCGGCTGTCTTGCGGTGCCGCGCCGTGTCGGTGAAGCGCGGTGCGGTCGGCGCGGTGCCGCGACCGGATCGACCCGGGCCGGAAGCGGCCTTCTGGCCGCGCCCCCGACGGGTGACAATCGAGGACGTGAATCTCTTCCGCCGCCGCCCCGACGCCGCGACCCGCACCGTGACGCTGCTCAGCAAGCCCGGTTGTCACCTGTGTGACGACGCCCGTGTCGTCATCGAACGGGTGACCGGCGAACTGGGCGCGACCTGGACGGAGGTCGACATCACCCAGGACGCCGAGCTCCAGCACAAATACTGGGAACAGATCCCGGTGACCCTGGTGGACGGGAAACAACACGACTTCTGGCGGGTGGACGAGCGGCGGTTGCGCCGAGCCCTGGGCGGCTGAACGGGTCGCGCTCCGCGGCCGCGGCCGAGCACGGGGCGAGGGGGCCGGGGGAGGGAATCTCGCCGACACGTACGGTAAGGGGTCGTGCACGGTCGGACATCACGACTACGCATGGACCACTCGAACGTCACCTCTTGTGACCGAGTTCACGCTCCGAATCGGAACCAAGGCGTGATGAGCATCACGACAGGCGCTCAAATCGGACACCTACTTTGTGCGTACGTTCACAAAAGCCTAACCTGGCAATCGAAATCCCAGGTCCCACCCACAGGAGCAGCGTGGCTACAGGGCGTACCGAGCGACCGGCGCAGCGGGGACGTGGCATCCCCGAGGCGACGGTGGCGCGGCTTCCGCTGTACCTCCGGGCGCTCAGTGCGCTGTCGGAGCGGGGTGTTCCCACGGTCTCGTCCGAGGAACTCGCCGCTGCCGCCGGGGTGAATTCGGCGAAGCTGCGCAAGGACCTGTCGTATCTCGGCTCCTACGGCACCCGCGGTGTCGGTTACGACGTCGAGTATCTCGTGTACCAAATCTCGCGTGAACTCGGGCTCACCCAAGACTGGCCGGTCGCCATCATCGGCATAGGAAATCTGGGTCACGCCCTGGCCAACTACGGCGGGTTCGCCTCGCGCGGGTTCCGCGTCGCGGCGCTCCTGGACGCCGATCGGGCGGTCACCGGTCAGCGGATCGCGGGCATGGCGGTGCGGCACATGGACGACCTCGAGCAGATCGTGCGCGAGGACCACGTGTCGATCGGCGTGATCACCACGCCCGCGCCGGCCGCGCAGGAGGTGTGCGACCGACTGGTCGCCGCCGGGATCACCAGCATCCTGAACTTCGCGCCGACCGTGCTCTCGGTTCCCGAGGGCGTGGACGTGCGCAAGGTGGATCTGTCCATCGAACTGCAGATCCTGGCCTTCCACGAACAGCGCAAATCCGGTCTCGATCCCGTCGCGGGACCGGTTCCGGCGCGACCCTCGAAGCCGGGGGACCGCGGCGACCTTCCCGAGGTGATGCCCGCGTGACCGGCTGTCGCGTGGGTGTCGCGCCCGCGAACACGGCGAACAACGGTAGGAAGACACCATGAGTGTCCTGGCGGTCGGTCTGAGTCACCGCACGGCCGAGGTCAGTCTCCTGGAACGGGTCTCGGTCACCGGGACGGCCCAGGAGGCGCTGCTGCACGACCTGATCGCGGCCGAACCGGTGGGCGAGGCCGTGCTGCTGTCGACCTGCAACCGGGTCGAGGTCTACGCGGACGTGGACCGCTTCCACGGCGGGGTCACCGAGCTGGGCAACCTGCTGTCGCGGCACACCGGCGTGCCGGTGTCCGAGCTGACCCCGTGCCTGTACGTGCACTACGAGGACCGCGCCGTCCAGCACCTGTTCTCGGTCGCCTGCGGCCTCGACTCGATGGTCGTCGGCGAAGGACAGATCCTCGGCCAGATAAAGGCCGCCCTGGCGCTCGCGCAGACCCACGGCACCGCCGGTCGAGTGCTCAACGAACTCACCCAGCAGGCCCTGCGGGTGGGCAAGCGGGCGCACACCGAGACCGGCATCGACCAGGCCGGCCGCTCGCTGATGACCGTGGGGCTGGCCCAGGCGGAGCAGTCGATGGGCCCGGTCGAGGGGTGCCGGGCGCTCGTGGTGGGCGCGGGTTCGATGAGCGCGCTGGCCGCCAAGACGCTGCACCGCGAGGGCGTCGGGCACATCGTGGTGGCGAACCGCACCTACGAGCGGGCCGAACACCTGGCCGAGTCGGTGGCCGGTCGGGCCGTGCCGATGTCCGCCCTGCCGGACGCGCTGGCCTCGGTCGACCTGGTGGTCTCCTGCACGGGGGCGGCCGGTCTGGTGATCGGCCGGGACGAGATCGAGGCGGTGCTCGCGGCTCGCCGCGAGCGTGGGGTCGAACAGCCGCTCGTGCTGATCGACCTGGCGCTGCCGCGCGACGTCGACCCGCGCGTGCGCGATCTCGACGGCGTCGTGCTGATCGACCTGGAACGGCTCGCCGAGGTCTCCGCCGGTTCGGCCGGCGAGGCCGACGTGGACCTGGTGCGCAAGATCGTCTGCGAGGAGGTCGCGGCGTTCGCGACCGCCCAGCAGGCACAGCAGGTCGCGCCGACCGTGGTGGCGCTGCGCAGCATGGGCTCGGACGTGGTCCGGGCCGAGCTGGACCGACTCAGCGGTCGGGTCCCGGAGATGGACGACCGGGTGCGCGCCGAGGTCGAGCAGACCGTCCGGCGCGTGGTGGACAAGCTGCTGCACGCGCCGACGGTGCGGGTCAAGCAGTTGGCCGGCGAGCCCGGCGGCTCGTCGTACGCCGACGCGCTGCGGATGTTGTTCGATCTCGACCCCGGCACCCCCGAGGTGGTCCGCCGGGCGGACGCCCCCGACGCAGTGGAAGGTGTGGCGTGACCGAAGCACCGTTGCGACTGGGCACCCGGCGCAGCAAGCTGGCGATGGCCCAGTCGGGGCACGTCGCCGCAGCCGTCACGAAGCTGACCGGCCGGGCCGTCGAACTCGTGGAGATCACCACGCAGGGCGACACCTCGCGCGAGCAGCTCACGCAGATCGGCGGCACGGGCGTCTTCGTCAACGCCCTGCGCGACGCGCTGCTGGCCGGCGAGGTCGACTTCGTCGTGCACTCGCTCAAGGACCTGCCGACGACCGACCCCGAGGGCATCACCCTGGCGGCGGTTCCGCCCCGGCACGATCCGCGCGACGCGCTGGTGGCCCGGGACGGGCTCGCGCTCGCCGAGTTGCCGGCCGGATCCCGGATCGGGACCGGTTCGCCGCGCCGCGCCGCGCAGTTGTCGCTGCTCGGGCTCGGCCACGAGATCGTGCCGATCCGCGGCAACGTCGACACCCGGATCGGCTTCGTGACGTCCGGCGAACTCGACGCCGTCGTCCTGGCCAAGGCCGGCCTCGGCCGCCTGGGCCGTGCGGAGGAGGTCACCGAGACCTTCGATCCGCTCCACATGCTGCCTGCCCCGGGTCAAGGGGCATTGGCCGTCGAGTGTGCGGCACACGATGCCGCCCTCGTCGAATTGCTCACCGGTTTGGACGACTCGGACACCCGAGCCGCCGTACTGGCCGAGCGCACGCTGCTCGCCGTGTTGGAAGCCGGATGTTCGGCTCCGGTCGGCGCCCTCTGTGAGGTCGCCGAGGGCGAGCAGGTCACCGAGCTGTACCTGCGGGCCGTAGTCGCAAATGTCGACGGCACCGACAGCGTACGGTTGTCCGCCACCGGAACCCTCGACGAGGCGCAGAAGATCGGTCGCGAACTCGCGACCGAACTGCTCGCCCGAGGGGCCTCCGGTTTGATGGGGGAGCGCGTCCCTTGAGCCCCAGAGCGAAGAAGAAGCCCAGCGGCATCGTGACCTTTGTGGGTGCCGGTCCCGGCGATCCACGACTGCTCACACTGCGGGCCATCGAGGTGCTGGCCGAGGCCGATGTGGTGGTCGCCGACGAGGCGACGCTGCGCCAGGTCCTGTTCCACTGCAAGAGCGGCGTCGAGGTCCTCGACCCGGTGACCGGTGACGACGGGGAACTCCTGTCGGCCGTTGCCCGGGCCAAGGTCGTCGTGGCCGCCGCGCGATCGGGCAAGCAGGTCGTCCGGGCCGTGGCGGGTGACCCGTGCGTGGACCAGTCGGTCACGGACGAGGTCACGGCCGTGGCGAAGGCGAAGATCGTCTTCGAGGTCGTCCCGGGCGTCCCGGTCAGCACGGCCGTTCCCGCGTACGCGGGCATCCCGCTGCACGCGGCCAAGGGCAGCGGTGGCGTGCGCGTCCTCGACATGGCCGAGGCCTCGATCGACTGGGCCACGGTCGGCTCCGTCGACGGCACGCTCGTGCTGCGCGGTGCGCTCGACTCGATCGCCGAGATCGCCCAGGAGCTGGTCGCCGGAGGTCGTAAGCCGGCCACGCCGGTCGCGGTCACCGTCAACGGCACCACCACCGAGCAGCGCACCCTGGTGAGCACGCTCGCCCAGGTGGCCTCCGACGTGCGGTCCGCGAAGATCACGCTGCCTGCCGTGGTGGTCGTCGGCGAGGTGGTCGCCCAGCGCGACACCCTGTCGTGGTTCGAGACCAAGCCGCTGTTCGGCTGGAAGGTGCTGGTTCCGCGCACCAAGGAGCAGGCGGTCACGCTCTCCGAGCAACTGCGTTCGTACGGCGCGGTGCCGCACGAGGTGCCGACCATCGCGGTCGAGCCCCCGCGCACGCCGCAGCAGATGGAGCGGGCGATCAAGGGCCTGGTCACCGGCCGCTACGAGTGGATCGCGTTCACGTCGGTCAACGCCGTGCGTGCGGTGCGCGAGCGGTTCGAGGACTACGGCCTGGACGCGCGGGCCTTCGCGGGCATCAAGGTCGCGGCCGTCGGCGAGGCGACCGCGCGGGCACTGGTCGAGTTCGGCGTCAAGCCGGACCTGGTGCCGTCGGGCGAGCAGTCCGCCGCCGGATTGCTGGAGGACTGGCCGCCGTACGACCCGGTCTTCGACCCGATCGACCGGGTGTTCCTGCCGCGTGCGGACATCGCCACCGAGACGCTGGTGGCCGGGCTGGTCGAGCTGGGCTGGGAGGTCGACGACGTCACCGCGTACCGCACGGTGCGCGCGGCGCCGCCGCCGGCGGACACCCGCGAGGCGATCAAGGGCGGCGGCTTCGACGCGGTCCTGTTCACGTCGTCCTCGACGGTGCGCAACCTGGTCGGCATCGCGGGCAAGCCGCACGCGGTGACGGTGATCGCGTGTATCGGCTCGGCGACCGCGAAGACCGCCGAGGAACACGGTCTACGCGTGGACGTGATGGCTCCCGAGCCGTCGGTGTCGGCGCTGGCCGAGGCGCTCGCGGAGTTCGGTACGGCGCGGCGCGCGGCCATGGTCGAGGCGGGTGACCCGGTCACCCGCCCGAGCGAGCGGCGGCCGGGGTCGCGAAGGAAGGCCAAGTAGGTCTCAGGTGTTGCCGGGTCCCGGGAGTTTCCGGGCTCGGGATGTCTCCGGGCCTCGGGTGTTTCCGAGGCTCGGGATGTGCCCGGGCTCCGGATGTTTCCGGGGCTCGGGATGGCTCCGGGTCCCGGAAGTCGTCGAGGCTCGGGATGGCTCCGGGTCTCGGGTGTTCCGGGACGCGGGATGTTTCCGGCGAGAAGGGCCGTGGAGTTCCGATGTCGTACCAGGCTGACGCATCGTCAGGGTTTCCCGCGCACCGCCCCCGGCGGTTGCGCACGTCCCCGGCGGTGCGCCGCCTGGTCGCGGAGACCCGACTGCATCCCGCCGACCTGATCCTGCCGCTGTTCGTGCGCGAGGGCGCGCGTGAGCCGGTGCCGATCTCCTCGATGCCGGGCGTCGTCCAGCACACCCGCGACTCGCTGCGCAAGGCCGCGCACGACGCGGTCGCGGCGGGGGTCGGCGGGCTGATGCTGTTCGGCATCCCGACGGTCAAGGACGCGCTCGGCTCGGCGGGCTTCGATCCCGAGGGTGTGCTCCAGGTCGCCATCCGCGACGTGGTGGCCGAGGTGGGCGCCGACGCGGTGGTGATGTCCGACCTGTGTTTGGACGAGTTCACCGACCACGGGCACTGCGGCGTGCTGGCCGCGGACGGCTCGGTCGACAACGACGCGACGTTGGACGCGTATGCGCGGATGGCCGTCGTACAGGCCGACGCGGGCGTGCACATGGTCGGGCCCAGCGGCATGATGGACGGTCAGGTCGGGGCGATCCGGCGGGCGTTGGACGACGCGGGGTACCTGGACGTGTCGATCCTGGCGTACAGCGCGAAGTACGCGTCGGGCTTCTTCGGTCCGTTCCGCGAGGCGGTCGAATCCTCGCTCGAGGGCGACCGGATGACCTATCAGCAGGACCCGGCCAACGCCGAGGAGTCCGTGCGCGAGGTCCTGTTGGACGTGGCCGAGGGCGCGGACCTGGTGATGGTCAAGCCCGCGATGTCGTACCTGGACATCGTCCGGCGGATCGCCGACGAGGTGCACGTGCCGGTGGCGGCCTACCAGGTCAGCGGCGAGTACGCGATGGTCGAGGCGGCGGCGGCGAACGGCTGGATCGACCGGGACCGCGTGATGCTGGAGACGCTCACCTCGATCAAGCGCGCGGGGGCGTCGTCGATTCTGACGTACTGGGCGACCGAGGTGGCGCGGAAGTTGCGGTAGTGGATCACTCGTTCGGGTGGTGGCCCGGCAAAGTCGGATCTCGTCGACCGAGGCACCGTCGTGGACGGTCGCAAGGTCTACATCCCGGATGTCTTCGTTGCTCCCGACGATCCGGACGAGGCGCCCGACGCGGACGGTCTGGGCGTGGATGTTGCCGGTGTGGTGCCGGTTGCCGAAGTCGTTTCGCCGGGAAGTGAGGCCGGTGACCGCGATCGTCGACGCAAGCGCCGCGCATACGCGAGTGCCGGAATCGCGGTGTACGTCATCGTCGACGACTTCGACGGCTCGGGGACGGTGACCGTGCTCGCGGATCCCGAGCCCGACTAAGGCGACTACACGTCCGAGATGCGGGTTGCACAGGGAACGCCCGTTTCCATGCACGTGGGGCCGCTCAAGGGTTTCACCATCGAACCGGCGATCACTGCTCGCTGATCGGGCGTCAGGACCCTGGCCGGACCACGACTGTGGGCGGTAGGTATCGGGCGAGCAGAGCCAGCGCTTCGGTGACTTGGGTGACCACCTGCTCGTCGGTGGTGGCCAGCGCGCGTGCCAATGCTTCCTCGATACCCGCCGCTCGGACCTCGGTGACCCTGGGGGACGGGGTGTCGGCCGCGCGGACCAGGAGGCGGCGGCGGTCGGTGGGGTCCTGGGACGTTTCGACCGAGCCGGTCTCCTTGAGGCGGGCGACGGCGGTGGAGACCTGACTCTGCGGCAGGCCGGTACGGCGGGCGATCTCGCCGATGGCGCTGTCGGGATGGGCGACGACGTCGCTCAGGGTGACCAGCACGGAGCGCACGCCCCCGGGGTGGCGGTCGGTGCCGTCTGCGCGGACCCGGGGGGCGGGGAGCGCGTCCTCGCCGATCTTCATGAGGGTGCGGCCGAGGAGGAAGAGGTCGACGGGGGTCAGGGGGGCGGCCGTGGGCGGCGGCGTGGGCGAGGTCATGGCTGATAGTACATCGAAATAGATGCATCGTTATTGATGTATCGAGTTCGATGGATTATGGTGATGGTCGTCGGACGGACCCGGATCCGCGCCGGGCCGCTTGTCAGGCTCGGGGTGGTTCGGGGCGACTCGAAGAGTCGGCATGGCGCGAACGCGTCGGAATGGCTCGGAACGACTCCGCACGACTCCGATCGACCTCTCGGGGGAATCTCATGGCCGCGAATCTCACTGCCGGTGCCAAGCTGTCCGTGCCGGGTGCCGAGTTGTACTACGAAGTGCGCGGCTCCGGCCCGCTGTTGCTGATCGGGGAGAGCGGCGAGGGTGACGCCGGGCGCAGCGTCGACATGGTCGATCGGCTGGTCGCGGACTACACCGTGGTGACGTACGACCGGCGCGGGCTCTCCCGCAGCACGTTGGTCGACCCGGCCGCGCCGGTGACCGTCGAGGACCATGCCGACGACGTGGCACGGCTGCTGGCCGAACTCACCGATCGGCCCGCGATGATGCTGGGGCTGAGCATGGGCGCGTTGATCGGGCTGCGCGTGGCCGCGACCCACCCGGACGCGCTGCATACGTTGATCGCGCACGAACCGGTCGCGCCCTGGCTGCTCTCCGCTTCCGAACGCGACGCGCACCGCGGCGAGTTGACGGCGATTCGGGAGATGCACGGGCGCGGCGGGATGGGCGCCGCGTTTCCCGCGATCACGGCTCACCTGGGCATCGAGCCGGGGGTCGAGGAGTGCGAGCCGGACCTGACCCCGCAGCCGATGAACGAGCGGCGGATGGCCAACTTCGACTTCTTCATCGGCCGGGAGTTCCCCGCGGTGGTCGACGACACGCTGCCGCTCACGGCGCTGCGCTCCACGACGACCCGCATCGTGCCCGGCCGGGGTGCCACCACGTTGCATCGCGTGTTCACCCGCCGCTGCGCCGTGGCGCTGGAGGCGCTCGTAGGGGTCGAAGCGGCGGAATTCCCCGGCGGCCACAACGGCAACCTGACCCACCCACGCGCGTTCGCGAGGCGCCTTCGCGAGGTGTTGGGTGGCGCGATCGGGTGACGGGTTCGGGGCTGCGGGACGCCGCATGGGAGAGGCTTTGTCTGCGTGACACGGACCGTAGTCGATGTCGACGAGCGCCTGCTTGGGCTTGACGGGGCGGCCGATGCGGTGGATTGCGCCTGCCGGGACGCTGTGATCGTGGGTTGCGCGGTGCCGTCCGGGGCTCGGGCGGAGAGGGGCATGGGTCACTCGAAAGTGGGATTTTTGAGGGATCTTTCGGGGTGATCCATGGGGCGGCGTCAGCCTTGCGCCATGGCCAAGTCCCGGTTCGCGGTGCGGTGTCTGTTGGTGGCATGTGTGTGCGTGCCGGCGGTCGGGGCCTGCGGTGCGGCGGTGGCCGCGGGCTGTGGGCGGGCAGGCGTTGTGGTCGAGTTCGACGCGGGTACGGGCGCTGCGCGGCACGAGGTGCGGGTCGGGCGCGCGGGTGTCGGGTACGCGTCGGGTGGTGAGCGGGTCGAGGGCGCTCGGGGTGGCGGGGGATCGGGTGTGCGGGCCGGGTGTGGGTGTACCACCGAGCCGCCGACGAAGCCGGCCGATCCGCGACCGCCCCGGCCGTCGGCGACCAAGCCGCCCAAGCCGCCGGCGCCGAAGCCACCGGTGTCGAACGTGGGCGGGCGGTGGGTGGTGTCGGGGAATGGCTCGCCGCTGCCGGGTGCACTGGTGTCGAATTCCGGGGCGGAGGTGCGGGGCGCCGGGGTGTCCGGGGCGGTGGCGTCGGGGCCGGCGGGGTCGGGGTCGAGGGTGTCGGCCTCCGGGGGTTCTTCGGGCCCTGGGGTCTCGGGATCCGGGGCGGTCTCGGGCTTGGGGGTGTCGGGCCACAGGGTGGTCGGGTCTGACGGGGTGGATTGTGTGGCGGAGAGCCCGGGGCGGCGGCCGTTCGCGGCACCGGCTGTGGACGCCGGGGTGCGGGCGGTTGATCCGGTGGGGGTCGAGTCGGCCGAAGTGGCCCCGGAGGTCGAGGCGTTGCGGTTTGCCGTACCGGCTGTGCGGGCGGAGTCGTCGTCTTGGGGCTTGGTGACCCGGTTTGCGCCGCTTGTGGTGCTGTCGACGGTGCCGATCGCGCTTGCTCTGGCATGTCCGCTTCCGGTTGCCGGTGGGTGGGAGACTCGGCGCGGTCGTCGTTCCGAAGCGGATTCGGGCGGGTCGGCCGGACGCTTGCTGTAGATGTAGGCGGGAAGGCGGGGAGGGTCGAAACCGACGGGAACGCAGGGCGGGTTGCGGCCGAGCCGACGTTGACGTCCCGGGGGTTCGGCGGTGCCGGATCGGCCGCGCTGGGCAGGATGTGGCGGGTCCGAGCCGGGAGCCGGTGCCGGGTGGGCGCTTCGGCGGGTGGTGGGCCGCATCCGTGGGCTCGGGTGCGTCGGCGGGCTTGACGGCTAACGGTGTTAGCCGGATGATGGTGCCCAGGCGGCTAACATTGTTAGCCATGGGCGAGCGGAGGCGGCGGCATGAGCACTGTCGAGTACACGGGAATCGGCGGCTCGGCCGTGGTTCGGTGGATGCGACGCGGGGCGTGGATCGTACTGACGTTGTTCCTGGCGGCCTTCGCGGTGTTCGAGAGCGTCAAGTACGGATTCGCGACCTCGGCGGCGGCGTTGCTCTTCTTCGTGTTGCCCGACCTGACCATGTTCATTGGGGCCAAGGACGCGGCGCGGGACGGTTCGCACGAGCCGGGTCGGCTTCAGCCGCGGGCGGTGCCGTTCTACAACGCGCTGCACCGGGCCTGGGTTCCGCTGATCCTCCTGGTCGGGTACACGGTCACGCCGATCGTGTGGCCGCCCCTGTTCACCGCCGGCCTCGGCTGGCTCACCCACATCGCGATCGACCGTGCCGCCGGGTACGGACTGCGCACTCCGGAAGGATTCCGCAAGCATGACTGACGTATCGTCACCTCCGATCAGCGCCAGGGCCCGTGAAATCGTCGGTGCCGCGCGGGATCTGCTGGAGGTGGAGGGTCCGGAAGCGGTGTCGATGCGGAGGATCGCGGAGCGGATCGGCATCAAGGCGCCGTCGCTGTACAAGCACTTTCCGGACAAGTCCGCAGTGGAGAACGCGCTGATCGCGCAGGGGATGGCCGAACTGGCCGAGGCGCTGGAGGCGGTCGAGGCGGGTGTTGCGCCGACCGCGAGGGTTGCGCCGGGCGGGGGAGGCGTGGCCGATGTGGTGCGGGGAGAAGGGGCGATCGTCGCCTTGGCGGGGGCGTATCGGGCCTACGCGCTGGCGCATCCGCATCTGTATCGGCTGATGAGTGGGCAGCCGTTGGATCGCGCGGCGTTGCCGGCGGGCCTGGAGGACCGGGCCGCGGGGCCGCTCGTGCGGGCTGTGGGCGGGGATACGGACGCTGCGCGGGCCGTCTGGGGGTTTGCGCATGGCATGGTCACGCTGGAGTTGGCCGGGCGGTTTCCGCCGGAGGCGGATCTGTCGGGGGCGTGGGCCCAGGGCTGCGCGGCCTTTTCGGCGGAGCGGGCTTCGGGTTGAGTCGTCGGTCGGCCGCACATGTCGGCAGGGCCGGGTCGGCGTGCGTTCGGCCGACGTCCGGCGCCGGCCGGGCTGCGTGGCGTCGTGCCCCGGCCGGACCGAGTGGGCCTCGAACGCAGGTCGGGCCGATTCGGTCGCACGCGCCACCCGAGCCGATCGGTGGGGCTGCGGTGGTGCAGGCCTAGCCGGGGTCCGGGATTTGCTGCGGGGTCGGGCAGGGGGTGCGGTGGGCCTTGCGGGCGGGGCGGGGGGTGGGGGAGCGGTAGAGGAGGCCGTCTTCGAGCCAGGCGGTGTAGGTGCGTAGCGGGCGGCAGTCGAGGGGACCGAGGGAGCGGCCCGTGGCGATCTCGAAGGTGGCTGCGTGGGCCGGGCAGGTCAGGTGTTCGCCGGTCAGGGTGCCTCGGGAGAGGATGGCGCCGGCGTGGGGGCAGCGGTCCTCGAAGACGTGGACCGTGTCGCCGTGGCGCAGGATTGCGAGCGGCGGGCTGTTGCCGATCCGCTTCGGGACGTCCTCGGGGAAGCTCGTGAGCGGGCCCAGGCACACCGGTGGGCGCTCCCGGCGAAATGGCGACATGTGGCCCCCGGGGTTGGTGGTACCGACCCAGGTTAGGCAGTCCTGCCTTGCTTGGCCAGCGCCGTTCGAGGTGGCGAACGACCCGTTTGTGATGCGCGTGACCACGCGAAGTCTTTCTTCCCGCAAAGCTTCTGACGTACCGTCAGGTCAGTGCCCGGGCTCTGGCTTCGCCATGCCCCGGCGCCGCACCCCGGCCCCGGCTTCCCGCGCGGAGGACACGTGTCTGACCCGATCTACGACGCCACCACTCTCTGGGAGCTGGTGGAGCGCCGCGCGGCGGCGACTCCCGATGTGCCCATGTTGCTCGACCCGGAGGACCGTACGGTCACCTTCGGTGAGTTCAAGGCGTGGGCGGAGCGCGTGGCCGCGGGCTATCACGCGCTCGGCGTCTCCGCCGGCACCCGTGTGACCTGGCAGTTGACCACGCGGATCGAGTCCATCGTGGTCTCGTTCGCGCTGGCCCGGCTCGGCGCGGTGCAGAACCCGATCATCCCGTTCTACCGGGAGAAGGAGGTCGGCTTCTGTCTGCGGCAGACCGACGCCGAGTTCTTCCTGTGCCCGCGCAGCTGGAAGGGCTTCGAGTTCCTCGCGATGGGCGAGGCGCTCGCGAAGGACCTGGCGAAGCCGCCGCTGGTGCTCGTGGCGTACGACGAGCTGCCCGAGGGCGACCCGGCGGATCTGCCGCCCGCGCCGACCGACGGCGACGAGGTGCGCTGGCTCTACTACACGTCCGGGACCACGTCCGACCCGAAGGGCGTCCAGCACAGCGACTCGACGCTGCTCGCGGGCGGCAAGGGCCTGGCCGTCGCGCTCGACATGTCGCAGACCGACGTCGGTTCGATCGCCTTCCCGTACGCGCACATCGCCGGCCCGGACTACATCGTCACGGTGCTCGCCTCCGGTTTCCCGGCCGTGATCGTGGAGAACTTCGACCCGGCGGGCGTGGTGCCCGTGTACAAGCGGCTCGGCGTCACCATGGTCGGCGGCTCGACCGCGTTCTATGTGGCGTTCCTGAACGAGCAGCGCAAGCAGCCGGGCGAGAAGATCATTCCGACCCTGCGGATCGTCTCCGGCGGCGGAGCGCCCAAGCCGCCCGAGCTGGTCGCCGAGGTGCGCGACGAGATGCAGGCGATCCTGTGCCACGGGTACGGGATGACCGAGGTCCCGATGATCGCCCAGGGCGGCCCGCACGATTCCGAGGACCAGCGCTCGTACACCGAGGGCAAGCCGGTCAGCGGCATCGAGGTGCGCATCGCCCGGGCCGACGGGACGGTCGCGGACGCCGGCGAGGAGGGCGAGGTCCGGCTGCGCGGGCCGATGGTGTTCAAGGGGTACACCGACCCGGCGCTCACCGCCGACGCGTTCGACGAGGACGGCTTCTTCCGTACTGGTGACCTGGGCCGGCTGCGGACCGACGGGCACCTCTCGCTCACCGGTCGGCTCAAGGACGTGATCATCCGAAAGGGTGAAAACATTTCGGCGCGCGAGATCGAGGACCTGCTCTTCGCCCACCCGAAGGTCGCCGACGCGGCGGTGATCGGTCTGATCGACCGCGAGCGCGGCGAGCGGGTCTGCGCCGTGGTCGAGCGGCAACCCGGTGAGGCCGACCTGGAATTCGCCGAGATGGTCGGGTATCTGCGCGAGTCCGGTCTGATGACGCAGAAGATCCCGGAGCAGTTGGAACTGGTCGACGCGCTGCCTCGGAACGAGACGCTGCGCAAGGTGCTGAAGTTCAAGCTTCGCGAGGAATACGACAAGAAGCCCTGGACGCCCGCTCGCTGACGGTCGGTCGACGCGGCCGCGGCGATTTCGGCTGCGCCGTCGGCCGGTTCGCCGGTTCGCCGGTTCGCGGGAATTGCGCTGCGGCCGGAGGCCGGTCGAAGCTGCGTTGATGCCCCGTCAGCTATGCGGTGACGGGGCATCAGGTTTCAGCTCCAGGCGGCCAGTACGGCGTCCACCGTGGTGATCGTGGCGATCGCGTTGAAGGTGTTCGCGAGCACCGCCTCGGCGTATTCGGGCGGGAATCCGGCCACCGCCTCGCGGGGTACGACGAACTGGAATCCGGCGTTGACCGCGTCCATCGCGAAGTTGAGCATGCCGACGTTGAGCGAGACGCCGACGCCCACGACGGTGCGCACGCCCAGGTTCCGCAAGACGGCGGCCAGTCCGGTGTCGGCCATCGGGCCGAGCCCGTGATAGCGGGAAAGCACCAGGTCGGAGGGCTCGACGGTGATTCCGTCGGCCACCGCCGCGGCGGGTGAGCCCGGCTCCAGGAGGATCGGCGACTTGGCCGCGGCGCCGAACATCCGGGCGTTGGCGTTCGCACCCAGACCGTCCGGCCGGCGCACCGCGAGGCAGTGCACGACCGGCAGTCGGGCCCGGCGGGCGGCCTTGGCGAGTCGGTCGACGGCCGGAATCAGCTCTCGGGTGTGCTCGGTCAGTGCGGGGAATACCGCCTGGGCGCCGATCACCCCGTTCTGACATTCCTGGGTGACCAACGCGGTGTGTGCGGGGGCGATCAGTTCTTCGAGATGCAGGGCCATCCGTGATTCTCCTGACGTTGAGTCAGCTTGTGGTTCCCTCGGCCCAGAGATTACGCTAAATCTGACGGTCCATCAGATTTCAGTGAGCGGGAGGGGCCGATGAGCACCAACCAGCCCGGACAGGCTGCCACGCAGTCCGGAAACTCCTTCGGTGAACTGCCGAAGATCATCAGCGTCGATGACCATGTCATCGAGCCGGCACACCTGTTCGAGCGCTGGTTGCCGAAGAAGTACCACGAGCGCGGACCCAAGCCGGTGACCACCGGCATCGGCACGCTCGAGTACACCGGCGCGAGCTACAAGATCACCACCGACCCGGACGGCCCGCCCGCCGACTGGTGGTTCTACGAGGACCTGCGCTTCCCGTACAAGCGCAACATCGCCGCCGTCGGCTTCAGTCGCGACGAGATGACCCTCGAAGGCATCACACGCGGCGAGATGCGCCCCGGGTTGTACGACCCGGCGGAGCGGCTCAAGGACATGGACGTCAACCATGTCGAGGCCTCGCTGTGCTTCCCGACCTTCCCGCGGTTCTGCGGTCAGACCTTCTCGGAGGCCGCGGACAAGGAGGTCGCGCTCGCATGCGTGCGCGCCTACAACGACTGGATGGTCGAGGAGTGGTGCGGCGACTCCGGGGGCCGGCTGATCCCGCTGATCATCATCCCGCTGTGGGACGTGCAGCTCGCGGTCGAGGAGATCAAGCGCAATCGCGCGCGCGGCGTCACCGCCGTGTGCTTCAGCGAGATTCCCGCGTTCCTGGGACTGCCCAGCATCCACACCGGCTACTGGGACCCGTTCTTCCAGGTCTGTGCGGACCTCGGCGTGACGATCAACATGCACATCGGCTCGTCCTCGACGATGCCGGCCGCCTCGCCGGACGCCCCCGCGGCGGTCCAGGCGTCGCTCAGCTTCAACAACGCGATGGCCTCGATGGCCGACTTCATCTTCGCGGGCGTCCCGGCGCGGTTCCCGAAGATCAAGCTGGCCTACTCCGAGGGGCAGATGGGTTGGATCCCGTACGCCCTGGAGCGCATGGACGACGTCTGGCTGGAGCACCGCGCATGGGCGGTCACCGGCGAGGTGCTGCCCGAGGCGCCGTCGTACTACTTCCGGCGGAACATGTTCGCGTGCTTCTTCCGGGACCGGCACGGGGTGAACTCGCTCGACGTGATCGGCGAGGACAACGTCACGTTCGAGACCGACTACCCGCACGTCGACTCCACGTGGCCGCACACCAAGAAGATCGCCGAGGAGCACCTCGCCGGACTGGGTGAGGAGACGGTCTACAAGATCATCCGGGGCAATGCGATCCGGATGCTCGACCTCGACTTCGACAAGGACCGGGTGGCCGCGGACGCTGTCTGACCCGGCGGCCTCGTCGGATTCTCGGCGGCGGGGTCGGCGGCTCGTCGGGTTCGGCGGGGTCGGGGTCGGGGGCTTCGCGGCTTCGGGTTGTGGGGCTCCGAGTTTGTGGGGCCCGGTTCATTGGTTCAGCGGCAAGGGGCGGCTCGTCGGGTTCCCGGCGGGCCGCTTCCGAGGTATTCCGACTCGCGTCGGCACACGTCGTCAGCACACCGGAGGGGCCTGGAATGAGTGGGATCTGCGAGGGGCGCGTCGTCATCGTCACCGGTGCCGGCGGCGGCATCGGGCGCGAGCACGCGCTGGCGTTCGCGCGTGAGGGCGCGCACGTGGTGGTCAACGACATCGGCGCCTCGCGCCAGGGCGACGGGCGTTCGCTCGGGCCGGCCCAGCAGGTCGTGGCCGACATCGAGGCGCTGGGCGGCAAGGCCGTCGTCAACGCGGACGACGTGGCCGACTGGGCGGGCGCGGAGCGGCTGGTACAGACCGCCATCGACGCGTTCGGCCGGTTGGACGTGGTGGTCAACAACGCGGGCTTCCTGCGCGACCGGATGCTGGTCTCGCTCGGCGAGGACGAGTTCGACGCGGTGATCCGGGTGCACCTCAAGGGGCACTTCGCGGTGATGCGCCACGCGGGTGCGTACTGGCGCGCGCAGGCCAAGGCGGGCAACACGATCGACGCGCGGCTGATCAACACCACATCCGGTGCGGGGTTGATGGGTTCGGTCGGACAGGGCAACTACGCCGCGGCGAAGGCCGGCATCACGTGCCTGACCCAGATCGCCGCGGTGGAGATGGGCCGGTACGGCGTGACCGCCAACGCGATCGCGCCCGCCGCGCGCACCCGGATGACCGAGGAGGCGATGCCCGACATGGTGCGCAAGCCCGAGGACGGCAGCTTCGACTTCTACGACCCGGCGAACATCTCGCCGCTGGTGGTCTGGCTCGGCTCGGCCGAGTCGCGCGAGGTCACCGGGCGGGTGTTCGAGGTCGAGGGCGACAAGGTCTCGGTGGCGACGGGCTGGCAGCACGGTCCGGAGGCGAGCGCGGGTCGTCGCTGGGAGCCGGCCGAACTCGGTCCGGTGGTGGCGAAGCTGCTGGACGAGGCGCCTGCGCCGACGCCGGTGTACGGGGCCTGAGTTCGGTCCTCGTTCTTCGGGCGGAGCAATTCGGCTTGGTGCTTGGTGTTTGGTGCCGGGTGTCCCGTGCTTCGTGCTCTGGGCCCCGTCCTTCGGGCTCTGGGCTCCGGGCTCTGTGCTCGGCCCTTCGGGCTTCGTCCTTCGGGTTGCGTGATTTGCGCTTGTTCTTCGGGCTTCGGCCCGGTTGGTTTCCACGGGCGTCCGGTCCGGGGCCTGCCGGTCGGCAGGCCGTTCGGTTGCCCGAGCATTCGACCTTTCGTTCGACAGGGAGTCGAGAACCATGGACCTCCGGTATACCGAGGCCGAGGAGAGCTTTCGCGCGGAACTGCGCGCGTGGCTCGACCGGGCCATTCCGTTGTTGCCGGCCAAGCCCGACCGCAACGACTGGCCGGGTCGACGGGCCTACGACACGGCCTGGCAGCGGTTGTTGTTCGAGGCCGGCTATGCGGGCCTGCACTGGTCGGTCGAGGCGGGCGGCAAGGGGGCCACGCCGACCGAGCATCTGATCTTCCTGGAGGAGACCGAGCGGGCCGGCGCACCGTACGTGGGGGCGAACTTCGTCGGCCTGCTGCACGCGGGACCGACCATCGACGCGGCCGGCACCGAGGAGCAGCGGCGCCGGTACCTGCCGGGCATCCTGCGCGGCGACGACGTGTGGTGCCAAGGCTTCTCCGAGCCGGGTGCGGGCAGCGACCTCGCCTCGCTGCGGACCCGGGCGGTCCGGGACGGTGACGACTACGTCGTCAACGGCTCGAAGATCTGGACCTCGCACGCGGAAGTCGCGGACTACTGCGAGATGTTGGTACGCACCGACCCGGACGCCCCGAAGCACAAGGGGATCACCTGGCTGATCGTGCCGATGGACACGCCGGGCATCACCATTCGTCCGCTGGAGACGGTGATGGGCACCTCGGAGTTCGCCGAGGTGTTCTTCGACGACGTGCGGGTGCCGGTGGCCAACCGGGTCGGCGAGGAGAACGACGGCTGGCGGGTCACCATGGTCACGCTGTCGTTCGAGCGCGGTACGGCGTTCGTCAGCGAAGTGGTCGCCTGCCAACGTCTGCTGCGCGAACTCGCGGCGCTGGCCAAGAAGGTGACACGACGTCAGGCGAGCGCCTGGGACGATTTGGCGCTGCGGCGCGAACTCGGGCACCTGACCGCCGAGTTCGAGGCGTTGTGGGCATTGACCAAGTGGAACGTCTCCGAGGCGCAGCGTTCCGGGGTGCCGGGCGTGGGTGGTTCGGTGTTCAAGCTGCGGTTCTCCGAGACGAAGCAGAAGGTGTACGACCTGGCACATCGGCTGCTCGGTCGGGCCGCGCTCGCCGTGGACGACGTGGCGGGGCTGCCCAGTGGCTCGTTGATGGACGAACGGCTGTCGTCGCTGTCGTACACGATCGCGGCGGGCACGTCGCAGATCCAGCGCAACATCGTGGGCGAGCGCATTCTCGGCCTGCCGAAGGAACGGTGATCGGGCATGGATTTCCAGCTGAGCGAGGACCAGCGCGATCTGCGGTCCGGGGTACGGGAGTTCTGCGAGGGACGGTTCGGTCGGGATCGCATGCGGGCCCTGGTGGACACCGCGCCGGTGCCCGGCATGGTGGACCGCGGGTTGTGGCGCGAACTGGCCGAGACCGGCTTCTTCTCGCTGCGGATCGCCGAGGAGGCGGGCGGCGTCGGGCTCGGGGTGGCCGAGGCGGCGCTGGTGTACGAGGAGGCGGGTCGGGTGCTGCTGCCCGGGCCGCTGGTGGCCACGCACCTGGCGGCGTCGCTGCCCGGGGAGCTGGGGGCGAAGGCCGCCGCGGGTGATGCGGTGGTCGGGCTGATCGAGGGCGACTCGTGGCCGCTGCTCGTGGAGCACCTGGACGCGTTGGATTGTTTGCTGGTGCTGACGGGTGAGGGTGTTCGGCGGGTCGACCCGGCCGCCGTGCAGGGGGTGCGGGTGGCGCATCCGGTGGATCCGTTCACGCCGGTGACGTCGGTGGACGAGCTGCCGGCGGGTGAGTTGGTGGCCGATGCTCTCGTCGCGGAGCAGTGGCGCCGAATCGGAGCGGTGCTCACGGGGGCGCTTCAGCTGGGGATCGCGGGTCGGCTCACCGAGTTGGCCACGCAGTACGCCAAGGAGCGCGAGCAGTTCGGGCGGGTGATCGGCGGTTTCCAGGCGGTCAAGCACCTGTGCGCGGACATGCTGGTGCGGACCGAGCTGGCGCGGGCGGCGGTGTACGCGGCGGCCGTGACGCTGGACGACCCGGCGGTGGGCGATCCGGAGGTCGCGGTGCTCACGGCGAAGGTCATGGGTGACGACGCGGCGACGCGCAACGGCAAGGACGCCACGCAGGTGCACGGGGGGATGGGGTTCACCTGGGAGGTGGATGTGCATCTCTACCTGAAGCGGGCTTGGGTGCACTCGACGCAGTTCGGCGGGGCGGAGGAGAACGAGGAGGCGTTGGCGGGGACGCTGTAGCCGGGCGCTCTGGCCGCAAGGGCTTTTGAGGTCGGCCTCGGGCGCGGGCCGGGCTGGGTGGTTCGGTCCGCCGTGGGGCGAGGGTTGCCTTGGGTCGGCCTCAAACGCCGGCCGGGCCGGGTGGTCTCGAGTGCGGGGCTGGGTGGGCCACCGGAAGGCTTCGCCGGTGTCGAGGGTCGGGTCGTTCCCGACGTTGCCGATGCGAATCAGCCCCGCTCGGGGTTCGACGAGGGTGGGCGGATGCCCGTGCAAAGGCGGGAATCGGGGGCGGTCGTCCCAGGAGGCGGGCGCGTCGGCTCAGTACGCTGGACGGACGCACGCTGTGGGTGCCGGCTGGGGTGGGGGAAGGTGGCGCGGGGCGTGACCCGGGGTGAGGATGACGCGGTCGCGCGGGGGCAGGCATTCGGGCGGTTGCAGGCCGGGCTCGAAGTGGTCATGGCCGGGGCGCGGAGCGGGCGTCGGCATCGCGAGCTTGCTCGCCGGGCGGGCGGGGAACTCACTCGGGGCGAGGCCCAGACGCTTACGCGGGTGGTGAAGTTCGGCCCGGTGCGGGCGTCGGCTCTGGCCGAACTCCTGGACAGCGACCGGTCCACGACGAGCCGTCAGGTGGACGTACTCGTCCGGGGCGGATTCGTCGAGCGGTCGGTCGATCCGACGGACGGTCGCGCGCACCTGCTTCGGGCGACTCGGCGTGGACGGCGTCTGGCCGACGGGATCCGTGCCCAATGGGCCGGACTGATGAGTGAGGTCCTCGCCGACTGGCCGGCCGAGAAGGTCGACCGACTTGCCGACCTGCTCGCCGAGTTCGGCGAGGCGTTGGGTCACACGCCGGAGGAGTGACGGGTCGGTGCCTGGTGGGGCCTCGTGTCTGCAAGGCCCCCACGGAGGGACCGTGGCGGGCGTGGAGGCTCCGGTGTTTCGACGCCGGACGTATCCATGTCTTGACGTATCCGCGTCTCGACGTCTCGTGTGTTTGTGTCGTCTCGTGTCGTGTCGTGTCGTCTCGGCCTCGGCCTCGGCCTCGGTTCGGATTCGGACCGGGGCCGAGGCCCGCCGTGCGGCGTGGGATGTGGGCCGTGTGTCAGCCGGTGCCGCCGCCGCGCATTGCCGCCGTGACCTGGTCGAGTTGCTTGCGTACCAGGCTCTCGTCGGGGCGGTGGGGTGTCGGCTCGGTGAGGTTGACGTGGGTTACCCGGATGAGGGTGGTGCCCACGCGGATCAGGACGATGGAGTGCGCCCATCCCTGGCCGTTGTCCAACCGCGTCACGACCTCGGCGCTCATGCTCGCGTCGCCGAGCTTGGGGTCTGCGATCTCGCGGGTGGTCAGTCGACCCGTGGTTCCCTCTTGGCTGAATCGCTCGGTCGGGCAACGGGGCACGAGTTCCCGCGCCTTGGGGATGAGGCCCTCCGCGTCACCGGGGGTGAGGGAGGTCAACGTGACGCCGAAGATGGCGTAGGACTTGCCACCGGGAGCCGGATCCCTGGCCGTGATCGACGCCGCGCCCTTGACCGGGAACACGCCGGAGGAGGGATTCAGCATGGTCGTGAGCCGCGCACAGTCGCCGGCGGCGTCGTTGCCCTCCGGTACCGGATCCGTGTCCACGTATGTGGTCCAGCTCTCGGGCATGTCCGCCTTCGGGAGCAGTGCCCGTTTCAGTTCGTCGCTCGACAGGTAGGGCGCGGTGCGGGGCGACGCCGGCGCGGTGGGGGTGGGCTTCGTCGCGGAGTCGGCTGTGGTGGTCGTCGTGGTGGGCGGGGCCGATGCGGGGCCGGCCGTGCTCACCTCGGCGGCCTTCGAGCATGCGGTTGTGGCGGCGAGCAGTGCGGCCGCGAGCAGGCCGAGTGAGGGGCGGATGCGGGAACGTGCCAAGGCGGGGACCTCCGCGGGGAGCGGCAACGGGAGCGTGAGCAGGAGCGGGACGGGGACGGGCACGGGCACGGGACGGGTACAGGCCCGGGGTGGGGTGGCCGGCCGAAGGCGACAGGCGGCGCTTCAGCATTCCAGTCGGTTCATGTCCCGGTTCGGTCAGGGCCGATCGTGTCCTCGGCCGGGTTGTGGGCGTGCCGGCTTCGTGGGGCGGTGAGTTGCGTGATGCAGGTCAACCAATTTTGGCGTTTGTGCTGATCAGAGTGGTTGTCCATTGACAGTTCTCCACTCTGGGGATATTCCTGACTGGTCGTCAGATAAGCTCGGGCAGCAGCAGGGAGCCAGTCATGGAGCGCGACTTCGAGAGTCGGGCCGGGGCGGTCGTGGTCGTCGGGGCCGGCGGCGGGATCGGTGCCGCGATCTGTCGGATGTTCGCCGAGCGCGGTGCGGACCTGGCGGTCACCTACCGCAAGGGAGCCGCCGCGACCGAGGCGGTTGCCGAGCAGGCCCGGTCCGAGCACGGCCGGCGGGCCCGCGCATGGCAGGTCGATCTCACCGACGCGGACGCCGTGGCGACCTTCGTGGACGCGGCGGCGGCGGAGTTCGGCGGCGTGCACACGGTTGTGTACGCGTCCGGGCCACACGTGCCGATGGTGCACCTGAGTCGGGTCACGCCGGCCCAGTACCGCGAGCAACTCGACGGTGACGCCGCCGCGTTCTTCAACCTGGTGCACCCGTCGCTGCCGCACCTGCGCGCGGCGGGCAACGGCAGTCTGGTCGCGGTCACCACGGCCGCGACGAGCCGGTTCCCGGTCCGGGACGGCCTGTCGTCCTGTACGAAGGGCGCGGTCGAGGCGATCGTGCGCGGCATCGCGGCCGAGGAGGGCCGGTTCGGGGTCCGCGCGAACAGTGTCGGGCCGGGCATGCTCACCGACGGCATGGCCGCGCGGCTGATCGACAGCGGCGACCTGGACGAGCGCGCGCTGGACGTCGCGCGGCGCAACATCCCGCTCCGGCGATTCGGTCGGGCGGTGGACATCGCCGAGGCGGTCTGCTTCCTGGCCTCCGACCGGGCGGGCTTCATCAGCGGCCAGAAGCTGGATGTGGACGGCGGCTACGGCGTCTGACGACCGGCCGCCTGTACGTCGTTGCGGAGAGCCGTGCTGCGAACGATCATGGCCGTCATGGCGCAACCGAGGCGGCTCATCGAATGCGGAGACTTCGTCCTGCGACGCTGGGAGGGGCAGCAGGACTTCGCTTCGGCGTTCGCGTTGATCGAGGAGTCCGTGGACCACCTGCGCCCCTGGGAGCTGTGGGTTGCCGGTCACAGTGAGGAGAACACCCGGGAACTCCTCGCGAAGTTCGAGGCGCGGTGGGACACCGGCGAGGTGTACAACTACGCCATCACCACGGACGGCACTCCCGTCGGCATGTGCCAGTCCTCCCGCGGGGCCGAGCCTCGGGGCCGGCGCATCGGATACTGGCTGCACCCTGCCGCGACCGGCCGGGGCATCGCCACGAGGTCGACGGCGGCGTTGGTCGCCGAGATGTTCACCCTGCCGGAGGTGGAGTACCTGGAAATCTCGCACGACCTGGCAAACACCTCCAGCGCCGCGATACCGCGCCGGTTGGGCTTCACCGAAGTCCGACGTGAACAGGGGAGGCTGCCCACAGCCCCCTCGGGCAGCGGGATCGACGTGATCTGGCGGCTGTACCGCCCCGCGTCGCCCGTCGACGGCACGCACGGCCCCTGAATTTCCGAAGCCATCGGGTTGGGTTCCTGTCCCTTCGGCTTCGAACGAGACGGCCTCTTCCCGGGCTCGTGGCGGCACTTCGCGTTGCCAACGGCGACCACTGGCATCCGCATCCCGTGCCCGCCCCGCCCCGCCCCGCTCCGTCCCGCTCCGCTCCGCTCCGTCCCGCTCCGGGGGGCATCCCATGTGCTGCGCTGCTGCGGCCTCAGCCCGTGACGAGCCATCGCTGCCCGTTTTCGTTCACCTGCCACTGCTGCCCCAGGGAATCGGTGAACGTAACCTGAGGCGGGCTGTAGAAGATGTCGTTGGCAGGCCATACGCCGCTGTAAAAGACGGCCACACTTCTCGGGGCCAGGACGTCGATCGGATACGTCGATCGCGTGGCTCCGTACTGTCCTTCGAGCTGAATGGTCGCCCACTCCGGACTGCCACTGCCACCGAAGTCCACGCGAACGCCGCGTATCGGATAGTCGGTCGGGTTGGTGACCGTGACGGTGCGGGATCCATTGCCGTCGGCAGCAGGATCACCGGGCACGTCGGCGAACTTGCTGTCGACCGTGATGCGGCGGGCCTGGTCGGTTCGGTCTCTGGCATAGGCCAGCAGTTGGTCTTGTTGGAGCTGTAGGACGCGGGTTTGCTCGGCCACGAACAACCGCTGCTCGTCGAGCTGTTGACGCTGATATCGCAGAGTCCGCAACGTCGCCCAAGCCGCAGTCGCGGCGAATACGGCCCCAGCTGCGGTCAGCGCGTTGCTCCGGTCGACCCGATCCGGCTTCATCAGGACAGCGTAACCACACCGGCAGCGTGCGGGGGGGGGGGGGGGGGGGGGGGGGGGGGGGGGGGGGGGGGGCGGGGGGGGGTGGGGGGGGGGGT
>NZ_JBITHP010000033.1:27178-99439 GCF_044458105.1 Embleya sp. NPDC050493
CCTACCCCGCCCCCCGCGCGGGACGGGGGGTGCCCCGGCCCCCCCCGCCCCGCATACACCCGCCCAGCGACCCCCCCCCCCCGGGGGGGGGGCCCCCCCCCCCGGGGGGGGGGGGGGGCCCGCGCCCGAGTTCTTGATCGGTCTGTCGAGTCGGGTGGTCAGCCGCCCTGGCCGGCGCTGCCGATGGGGCCGACGTCGACCGGGGAGCCGGCGCCGTCGATGACCGGCAGGGTGGGGGTGCCGGGCCAGCGCAGGGTGATCGACTTGGTCTCTCCGGGCGGGGTGACCTCCAGGCCCGTGATCTTGACGCCGTAGTCGCCGGTGGCACCGGAGGGGTAGGTGATGCCGAAGGACACCGACGTGTCGCTCTTGAGGGTGAACGGGTCGGCCGGGGCGCCCACGCGCTTCGCGGACAGGGGCCCCTTGGCGGTCTGGAGGTCGACACCCGCGAATCCGGACATCGTGCAGTTGTGGCCGATGTTCTTGAACGTCACGGCGACGGTGAGTTCGTTGTCGCCGCCGATGGTGGCGTCCTGGGCGGTGGCCCTCAGGTCGTCGGTGCGGCACTTGCCGATCGAGCTGTTGTCGCCACCGCCCCCGCCGCCGGTGGTCGTGCCCTGTCCGCCGGAGCTCTTCCCGGCGGAGTCCTTCCCGGGGGTGACCTTCCCGGCGGGTTCGGTCCCGCCGCCGCCCCCGCTGCCTCCCGGGTTGCCGCCTCCGTTGCCGCCGGTGGTCGACGCCCCGGGCGGGGCGGCCGGCGGGGCGACGGGCGAGGAGCCCTGCGCGGCCCCCGTGTTCGAGTTCGAGTCCGTGTCCTGGCACGCCGTCGTCAACATCGCGCCGCCGAGGACGGCCGCGGAGACGAGGAGGGCGGTGCGACGGTTGCGGAACATGAACGACCCCTTGGTATGCGGTGGTTGGAGCCGAAACGCTCTCGGCCCCTCGGTGCCTGCTCGACCACCCTGGCCGAGCCGCCGGCCCCGGCGATACCCGAGTCGTCGCACCACGACACCGCTGTCGCAGACCGGTGACATGGTCACGAGAAGGAACGAGAAGCGCCCCGCCCCACCCCGCCCGGCGCCCCGCCAACACGACATTTGCCCTGGTCACAGCCACCACGGCTCGATCCGACGGACAGTGTTACAACCGTTTGGCGGACCTGCGGCGCAGCCGCCGTCCCACCCACGGCCCGGTAACACGCAGCCCCGCGCGAAGAGCCCCTCCACGTCGACGGGGTGAGCGACGCGGAGGGGCCCCGGGTCGGCGGACCTCGGCATCGCTCCTGCGCTTCGATGCCCGAACTCGGTTCAGGGCGTGGCCGGTTCCACCGGGATCCACAGCGCCGCGTCCGCCGTGGTGCCGTCGGCCGACGGGCGGACCCGGAGGATCTCCGGGCCCGGGCGGCTCCGGTACGGGTTGGACGGGAACCACTGGGTGAAGATGTCGCGCCACAGGTATTGGAGTGCCTGCGGATAGGGGCCGGAGTTCTCGAACACCGCCCAGATGCCGGCCGGGACGGTCAGTGTGTCGAGGCCCTCGGGTACGGGGACCTGAGTGCTCGTCACCACCCCGTGGTAGTAGTCGAGTTCGGTGCCCTCGGCGCGGCTGGGGTCGATGTCGTCGGTGACCGCGACGATCCCGTCCGGGTCCTGGTCGGACAGGGACTTGATGCGGTCGGTCGTCTCCCGGGCGATGCCCCGGACGAACTCGGCGATCGCCGGGTTCACGCCCTCGTGGACGAGGGGGACACGGGCCTTCTTGCCGACCACGTGGAACGCGTCCTTGCGTACGATCCGATATTGCATGCTGCTGCTTCCTTCCACGATGAGGCGGAAGGACATCCGTGGCTGGGAGTACAGCGCCGCACCGGTCTGCCGGACCTCGCCGGGTCCCACGCCGTGCACCGTGCGGAACGCCCGGGCGAACGCCTCGCCCGAGGTGTAGCCGTAGCGCACCGCGATCTCCAGCAGGGTCCGCTCGCCGGCGAGTACCTCGGCGCCGGCCAGTGTGAGCCGCCTGCGTCGCACGTACTCCGACAGCGGCATCCCGGCCAGGGCGGAGAACAGCCGGCGGAAGTGGTACTCCGACGTCGCCGCGATCCGGGCCGCCTCGCCGATGTCGAGCTGTTCGTGGAGGTGCGCCTCGATGTGATCCAGTGCCCGGTTCAGCCCTTCCAGCACCACGGACTCCTTCCCTCGCTTGCGAGCACCACGTTAGGAAGGGGCACGCCTGTCGGACCCGACATTCCGTGCCCGGTTCGGTCGGGTGGACGGGCGCCACCGCAGGTCACGTGCGACCGCGGTCGTCTGCCGCGGGGCCCCGCGACTGCGGGTCACCTGCGACCGGCGTCCCTGCGACTGCGGGCCACCTGCGACTTTGGGGCGCTGTGACCGCGGTCGGCATAACCGGTGCGGGCCGTGGGGAGTCGCTCGGGGGAGGCCGCCCGGTCTCGGACGAGATCGATGAGGTGCCTGTGATGCGGAAGATCGTCTACTCCATGTCGGTGTCCCTGGACGGCTTCATGGAGGGGCCGAACCACGACATCGGCTGGCATCGCGTCGACGAGGAGCTGCATCTGCACTTCAACGAGTGGCTCGGCACGATGGGTGCGTTTCTCAGCGGGCGGGTCACCCATCAGCTCATGGCGGACTTCTGGCCGACGGCGGACGCCGATCCGGCGAGTACGGCGGCCATGGTCGAATTCGCCGGGATCTGGCGGGACATGCCGAAGATCGTGTTCTCGCGGACCCTGGAGCGCGCGGATTGGAACACCACGATCAAGCGGGACGTGGTGGTCGAGGAGATCAGGGCACTGCAGGCCGAGCCGGGCGGGGATCTGGTGCTCGGGGGCGCCGACCTGGCCGCGACCTTCAGGCGGCTCGACCTGATCGACGAGTACCGGGTCTACGTGCATCCGGTGTTGATCGGACGCGGCAGGCCGATGTTCCGGCCGATGGAGGGCACGACCGATCTGCGGCTCGCGGAGACCCGGGGCTTCGGTAACGGGGTCGTGCTTTTGCACTACGCGGCGCGGCGATAGGCCCGGCGGGGAGGGCGAGGCGCCGGGCGGGCCTCGTGGGTCAGCCCAGTTGGGTGTAGCGGGTCAGGGCGACGCGGAAGGCGCTCGGGTGTACGGCGAGGGGGTCGGTGTACGGGCTGCGCAGTTGCAGGACGAACAGGATGCCGAAGGCGACGATCGCGCCGACGAAGGCGAGTGCGACGACGTGGCGGCGATCCGTGGTCGGGCCGACCAGGGCCGGGAAGACGATCGCGAACACGCCGGCGACGACCATGGCGACCGGTAGCACGAACGGTGCGACCGCGGCCGGATCGGCGAGCCGTGCATGGCGTTTGACGTACAGGTCGGCCACGGCCGCCTCGGTGTCGGCGGCCGTGTCGTGCGCCGTGGCGGAGGCGGCGGCGACGCGGGCCGCGATCACGTCGAGCTGTCGCCACGCGAGCGGGCTGTCGTGCTTGTCGGCCATCGCCGGCCATTCCTTGTCGATCACCGTGCGGGTGTAGTCGCGCAGCCCGGCGCGAACCGCATCGCGGTCCGGCGCCGGAAGCCTGCCCGCCGCCGCGTAGGTCTTGGTCAGTACGCGGGCCTCGTCGCTCGCGTGTTGGCGGACCGTGGACTGGAGTTCCCACGCCCCGACGATCTGAAAGCTCGTCAGCAACACGAAGGAGGACAGCACGGCTCCGCCACAGAAGGACAGCAGTTGACCGTCGACCCCGCTCGCCTTGGCGTGCTCGCTGCGGCTGAGGAGGACGAGGGCTCCCGCTGCGATGCCGGCGCCGACCAGGGCACCGAGAATCCAGGTGATCACGAGCGCGCTCCTCGTCTGCCGGGATGGGGCAGCAGTGCCGCGAGCGCGGCGGGGAGGATCGACACGATCAGGGCCGGTCCGATCCCGTCCGCGAAGCCGGGGGGTGACGGATCGTCGTCCGGCGGCGCGGCGGCGATCCGCACCGGCCTTGGCGTGGGCGGCCGTTCGGCCACCGATGCGGGGGGACTCGGCGGCCGGGGCAGCGGGACGACCGGGACGACCGGCCTGATCAGGACGACCGGGATGTACGGGCGGGCAGGCGCGGCCGGAGGCGGCCGGGTCGGGGTCGGGGCGACGGGGGCGCGTTCGGTCGCCTTGGTCACCGTCGGTGCGGGGGCCGAAGGCCGGGGCCGTGAGGGCGGCGGCGGTGGCGGTGGGGGCGGTCGGGTGGCGGTGGGCGGTGGCGGTTCGGTCGGGCATCCGCAGCCGGGACGCACGGTCACCGCGACGTCGTCGCCGAGCCGGACGGAGGTCACCACCCCGGGGTGGTACACCACGTGCACCCGGCCGGTGTGCACCTCCGTACGTGGGCCCGTGGGTTCGGCCGGACCGGGGCCGGTTTCCACGGTTACCGTGATGCGTTCGTCGGCGAAGGCTTCGCCGCAGCCGGCCACGGCCGGCAGGCCGACACACGCCACCAGCAGACACCGAGCGGCACGTCGAGCCGCACGTCGAGCCGAACGCCGAAGGTTGCCCATGGCATCAGGGTGACGATGACGGGCGACACACTCGGACGAATGCCTCGAAACCCCACTTTCGAGTGATCCGTGACCGTGGGGTGTGTGCGATGCGCTGCGCGGGCGGCGCGGGTGGTGGGTCGGATTGCGTGGGGGTGATCGGCGGGCGCAGCTGTGCCGGGTGGCGGAGACTCGGCCGCTACGCGGCCGGGGTGGCGTGCGGGTGGGTCGTGTCCGGGCTGCTCGTCCACTCCGTGGCCGGGGTGGGTCCGTTCGCTGCGCGCCGGGGTGCTCGGCCGCTACGCGGCCGGGTCGGGTCAGGGCTGGGCGGGTGTGCAGCGCGGGATGGAAGCCGGGTCGGTGGTGCCGTGCACGGTTCGACACGGGGTGCTCCGGACTGGGGCAGCGGCCTGTTGCTTGCGCACGGGCGGTGTCTCGCAGCGTCCCCACGACGAAGGCGGCTCCCGGTGTGGGTCGGGGGCCGCCTTCGGGTGGTGCGGTGTTGCCGGGGGTGTGTCGTGGCGTCGCGGTGGGCCCCGGCGCGGGGTTCAGCCCTTGTCGAGGACGTCGGCCGCGATCAGTTCCTCCAGGTAGCGGTCGTCCCACCAGTTGAGCTGGAGCGACTTGGCGCGGCGGAAGTACAGCTGTACGTCGCACTCCAGGGTGAAGCCCATGCCGCCGTGCACGTGCACCGCCAGGTCGGTGACCTCGCGGTAGGTGCGGGCGGCGAAGAGCTTGGCCATCGGGGCCAGGCGCGCGGTGTCGCGGCTCTTGTCCCGGGACCAGGCGGCCTCCCAGACCAGGGTCTCGGCGCCGTCCACGGCGGTCGAGGCGTCGGCCAGGTTGTGCGCGATCGCCTGGAAGGCGCCGAGCGGCTTGTCGAACTGCTTGCGGTGCTTGGCGTATTCGACGGTGATCTCCAGGGCGCGCTTGGCGCCGCCGACGGCCTGGGCCGCGAGCAGGATCAGGCCGTCGTGCAGTACGTCCGACCAGATCGGCCAGCCGGCTCCGGCCGAGCCGACCAACTCGCCGCGCACGTCCGCGAGGTCGACTCGGTACTGGGTGTCCGAGGCGATCGTCTGCTGCTGGGTGAGGGTCACCCCCGACGCCTTCGGGTCGACCAGGAACAGCGAGATGCCCTGGGCCGGGTCGCCCGGGGTGCCCGCGGTGCCGGTACGGGCGAGCACGAGCAGCACGTCGGCCGCCGACGCGTATGCGACGTGCCGCTTGGTGCCGGACAGCAGATATGCGTCGCCGTCCGCGCGGGCGGCCAGCGCGACGCCCTTGCCGCCGTAGCCGCGGTCCGGCTCCAGCCACGCCACGCTCGCGATGGTGGTGCCGGCCGCGATGCCGGGCAGGTACTTCTGCCGCTGGTCGTCGGATCCGGCCGCGGCGAGGACGCCGCCGACCAGGACCGAGCTGACGAAGTGCGGAGTCGGCGCGAGCGAACGCCCGAACTCCTGGTAGACCACGGCCGCGTCGAGCGTGGTCATCTCCGACCCGCCCCACTTCTCGGGCAGCGTCAGGCCGGTCAGGCCGGACTCGCCGAGCTTCTTCCAGAAGTCCGCGGGGTACCCGACCGGGTCGTTCTCCAATTCGCGAACGACACCGAGGTCGGCGTGCCGGGCCGTCAGGCCGCGCACGGTCTCCCGGAGGATGTCCTGTTCCTGGGTGAAATCGAGGTCCATCGCGCGTCTCCTCTAGGGCTTCCAGCGCTCGCCGCGCCGGTCCCACGGGTTGTCGTCGGGGGTGGTGGGCAACGCGATTCGCGCGGTGGCCGTGGTGCGGGCCGCGCCGTCCACGGTCAGCGAGATCTCGGCGCGGACCCAGCCGCAACCGGCCTCGTCCACCGAGACGTCGTCCACCGTGCCGGTGAGCAGCATGTGGTCGCCCGGGAAGACCGGCTTGGTCATTCGGAACACCATCCGGCCGATCCGGCCCTTCGGGCCGGTCCAGTCGTTGAGGTAGCGCTCGAACCAGGCGGCCTGGTTCGGGGTGTTCAGGAAGATGTCCTGCACGCCCTGGCGCTCGACCGCGAACTTGTAGTCGTGGTGCATCGGCCGCCAGTCGCGGCTGGCCAGTGCGCCCAGGATGACCGTGGTCGCGGTGACGTCCACGCCGAACGTGGGCAGTGCGTCGCCCTTGGCCAGCTGATCGAGGGTCAGGTCGCTCATCCGGTGGCCTCCCGCCGGTAGCCGTAGCCCGTGTAGGACTCGGTGCCCAGCAGGGCGCCGTCCTGGTTGTGGTACTCGACGTCGATCACCCAGAAGCGGCCGATCCCGAGCTTGGTGCGCTTTTCCGGACTCACCGACTTCAGCACCTGACGCGACGTCACGATGTCACCGAGGCGCACCGGTTCGTAGAACACGTTGGTGTTGTCGGTCATGATCGCCTCGGGCAGTTCGAAGCGGATCTTGAGGTCGAAGTGCACCTGGAGGGAGAGTTGCTCGCCCTCCGCGCCGGGCGCCCAGTAGTGCGGCCGGGCCCATGCGGACAGCAGGCTCAGCGGGGCGATCGGGCCGCCGGTCAGTTCCTCGGCGACCGCCTCGTCCCAGAACAGCGGGTTGCCGTTCTGCACCGATGCGCACGAGGTCCAGATGTAGCCGCGCTCGGCGGGGAAGTCACCCCGCTTCTCGTACTGGACCTTGCCGATGAGCGCCGCCACGTCCTCGGGCAGCGCGGTGTCTTGTGCCGTCATGCGACCACTCCTGAAGCGCGAAGCTCGGCGATGCGGTGCGGGCCCAGCCCGGCCGCGGCGAGCAGCTCGTCGGTGTCGGTGATCCCGGAGTCCCGCACCGGGTACGGGTCCGTGGGCGCCTGCTGGCCGGCCAGCACCGGCCCCACCTGGCGGAACTCGCCCTGGACCGGGTGCTCGGCGGTGGCGAACGCGCCGCGGGCCAGGTACTGCGGGTCCGCCAGCAGTTCCGGTACGGACAGCACCGCCGACACGCAGGTGTCGGCGGGGGCCAGCTCGGCCACCCAGTCGTCCCGGTCGCGGGTGGCGAAGGCCGCCGCCAGATCGGCCCGGATCGCGTCCTGGGCGTCGTCGTCGAGCTGACGCGGTGCCCACTTGTCCAGCCCGGTCAACCGGCACAGGTTCGCCCAGAAGCGGCCCTCGATCGCGGCCACCGCCAGCCACTTGCCGTCCCGAGCGCGATAGGTGTCGTAGCACGCGTAGCGGCCGGTCAGGATGCCGTGCCGGGGCTCCGGTTCGACGCCGGTGGCCAGGTATTCGTCCACGCCCAGCGCCATCAGCGCGAGCATGCCGTCGGCCACCGAGACGTCCAGGCGGGCGCCCTCGCCGGTGCGCTGCCGGCGGAACAGCGCGCCCATGATCGCGATCACCGCGTGCATCCCGCCGCCCGCGCTGTCCGCCACGGTCGCGCCCGGGATCGGCGGACCGCCGTCCGGGCCGGGGCCGGACATGTGCAGGAAGCCGCCCACGCCCAGGTAGTTCAGGTCGTGCCCGGCCTGCTGGGCGTGCGGGCCGTCCTGACCGAAGCCGGACGTCGAGCAGTAGACGATGGACGGATTGCGCGCCGCGACCGCCTCCGGACCGATGCCCAGCCGGTCCACCACACCCGGGCGGAAGCTCTCGATCACCACGTCGGCGCCCTCGACCAGGGTCAGGAACGCCTCGCGGCCCTCGGGCGCCTTCATGTCGACCAGCACGCGCTTCATCCGCCGATGCGCGCTGTACGAGTAGTAGGGCGGCGCGATCTGCACGCCGCTCTTGGCCGGGACCGGGCCGACCTTGATCACCTCGGCCCCGTAGTCCGCCAACCAGCGCGAGGCGCGGGCGGCGGGGCCCACGCTCGCGAGGTCCAGCACCGTGACGCCTTCCAGGAACTCTCCGGACATGACCGCGGCCCCGTCAGAAGTTCTTGGGAAGGCCGAGACCGCGGCGGGCGATGATGTTCTTCTGCACCTCGGAGGTGCCGCCGCCGATGGTGTCGAGCACGGTGTAGCGGTAGGTCGAGTCGGCGCGACCGGTCATCGGCGCGTCCTCGGTGCCCACCCGCAGCTGGGTGCCCGGCGAGGCGATGTCCATCGACGCGTTCGCGAGCCGCTTGGACAGCTCGGTGGCGTACAGCTTGTAGCCGGACGCCTCGACCGTGGGCGGTTTTCCGCCACCGGCCGCGGCGGCCACCACGCGCAGGCCGAGCAGGCGGGCGACGGCGGCCTCGGTGACCAGCGTGGCGAGCTGCTTGCGCACGATCGGGTCCTCGCGCAGCGGCTCGTCGTCGCGGGTGGCCTCCTTGACGTACTCGGTGAGCACGTTCAGCCGCTGCTGGATCGGGGCGAACGAGAACATCGTGAAGCGTTCCAGGTCCAGTGCCTGGGAGATGTACTGGAAGCCCTTGTTCAGCTCGCCGACCACGTATTCGTCGGAGACCCACACGTCGTCGAAGAAGACGTCGTTGGTGCGCTCGTCGCCCATCGTCCAGATGCCCCGGACGGTGATGCCCGGGTGGTCCATCGGCACCAGGAACAGGGTGATGCCGTGGTGCTTGGGCGCGTCGGGGTCGGTGCGCGCGCCGACCCAGTACCACTCGGCGAAGTGCGCGGAGGTGGTCCAGGTCTTCTGGCCGTTGAGCCGCCAGCCCTCGCCGTCGCGGACCGCGCGCAGCTTCATCGAGGCGGCGTCGGAGCCGGCTTCCGGCTCGCTGTAGCCGACCGCGAACTCGACCTCGTTCTTGAGGATCTTGGGCAGGAACTCGGCCTTGAGCTTGTCGCTGCCGTGCGCGAGCAGGGTCTTGCCGATGATGCCGACGCCCTTGCCGATCTGCGGTCCACCGCGCCCGGCGAGGGCTTCGTTGAGCAGGTATTCGTAGACCCCGTCGCCGTCCTGGCCGCCCCATTCCTCGGGCCAGGTGATGCCGAGCCAGCCTTGGTCGGCCATCTTGCGCATGTAGGCGCGGCGGGCGGGGGTGTCGACGACCTGGGCCATGTTCTCCCGGGTGACATCGAACACTTCAGGGTCGGGATTGGCGTCGAGAAACCGCTCGACCGTCTCGCTGAACGCGGTCTGGTCGGGGGAGAAGTCGAAGTCCACGGGTCGCCTTTCGGGGCGCGCCCATGCCGGCAGCCTCACCTGTGTACGTGCAGGTGAGGCAGCCGGCACAGAACCTGACGGATAGTCAGATCAAAGTAACACCGGCCAGGGTTCATTTCGAGTGGCGGTCGGCAATAGATGTGTGGGCCCCGTCTCGCTCGCGGCCCGCTCCCGCGTGCGCGCCGGGCGTGATCCGGGCGCGACCGACGGACCGGTTCTGGACAAGTCCGGAAAAGTTACGGCGCGTCCGCGATCGACCACCTATCGTGGGTGGACATGAGCGGAAATGCTTGCCCGCAATGTGGTCGGGAGCACCCATGGTGCGAGGTCGAGTGGTCGGCCTACGGGCCGGATGACGCGGACCGCCCGGAACCGGTCGACGGCGAGGCCGGGGGGCCGCCGTATCGGGTCGGCGAACTGCTGCCCGACATCCTCGACTTCCTCGCCCGCGGCAGCCGCGGGCCGGATCGGGCCGGTGTGCACGGTCCGGATCGGGCCGGCGCGCGCGAAAGCCCGGGCCGGTCCCTGCGGGGACTGATACCCGGGCCCAGGCGCCGCTATTGACGACGCGTCAGCGAGGCGGCGCGCGGTGCGCTGGGTCGCCGCGCGAGGTGACGTGTCGTCAGGATGCGTTGTGGCGTTCGGTGTCGGTGAGATGACGGGTCGTCAGGCGAGAGCGTGGGATGGTCGGGCCCGTCGTGCCGTCAGGCGCGTTGCGAGCTGACCGAGACGACTTCGCCGGTCATGTACGAGGAGTAGTCCGAGGCGAGGAAGACCATCACGTTCGCGACCTCCCACGGCTCGGCCGCGCGGCCGAACGCCTCGCGCGAGGAGAGCTCTTCGAGCAACTCCTCGGATGAGGCTTTGGCCAGGAACGCGTGCATCGCGATGCTCGGCGCGACCGCGTTGACCCGTACACCGAACTCGGCCGCCTCCACGGCGGAGCAACGGGTCAGCGCCATCACGCCGGCCTTGGCCGCGGCGTAGTGCGCCTGGCCCTTCTGCGCCCGCCAACCCAGCACCGAGGCGTTGTTGACGATCACACCCTTGCCGCGCGGCTGCATGTGCCGCAGCGCCGCCCGGGTGCAGCGGAACGTGCCGTTCAGGGTCACGTTCATGACCAGGTCCCACTGCGCGTCGGTCATGTCGACGAGGTTGGCCTCGCCACCGAGCCCGGCGTTGTTGATCAGCACGTCGATGCCGCCGAGTTCGCGCGCGGCCGTGTCGATCAGGTTCTGCACGTCCTCCTCGACCGTGACGTCGCACGGGACGGCGAGCGGCCGGGTCCCGATCAGCTTGGCGAGTTCGTCGGCGGCCTCGCCGAGTCGGCGCTCGTGCTTGTCGCTGATCGCGATCACGGCGCCCTCCTCGGCGGCACGCTTGGCCGCCGCGAAGCCGATCCCGGTGCCCGCCGCGGCGGTGATCAGCACGGTCTTGCCGGCCAGCAGGCCGTGGCCCTCGACGTAGGCGGGGGCGGGGGTGGGGCTCACTTGGCGTCTCCTCGCGGTTCACGGGGCATGCCGAGGACGCGCTCGGCGATGATGTTGCGCTGCACCTCGTTCGACCCGCCGTAGATGGTGTCGGACTTGGTGAACAGGAACAGGCGCTGTGCGGCGGACAGTTCGTACGGGGCCTCGGCGGCCAGGGTGGCCTCGACGCCGGCCACGTCCATCGCGAGCGTGCCCAGGCGCTGATGCCAACCGGCCCACACCAGCTTGGCCACCGACGCGGCGCCGGGGTCGGGCGAGCCGAGCGTGCGCAGCGCGTTGCAGCGCAGCACCTTCAGGTCGATCCAGCTCTGCAACAGCCGATCGCGCAGTACCGGGTCCTCGATCGCGCCGTTCGCCTTGGCCTGGGCGACCACCCGGTCCAACTCGATCTCGAAGCCGATCTGCTGGGCCAGCGTGGACACCCCGCGCTCGAACGCGAGCAGACCCATCGCCACGCCCCAGCCCGCGCCGACCTCGCCGACCACGTGCTCGGCGCCGGCCCGGGCGTTGTCGAAGAACACCTCGTTGAACTCGCTGGTGCCGGTGAGCTGGACGATCGGGCGGATCTCGATGCCGGGCTGGTCCATCGGCGCGAGCAGGAAGGTGATGCCCTTGTGCCGCTGCGACGCGGGATCGGTGCGGGCCAGCACGAAGCACCAGTTCGCCTCGTGCGCGAGCGAGGTCCACACCTTCTGACCGGTGATCAGCCAGTCGCCGGTCTCCGGGTCGATGGTCGCGGTGGTGCGCAGGTTGGCCAGGTCGGAGCCGGCGCCCGGCTCGGAGTAGCCCTGGCACCACAGTTCCTCGCCGCGCGCGATGGCGGGCAGGAAGCGGGCCTTCTGCTCGTCGGTGCCGAACGCGAGCACGGTCGGGCCGAGCAGGTTCTCGCCCATGTGGTTGACCCGACCGGGCGCCTGCGCGCGGGCGTACTCCTCGCCGAAGATCACCTGCTGCATCAGGGACGCCTCGCGCCCCCCGTACCGCCTGGGCCAGTCCAGGCCGATCCAGCCGCCCTCGCCCAGGCGCAGTTCCCAGGCCCGACGGATCTCGAAGTGCTCGTGCTCGCTGCCGGGACCGCCGGTACCGACGGCCGCGGCGAACTCACCGGAGAGGTTCTCCCGGAGCCACTCGCGGACCTCGGCCCGGAACTCCTCGTCCTCGGCGCTGTACCGGAAATCCACAGCGTGTCCAATCTCGTCTTCCGAGGGTCGGCGGCCACGCGCGGGGTTTGGGGACACCGGACCCCGCGCGGGTGACGCCTGCCGAGGGCTGGGTCAGTTGCCGGCGGCGGCAGCGGCCTCGGCGGCCTTCTTCTTCGCCGCGGCGGCCGCGTACTCCTTGAGCTGGGCGAGCACCGGCATCGGGTCCTGGCCGATCTGGGTGGGCAGCTTCTCGGCGATCTCCTCGGCCGTCCAGCGGTCGGCCGCGTACATCGTCTTGATCTCGTGCGGCTGGTCCCACAACGCGATCTTGGGGCCCGCGGTCGTGTACACCTGACCGGTGATGTTCTTGGCGTGGTCGGAGAGCAGGAACACCACCAGCTCGGCGACGTCCTCGGGGTCGCCGATCTCCTTGAGCGTCTGCGGGACGCCCTCGGACATCCGGGTCCGGGCCACCGGCGCGACGCAGTTGGCGTTGACGCCGTACTTGTTCAGGCCCAGCGCGGCGGAGCGCACGAACGAGACGATGCCGCCCTTGGCCGCGGCGTAGTTGGCCTGGGCGACCGAACCGAGCGCGTACACGCCGGAGGTGAAGCCGACGATCGAGCCGAAGCCCTGGGTCTTCATCACCTTGGACGCGGCCTGCACGACGGTGAAGGTGCCCTTGAGGTGGGTCGCGATGACGCTGTCCCACTCGTCCTCGGTCATGTTGAAGAGCATGCGCTCGCGCAGGTTGCCCGCGACGGTGACGACACCGTCGATCCGGCCCCACTTCTCGACGCCGGCCTGCACGATGCGGGCGCCGCCCTCCATCGTGGCCACGGAGTCGGCGACGGCGACGGCCTCGCCGCCGAGCGCCTCGATCTCCTTCACCACGGCGTCGGCGACCTCGCTGGTCGGCGCGCTGCCGTCCATCGCGACGCCGTAGTCGTTCACGACCACCTTGGCGCCGTGCGCGGCGGCGGCGAGGGCGACGGCGCGGCCGATGCCCCGGCCGGCGCCGGTGACCGCGATTACCTTGCCCGTGAGGAAGTCACCCATGTGTTGTCCGCTCCTTGTCGGTGGCCTCGTCGGTAGGCCCCGGAAATCGAGGGCCGAGGCCCAGGTCGGGTCGGTCGTGGCGCGCTCCGCGGTCGGTGCGACCCGAGCCGCTTCGACCGCTCTGCTTCGCGCGCCTGCGCGGGCGGGACCCGGGCAGGCGTGCGCGACGTCGCGGCCTTGCCGCCTTGCGGACGCAAGGTGCGCGGCCTGTGAGAACGCCCTCTCGACATTATCTGACGATCCGTTAGTTTTCCTGGGTAGAGTGCCGCAGCACACAGCACCATGCACAGTTCTTGACAACACTTGACAGCGCGGTCGTCGGCTTCCGAGAGTGCGCCTGTCGGTATTCGTGCTCATCGGCACGTGTCACCACCGCCTGGAGGAGGCTCCCCCATGTCGCTGCCCCCCGAGTTCCATGAACTGGCCGCACGCGTGAACAACTGGGGCCGGTGGGGCCAGGAGGACGAGATCGGGACGGTGAACCTGATCACGGCCGACGTGGTCAAGGCCGCGGCGGCCTGCGTGCGTACCGGCAAGCGCTTCTCGCTGGCCGTGGAGCTGCGCGAGGACGGGATCCAGAACGGGATGATCCCGGGCCGGGACAACCCCAAGCGCACCACGTTCCTGGTCAACCACGAGGTGTTCGGCCCCGGCACGGTGGCCACCAGCGACGACTCGGTGGTGATGGGCATCCAGGCGGGCACGCACTGGGACGGGCTGACCCACGCGACCTACGACGACCGGCTGTACAACGGCCACTCGGCCAAGGAGACGGTCACCGCGGAGGAGGGTGCCCGCCGGCTCGGCATCCACAACGTGAAGACGCTGGTCTCGCGCGGCGTGCTGCTGGACGTGGCCCGGGCCAAGGGCGTGGACATCCTGCCCCCGGAGTACGCGGTGACCCCCGCGGACCTGGAGGCGGCCGAGGAGTTCGGCAACGTGAAGGTGCGCGCGGGCGACATCGTGCTGGTGCGCACCGGGCAGATCCGGCAGTACTTCGCGGGCGAGAAGGACATGTACTTCTACGGCCCGGGCCTGTCGGTGCGCACGCCCGAGTGGTTCCACGCGCGCGATGTCGCGGCGGTGGCCAACGACACCGTGACGTTCGAGGTCTTCCCGCCGGAGATCGAGGACTGCTTCATGGCCGTGCACGCGCTGCACCTGGTGGAGATGGGCATGCTCCAGGGGCAGAACTGGAACCTGGAGGAGCTGTCCGAGGACTGCGCCGCGGACGGCGTGTACGAGTTCTTCCTGGAGGCCTCGCCGGAGCCCTTCGTGGGCGGCGTCGGCACACCGGTGAACCCGGTGGCGATCAAGTAGGTCCGGGAAGCGGCGGCGTGCGTCGGGTCGGCATCCGGCCCGGGTCGGGCGCGGCCCTCGAACACGCGTAGACCGGACGGCATGCGGGCCCCGGACAGGATTGTCCTGTCCCGGGGCCCGCGTGCGCTCCGGGCACCGCGACGAGGCCCGGAACGATGACGGTCCCACTTCGTCGAGGAAACCCGGGGCACTTCCCGGGCGCCTCGTCGTCCCCTCGCGAACGACCGCCACACTCAGGGTGATCAGTGTCGGACGAGGCGTCAATATCCTGTGGGCACCGATTTCCCTTCCCCGATCACGATTCGTCCGTACATCCGCCATCGCGCCACGGCGACGCCAGGCCTCCACCGGACTCGGACGGCGCGCCGGCACTCGCGGAGGTCACCCTCTCCGCGGCTGCCGCGCGCGGCCGCCGGGCCTCGGATGCCCGGCTATACACTTGTATCCGGATGATCCTTGCGCGAAGGAGGATCCTCATGAGCCACACGCGCTGGAAGCTCACTCGGGACTGGAGGCTTGTGGCCGGCGACATCGAATCGCCCGAGGTCCAGTCCATGCGCGCGGAGATCCGCATGGCTTCGGTGCTCGGCCGAGCGGTTCGGGATCGGCGGACCGAGCTGGGCATCTCGCAGAGCGAACTCGGCAAGCGGGCGGACATGACCCAGCCGCAGATCTCCCAGCTCGAACTCGGCGGCACGGTGCCGACCCTCCCGCTGCTCGCCCGCCTGGCGAAGGCGCTCGACGCATCGTTGAACATCGCCCTGGACGAGGACACATCGACCGTCGTCTTCACGCCGCACGCTGCTTGAGGCGGATGAACCGACTCGGGCGGGTCGGTGGCGGGGAGGAGGGTTCGCCATTTCGGTTGCGGTGAGGCCGTGGATCCCGGGCGTCGTGGGCATTCCGAGCATCGAGGCGATGCCCTCTGCCCTCGGCGCCGCGGGCGGCTGAAGGTTGCCGGGCACGATCGTCGTGAAGCTCCGAAAACGGCCCGAGCCGGCAGGCTGTTCCTCCGGGGTGTGAGGTGACGGGGGACTGAATGTTCGGGACACGATCTCTCGCGGAATGCGTGATCAAGAATCCGGCGGTACCGAGCGCGGTGCTGCTCCGGGTGCTCCTGAGCACCGAGGACGAACCACTGCGACGGGCCTTCCGCCACGCGCCGGGCCTGCCCCGGGACGTGGTGGAGGTGATGCTCGTGCACTCGGATCAGAGTGTGCGGGCCGCAGTCGCCGCGAATCCGTACATCGACGCCGAGCAACGAGGTCGGCTCGTGCACGATCGGCGCAGGGTGGTGCTCGCGAATCTCTTCGGATACCGCACGCACCCCGACGGCGAGCCGAGACCGCTGCCGGATGCCGCCTACGAGGCGTTCTTCGCCGCTCGGCAGTGGGCGAACGTCGCGCGTGAGGACCAACCCTGGGATGAACTGGGGCTGTTGGAGGCGATGAATCGGTGCGCAAGCATGCCGCATCGGTTGCGACAGGCGCTCGCCCGGCATCCCCAGCCGGGGCTGCGCCGGTTCGCGGCCCGGTTCGTGCTCGGCCTGTCGGCCGAGGATCGGGCCGCGCTGCTGACCGACCCGGACCCGGACGTGCGCGCGGAGGCTCGGGAGGTGGCCGAAGACGACGCGGAGGTCTACGCCGGGATCGATATCGATTGGAATCCCGAGAACTGGGGCCACAGTTGGGTCTTCAGCAGTCGGCTCGTGGAACGGGAGGTGATGGAGCGGGTGGTTCGAGGGGAGGACTGCCCGGACCACTACCGCAGCGCGCTGGCCGGGAACCCGCACCTGCCGCCGGACCTGGTAGCCGTCCTGGCTCGGGACGAGGATCCGTACGTCCGGGACAGGGTCTCGCTTCGGCCCGAGCTGACCGAGGAGGAGCGCGCCGCGATCGACTATCGAGTGCCGGAGTTGACCGACCTCGACGAGGTCGCGTGGTATCCGTACCTGGCCCCATCCCAATCGCCCGTCGACTACGCGCGCTCCGCGCACCCGGTGCGGCGGCGGCAGGCGGCGTGTGCGCCGGGACTGCCGGACGAGGTGCGGGACGGGCTGCTGGCCGACCCGGACATGGGCGTACGGGTTCTGACGTGCCGTCACCAGATCGGCGTGCCGGCCGAGGACCTGTTGCGCGCGTATCGGGAGTTTCGCGGTCGCCATCGGTGGCGGCTGACCTACCGGCCGGGCTTTCCCGCCCACGGGCTCGCCCGATTCGCGGCCGACCCGGACCCGGCCATGCGCGAACTCGTCGTGCTCGACCCGCAGGCGCCGGCCGAGGTGGTGCTCGGGCTGCTCGCCGACCCGGAGCGTTGCGTACGAACCACCCTCGCACGGCATCCGGCAGTGCCGACCGAACATCTGCTCACGCTGCTCGCCGACGCCGAACTCGCACCGCACGCGGCGCGTAACCCGGCGCTTCCGGTCGAGGCGATGCACCGAATCCTGGACGCGACGGGCGTTCCGGGCCGGGGGTGACGGGCGATGTCGGGGATCGATGGGCTGGTTGCGGGTGTGCTCGGGAATCCGGCGGTGCCGGGGGAGGCTTTGTTACGGGCGTTGACGGGTGAGTTGGGGCGGGTGGCCTGCAACGGGCTTGCCGAGGCGACGGCCTTCCCGCAGGAGGTGATCGAGGTGATGGTCGGGCATCCCGATCGCCGGGTGCGGATGGCGTTGGCCGGCAATCCGCATGTGGATCCGGTGCAGCGGGCGCGGTTGGTCACCGATCCGGACCGAGTGGTGGCCGTGTGGACGGTTCGCGGGGGCCGGCATCCGGACGGGGATCCGCGACCGCTGCCGGACGATGCGTACGCGCGGTTTCTTTCGCATGTGATGTGGTCCGAGGGCGATCCCGACGGTGATCTGCTGACCCGGGACGAGATGATGCAGGAACTCGTGGCCTCCCCGGACACGCCCTCGCACATCTACCGGTCGTTCGCCCGGCGACCGGAGGCGGAACTGCGGTTGATGGCGTGCTGGTGGTGGGAGAGCCACGTGATGGTCGATCGGGTGGCGCTGACCCTGGACCCCGTGCGTGGGGTGCGCCGTCGGGCGAGGCGCGCGGCCTTCGACGTACGCCGATGCCTGACCGACATCGACTGGTCACCGACCGGCCGAGGCAGCGAGTTCTTCATCTCCCACCGCCCGCTTACCCGCGCCGACGCCGAACGCATCGTCCTGGGCGACGCGCCCCCGCACTACCGGCCCTACGCCGCCGGGAATTCGCATCTGCCGGCCGATCTGGTCGCGGTGCTCGCCCGGGATCCCGATCCGCGTATTCGCTATCGGGTGTCGATTCGGCCGGAGTTGACGGAAGGTCAGCGGGCCGCTATCGACTACGAGGTGCCCGCATTGGCGGACTTGGACGACCCGATGCAACTCGTGCCGCGGTGCCTGGTGGGGACGCCGGAGGAGTGGGCGCGCTCACGGCATCCCGCACTGCGGCGCCGCGCGGCGTGCTCGGGTGGGCAAGGGCGTGCCCGGTCGGACGCGGGTGCACTTGCCGACGAGCTGCGCGACGCCCTGGCCGTGGACCCGGATCTCGGGGTGCGGGTGCTGACCTGTCGTCACCAGGTGGGTGTTGCACCGGAGTTGCTGCTGCGGGCGTATCGGGACTTTCACGGTTGCCACCGGAATCGGCTGACGTATCGCCCCGGCTTCCCGACGCACGGGCTCGCGCGGTTCGCGGGTGATCCCGATCCCGGCATGCGGGAACTCGTGCTGCGTGATCCGGGGGCCTCGGCGGAGGTGGTGCTCGGCCTGCTCGCGGATCCGGAGCGATGTGTGCGGACGGCGCTCGCGCGGCATCCGGCGGTGCCGGTGGATCGCTTGCTTGTGCTGCTGGACGATCCCGAACTCGGCCCGTACGCCGCGCGCAATCCGGCGCTGCCGGTCGAGGTGATGCATCGGATCCTGGATGCCGCCGGCGTGCCGCGCGGGGTGTGAAGTGGCCGTGCCGGCAAGGGTGGTGAACCGTGCGTCGATGCGACACGTGTGTGATCGACGGGCTGCTCAGAGGCGGTTTCGGGGGGTGACGAGAGGACTGTCACAACCGGCTGACTGCTCATCAGTTCCGGGCTAGAGTGCCGCGCGGGTACGCGTGCGCGCTTGAGCTCCGGAGCCGGTCCGGCCGGTAAGCCGTCGAGCGCCCCGGCTCGTCAGCCCATTTCCGATGGAGGAGGAACCGGTGAAGGGCGTTCTTTTCGACGGCAAGGAAGCCTCGATCGTCGATGACCTCGAGGTGCGTGCACCCGGGGCCAACGAGGTCCTGGTGAAGATCGGCGCTGCCGGTCTGTGCCACAGCGACATCTCGGTGATCAACGGCACCATCCCCTTCCCGCCTCCGGTCGTGCTCGGACACGAGGGTGCGGGTGTCGTGGAGGCCGTCGGCGAGTTGGTGTCGCACGTCAAGCCCGGCGACCACGTGGCGCTGTCCACGCTCGCCTCGTGCGGTGCGTGCCGCGAGTGCGACCGCGGCCGGCCGACCATGTGCGCCAAGAGCTTCGGCCAGCTCAACCAGCCGTTCACGCGCGGCGGCAAGCCGGTCTACAACTTCGCGGGCCTGTCGGTGTTCGCGGAGAAGATCGTGGTCAAGGGCGTCCAGGCGGTCAAGATCCCCAAGGACATCCCGCTCGCGTCCGCCGCGCTGATCGGGTGCGGTGTGCTGACCGGCGTGGGTGCGGTGCTGAACCGGGCGAAGGTACAGCCCGGCGACACCGTCGCGGTGATCGGCACCGGGGGCATCGGCCTCAACGTGATCCAGGGCGCGAAGCTCGCGGGCGCGGTGCGGATCGTGGCCGTGGACGCGAACCCGGCGAAGGAGGAGGTGGCGCGCGAGTTCGGCGCGACCGACTTCGTCGACGCGCGGGCGGTCGAGGACTCGGTCAAGGCGGTTCAGGCCCTGGTGCCGGGCGGCGTGGACCACGCGTTCGAGTGCGTCGGGCACGTCGCGGTGATCCGCAACGCGATCGACATGCTCGGGCGGGCCGGCCAGGCGATCATCCTGGGCGTCGCGCCGTCGGACGCCGAGGCGTCCTTCCACGTGTCCTCGATGTTCCTGGACAAGTCGATCATGGGCTGCCGCTACGGCTCCTCCCGCCCGCAGTACGACATCGCGCGCTACGCCGACCTGTACCGGACCGGCGGCCTCAAGCTCGACGAACTGGTCACCCGGACCTACGCGTTGGACGACTTCCACCACGCGGTCGAGGACGCGGAGGCGGGCAAAATCGCGCGAGGCGTCTTCGTCTTCTGACCCGGCATCGGTCGTCGGATCACCTTCCGTGCGAAGCGCGCTCCTCACGCCGAGGGGCGCGCTTCGGCGTACGGGGCCCGCACCTCGTCAGATCGACCGGATTTGGTTGCCCTGTGCAATCGACGGGATACAATCGGCTCTTCGCACTGACCGGGGGGTGTGTGATGGCTGAACGGTTTTCGGTGGACTTCGGCTGGCTGGACGCGTTGACAACCGCGTTCGACGGCTCGACCCGCGCCACGGACGCGGCACTCGAAGCACTGCACGAGACGGGTCCGATCCGGACCGGGCACAAGGATCTTGATACCGCGTGCGACCATTTCAAGCAAAAGTGGGATAAGCGGGTCAAGGAATTCCGTGGCCGGATCGGCGAGTTCCGGTCGGCGGTCGATCAATCCAAAGCCGCATACGGGGTGACCGAAGAGCATGTGGGTGCTTCCATGACTCGGCTTGCCGGCGGCGCTCCGACGTCGCCCCCGATGCCCCCCGCGTCGCCGGCGGAACCCGGGTCTCCGCTTCGTTCCATCCTGGATCCACATGGCAAATCCGTGCCGTCGAGCGCACCGCCCACGACTCCGGGGCGGAGTCGGATCGGTGGGGCGTTCGCATGAGCTCGGCCTCGAAGGAGTTTCCCGGGTTACGGTTCGACCCGACTCCGGGGCTGGTGCCGGCGATCGGTCAGCTGGCCGAGAAGGTGCGTCAGGCGGCGGGGCAACTGGGCACCGTGCGGGCGGAACTGGAGCGCACGCTGCGCGATCCCGGAGCGTGGACCGGTTTGGCCGGCGCAAGCTGCCACGACGCGGTCCAGGGGATCTACCCGGAAGTGTGGATCATGCACGACGCCCTGAACGGTGTCGACCACACGCTGGGTGAGTGGTCGTACCTCCTCGCCGAGTACCAGCGCTCGCGAACGACCCTGGAGGCTCAGGCAGTGGCGGCCCGAGCCCGGGTGAAGGAGGCGAAGGCGAACCCGGACGTCGATCTGGGCTTCACCGAGATCGTCACCCGCTCCGGCGGCGACCTCGAAGCCCTCCTGCAACGTCACGGCCTGGCCAAACAGGCCGTGGATCGGGCGGAGGACGAATTGGAGGGCATCATCAAGGCCGCGGAGGGCCTGAAGAAGCAGCACGACGAATCGGCCGGAACGTTCGCCAAGCAGATCCGCGGCTTCGCCGATCACCTGCCGGACCGCAACACGATGACCCCGGCGGGGTCGAGCACCATTCCGCCCTACTTCACGAAGCCACCGGTCAACCGGGAGGACACAGGTCCCAAACGCGAGTTCGACGTAACCGACCCGACCGCCAAGGACCAGGCGACGCGCCTGGCCGCGAAGGCCATGGTTGCCGGGCAGGACGCGTATTTCGACAATCCGCGTGCGGCCTCCTACATGAAGAACTGGCTCGAAGGGAACGGGCAGGACGTCCAGTTCGACGCGAAGGAGCTGATCAATCAGAATCCCGCCCTCCAGAAGTTGGTGACGCAGACCATCCTCTCCGCCGGCCCGAAGGGGAGCTTCGATACCGGGTGGCAACAGGGGAGTATCTATCATGATATGAAAGCCCCCGAGTCGGCCGGAAGTCAGAAGCAGCTGCTCGACTGGTACTACACGATGAACGGTTATCAGTACCGGATCGTCGGATCCGATTTCAAAATGGTCGACGGGAAACCGGTGGGGCAGGTGCGGGTGGATATCTACAAGCGCTACAACTGGGGGAATCCGGAGGGCGGCGTGCCCCGGGGTGATATCAAGGGTGTGCCTCAGAACGATTTGGCTCGGCTCAACGAGACGGGGCTGGCGCACGATTTTGATATCGTCGGCAGCACGACGTTCTATGCGGCTCCGCAGCCCGGGTCGTGAACCTTGGTGGTGCGGTGCGCAGGGTGAAGGATTCCGTTTCCCGGGCCTTGTTCTTGGGTGCCGCTTTTCTGGTCGGGATGCTGGTTCTGAGCCTCGTGACGATGGGGGTGTACCAGATCCATCGTTGGCATCCATGGGCGCCGGACCGACATGATTCGCGTGCCGATGCGGGGAGCGATCCCAGTTTTTCCCTGAAGAAGTCGTTGCGGCTGACCGGCACCACCCTTCCGGTGGAGGCCGTCGATGTTCACTTCTCCGCCGGGGGAAACATGATGGGGACGAGCTTGTCGCTCACCTATCGGATCCCCTGTGGGGCGGTTCCGGCCGTGCTTGCCGAGGCGAAGCCGGGCGCCCCGACTGCTGTGGATGATGTCGACAACAGGTACGTCCGGGACTTTGCCACGAGGCACGGCTGGCGTCCGGATATCGGTTCCACAGTGGCCTATTCCCGTGAAGGCAAGGGATTCACCAGGATGCTGGTGCAGACACCGGCGGCGCCTGGGAATTGCTCGGTGTATATCGACGCCTTCAACTGACTCCATTCCTCGCTCGCGCGCCGTCGTGACCCGGCGCGCCGATCGCTTCCGACGAGTGGGGCGCTTTGCCGTGGGCGAGTGCGTCCGGTGCCGATTGCCACCGGGCGCGCGGCACCGGGTGAGGTGGCCGGGCGGCAGCCGGCCGAAGCCGGCCGGGGCGAGGCGCATCGCCCGATTGCCGCATGCGCATGGCAATGACGGTGCGGGTCGCTACGTTGCGTGGATGATCTTTCGCGGGCGTGGCTTGAACACGGCGGTCGACCGACTCGAACGGGCCTTGGCGGAGCGGGACGACGTCCTGTTGAACGAGGCGTACGGGCAACTGCGCGACGCGTTCGAGGAGGCGAAGCCGAAGAGCAGCGCCGAGGTGGGGCCGCGACTGGCCGCCCTGTTGCCGCGAACCCCTCTGGGGGCGGGAGCGATCCTCGCCGTCATGATCGGCGCCTGTGTGGAGAACGGCGCGGATCCGCAGGCGTGTTCGGGACCGGTTCTCGCCGGTGTGCGGGACGCCCTGCGCGACGTCGCGGGCTTCCCCGCGCTGTGGGCGGAGGCGGTCGGCGACGACCTGCCCGAGCGCGACCATCTCGCCCTGGGCGAGGTAATCGAACGCGTTGCGGCTTCGGCGGGCGGACTGGACGAGGGACGGTTCGCCGCCGTGTCCGCGTGGATGCAGTTGCCGCTGTGGGAGATGGCGGCCGTTGCGATGCTGTCGCACGAGGAGATACGCCGGGCGGCACAGGCCGACGGCACGCTCGTCGCGTCGGCCGAGGAGGCCGCGCTCGGCGACGCGGACCTCAAGTGCCTGCGCTATCTGCTCAAGATGTTCGACGACGAGCCGTTGGTCGTGCTGCATCGGCCGACGGGGACGGGCTACCGGATGCGGGTCACCCGCATCGGCGACAACTTCCAACTGCACACGCTGATCCGGCACATCCTCATCGGCGGCGGGCACATCGCGGGCGACCCGCCGTCGGCCGAGGCGGTGGCGGCGTCCCGGGACGCGGCGTTCGACCCGGACAGCGCGCCGACGACGACCGGCGCGTTCAATCTGGCCGGCGCGGACGGCGCGTGGATCTGGAACGAGGGCTGCCCGGCGGACATTCCGATCGTGGACGGCGAGCGCGTACTCGTACTGGACCCGCCGACGTACGAACGGACTTGGAACGCGAGCCGCTTCTACCCGCACATCACCGGCGACCTCACCCTCGAAGCGCTCTTGGACGGCGCCGAGACCCAGGCGTACCTGGCCAAGGTCGCACCCCCGCGGCTGTGGCCGGACGGCGACTAGGCCGGGTGTCCACGGCCCGCGGATGCGGGCCGTGACAAGCTGCCATGCGATACCGGCCCGGGGCGGTGGGGCGTCAGGAGTCCACGGTCGCTCGGTCGGATTCGCTGCGCAGAACGCAGAATTCGTTGCCTTCGGGATCGGCGAGGATTGCCCAGCCCGAACCGTCGGGGTTGCGGTGATCGGCGACAAAGGTGGCCCCGAGGCCCAGCAGCCGGTCCACCTCCTGATCGCGCGAGGTCTCGGGGCGCAAACACAGGTGGATCCGGTTCTTGATCGTCTTGGGCTCGGGCACCTGGTTGAAGTACAGCACCGGGCCCTCCGCAAGCATCACCTGGGTTTCCCGGTCACCCGGTCTGTCCTCCGGATGCAGCGGACGGCCCGTCACACCGCTCCAGAACCGAGCCAACTCGTAGGCATCCGCACAGTCGATCGCCACGTTCTGCAATACCGAGACCATGCGCGTGAGCCTTCCCGATCTTCACGCCCGACACCACCGAGTCGCGCCGATCTTCGCGCACACGGCTCGGAGTTCCGGCGGCCCGTCCGATACGCGCCGCAGGTCGCTTCCCTCGGATCATCCGATCAGCGAATGGCTGTTACGCGTGGAGGTGTTGGTCCCGCATGGCGGCTTGGCGGCGATCGGGCCGACGGTTGCGGGGAAACACGTGCGATGGGGCCGCGCGACACCGCGCCGACGGTGGGGTGGGCACGGGGGCTGCACCGTGGGACGGCGCGACTCCTGTAACACTGTCCACCGAGCCGGGCCGGGAACGCTGTGACCAGGGCAAACGTAGCGTTGCCGGGGCGTCGAGCGGGGCGTGCCGGGCCCACCCTCGTTCCTTCTCGTGACCATGTCACCGAACTGCGACAGCGGCGTCGTGGAGCATCGACTCCCGTATCGCGTCGGCTCGCAGCCCCTACATAGTGATCAGGCAGGCACCGACGAGCCGGAACCGCTTCGGCTCCAATCACCTGATACCAAGGGGTTCTTCATGTTCGGCAACCGTCGCACCGCCCTCCTCGTCTCCGCAGCCATCGTCGGCGGCGCCATGCTGACGACGGCGTGCCAGGAGTCGGACTCGAACTCGAAGGCCGGTCAAGGCACCGCGCCCGCTGCTCCGGCGGCCAACACCCAAGCCGCTCCGCCCGCAGCGCCCGGTTCCGCGACCACGGGCGGCAACCAGGGCGGCGGGACGGCCCCCGCCGCGCAGCCCCCCGCCGGGAAGAGCTCCGGCGGGCAGGGCGCGACCGCCGCCGGAGGCGCCGGCGGGGGTGCGGGCGACAACGGCTCGATCGGCAAGTGCCGCACGGACGACCTCAGGGCCACCGCGCAGGACGCCACCATCACCGGCGACGCCGAACGCACCGTCGCGGTGACGTTCAAGAACATCGGCCACAACTGCACGATGTCCGGATTCGCTGGCGTCGACCTGGAGACCAACCAGGGGCCGCTGTCCGCGAAGCGCACGGGGCAGTCGGCGGACCCGTTCACGCTCAAGAGCGACGCGTCGGTGTCCTTCGGCATCACCTACCCGAGCAACGACACCGGTGGCTCCGGCGTCCGGATCACCGGCCTGCTGGTGACCCCGCCCGGAGAGACCAAGTCGATCACCGTGCGCTGGCCGGGCGCCGCCACGCTGCCCGTCACGGACGGCGCCGGCTCCCCGGTCAAGGTCGGCCCGATCGGCAGCGCCGGACAGGGCGGCTGACCCACACGCATTGGAAGACCTTGGGCAAGGCCACGGGCACGGGCCCCACCGCACGAGCGGTGGGGCCCGTGCCCGTTGGCCCGTCGACGCGGCCGTCCACGCGCCGACACATCACCGGCGCTCGCGCCGGAAGAGCCCATGGGCCGCGTTCGCGGAGGAAGTCTCGCCCGCGGGGCGCCGGTTCGGACCGTCAACGGGCTCCGTCGACCGGCTCCTCCGCCACAACGACGTTACGGCCTAGAGGAGATGGTCGGCCCGGCCGGCCTTGATGTCGCGGATGAGGGTGCGGAGGGCGTCAATGGTGTCGGTGAGGTAATGGTCTTCCTGGCCCTTGACGGCGATGTAGGCGTTGCCTTCGCCATCGGTGCCGAGGCGGAAGCACGAGTTTCCCTCGGCGCAGAACGGGTCTTCCCACGCGATGTCTTGCATCGGAACTCTCCTCACAGTTGGTGCGCGATCATGCGCATGGATCGCGGAACTGCTCTGTGGCTGGGACGGATTCTTCAACGAGCGTGACGTCGTCGGCTGCGGCAGCCGGCTTTCGGGTCTCCGAACAGCCAGTGATCCAAGCCACATACCGGTCTACGCTGCCGGATATGGGGACTCAACTTGATCCGTCGTTGTCGGTCGGGGAACGCATCCAAGTCTTGCGTGAGCGGTCCGGAAAGTCGCGGGCTGTGTTGGCCGGCCTTGTGGGCAGGTCCGAGGGTTGGCTCAAGGCGGTGGAGAAGGGCCGTCTGTTGCCGCCGCGCCTGCCGATGCTCGTGAAGCTCGCCGAACACTTGGGCGTCCGGGACCTTTCGGATTTGCTGGGAGGCGTGTCGCTGCCGACTTCACTGTTCTGTGGGTCGGAGCACCCGGCCTTGCCCGTGGTCAGGCGGGCTGTGGATACCGCTCCGTTGGGGCCCAGTGTCGGCAGCGCGCCCGACGTCGAGCACGTTGCGGCTGCGCTTGCGGCGGCCTGGCGGTCGCGGATCACGCGCGGCGACCATCGCACCGCATTGGGGGAAGCGCTCCCCGGCTTGGTGGCGTGCGCTTCGGTGGCGGCCTCGCATCCCGAGTGCTCCGATCGCCGCCGTGCGCAGGTGATGTACGCGTCCACGCTGAATCTCGTCCAGATGTTCGCGGCCTACCAAGGCGACGGAAACCTCGTTTGGCGTGTGGCCGAACGATCCCTTGCCACGGCCCGAGCCTCGGGTGACCCCGTCGCCATCGGCCAGGCCGCCTGGTTCCTGGTGGAGGCGTTCCGTGCGGCGGGCCAGTGGGAAAGTGCGCAGACGATGACCGAAGAAGCTCTTCGGCTCTTGGATCCTCTACGTCGTCGTTCCCCCGAACTTGCCTCTGCCTGGGTGGACATGGCTTTCCACGCTGCCATCACGCACGCGCGTGCGGGCGAACAGGGCGATGCCTGGCACTGGTTCGATCGAGCAGCAGCCATCGCCCGTACTCTGCCTTCCACCTGGTGGTCGGCGCCGACGTCCACTTCACCGAAAGTGGTCCCGATTCACGGCGTTACGGTGGCGGTCGAACTGCGCCAGGTGGGGACTGCGTTGGGTTGGGCCGACAAGATTGCCCCGGAGAGCATTCCCGCCCGGCCGCGTCGAGCGCGTCATCTGGTGGAGGTGGCTCGGGCGCACGCTTTGAAGGGTCGGGTGAGTGAGGTGGCGAGTCTGTTGACCACCGCCATCGAAGCTGCTCCGGAAACTCCCCGGTGGAACCAGGAGACGCACCACATGGTTCGGGGTCTGCTCGACGGGCCGCCCTCCGTGCAAAGTGTCGCGCGCGATCTGGCGACGGCCACCGGGCTGGTCGCGTAAGCAAGGGGATACAGACTGTGCCCCCGGGGTGCTGCGCCGGCTGATTCCCTCCCGTTATGGACACAAACGGGCAGATGGACGGCGGCGGTCCTGTCACCCTGCCATCCAAGCGGCGATTCATGTTCCTCCGGGTGTATCGCGTCGACTCGTCCGGTCGGGCGCAATCGCCGCCTCGAGAAGTGGGGTTCGAGGCGTATCCGAACACCACCGGACTTCCGCCGACGAAATCGCCACACGACTGGCCACCGTGCACCTGCTACCGCTGCCGGGGCACCGTCATCGTCGGGGACTGGGTCGCCCCGGCCACCCGGGAACTGCAATACGGCCGGCCCGCCGGTGTGGTCGTCGGCATCGGCCGATACCGCAACGAGCAGACGGTCGTCGTGCGATGGGGCGGACCGGATGACGTGTGGTGGCTGGACGTGACCGAAGTAAGCCACATTCCTCCGCCCTGATGCCTCGACTCGGTGGCACGCGCAGGTCACCGCCTGGCGAACGGTGATAAGCGAATCTTGCGTTCGGCGTCGAATCGCCGCCGGATTCCGTGCCTGGACGGGCCCGGGATGGGAGTGATCGATGCGTTTCGGATGTGACTCGGGTTGATCGTGGCGCTCTCGTGTGGGCGGTTTCGAGATTGGTTCGGTCGCGTGTGGCAATCCCATCGGCAATTTCGATCAATCTTCGGAGCGGTGGGAAATCGTGGGTTATCCGCGTAACCCGTCAGTCCCGCTTTCAGTTGATCGGATAGGTTCCGCGCGTCCTGGCGGCACCTCTAAACTCGCTCCGCTGCGGCCCCAGGTCCCACGGACCGCGGTCAGGTACCCGATCGGCGCCTCGGGCCACGCGCGGGGTGTCCGCTGGAGAGGAGCCCTACCGCCCCATGCCGACTCCGCACGTCGACCCGCACGATCGCCCTCCCGAGCCCGAGCCCGAGTCCACGTCCGATTCCGAACCCCACCCCACGTCGGCAAGCGAGAACCCCTCCGTCCCGGCGCAGCGCGCCCCGTACGTCGACGACCGCACGGGTTACCTGGAAATGGAACAGGACCCGAGATTCGGGGGGCTCAAGAAGCGCCAGCGGTCCTTCATCTTCCCGGTCACCGCCGCGTTCCTCGCATGGTTCCTGCTGTACGTGGTGATGTCCGCCTACGCGCGTGACTTCATGGCCAAGGAGCTGATGAACCACATCAATGTCGCGCTGGTGTTCGGCCTTCTCCAGTTCGTCTCGACGTTCGTGATCGCCTGGGCCTATTCGCGATTCGCACGCACCCGACTCGACCCCGTCGCCACCGAACTGCGAGAGGAACTCGAAGCGTGAACCTTTCTCTCGAACTCGCCGCGAAGTCCAGCAACCGAGGCTGGACCTTCGCGATGTTCGCCGTGCTGGTCGTGGTGACCCTCGGCATCACCTTCTGGGCCAGTCGCAAGAACCGCACGGCGTCGGACTTCTACGCCGGTGGCCGTTCGTTCTCCGCCCTCCAGAACGGCATGGCGATCGGCGGCGACTACATGTCGGCCGCGTCCTTCCTGGGCATCGCGGGCATCCTGGCGCTGTCCGGTTACGACGGATTCCTGTACTCCATCGGCTTCCTGGTCGCCTGGCTGGTGGCCCTGCTGCTGGTCGCCGAGCCGATGCGCAACTCGGGCCGATACACGATGGCCGACGTACTCGCGAACCGGATGCGTGAACGCCCGGTACGGATGGCCGCGAGCGTGTCCACGATCGTCGTGTCGATCTTCTATCTGCTGGCCCAGATGGTCGGCGCCGCCTCGGTCGTCTCGCTCCTGCTCGACGTCAAGAGTGACACCGCGCAGATCTCGGTCATTGCCGCGGTGGGCGCGCTGATGATCGTGTACGTCACCGTCGGCGGCATGAAGGGCACCTCCTGGGTGCAGATCGTCAAGGCCGGGCTGTTGATGGTCGGCGCGTTCGTGATGTGCGTGTGGGTGTTGGCGAAGTTCGACTTCAACGTCGCCGACCTGCTCGGCACCGCGGCGAGCAAGTCCGGTTCGGGCGAGTCGTTCCTCCAGCCGGGCCTCAAGTACGGGGCCACGGACGGCTGGTCGAAGATCGACCTGATCTCGCTCGGGCTCGCGCTGGTGCTGGGTACGGCCGGCCTCCCGCACATCCTGGTGCGCTTCTACACCGTGCCCAACGCCCGCGTCGCGCGCAGGTCGGTGACCTGGGCGATCGGCATCATCGGCGTGTTCTACCTGATGACGCTGATCCTCGGCTTCGGCGCGGCGGCGCTGATCGGCAGCAAGGAGATCAAGAAGGCCGACCCGACCGGCAACACGGCCGCGACCCGGCTCGCCGAACACCTGGGCGGCGGGGCGGGTACCACCGGTGGCGCGCTGATGCTCGCCTTCATCGCCGCCGTGGCCTTCGCGACCATCCTGGCCGTGGTGGCCGGCCTGACGCTGGCGTCGTCCTCGTCGTTCGCGCACGACCTGTACGCGAACGTGTTCCGCAAGGGCCGCACCACGGACGCCGAGGAGGTCAAGGTCGCGCGGATCGCGGCGCTGGTGATCGGCACGGCGGCGATCGTCCTGTCCGTGTTCGCCCGCGAGTTGAACGTGGCCTTCCTGGTCGCGCTCGCGTTCGCCATCGCGGCCTCGGCCAACCTGCCGGCCATCGTGTTCTCGCTGTTCTGGAAGAACTTCAACACCCGCGGTGCGGTGTTCGGCATCTACGGCGGCCTGGTCACCTCGGTCCTGGTGGTCGCGCTGTCCCCGATCTGCTGGGGCGGGGCCACCGACACCAAGCCGGCGATCAAGCAGCTCAACGCCAAGCAGGCGGACGACTGCAACGTGTCGAAGGACCGCAAGGACGTGGGCAACGCGACGGCGCTGTTCAGCTGTACGACGCCGGCACCGATTCCGCTGGAGAACCCGGGGATCATCTCGATCCCGGTCGGCTTCGCGTGTGCCGCGATCGGCGCGATGTCCGCCCGGCGTCGCCGGACCGACGACGACGACCGCAAGTTCGCCGAATTGGAGGTCAGGGCGCTGACCGGAGCCGGCGCGCACTGAGCGGGCGCGGCAGGCACCGATTCGGACCCGCGGCCTCGGCCCGGGTCCGAATCGGTGTCACGCGTTGTCGCTGGGGTGGCCGAACCGGCCCTTGTAGAACAGCAGTGGAGCACACTCCATCCGCGGTGCGTCCAGGGCCTGGACCCGGCCGATCACGATCTCGTGGTCGCCGCCGTCGACGACGCTCTCCAGCGTGCAGTCGATCCACGCGAGGACGTTCTCCAGCTTCGGCGAACCCGTCGGTGCCGGGCTGTGGGCGACGCCGGCGAACTTGTCCGCGCCGCTGACCGCGAAGCCGCGGCAGAGCAGTTCCTGGTCCTCGGCGAGCACGTTGACGCAGAACCGGCCGCCCGGGCGGATGCGCGGCCACGTGGTGGACGTCTTGGCCACGAAGAAGGTCACCAGCGGCGGGTCCAGCGAGAGCGACGCGAACGACTGGCAGGCGAAGCCCACCGGGGTGTCGCCGTCGAGCGCGGTGATCACCGTGACGCCGCTGGCGAAGTGGCCGAGGACGTGCCGGAACGTGGCTGCCTCGACGATGCCTTCACCCTCCGGCAGGGCGATGGCCGCGGGATCCGCGGGCTTCGTGCTCGCTGCGTCGATCTGGCCCATGATGGACTTCCTCGCAGGTGTCTTGGGGCGTCGGGTCTGTGACGCTACGTCACCCGATTTCCTTGCGTCAATCAAAGGGGAGGGGGTCCTTCGTCACACCTGACGACTCGTCAGTTGCCTTGTGGCGTAAGGCACATCCGCCCGTCGGCGGGTCGTGGTGGGAGGTGCCGGCGGCCGTGGGGCGGTTGGTCACCAGCCGTAGTACTCCGGCTTGCGGCGTTCCATGAGGGACGCGACGCCCTCGTTTGCGTCGCGGGAGGTCATGTTCAGTTCGACGATTTGCGCCTCCTCGTCGAAGGCGGATACGCGGTCGGTGTCCAGGGAACGGTTGACCAGTTGTTTGGTGTACGCGTAGGCGCGGGTCGGGCCGGTGGCCAGACGCTCGGCCCACTCGCGGGTGACGGCTTGCAGTTCGTCGTCCGGTACGACGCGGTTGACCACACCGATCCGGAGCGCCTCGACGGCGGGCAGATCGTCGGCGAAGAACATCAGCTCCTTGGCCTTCTGCGGGCCGACCAGACGGGGGAGGAGGTAGGCGCTGCCGCCGTCGGGGACGAGGCCCCGGCGGGTGAAGATCTGGATGAAGCGAGCGGACTCGGCGGCCAGGACCAGGTCGCAGGCGAGAGCCAGGCTCATGCCGTAGCCGGCGGTCGTGCCGTTGACCGCGGCGATGACCGGCTTCTCGCAGTCGAGGACGGCATTGGTCAGACGTTGCACGCCGGTCTTCATCATCCGGGTTGCGTATCCGGTGGGGCGGGCGGGGGGCTCGGGGATGGCATCGGCGGCGGCCTCGTCGGTGGCCGCGGCCTCGGCGAGCAGAGACTTGGTGCCCGGGCTGCTGCGGAGGTCCATGCCGGTGCAGAAGTGCTTGTGGCCTGCGGCCGTGAGGACGACTGCGCGGACCGCCTCGGTGGCGGATGCCTCGCCGAGGAGTTCGATGAGGCGTTCGCGTTGGGCCCAGGTGATGGCGTTGCTGGCTTCGGCGCGGTTGAGGGTCAGCCAGAGGACGCCGTTCTCGATGTGGTGGAGCAACTCTTGCTTGGTGTCGGTGGTGGTCATGTGGGTGTCGGCTCCTTGCTGGGGTCGGTCGGCCTTGAGCGCCGACCGGGCTGGATGGTTTTCGTCCGGCGTTGAGCGTTGGTCGGGTTGGGTTGGCCTCAAACACCGGCCGGGCTGTCGGATTGCCTTGGGCCGGGCTGAGAGGTGGCCTCGAACGCCGGCCGGGCCGAAGAGCAGCCCGTCCGGCGCTCGAGGACACCTCGGCCGGAGGCCGGCGGCGAACCCGCGTGCCCGGCCGCAGGCCCTAGCGGGCCACCGCGAGGGCGTCCAGGGCTACCGTGCCGCCGCCGCGGGGCATCACCATCAGCGGGTTGATGTCCAACTCGGCGAGTTCGTCGCCCAGTTCGAGCGCCATGCGCTGCACCCGCATGACCACGTCGACGAGCGCGTCCAGGTCGGCGGGCGGCTGGCCGCGCATGCCCTGGAGGCACTTGAGGCCGCGGAGTTCGCCGAGCATGCGCTTGACCTCGTAGGCGCCGAACGGCGGTACCCCGATTGCGATGTCGTCGAAGACCTCGACGAAGATGCCGCCCAGGCCGACCGAGACGGTCGGTCCGAACAGGTCGTCGTGCGAGATCCCGACCACCATCTCGACGCCGCGATCGACCTGCTGGCACACCAGGACGCCTTCGAGCCGACCCGCGCCCGCCTCCTTGGCCGCGTCGGTGATCTCGCGGTACGCGTCCCGTACCTGACTCGCCGAGCGCAGGCCCAGCTTGACCAGACCCAGGTCGCTCTTGTGCGGCAGTTGCGGGCCGCACGCCTTCATCACCACGGGATAGCCGATCAGCCCGGCCGCGCGCACCGCGGCGGCGGCCGAGGTGACCAGTTGCTCGCGCGGCACCCGGATCCCGTACGTGCGCAGCAGTTGCTTCGCCGAGTGCTCGGACAGCGGCTTGCCCGAGGACAGCAGCCGCTTGGCCTTGGCCGCGGCCGGCGACGCGGTGCGCGGAACGTCCTCGAACGGCGACGAGTACTGGGTGCGGAAGCGGTGGTAGTCGAAGTACGCCCGCAGCGCCCGCACACAGTTCCCGAACGTGCGGAAGACCACCACCCGGTTCGACTTGAGCAGGATCTCGCGGTAGGCGCTCTCGTCGCCCACCGGCGAGCCCCAGACCACGCAGACCACCTTGTCGGTCGCCTCCGCCGCGTCCACCAGGTCCTGCGCGAGCCGGTCGCTCATCGGTGGGAACGCGCCGGTGATCGGACACACCAGCACGCCGATCCCGGGGTCGGCCAGGATCGTGTCGATGATCTTGCGGCCTCGCTCGTCGCCGGCCGGGTGGCCGCCGTTGTCCACGGGGTTGGACACGGTCAGGTAGGGCGGTATCCACGCGTGCAGCTTCTCCTGCGTGGCCCGGTCCAGTTGAGGCACCGACAGGCCCTCGGCGGCGGCGAGGTCGGCCATGTGCGCGCCGGTGCCGCCGGAGATCGAGTACACGCAGACCCCCTGGGCGAGCGGGGTCCTGGTGCGCGCGAACAGCTGGGACGTGTCGATCAGCTCGTCGAGGCCGTCGACCCGGGTGACCCCGTACTGGCGGAACACCGCCGACGCGGTGCGGTCGCCGCCGGTCAGCTTGCCGGTGTGCGACTGGGCCATCCGCGCCCCGGTCTCGGTCCGCCCGACCTTGACCACGACCACCGGTACGCCCTGCCGGGCCGCGTGGTCGGCCGCCAGGGCGAAGGTGCGGCCGTCCTTGAACCCCTCGACGTACGCGGCGATCACGCCGACCTCCTCCTGATCGGAGAAGTGCCGGACGAAGTCCGCGATTTCCAGGTCCGCCTCGTTGCCGACCGGGGCCCAGTGGGACACCCGGATGCCGATCTCCTGGGCGGCGAAGACCGGGCGGCCCTGGTGTCCGCTCTGGGTGATCAACGCGATCGCGGGGCCTTCGAGGTCGGTGCGGAACTCCTCGAAGGCGTTGAGGTTGGTGTTCGGCCCGAGCAGGCGCAGCGAGCCGCCCGACGTGAGCTGGGCGAGCCGGGCCTGCGCCTCGGCCCCGGCGGCGCCCGCCTCGGCGAAGCCGGACGCGAACACGACCGCGAAACCCACGCCGGCGCCCGCGAGTTGCTCCAGTACCTCGGCCGGGTCGCCGACCAGGACGACGGCGAGGTCGACCGGCTCGGGGACCGCCGAGATGTCCGCGTGGCACGGCCGGCCGGCGATGCGCTCGTGCTTGGGGTTGACCGGGAACAACCGCGCGCCCACCCGGTCGGCCCACGCGATCAGTTGCGCGGTGATTCGGGCGCCGGGTCGGCCCTCGGTGTCCGAGGCGCCGATCACGGCGACCGTGCGAGGTCGGAAGAAGCGGTCCAGGTCGGCGGGGCGGAGCGCGAGTGGTCGGCCGGTCACGTCGAGTTCGGCCGACGGATCCGCGTTCACGGTGACGCTGGTTCGAGTGTGCCCCGGGAAGTGGTGTCCTCTGCTGTCGTGAAGCATCATCGCGCCCGTCCCTTTTTCGATCTTTCGTCGCCGCCAGATCCGATCGACACTGGAATCGAGCTGACGGTTAGTCAGTTAGCTTGCTGATGGGACGTCAGGGCTGTCCACTGTCTCACCGGCCCGGTCCCGACGCATCTGTCCGATCACCTGGACATTTGCTGACTTGGTCAAACATATTGTGGATATCTGCTGGTCATCGCGCGGTTACTAAACGTCCCCGAAGGACTTCTCGCGTTCGGTCAAGGATCTGCGGTCCACTTTGTCCATCCCGGTGAGCGGCAGCTCCGGCACGATCCGGATCGCCTCGGGGAGCTTGTGTGCGGACAGCCGTGATGCCGCGAATTCGCGCAACGCGGCGAGTGACGGCTCGGATGCGGCACGTGACACCACGACCGCGACGCCGATCTCGCCCATCACCCGACTGGGTCGAGGGACCACCGCCACCGAGGCCACGTCGGGATGGTCGAGCAGCACCGCTTCGACCTCCTGCGGATACACGTTGTATCCGCCGCGGATGTACATCTCCGTCATCCGCCCGGTGATCCGCAGGCAGCCGGCCTCGTCGATCCGACCGAGGTCGCCGGTGTGCAGCCGGCCGTCGCCGTCGAAGGCGGCGGCGCCGGCTTCGGGGTCGCGCCAATAGCCCGCCATCACGGCGGGCGAGCGCAGGCAGATCTGCCCCTCCTCGCCGACCGGCAGGACGGTGCCGGTCCGCGGGTCGCGGATCTCCAGTTCGGTGCCCGGCCGGGGCCGGCCGACCGTGTGCAGCGCCTCCGAGTCGGGGGCGTCGAAGGCGGTGAGCGTGCCCAGACCCCCGGACTCGGTGGACGAGTAGCGAATCGAGTAGCCCGCCCCGAATCGGGTCCGGGCCTCGTGCACGAGCGGGGCGGGGGACGGCCCGCCGCCGACGATCAGTCCGCGTACGTGGGTGAGGTCGTAGCGGTCGAACTCGGGTCGGCCGAGCAGGAGGGAGACCTGCGCGGCCACGCCGCCGAGGTAGGGGATCTTCTCGCGGGCGACCAGGCGCAGTGCGTCCTGGGCCCGCCAGCGGCCGAGCACGTGCAGGGTCGCGCCCATCTTGAGGTAGCCGGCCAGCTTGGTCATGAAGCCGACGTGCGGCAGGCCGGTGGCGATCAGTTGCGGACCGCCCTCGCCCCAGCGGTCGCCGGTGTCCATCGCGGTGATCGCGGCGATCTGCCGGGACGTGAACAGGGCGCCCTTGGGGGTGCCCGTGGTGCCCGAGGTGAACACGACCGTCTCGGGCAGGCTCGGATCCTGCTCGCCGGTGACCGGTGGCGCGGGCGGGATCTCGTCCCGCCGCAGTTCGGCCCAGACCTCGTGCGCGCCGGCGGCCGGTACGCAGCGGATGTGTTCGGGGCCGGCCGGGATGCCCTCGGCCAGTTCCTCGGTGGCCAGCACCAGATCCGGCGCGGCCCGGTCCAGGATCGCGGCCCGCTCGGCGGGGGTGTAGCGCGGTCCCACGCCGGTGGTGATCGCGCCGAGTCGGGCCAGGGCGGTGTAGGCGACCACGTACTCGAGCCCGGACGGGAGCACGAGGGCGACCAGATGACCCGGCCGGACACCGCGCCCGGCCAGCCCGGCGGCGACCTGGTCGGTCACCGCGTCCAGGCCGCCGTAGGTGAACCCGCTTCCGCCGTGCACGAGGGCCCGACGCTCGGGAAAGCGTCGGGCGGCCTCACGAAGCACCTGGGCGAGAACGGTCACAACGGGTCCCTTCGGCCTGCGCGCGAAGTATCGGCGTGGGGGTGGTGTATGCCACACAACACGACACGCCCGGGGTAACGCGACGTTTCGGAGGTGTGACGAAAGCAATGTTCCAAGGGTATGACGGTGTGTCAGATACTGGTGCTCGCGGGCTGCCGGATCGTCAATGGAGCCGACCGGAACTCGGGCCGGGCAACCGTCCCGACCCGCACGACATGAGTGCCAAGGAGTTGCGGTACGTGGACGTCGAGTTCAGCGATGAGCAGCAGGAGATCCGCAGAGCACTCCGGGACGTGTTCGACAAGCACAGCGACTCGCCCGCCGTCCGGGCCGTGATGGCCACCGAGACGGGCTACGACGCCAAGGTGTGGCGACGCGTGTGCGAACAGACCGGGCTGCCCGGTCTCGCGATTCCGGAGGAGTACGGCGGGGTCGGTTTCGGCTTCACCGAGTTGGTCGTGGCCCTGGAGGAGATGGGCCGGTCGCTTTTCCCCTCACCGTTCCTGGCGTCGTCGGTGCTGACGGCGTATGCGCTCGTGCACGCGGGCGACGAGGGCGCGCGGGCCGAGTACCTGCCGGGCATCGCGGCGGGTGAGACGCTCGGTGCGCTCGCGCTGGCCGAGCCGGGCCGCCGGGACGTGCGTGTGGTGGAGACGACCGCGCGCGCCGACGGCGACGGGTGGCGCCTGGACGGCGTCAAGACGCACGTGATCGACGGCCTGATCGCGGATCTGATCGTGGTGGTGGCGCGCGTCGAGAGCGGGGGCGAGCGACGGGTGGGCGGCGACCTCGCGCTGTTCACCGTGGCCAAGGACGCCGCCGGGCTGACCCGCACGGCGCTGCCGACGCTGGACCAGACCCGCAAGCAGGCCCGGCTGACCTTCGTGGACACCCCCGCCAGGCTGCTGGGCGCTCCCGGCGCGGACGCGGCCCTGGAACGGGTCCTGGCGCTCGCCGAGATCGCGGTGGCCGCGGAGGCGGTCGGCGGGGCGGCGCGCTGCCTGGAGGCGACCGTGGAGTACACCAGGGGGCGGGTGCAGTTCGGTCGGCCGATCGGCTCGTTCCAGGCGATCAAGCACCGCTGCGCGGACCTGTACGTCGAGGTCGAGACGGCCCGTTCGGCGCTGTACTACGCGGCGTGGGCGGCCACCGAGGCGGAGACGGCGGGACTCGCGACGCCGGGCGAACTGGCGGTGATGGCACCGCTGGCGATGACGACGGCGACCGCCGCGTACCGGCATGTCGCCGAGGAGATGATCCAACTGCACGGCGGGGTCGGCTTCACCTGGGAGTACGACTGCCACCTGTACCTGAAGCGGGCCATCACGTCCGCGCACCTGTTCGGTGACCGGGGCGCACAGCGCGAGCGCATCGCGGAGCTGGCCGGGATCTAGCCAGGCTCGACCTCGAACGCCGGACGGGCCGACATCAGCTCGTCCGGCGTTCGAGGGCGGCGCACGGCACAGGGCCGCCGGTTCGTCGCTTCCGACTCGACGACAGGCCTACGGCCTAACGCGTCGGGGGCTTCTTCCCCGTGACGCCCATGAAGACCAGCGTGGACAGCGCCGGGCGGACGTCCTTCATCTTGATGTTCCAGGATTCGAAGCCCTTCTGGTGCCCGGCCACCGCCGCCAGCATCGCGACGAGGGTGCCCGCCATCGCGTTCGGCTGCACGTCGTCGCCGACCTTGCCCTTGGCCTGCATGTTCTCGATGGCCTCGGTGAGCGAACCGGTGACCGCCGTCAGGATCTTCTGGCGCACCTTGTAGAAGCGCTTGTCGCCCTCGGCCGAGGCCAGATCGACGACGCGCAGGATCGGCTCGTAGTCCCGCCAGAATTCGAGGAAGCCGTCCGCCAGGGCCTCGGCGGCGGCGAAGCCGCCCTTGCCGGCCCAGTTCTGGTCCTCGGCGAGAGTCTTCAGACGCTGGCCGTCCTTGGCCATGTCGTTCGCGATCTCGAGGATCGCACTCTCGACGTCCTGAAAGTACTGGTAGAAGGTGGCGGGAGAGGTGCCTGCCATACGGGCGACGTCGATGACCTTGACGTCCCGGTACGGAGACGTGTCGAGCATCTCGCGGAGGCAGTCGAGCAGCTTTTGCCGCGTCGCCTGTCCGCGTCGCCCGGCGACGCGGCCGTCGACGGTGCGAACTTGTCCTGTCATGCCGTCAGTTTACGGGCGCATGATCGGTCTCGCTGTCCGCCGCACGGAGGAAAGCGGGCATTTCCCCGCCGCCGTGCATGAGTAGTTCCGCTCCGCTGACGTACCGTGACATCGGCGAGGCGAGGAACAGGCACACGTCCGCGACGTCGGAGGGGTCCGCGAGCCGGCCGAGCGGAATCGTGTCCGCCACACGCTGCACGCCCGCCTCGTCCCCGTAGTGCAGGTGCGCCTGTTCGGTCCGGACCAGGCCCACGATCACGGAGTTGAGTCGGATCTTCGGCGCCCACTCGACGGCCAGCGAGCGAGTGAGCGAGTTCATCCCGGCCTTGGCCGCGCCGTAGGCCGCGGTGCCGGGCGAGGGACGCACGCCGCTCACGCTGGAGATGTTCACGATCACCCCACCGGTTTCCTGACGGTGCATCAAGCGGTGGGCGGCCTGCGCGAAATACAGCGGGCCGAGCAGGTTCAGCTCGATGATCGCCTTGGAGAACCGGGGTGACGCGGTGGCCGCGTCGGTCTGCGGCGCGCCGCCCGCGTTGTTGACCAGCACGTCCAGTCGACCGAAGCGTTCCTCGACGAACTCCACGGCGGTGAAGGCGGTGTCGGGGTCGCGCACGTCCGCGGGGGTGTACACCGCGGTGCGGCCGCCTGCGGTGGGCAGGGTCTCCGGCTCGCGGCGCGAACACACCACCACGTCGGCGCCGGCCGCCAGGAAGCGCTCGCTGATGCCCCGTCCGATCCCCTTGCCGCCACCGGTGACGAGAACGACGCGTCCACTCATGTCGAGCGGGTTGGGGGAGGACGTCATGGCCTGCTCCTGACGGGCTGCGGTGTCGTGGGCGCCACGCTCGCTTCGTCTGGCGTGGGTCGCTCGGGGTCAACTATGGTGGCAGAAATCTGACGATCAGTCAGATCGGGTGGTGATGTGCCTCTCACGACCGGACGGCCGCGTCGGCCGCACCCGCCGGTACATGGGACGTCACCGGCCGATCCGACGCACGCGGCCGAATGGATCTGGTTGCCATGGCTATCCGTTACGAGGTGCGTGAGGGCATCGCCGAGGTGGTGCTGGACGCACCCCCCGTCAACGCGCTCACCGTCGCCGGCTGGTTCGAGCTCGCGGACCGACTCCGCGACGCGAGCCGTGACCCGCAGGTCCGGGCCGTGGTGCTCCGGGCCGAGGGGCGCGGCTTCAACGCCGGCGTGGACATCAAGGAAATGTCGAACACCGAGGGCTTCGACGCGCTGGTCGCGGCCAACAAGGGCTGCTTCGACGCGTTCGCCGCGGTGTACGACTGCGAGGTGCCGGTCATCGCGGCGGTGCACGGGTTCTGCGTCGGCGGCGGGATCGGTCTGGTCGGCAACGCGGACATCATCGTCGCGTCGCACGACGCGTTCTTCGGCCTGCCCGAGGTCGACCGCGGCGCCCTCGGCGCGGCCACCCACCTGGCCCGACTGGTCCCGCAGCACCGGATGCGACAGATGGTCTACACGTCGGAGAACGCCCCCGCGGCCGAACTCCACGCATACGGCTCGATCTACAAGCTGGTGGACCGGGACAAGCTGGTCGAGACCGCGTTCGAGGTGGCTCGCTCCATCGCCACGAAGAGCCCGACCGTCATCCGCGCCGCGAAGGCGTCGCTGAACGGCATCGACCCGGTCGACGTCAAGCGCTCGTACCGCTACGAGCAGGGCTTCACGTTCGAACTGAACCTGACCGGCGTGTCGGACGAACTGCGCGACGCCTTCACCGAGGGTCGCGAAGCTGACACCTCGAAGTGAGCGGCACCGGCCCTTCCCGGGGGTCCGGGGGTTGTCCCCCGGGCGGGCACAGTTCCGAGGGTCGCGAAGCGGACACCTCGAAGTAGAGACGGAGCAACCATCCATGGCTGACAAGCGCATGACGCCCGATCAGGTCGTCGCACAGCTCTCCGACGGGATGACCGTCGGCATCGGCGGGTGGGGTTCGCGGCGCAAGCCGATGGCCCTGGTCCGGGCCATCCTGCGATCCGACCTCAAGGACCTGACCGTCGTGTCCTACGGCGGCCCCGACGTCGGGCTGCTGGCCCGGGCAGGCAAGGCGAGCAAGCTCGTCTACGCGTTCGTGTCGCTCGACTCGATCCCGCTGGAGCCCAACTTCCGGTACGTGCGGGAGAACGGTCTGGTCGAGGCGGTCGAGTACGACGAGGGCATGTTCCTCACCGGCCTGCGCGCCGCCGCCCAGCGACTGCCGTTCCTGCCCACTCGCGCGGGTCTGGGCTCGGACATCCTCAAGGTCTCGCCGCACCTGAAGACGATCGAATCCCCGTACGGCGACGAGACGTTGGTCGCGATGCCGGCGCTGAACCTGGACGTCGCACTGATCCACGCGAACGTCGCCGACGAGCGCGGCAACGCCGCGCTGACCGGCCCGGACCAGTTCATGGACGACCTGTTCTGCCTCGCGGCCGAGAAGGCGTACGTCTCGGCCGAGCGCATCGTGCCGAGCGAGGAACTGCTCAAGGAGGCCGGCTGCGTGCACACGCTGACCGTGCACCGCTACATGACACACGGCGTGGTCGAGGCCCCGAACGGCGCGCACTTCACCGAGTGCCCGCCGGAGTACGGCCGGGACGAGGCGTTCCAGAAGGCGTACGTCACCGCCGCCGCCGACCCCGAGGCGTGGGCCGCGTTCGAGCAGCGCTTCCTCGCGGTCGAGAGCGAGGCGGCGTACCAGGCCGCCGTCGAGGAGTTCAAGAAGGAGACGGCCAAGTGAGCACCGAGACCCTGACCGAGGCCACCCGCGCCGACGTGTGCGTCGCCGCCGTCGCGGACTGCTTCCGCGGCGACGGCGAGATCATCGGCAGCCCGATGGGCGCCGTGCCCACGATCGGCGCCCGGCTGGCCCGCGCGACGTTCGAGCCGGACCTGATGCTCTCCAACGGCGAGTCGTACTTCTTCGAGGGCGACGCCCGACTGGGCGCCAGGCCCGACGAGTTCGCCGTGGTCGGCTGGATTCCATACCGCCAGGTGCTGGACGTGCTCGCCTCGGGCCGGCGGCACGTGATGATGGGCCCGGTGCAGATCGACGCGCACGGCAACGCCAACATCTCCGCGATCGGCGACTGGGCCAGGCCCAAGCGCCAGGTGCTCGGCTCGCGGGGCGGTCCGGGCAACACGATCAACCACACCACCAGTTACTGGATCCCCAAGCACTCGGCGCGCGTGCTCACGCCGAAGGTGGACATGGTCTCCTGCGTCGGGTACGACCGGGCCGCCGCGGTGGGCTCGGCCGGGCGCTTCCACGAGGTCCGACGGGTCGTCACCAACCTGTGCGTGCTCGACTTCGAGACCGAGGCGAAGGTCATGCGGCTGCGCTCGGTGCACCCGGGCGTCACCGTCGAGGAGGTCGTCGAGGCGACCGGCTTCGAGCTGGTGATCCCGGCCGAGGTGCCCACGTCGCGGGTGCCCTCGGACGAGGAACTGCGGATCGTGCGGGACGTGCTCGACCCGCGCGGCATGCGGCTGCGCGAGGTGCCGGCGTGAGCGCGGGCGGGCTGCACCCGGCGCTGCGCAACGGGTTCACCGAGAAGTTCGGCGTGGAGTATCCGATCGTGCAGACCGGGATGGGCTACGTGTCCTACCCCCGGCTGGTCGCGGCCACCGCCGAAGCCGGCGGTCTGGGCATCCTGGCCTCGGCCACGATGACCTACGACGAACTGGTCGCGGCGATCGCGGCGGTGAAGAAGAGCACCACCAAGGCGTTCGCGGTCAACCTGCGCGCGGACGCGCCGGACGCGGCCGAGCGCATCGACCTGATGGGCCGCGAGGGCATCAGGGTCGCCTCGTTCGCGCAGGCGCCGAAGAAGGACCTGATCAAGCGCGCGCACGACCTGGGCATGCTGGTGGTGCCCTCGATCGGCGCCAAGCGGCACGCGCAGAAGGTCGCCGAGTGGGGCGTCGACGGCGTGATCGTGCAGGGCGGCGAGGGCGGCGGGCACACCGGCTCGATCCCGACCACGCTGCTGCTGCCGCAGGTGACCGACGTGCTGCGGGGCAGCGACGTCACAGTGATCGCGGCCGGCGGCTTCTTCGACGGGCGCGGCCTGGTCGCCGCGCTGGCGTACGGCGCGGACGCGATCGCGATGGGCACCCGCTTCCTGCTCACCTCGGACAGCCCGGTGGGACAGGCGGTCAAGGACGTCTACCTGGCCACCGACGTCAACGGCACGATCGTGTCCAAGGAGGTCGACGGCGTCCCGCACCGGGTGCTGGCCACCGACTTCGTCAAGCGGCTCGAACAGCGCTCGGTGCTCGCCCGCTATCCGCGCTCGATCGCCAACGCGTTGAAGTTCCAAAAGCTCAGCGGTACCAGGCTCACCGACATGGTGCGCGAGGGCCTGGCGATGAAGAAGTCGCAGGGACTGAGCTGGCCGCAGGTGCTGATGGCGGCGAACACCCCGATGTTGCTCAAGGCCGCGATGGTGGACGGGCGTCCGGACCTGGGCGTGATGGCCTCGGGCCAGGTGGTCGGCGTGATCGAGGACCTGCCCTCGTGTGCCGAGCTGATCACCCGGATCACCGAGCAGGCCGGCGCGATCCTCTACGACCTGGAGTCCGCCCGGGTCTGACCGCTCCGCACCGCACGCGAACGCGACGCCGGCACCGCCCCTTTCGGGCGGTGCCGGTGTTGCGTTCGCGGTGGGTCCGGACTGCCGTCGTGCCTCCTTTGCGCGGGGTCGGTGCTGCCGCCGTGCCGCGTAGGTGCCGCTTTGGTGCCGTGTCCGCGCCGCCTCCGCGCGGCGTCCGCGCCCACCCGGGGGTGGGTCTGGACCCACCCCGGATCGGGGGTTCGACGCAGTGTTCCGCGGCCGCCGCGCCGACAGACTCGAACTGTCAGCGGGACACAGCGGAGCACGAGGGGACCTGACAATGGCCAAGCAGCCGGCGACCGTTCGCGTCGCACGATGGAGTGCCACCCACCCGTGGCGGGCGATCATCATGTGGATCGCCTTCGTCGCCATCTGCCTGGTCGTCGGGGGCATGGCGGGCACCGAGAAGACCACGAGCGCGGACATGGGCACCGGCCAGTCCGGCCGGGCCGACGAGATCTCCCGGCAGTACGGTCTCGACGGCGCGGCGAGCGAGAACGTGCTGATCACCGCGAAGAACGGCACGCTGGACCGGGCCGCGGCGGACCGGGTCGCGGCCGAGGTCACCGCGAAGCTGCGGGCGCTGCCCGAGGTGGCCGACGTCGCCGCGCCGATCCCGGCCACGAACGGCCGGGCGCTGCTGGTCCCGCTCACCATGAAGGGATCGGCCGAAAAGGCCCAGGACCACATCGACCCGTTGCTGAAGGCCACGGCGAGCGTCCAGAAGGCGCACCCCGACCTGCGGGTCGAGGAGATCGGTGACGCGTCGATCGGCAAGGGCATCCAGGACCAGATCGGCAAGGACCTGGGCCAGGCCGAACTGTTCAGCCTGCCGGTCACGTTGATCATCCTGATGGTCGCGTTCGGCGCGATGATCGCCGCCGCCGTGCCGGTGCTGCTGGCCATCTCCGCCGTCGGTGCCTCGATCGGTCTGTACGGACTCGCCTCCGCCGTCTTCCCGGACTCGGGCACCGTCTCCAGCGTGATCACCATGATGGGCATGGCGGTCGGCGTCGACTACTCGCTCTTCTACGTCAAGCGCGAGCGGGAGGAGCGGGCCAAGGGCCGCGGCCGGATCGACGCGATCGAGATCGCCGCGGCCACCTCCGGGCACGCCGTGGTGGTCTCCGCGATCGCGGTGGCCGTCTCGATGGCCGGCATGTACATCGCCGACGACGCGGTCTTCTCCAGCCTGGCCACCGGCGGCATCATCGTGGTCGCGGTCGCCATGATCGGCTCGCTCACCGTGCTGCCGGCGCTGCTGGCCAAGCTGGGCAACAAGATCGACCGGCCGCGGATCCCGCTCCTGTGGCGGCTGACCGCCCGCGAGGACCGTGAGCCGCGCGTGTGGAAGGCGCTGCTGCGCCCCGCGCTGAACCACCCCGCGATCACCCTCGCGGTGTCGGTGGTCGCCCTGATCGCCCTGGCCCTGCCCGCCTTCGGAATGAAGCTGCAGAACACCTCCAGCGACGACTTCCCGCGCTCGATGGCCACGATGCAGACCTACGACCGGATGACCGACGCCTACCCGAGCAAGCACAGCCCGTACAACCTGGTCGCGCTGGCCCCGGTCGGCAAGGAGAAGGAGACCCGCGCCGCGCTGGACAGGGCGGTCGCACAGACCCGGAACAACCCGCTGTTCGCCCAGGACCCGGTCGAGGTGCTGGTCTCCGCGGACGGGCGCGCGTTCAAGGCCGACGTCATCACGCCGCACATCTCCAGCTCGACGGAGGCCAAGGCGGCGCTGAGGCAACTGCGCGAGAGCGTGCTGCCGAACACCGTCGGCAAGGTGACGGGCGCGGAGTTCGCGGTCTCCGGCGAGACGGCCGAGAACAAGGACTTCGCCGACCACGTGCAGGACAAGCTGCCCCTGGTGATCGCCTTCGTGCTGCTGCTGACCTTCGTGATGATGTCGGTGACCTTCCGCTCGGTGGTCGTCGCGCTCACCGCGATCGCGATCAACCTGCTCTCCGCGCTGGCCTCCTTCGGCTTCCTGGTCGTGGTCTTCCAGCACACCTGGGCCGAGGGCATCCTGGACTTCCACTCCAGCGGCGCGATCATCTCCTGGCTGCCGCTGTTCCTGTTCGTGGTCCTGTTCGGCCTCTCGATGGACTACCACGTCTTCGTGGTCAGCCGGATCCGCGAGGCGGCCATGCAGGGGATGTCCACCAAGGCCGCGGTCGAGAAGGGCATCACCGGCTCGGCCGGCGTGATCACCAGCGCGGCCCTCGTGATGGTCTCGGTGTTCGTGGTCTTCGGCACGCTGAGCATGCTGGACATGAAGCAGATGGGCATCGGCCTGGCCGCCGCGGTCCTGATCGACGCGATCGTGGTCCGCATCGTGATCCTGCCCTCGCTGATGACGCTCCTGGGCAGGGCCAACTGGTGGCCCAGCCGCATCCCCCGCATCCACGCCCCGCAACACGCGGCCCCGCAGCACTCCACGACCGACTACGAGCCGCACATCTACCAGCGCCAACTCTGACCCCCGGCCCCCACTTCCCCCCGCGAACCCCGAAGGGCGCGACCACCACACCGGTGGCCGCGCCCTTCGGGCGTTTCGCCGTTGCGGAGCTCGAACCGATCTGTCCGGCAAGGGTGTTGATGTTCCGTCAGGGTTCGCGGAAACGTACTGTCGCGGCTGAGATGTGGGCGCTACGCTCGGCGGGCCGGTCCGGTCGGTTGGGGGGCGTCGATGTCGGCCCGTCGTGCTGATGTGTGTGGCACCGGGTTTGCTGCGATCCGTTGGGGGACGTGATCGGGCTCGTTGCCGGCCGGCAATTCTCTTTGCGAAAGATGACTGCTTTGACCTTGAAACAAGCTTCTTTCAGGGCCGTCGGTGTCGTGTGCACCACGGCCACACTCGTGCTCACGGCGACGGTGCTCGTTGCGCCGGCGGCACACGCGGACAGGGCGACGCCAGCTGCGCCCGGTGATCCGGTGGAGTTGATCTACACCCAAGGGTGGGTCGACGGCTTCAGCGTGGTCCGAGCGGACGGTGCCGGGACGGCTCCGTTCACGCCGAACGGGATCGACGCCGTCGATGCGGTGTCCAAGGACGGCAAGCGGCTCGCCGGTCGTTCCAGTGGTGTCAACGATCGTCGGATTCGCACGGTCGATGTCGACGGGACCAAGCCCACGAACATCGTGATTCCGGGCGATCTTTCCGGCGGGAACCCGGTCTTCTCACCTGATGGTTCGAAGCTCTACCTGGACGGCGATGTTCCCGACGATCACGGGAACCAAGCCCGCCTGTTGGTGGCTCCTGCGGATCGGGACGCGACCGCGCAGCCGCTGCTGCCGGCGCAGGCGGTCTCGTGTGACCGTTTCCTGTCCACGTCCACAGGTCGGTACGCCTTCACCCGGACGGCTCCGATCGGCACCCGCTGTGACGGCGCGTCGTCGGTCATGCTCTACACCCCGGAAACGGGTGCGGTCGAGCCCGCCGTCGAGTTGAACGACGCGGGCGTGGAGGCTCCCGTCGGGGGTTTCTTCCCGAGCATTTCGCCGGACGGGACGCGCCTGGCCTACATGCGGATGTTGCCTGGCGACGAGCGCGCCGAGCTGCGTCTCCTGGACCTCGCCACCAAGCGCAGCAAGGCCCTTTACGAGGACTCCGACATGTGGGCGGCGCGGTGGTCGCCCGACGGCCGCTACCTCGCCTTCGGCGTCTTCAACACGAGTAAGCGCCTCGACCTGGTGACCGGCCAAGTCAACTCTCTCGGGGCTGGGCAGACCGTGCCGATCTGGGCGAACCGGACCGTGACGCCGTCGGTGGGTGTTCGGGTGTATGGCTCGAATGCGATTACGACGGGTGTGGCGACGTCGCGGTTCAAGTTCGACGCGGCTGCGTCGGCGTCGGGTGCGCGCAAGGCGAATGTTGCGGTGTTGACGCGTTCGGACGCGTTCTATGACGGTCTTGCGGGTGCGGGGCTTGCGGGTGCCAAGGGTGGCCCGATGTTGCTCACGCCGAAGGAGGGTCTGGCGCCTGCGGTGTCGGCGGAGTTGGCGCGGATTCTGTCGCCGGGTGCGACGGTGTACGTGCTCGGTGACGAGGGTGTCGTGAGCGCCGCGGTGGACACGCAGATTCGTGCGCTGGGTCTGACGCCGAAGCGCCTTGCGGGCAACACCGTCGCGGAGACGGGTGTCGCGATCGCGAACGAGTTGACGTCGGCGCCGAAGGAGGTGTTCGTGGCGACCGCCGCCGAGTACTACGACGCTCTTGCGGCGGGTGCCGCCGCCGGTTCGACGCCGGGCGCGACGGTCGTGTTCTCGTGGGGCAACACGCTTCCCGCCGCGACCGCGAACTACCTTCGGGGTCTGGACCGGACCAAGACCAAGGTCACCGCGGTCGGTGGCCCGGCCGTGGTCGCACTGGGCTCGGCCGCGATCGGGATCGATGCGACGGCGGACGGCCGTACCGCGCCGGACACGGCGAAGTTGCTCGCGGAGCACGCGTTCACCCACCCCAAGGCCGCAGCGTTGGCGACGATGGCGACCTGGCAGGACGCCCTCACGGGCGGCGCGCTGATCGCGGGCAAGGGCCCGTTGCTGCTGGCGACGCAGACGGCCCTGCCGCAGGGTTCGGCGGACTACCTCACGGCCGAGGCCGCTTCGCTGGACCGCGTCGTGGCCGTCGGTGGCTCGGACGTCCTCAACGACGCCGTCGCCGCCCAGGCCGCGTCGCTGACCGGCCCGCAGGGCTTCCACGACTTCGTCGACTCGCCGAACGGCGACGTCAAGGTCTCCATCGGCTGACCCTTCGGCCCCGGACCGTCTGCTGCACCGGCCATCCCCGACACCCTGTCGGGGATGGCCGGTTACATTCCGCGCACCGGTGCACAGTGCTCTGGTGGACCTCATGAAAGAAGTGAAAAAGCCTCAATGACAGTCGAGTTCGAGGTAGACGACGGTGGGGGAACGAACCACGGCCGCCGGCGGCGGCACCGGCTCGGGACGCTCGCCAGTATGGCCGTCGTCGGCGCCTTGGCCATGGCGCTGGTACCCGGCACGAGCGCCCAAGCCGCGCCCGGCGATCCGGTCGATTTGGCGTACGTCCACGATTTCGGCGGCGGCACGAGGCCGAAGCTGGTGGAAATGAGTCCGTACAAGCACCCGGTGACTCTGCCGGACTTCGGCATGGCGGCCCTCACGGACGTTTCACCGGACGGCCTGCTCCTGGCCGGATTCGGACCCCGGGACAAGGCGTCCGGTGCCTTCCGGGTATCGGAGCGTGAGGGTGGTCACTCGGTCACCTTCGCCACGCCGGGCGTGCGTTTCGCGGAGGGCGCGTTCTCGGCCGACGGCAGCCGAATCTACCTGGTGAGGTCCGGTGAGTTCGGAGTCGACAGCCGGCTGGTCTCGGCATCCCTCGACGGGAGCGCCGTGCCTACACCGATGTTCCCGGAACAGGCGCAGACATGTGACGGCGCGCTGTCGGTCTCGGAAACCGATCGACTCGTCTTCCGCCGGGCTCGCGATTGCCAAGGGGGTGTGCGCCCGGAGTCCCCGATCATGTCCTACGACGTAGGCACCCGCACGCTCGCACCGATCGTCGAAATCGATGCCGAGGGCGCCGAGATCCCATTGACCGCCAAGACATACGCGCTCTCCCCGGATGGGAAGCAGCTCGCCTATTTCCCGGCGAAGGGATCGGGGCTGCGCGTTCTCGACTTGACGACCAAGCGGGCGCGCACGGTCACCGGGGAAGCGGTCTTGGCCGAGTATCTGAGCTGGGCGCCCGACGGTCGTTCGGTTGCGCTCGCGATGCCCGATTGGCAGATGGCACGGCTCGACATCGAGACCGGGCGAGTCCTCGCCACCATCGGGAGCACGGGCAGCGGAAGCGTGCACTCCCCCGTATGGCTGCCCCGACCGGTTCGCCCCTCGATCGGCGTGCGCGTCTACGGATCGACCGCGATTGACACGGCAGTCGCCACATCGCGCTTCAAGTACGACTCGTCGTACACACCCGTCGGGCCGCGCAGGGCGAATGTCGCCGTGCTGACCCGCGACGACGCGTTCTATGACGGCCTCGCGGGCGCGGGGCTTGCGGGAGCCAAGGGCGGCCCGATGTTGCTCACGCCCAAGGAGGGTGTACCGACCTCCGTGCTCAGTGAACTGCACCGGGTGCTGACGCCGGGCTCGACGGTGTACGTCTTGGGCGACGAGAGTGTGGTCGGCGCGTTCGTCGACCGGCAACTCGCAACACTGGGACTGGTGCCGAAGCGGCTGGGCGGACGTACGGTCGCGGAGACCGGAATCGCAATCGCGAACGAGATGACGACCACCCCGAAGCGGGTCCTGGTCGCGACGGCGGCCGAGTACTACGACGCGCTCGCCGCCGGCGCGGCGGCGGGCTCCACGCCGGACACCGCCGTGGTGTTCTCGTGGGGCGAGTCGCTGCCCGCCGCGACGTCGGCCTACCTGAACGGTCTGGATCGGACGAGGACCCAGGTCACCGCAGTCGGTGGCCCGGCGGTCGTCGCGCTGAACCGGGCGGGCATCAGGGCCGACGCCACGGCCGATGGCCGCGATGCCGCGGACACGGCGCAGTTGATCGCCGGCCAGTCGTTCACCCACCCCGAGGCGGTTGCGATCGCCACCGTGAGCACCTGGCAGGACGCGCTGACCGGTGGCGCGCTGATCGCCGGTCGAGGGCCCCTGCTCCTCACCGCCAACCAGACCCTCTCGCAGCCCACGGCCGCGTATCTGAGGGCCGAGACCGACCCGCTGCACCGAGTGATCGTGGTCGGCGGCTCCGACGTGGTGTCCAACGGCGTAGCCGACCAGGCCGTCGCGCTCACGGGCCTGTACGGGTTGCACGGGTTCGTCGACTCGCCGGATGGGGATGTGCGCGTCCCGTTCAACTGACCGAGCATCGCCGGGCCGGTCCCCATGTCCCGACAAAACACCGAGGCCGCACGAAGCCCTACTCGGGCTTCGTGCGGCCTGTTCGATTGCGGCGTGGCCGCGCTCGATCCGACGGGGCGTTCCGCCTCGGTGAGTTGTCGTCACCTGGCGATAGCCTGCGGCGGGGCCTTCCCGAGGGGTGGGGCGGGACGCCCTTGGGGCAAGGGGTCGAGGGTGTTCGTGTGCGGAGCCCGATGAGGGGGCGTCCGTCGGACGCCCCCGTTCCGGGCCTGCCCGAGACCCCGCCTCGATCCGAGGATGCGGCATCTTGACCAACACGAGACGTCTTTCCGCGCGTGCCGGTGTCGTGATCGGCACCTCGGCCGCGCTGGTACTGGGCGCGGTACTTGTCGGGGCACCCGCGTCCGCCGCCGACGCGCCGCTGTTGCCACCCGTGGACGTGGTCTACCTGAACACCGACTCCACCGGGACGGGGACGGCGAACCGAGTCGTCATCACCCGACCGAGTGTTCCGGGGCAGCGCGGCGAGCTCGCGGTACGCGACTTCGCCGTGAGTGCCGTCTCGCCGGACGTGACCCTGCTGGCGGGGGAGCCTCGGGACGGTGGACCGTCCGGTCGGGTGCGAGTGGTACGCCCGGACGGTGCGTATCCGGTCGACTTCGGCAGTGGTACGGCCGCGCGATACGACGCCCCGGAGTTCTCCTCCGACGGAACCCGAATCCTGATGACCCTTCGGGATGCGGCGAACGGCGCGAGGCTGTACGAGGCGCCGGTCGACGGCGGCCGTCCGCCCGGCCCGTTGTTCTTTTACTCGGGCGCCTTCTGCGACTTCGACATATCCGCCTCCAAGGTGGGGCTCTACGCGTTCTCCAGGGTGCCCAGAACCACAAACGGCGAGTGCGACCTGAGTCTTGATCCTGCTGTGATGCTCTACAACGCGCAGTCCGGCGGGGTCACCCCCGTCACCGAACCGGCCGCCGACGGGTCTTCGGTGCCGGTGCGCCAGAAGCAGCCCGACATCTCGCCCGACGGCACCCGGATCGCGCTCACGGTGCCGGCTCCCGGGCACATGGTCGGCTTCGAACTGTTCGACCTGGCCTCGCGCACGCGGACCACGGTGCCCGCCACCCGCTACCAGCCCGACAGCCTGGACTGGTCGCCGGATGGCCGTACGCTCGCCTACCGCGACTCGTCGGGGGGCCTGGTCGGCACGGTCGACATCGCCACCGGCGAGATCAACAATCTGGGCTCGGGCGCGACCCCGATCTGGCGGCCGATTCCGGTCTCGCGGGCGGTCGTGACGCAGGTCTACGGCTCGAATGCGATTACGACGGGTGTGGCGACGTCGCGGTTCAAGTTCGACGCGGCTGCGTCGGCGTCGGGTGCGCGCAAGGCGAATGTTGCGGTGTTGACGCGTTCGGACGCGTTCTATGACGGTCTTGCGGGTGCGGGGCTTGCGGGTGCCAAGGGTGGCCCGATGTTGCTCACGCCGAAGGAGGGTCTGGCGCCTGCGGTGTCGGCGGAGTTGGCGCGGATTCTGTCGCCGGGTGCGACGGTGTACGTGCTCGGTGACGAGGGTGTCGTGAGCGCGGCGGTGGACACGCAGATTCGTGCGCTGGGTCTGACGCCGAAGCGGCTCGCGGGCAACACGGTCGCGGAGACGGGTGTTGCCATCGCCAAGGAGCTGACCATGGCGCCGAAGGAGGTGTTCGTCGCTACGGCGGCCGAGTACTACGACGCCCTCGCCGCCGGCGCCGCGGCCGGTTCGACACCGGCCGCGACGGTCGTGTTCTCATGGGGCGACACGCTGCCGGCCGCGACCGCGAACTACCTGCGCGGCCTGGACCGGACGAAGACCAAGGTGACCGCCGTGGGCGGCCCGGCCGTGGTCGCGTTGAACTCGGCGTCGATCCGGATCGATGCGACGGCGGACGGTCGTACCGCGCCCGACACCGCCAGGCTGCTCGCCGAGCATTCCTTCGCCCGGCCCAAGGCCGCCGCGTTGGCGACCATGGCGACCTGGCAGGACGCCCTCACCGGCGGTGCCCTGATCGCCGGCCACGGACCGCTGCTGCTCGCGAATGCCACCACGCTGCCGGTGGCCACCCTCGACTACCTGATCGCCCGCAAGGGGACCGGCCTCGACCGCCTCGTCGTGGTCGGCGGTACCGATGTGGTCAGCGAACACGTCGGGCGATCCGCGGGACAGATCGTCGGTATGTACGACCTCTACCAGTACGTGGATTCCCCGAACGGCGACCTGCGGGTGGCGCTGCCCTGATCCGGACCGACCCACGTACGACGAGGCCCGCCGGCGCACCGGCGGGCCTCGTTCGCGTCGACCGGGTGCTCAGCCCAGGCGTTCGATGATGATGGCGTTGGCCTGGCCGCCGCCCTCGCACATGGTCTGGAGGCCGTAGCGGCCTCCCGTGCGCTCCAGGTGGTGGAGCAACGTGGTCATCAGGCGGGCGCCGGTGGCGCCGAGCGGGTGGCCCAGGGCGATCGCGCCGCCGTTGGGGTTGACCTTCTCGTGCGGGGCCTTGATGTCCTTCATCCAGGACAGCACCACCGGCGCGAACGCCTCGTTGATCTCGACCGCGTCGATGTCGTCGATGCCCAGGCCGGATTTGGCGAACGCGTACTCCGTGGCCGGGATCGGCGCGGAGAGCATCTCGATCGGCGACGCGCCGCGCACGCTCATGTGGTGGATCCGGGCGCGCGGGGTGAGGCCGTACTGCTTGAGGGCGCGCTCGGAGACGATCAGCAGCGCAGCCGCCCCGTCGGAGATCTGCGATGCGACGGCGGCGGTCATCCGGCCGCCCTCCATCAGCACCTTCAGCTCCGCCATCTTCTCCAACGTGGTGCCCCGGCGCGGCGGCTCGTCGACCGAGACCACGGTGCCGTCCACGTCGATCGGTGCGATCTCCTTCTCGAACCACCCGTTGTCGATCGCGTGCAGGGCGCGCTCGTGCGACGCGAGCGCGAAGCGCTCCATCTCCTCGCGGGAGATGTCCCAGCGCTTGGCGATCAGCTCGGCGCCGTAGAACTGGTCGACCGGCTCGTCGCCGTAGCGTGCCACCCAGCCCTTGGAACCGGAGAACGGGTCGCTGAAGCCGAGCGGCACGGCCGAGGTCATCGCCGACCCGATCGGGATCTGGTTCATGTTCTGCACGCCGCCGGCCACGACCACGTCCTGGGTGCCGGACATCACGCCCTGCGCCGCGAAGTGGATCGCCTGCTGCGAGGAGCCGCACTGCCGGTCGATGGTGACCCCGGGCACCGCCTCGCTGTAGCCCGCGGCGAGCCACGCGGTGCGGGCGATGTCGCCGGCCTGCGGGCCGATCGTGTCCACGCAGCCGAACACCACGTCCTCGACCACGTCCGGGTCGATCCCGCTGCGCTCGACCAGGGCCTTGATCGCGTGGGCGCCCAGGTCGGCCGGGTGCACCCCGGCCAGGCTGCCCTTCTTGCGGCCGACCGGTGTGCGAACCGCGTCGACGATGTATGCCTCGGCCACTGGGGCCCCCTTTGATCCTCGAGTGTTCGACTCACGAGTATTCGACCGACGATTGTTCGACCGGCGACGTACGACCGATGACCTACGTTCGACCGACGATTTCGCTCGCCCGCGTGTCCGATCGCACGCCGTCCACGGTGTCGCCACACCGCACGGAACGGTTAACCTGACGACCCGTCAGTTATGCTACCCGTGTCCGACCGGGTTTCGACCTGTGTGTCCTCGGTCTCACACCCGTCGAGGGAGTCGCCCAGTGGATCTCGAATTCACCGAGCAGGAGCAGGAGTTCCGCCGGGAGGTGCGCGCTTGGCTGGCCGCCAACGTGCCCGCCGAGCCACTGCCGTCGATGGACACGCGGGAGGGCTTCCTGGCCCACCAGGCGTGGGAGCGCAAGCTCTTCGACGCGCGCTGGGCGGTGGTGTCCTGGCCGCAGGAGTACGGCGGGCGCGAGGCCGGTCTGACCGAATGGCTGATCTTCGAGGAGGAGTACTACCGCGCGGGCGCCCCGGGCCGGGTCAGCCAGAACGGCATCTTCCTGTTCGCGCCGACCGTCTTCGAATTCGGCAGCAAGGAGCAGCAGGACCGCTACCTGCCGAAAATGGCCTCCGGCGAGGAGATTTGGGTCCAGGGCTGGTCCGAGCCGGAGGCCGGCTCCGACCTGGCGAACGTGCGCTCGCGGGCCGACCGCGACGACGAGCGCGGCGGGTGGCTGCTGAACGGGCAGAAGATCTGGAGCTCGCGCGGCACGTACGGACACCGGCTGTTCGGCCTGTTCCGCACCGACCCCGAGGCACAGCGGCACCGCGGGCTGACCTATTTCATGGTCGACCTCGCCGCCCCGGGCGTGACCGTACGGCCGATCCCGCAGCTGGACGGCGAGCCGGGCTTCGCCGAGGTCTTCCTGGACGACGTCTTCGTACCGGACGCCGACGTGCTCGGCGGGGTGAACGAGGGCTGGAAGATCATGATCGCCACCACCGGCAGCGAGCGCGGGCTCAACCTGCGCAGCCCCGGCCGCTTCGTGGCACCCGCGAACAGGCTGATCGAGCTGTACAAGCAGGACCCGCGCCCGGCCGAGCGGGACGCGGTGGTGCGCGCGTGGATGGACGCCGAGGCGTACCGGCTGTTCACCTTCGGCACCGTCACCAAGCTCCAGGCGGGCGGCGCGATCGGCGCGGACTCCTCGATCAACAAGGTCTTCTGGTCCGAGATGGACGTCGAACTGCACGCGACCGCGCTGCGCCTGCTCGGCGAGGCGGGCGAGCTGGACGACGGCGACGGCGGCTGGCTGGACGGCTTCCTGTTCGCGCTCGGCGGACCGATCTACGCCGGTACCAACGAGATCCAGCGGAACACGATCGCCGAACGCATCCTCGGCCTGCCCCGAGCGAAGTAGAAGGAATCCGACGATGCGCCTCGCATACACCGAAGACCAGGAACTGTTCCGCGACACCGTCCGCGACTTCCTCGCCGACCGGTGCACCGGCTCGGACGTACGCGCCGCCTGGGCCGCCGACAGCGCGATCTCCGCACGCTGGGCCGAACTCGCCAAGATCGGCGTGACCGGCATCGTGGTCCCCGAGGAGCACGACGGCCTGGGCATGGGCGACGAGGAGCTGGCCGCCGTGCTGGTGGAGACCGGCTACGCCGCGCTGCCCGAACCGCTGCTCGAATCCGCGGTCGCGGCCGGCCTGCTCGCCGAGTTCGCCGCCGACGCCGGATGGCTTGCCGAGATCGCGGCGGGCCGGGCCACCGCCTCGGTACTGCTGCCCGGTCGGCGACTCGCCGTCGAGGCCGCCGCCGCCGACGTGCTGGTGATCGGGCTGGCCAACGGCGACCTGCACGTGACCGACCCGGGCGACTGCGAACTCACCGCACAACGTTCCGTCGACCGCAGTCGCAAGCTCTACACGGTCGGCTTCCAACCGACCCCGGAGACCCTGGTGGCCGCCGGCGCACAACGGGCGCTGTCCCGGGCGGCGAACCGCGGCGCGCTCGGCGCGGCGGCACAGCTCCTGGGCCTGACCCGGCGGATGCTCGACATGACGGTGGACTACGCCAAGCAGCGGGTCCAGCGCGGCGTGCGGATCGGCACCCACCAGTCGGTCCAGCACCACCTGGCCAACGTGCTGATCAAGCTGGAGTTCGCCCGCCCGGTGGTGCTGCGTGCGGCCTACTCGCTCGCCCGCGACCTGCCCTCGGCGGACCGCGACGTGTCGATGGCGAAGATCTACGCGGGCGAGGCGGCCGACCTGGCGGCCCGCAACTGCCTCCAGGTGCACGGCGCGATCGGCTACACCGAGGAGCACGACCTCCAACTGTTCATGAAGCGCGCCTGGGCACTGGGCGCCGCGTGGGGCGACCCGGGCGAACACCGCGACCGGATCGCAACCGACCTGCTCGGCGCCGCACCGGCACCCACCACGCCCTCGTACTGACGCCCGAGACCCGGACGACGCAAGAGGCGGCCGTCGTCCGACCGAGCCCCGACCCACCTCGGTGGGTCGGGGCCCTCGGCGCGTGTCAGCGCACCCGGAAGTCCTTGCCGCGGTTTTGGAACAGGCCCGCCTGCTCGGACCAGTCGAGGTTGCCCAGCTCGATCATGTGGGGGGCCATGCTCAGGGCCTGGGCGCGGGTGAGGTCGCGGGCCGCCCAGATGGAGCGCACGGAACCCTGGACGCCGTGCGGGGGGTAGGAGGCGATGGTTTCGGCGGCCCACCGGGCGGTGTCGAGCAACTCGGCCGCCGGCACCACCTGGGACACCAGTCCCGTCTCGTAGGCGCGCTTGGCGCTCATCCGCTCGGCGTTGCCCAGCAGGGTGAGCCGCATGACCTCGCCGAGCGGCATGCGCTGCGCGAGGTGCATCGACTCGAAGCCGGACACCATGCCGTACGTGGTGTGCGGGTCGAAGAAGGTCGCCTCCTCCGCCGCGATCACGAACTCGCATTCGCCGAGCAGGTAGAACGCGCCGCCGCAGGCCATGCCGTTCACCGCGACGATGACCGGCTTCCACAGGTCGGAGAACTTCGGTCCCACCTTGAGCATCGGGTCGTCCATCATGTACGGCGACGACGGCTGGGGGATGTCCACACCCCGGTCGATGCCGGTACAGAACGCCTTGTCGCCCGCGCCGGTGAGCACCACGCACCGCACGTCGTCGTCGTGCCGCAGCTCACGCCACAACGAGTGCAGCTCGTCGATCATGGTGATGTCGAACGCGTTGTGCCGGTTCGGGCGGTTCAACGTCACCCACGCGACGCCGTTCTCCTGCTCGTAGCCCAGCGTCTCGAACTTGCGCATGCCTCAGCCCTCAATCATCGGTGACCACCACGTCTCGGTGGTCTGCGTCTCGATCGCCGTGATGCCGCTTCCCACGCCGCCATGATCTGACGTACCGTCAGGTTCTATCAACCTCTGGCCTCTCCGGGAGCGATCATGCAAGGGGATCTTGAGTGGGGGAGCATCCCTGCTCTCGTCGACAGCGCGGCGGACCGCTTCGGTGACCGTGAGGCCGTGGTGGACGGCAATGTACGGGTCGGCTACGCCGAACTGCGGGACCGCGTCCGGCGTGCCGCCGGCGCCGCCATCGCGGCGGGCGTGCACAAGGGCGACCGGGTCGGCGTCTGGGCGCCGAACTCGCTGGACTGGATCGTGTCCGCGCTCGGCGCGCTGACCGCGGGCGCGGTGGTGGTGCCGATGAACACCCGGTACAAGGGCGCCGAGGCCAAGTACGTGCTGGCCAAGACGCACGCCAAGCTGTTGTTCGTCTCGGGTACGTTCCTCGGCTCGTCCTACGTCGGCATGCTCCGCCAGGCGGCCGGCGGCGCGGCCGAGGGGCGGGTCTTCGCGGACCTGCCCGAATTGGAACGAGTGGTCGTGCTGGCCGACACCGCGCCGGACGACTGCGTCGCGTGGTCGGACTTCCTGGCCGGCGGCGACCGGGTCACCGCGGCCGAGGTGGACGCCCGCAAGGCGAGCGTCACCCCCGACGACATCGGCGACATCATCTTCACCTCCGGCACCACCGGGCAGCCCAAGGGCGTGATGACCACCCAATCGCAGACGTTGCGCGTGTTCGACACGTGGGCGTCGGTGGTCGGAGTCGTCGAGGGCGACAAGTACCTGATCGTCAGCCCGTTCTTCCACACCTTCGGGTACAAGGCGGGGATCATCGCGAGCCTGATCAAGGGCGCCACGATGATCCCGCAGGCGGTCTTCGACCCGGACGCCACGATGGCGGTGATCCAGCAGGAGCGGGTCACCGTGCTGCCGGGCGCGCCGACGATCTACACCTCGCTCCTGGACGCGGTGGCGCGCGAGGGGGCGGGCAGGTACGACCTGTCCTCGCTGCGGCTCGCGGTCACCGGCGCGGCGGCGGTGCCGTTGTCCTTGGTGACCCGGATGGCGGAGGAACTGGGCTTTGACTCGGTACTCACCGCGTACGGGCTGACCGAGTCGTGCGGTACGGCCACCATGTGCCGGCAGGGCGACTCGGCCGAGGTCATCTCGTCCACCTCGGGGCGGGCCATTCCCGGCGTGGAGGTGATCACCGCGGACGCGGACGGCAAGCCGACCCCGGTCGGCGAGTCCGGCGAGGTGTGGGTGCGTGGTTACAACGTGATGAAGGGCTACTTCGAGGACCCGGAGGAGACCGCCGGGTCGATCGACGCCGACGGCTGGCTGCACACGGGCGACGTGGGTGTGCTGGACGAGCACGGCAATCTGCGGATCACCGACCGGATCAAGGACATGTTCATCGTCGGCGGCTTCAACGCCTACCCGGCGGAGATCGAGTCGGTGCTGGCGGGGCACCCGGCGATCTCGGAGGCCGCGGTGGTCGGCGTTCCGGACGCGCGGATGGGCGAGGTGGGCAAGGCGTACCTGCTGCTGCGGCCCGGGGCGGAGGTGACGGCCGAGGAGGTCATCGCGTTCTGCCGGCAGGAGATGGCGAACTACAAGGTGCCTCGGGCGGTCGAGTTCGTCACCGAGTTGCCGCGGAACCCGGGCGGGAAGGTGCTGAAGTTCGAGCTTCGGGCGCGGGCTGCGGAGGAGGCGGCGCGGCGCTGAGGGGTTGGGCGGCGGGCTGCTTGGCCTCATGCGCCGGCCGGGCTGTTGGCCTCGTGCGTGCCGGCCGGGCTGGTTCGCCTCATGCGCCGGCGGGGCTGGGTGGCCTCAAGCGCCGGCCGGGCTGGTTCGCCTCATGCGCCGGCGGGGCTGGGTGGCCTCATGCGCCGGCCCGGCTGGTTCGCCTCAAGCGCCGGCGGGGCTGAGTGGCCTCATGCGCCGGCCCGGCTGGGTGGCCTCATGCGCCGGCCGGGCTGGTCGCCTCATGCGCCGGCGAGGCTGGGTGGCCTCAAGCGTCGGCCCGGCTGGATGGCCTCAAGCGCCGGCCGGGCTGGTCGCCTCAAGCGCCGGCGAGGCTGGGTGGCCTCAAGCGCCGGCTGGGCTCGTTTGCCTCATGCGCCGGCGGGGCTGGGTGGCCTCGTGGGCCGGTCGCGCCGAGTGGCCTCAAGCGCCGGTCGAGGTGTGGGGGGACGGCCGGCGGTTGAGGTTGTCGGGGGCGGGTTGGGTTACTTGCCCTCGAATTCTGCTGATTTGCGGGCTGCTTTGGCTGCGTAGCCTGCTACCGAGTCGTCGGAGACCAGGGTCAGGGCCGCGGACATCGCGGTCAGGCCCAGGGCCGTGTCGAGGTTGGCGTCGGCGAAGGTGTCGATGCTGCGTTTGATGCCCTGGACGGCCAGGGGGGCGTTGGCGGCGATCTCCTCGGCCAGCGCGCGGGCGGTGCGGTCCAGGTCGGCCACGGGCACCACCTCCTGGACCAGGTTCAGGCGCTCGGCCAGGGCCGCGTCGATCCGGCGGCCGGTCAGCGACAGCAGCTTGGCCCAGCCCGCGCCCGCCTCCCGGGCGATCCGGATGTCGCCGCCCGCGTCCACCGCGACGCCGATCTGCGCCTCGGGCAGCGCGAACCTGGCATCGTCGGCCGCGATCCGGATGTCCGCCATCAGCGCGAGTTCGAAGCCGAAGCCCAGGCAGTACCCCTGGACGGCGGCGACCACGGGCTGCGGCAGCCGGGCGAAGGTGCGAAAGCGCTCGTGCACCCATCGCAGGCCCTCGTAGTAGTTGCGGGTGCGCTCGGCGCCGGAGCGGCCGGTGATCGCGCCGCCGGGTGCGGTGACGTCGATGCCCGCGCAGAAGGCCCGCCCCTCGGCCCGCAGCAGCACCACCCGGACCCGCTCGTCGAACCGGATCCGGTCGGCCATGATGCCCAACTGCCGGGTGGCCTCCCAGCTCCACGCGTTCAGCTTGTCCGGTCGACACAGCGTCAGCACCGCGATGCCGGTGGCCTCCTCGACCTCCAGCCGCATCCGCACCTCGGCCTCGTCGACGCTTGGGTCGGTGGTGTTGATCACGGTCCGGTTCCTCCAGGAGCGGTGCTTCGGCCTTGTCTGACGACCCGTTAGATCGGAGTATGTGACACGCGTTCGCCACAGTCCAACGATCTCCCTCGATCCCTCGGAGGCACTTCCATGGCCGCGATCCTGCCCCCGGGCACCCTGCACGTCGGCATGCAGCTGCCCATCCAGTCGCAGAGCAAGCTGTACGCGGAGGCATGGGAGGAGACCTCGGGACCGGACGAGCTGGCCGCCATCGCGCAGGCCTGCGAGCGGGCCGGCTTCGCGTACATCGCGGTCTGCGACCACACCGCGATCCCGCGCAGCCACGCCGGCGCGATGGGTACCGAGTGGTGGGACACGATGACCACGCTCGGCTGGCTCGCGGCCATCACCGAGCGGATCCGGCTGATCAGTCACGTGTCGGTTCTCGCCTACCGGCACCCGATGATGTCGGCCAAAGCGTTCGCGACGCTGGACCGGATCTCCAAGGGTCGGGCGATCGTCGGTGCGGGTGCGGGACACGTCGAGGCCGAGTTCGAGATGCTCGGGGTGGACTTCAAGACCCGGGGCAGGGCGCTCAACGAGGCATTGGAACTGCTCGACCTCGCGCTGCGGGACGAGTACGTGACCTTCGCCGGCGAGCGCTGGCAGGTCGGCGACATGGGCGCGCGGCCGCGTCCGGTGCAGACCCCCCGTCCGCCGATCTGGATCGGCGGCTCGGCGGGCGCGGCGCTGAAGCGAGTGGCGAAGTACGGCGACGGCTGGTTGCCGCAGGGCAGCCCGCGGGCGACCTACCCCGATCAGCTGGCCGAACTGAAGCGCTACCAGGAGGAGGTCGGCCGCGCCGACGAACGCCTGGACATCGGTGCGATCACCGAGATCCTCTACGTCGGCGAGGCCGGCTGGGACGTCGGCGCGAACACCCTCACCGGCAGCCCGGACCAGCTCGCCGAGTCGCTGCGCTGGTACGGAGAGCAGGGCGCGAACCAGATCCAGGTCCGCTTCCGCAGCCGCGACCTGGCCGAACTGCTGGACCAGATCGCGCTGTTCGCCGCCGAGGTCGCGCCGAACCTTTCCTGAGCGCGGCGTTCCACGCACCCGGAGCCGCCTCCCCGTACTCCTCCCACCTCGTACTCCTCCCACCTCGTACCCCGCCCGCCGCACACACCACGCGCGCCACGGCACCACGCGGCGCACCACGAACCGCGGCACCACGGGGCGCTTCACGGCACCACGCGCACGATGCGCGCCACGGGCGCAACGCGCACACCCCGCACGACGCTCTGATGCTCCATCAGTCTCCGTTCTCGGAAGGGAAGTTCGCATGGGCAAGCTGGACGGCAGGGTGGTCCTGATCACCGGCGCGGCACGTGGCCAGGGGGTCGTGGAGGCCCGCCTGTTCGCGGCCGAGGGGGCGAGGGTCGTACTCGCCGACATCCTCGACGAGGCGGGCGAGGCGGCGGCGAAGGAGATCGGCGACGCGGCCCGCTACGTACATCTGGACGTGTCGGACGAGGACGACTGGCAGCAGGCGGTGCGCACCGCCGTCGACGCGTTCGGCAGGCTCGACGGGCTGGTCAACAATGCCGGGATCCTGGCCTTCGACCCGATCGAGGAGATGTCCCGGGCGGCATACCTGCGGATCGTCGAGGTCAACCAGCTCGGCACGTTCCTGGGCATGAAGACCGCACTGCCCGCGATCCGCGCGGCGCGCGGCCCGGGCACGATCGTGAACATCGCGTCCTACGCGGGCCTGGCCGGCATGGAGGGCTTGGTGGCGTACGCGTCCACCAAGGGCGCGGTGCTCGCGATGACCCGGGTGGCCGCGCTGGAGGCCGGACCGGGGATCCGGGTCAACGCGATCTGCCCGGGCGGCGTCCGTACGCCGATGACCAACCCGGGCGACATCGACGGCCTGACCGCGCCGACCCCGGCTCCGGGTGAGCCGGACCCGGTGAGTGAGGTGTTCGGCGGCATACCTCTGGCCCGGATTGGCGAGCCGGACGAGATCGCGACCGCGGCGCTGTTCCTGACGAGTGCCGACAGTTCGTACATGACGGGCACCCACATCGTCGTGGACGGTGGCTGGATGGCGGGCGTGAAGCTTTTCTGAGCCTCCTGCCATGAGCCCGTCCCACCGTCGAGATATGCCGCTGTGGCATGACTCGGGTGAGCCCCGTCTCATCCCGCGCGGACCCCTGGCGGGCTCGTGCATCTGACGTACCATCAGTTTCGTGGGTGGGCGGGGCCGGGCATGCGCAGGCGTGCGGTCGGCCGCGTTCGCGGGCAACACCGAGGGCAGAAGGAGCTTCGCCATGCTGGACCACGTCATCACCGGAGCCACCGTCGTCGACGGGACGGGCGCACCGTCCTTCCTGGGTGACGTGGGCATCAGGGACGGACGGATCGTCGCGGTCACCCCCGCCGGCGGCATAACCGAAGAGGCCGCGAGCACCGAGAACGCCGAGGGCCTGATCCTGGCTCCCGGGTTCGTCGACCCGCACACCCACTACGACGCCCAGTTGCACTGGGACCCGTACGCCACGCCCTCGGTCAACCACGGCGTGACCACGATCATCGGCGGCAACTGCGGCTTCACGCTCGCGCCGCTCCGGGCCGAGGACGCCGACTACACCCGACGGATGATGGCCAAGGTCGAGGGCATGGCGCTGCCCGCGCTGGAGAACGGCGTGGACTGGAGCTGGGAGACCTTCGCCCAGTACCTGGACAAGCTGGAGGGCCGGATCGCGGTGAACGCCGGCTTCATGGCCGGACACTGCGCGATCCGTCGCTACGTGATGGGCGCCGACTCGGTCGGCAAGGAGGCCACGCCCGAACAGGTCGCGGCGATGGTGGTCGAGCTGGGCAAGGCGATGGAGGCCGGCGCGCTCGGCTTCTCCACCGGTCAGTCCAACCACACCGACGGGGACGGCAACCCGGTGCCGTCGCGGGCCGCGACGCCCGCCGAGATCCTGGCGCTGTGCGAGGAGGTCGGCAAGCACGAGGGCACCCAGCTCGAGGTCATCGTGGCCGGCTGTCTGGACAAGTTCTCGGACGAGGAAATCGACCTGCTGGTCAAGATGACCACCACGGCCGGCCGGCCGATGAACTGGAACGTGCTCACCGTCGACGCCGCGGCGCCCGACCGCGCGCCCCGCCAGATCTACGCGTCGGAGAAGGCCAAGGAGGCCGGCGGGCGGATCGTCATCCTGACCATGCCGGTCCTGGTCCCGATGAACATGTCCTTCCTGACCTACTGCGCGCTCAACCTGATCCCGGGCTGGGGCCCGATCCTGTCCCTGCCGGTGCCAGAGCGGATCGCCAAGCTGCGCGACCCCGAGGTGCGCGCGGAGATGCTGCGCAACGCGGACAGCCCCGAGGCGGGCGTCTTCCGCCGGCTCGCCGACTTCGGCCGCTACGTGATCGGCGACACCTACTCCGAGGCGAACGAGGGCCTGTCCGGCCGGGTGGTCGCGGACATCGCCAAGGAGCGCGGCCAGGACGACTTCTGGACGCTCGTCGAGATCTGCATCAACGACGACCTGCGTACGGTGTTGTGGCCGATGCCCACCGACAACGACCAGGCGTCGTGGGACCTGCGGCAGCAGGTGTGGGACAACGAGCACGTGATCCTGGGCGGGTCGGACGCCGGCGCGCACCTGGACCGGATGTGCGGGGCCACCTACACCACCCGCTTCCTGGGCGACATGCTGCGCGGCCGCAAGCTGGTCTCGCTGGAGCGCGCGGTGCAGATGCTCACCACCGAGCCGGCCGAGCTGTTCGGCCTCAAGGACCGCGGCCGGATCGCCGAGGGCTTCCACGCCGACCTGGTGCTGTTCGACCCGGCCACCGTCGGCTCCGGCCCGGCTCGCCTGATGCACGACCTGCCCGGCGACAGCCCCCGCCTGACCAGCGAGTCCACCGGCGTGGTCAGCGTCCGGGTCAACGGCGTGGAGACGGTCCGCGACGGCGAGACCACCGGCGCCGCCAACGGCACGCTGCTGCGCTCCGGCAAGGACACGGTCACCGTCTCGGTCTGACCACCCACCGGAAACTCGGCGGCGTGCGGGGGTCCTCCCGTACGCCGCCGCCCCATGTCCGATGCAGGCGGATCGGGCGAGGGCGGTCTACGCGACGAGGTCGGCGGGATCGAGTTCGACGGAGAAGGGTTCCTCGATCCGAGTGGTGGTGCCCGCCGCAAGGCGGCGGGTCAGTTGATACTCGCCCTCGGCATCGAGCGTGTAGGTGAACAGCACCGGCAGTCGATCGAGTCCGAGTCCGCGAAACCGTGCCGTCTCCAAGCGCCAGAAGTGCAGGATGCCGGCAGCGGCGTACTTGGCGGGCTTGAGGGTGCGGTCGGTCGTGGTTGTCGACGGCGAGACGATTTCGACGACCAGGTGGACCTGCGATGGATCGGGCATCTTGATCCCGCCGGCGAGAGCGGAACGATCGACGACGAGCACGTCCGGAATCAGGCCGGTCTGGTTCCCCATTGGGATGCCGGACGCGGTGACCGCGATGAAGTCGGGTGGTGCCGCTGCGTGCAGGAACATCCGGAGTTGGTCACCCGCGAACTGGTGCTGCATGGATGGCGGCGGGCTCATCAGCACGCTCCCGTCGACGAGCTCGTATCGGCTGCCGTCCGGTGATGCCTCGTTGAGAGCGATCCATTCGTCCACAGTCCAGGGCTGGACGTGCGACTGCGCGGGGAGAGCCGCCATTCGTAGCACCGCCTTCGTGTCGCCCCGACCTGCCCCGATTGTGACACTCTCCACGACCACCGGCACGGTCCTTGTCTGGTCCGAACAGTCCAACGACCGAGTCGGTCGGAGGTCACCCGAATGGCACAGCGTCGAGATCGACGACGGTGTTCGTCGCGGCCCTCACGACCCACGTGACGTGCGACACGAGTCGCAATGCCCTCGATCGAGCGCGCCTACCCTTGGTCTGTTCGGGGGGCGACGTCGTGTCGGCTCCCGTTCGTCGGTTGGGCGGAGCGTACGAGGTGCGGTCGGCCCGCCGATCCAACCCGAGCAACAGCGACGACAGCGAGGTGTCGCATGACCCCGACCCCCAACGAGGGACGTCCCACCGAGAGTTCGATGCGGCGTGCGCTGCGGCGAGCCCGAGACGGGGTCATGCTCGACGTCTCGGAAGCGGCCGTGCTCCTGCACGCGCGCGACGCGGACCTGGTGGACCTGAGCCGGTCGGCCGCGCGCGTACGCGATGCCGGGCTGGAGGCGGTCGGTCGCGCCGGGGTGATCACCTACAGCCGAAAAGTGTTCATCCCGCTGACCAGACTGTGTCGCGACCGCTGCAACTACTGCACCTTCGTCACCGTCCCCGGCAAGCTCAGGCGCGAGGGCCACGGGATGTTCCTCAGCCCGGACGAGGTGCTGAAGATCGCCCGCGACGGCGCCGCGCTCGGCTGCAAGGAAGCCCTGTTCACGCTCGGTGACCGGCCCGAGGACCGCTGGCCCGAGGCGCGCGAGTGGCTGGACGCGCACGGGTACGACGACACGCTCGCGTACGTGCGGGCGATGTCGATCCGGGTCCTGGAGGAGACCGGTCTGCTGCCGCACCTCAATCCCGGCGTGCTCTCCTGGACCGACTTCCAGCGGCTCAAGCCGGTCAGCGCGTCGATGGGGATGATGCTGGAGACCACCGCTACCCGGCTGTGGTCCGAGCCCGGCGGCCCGCACCACGGCTCGCCGGACAAGGAACCGGCCGTGCGGATGCGGGTGCTGGAGGACGCCGGGCGCTCGAACGTCCCGTTCACCACCGGCCTGTTGATCGGCATCGGCGAGAGCATGACCGAGCGGGCCGAGTCGATCTTCGCGATGCGCAAGGTCGCCCGGCAGTACGGCTCGATCCAGGAAGTCATCCTGCAGAACTTCCGGGCCAAGCCGGACACCGCGATGCGTTCGACGCCGGACGCCGACCTGGTCGAGTTGGCCGCCGCGATCGCCGTCTCGCGGATCGTGCTCGGCCCGAAGATCCGGGTGCAGGCCCCGCCGAACCTGATCGGCGAGGAGTACGCGCTGATGATCGCGGCCGGCATCGACGACTGGGGCGGCGTCTCGCCGCTCACTCCCGATCACGTCAACCCCGAACTCGCCTGGCCGCAGATCGAGTTCCTCGCGGCGCGGACCGCCGAGGCGGGCTTCACGCTGCGCGAGCGGCTCAACGTCTACCCCGAGGTGATCCAGCGCGGCGAGCCGTGGCTGGACCCGCGGGTGTTGCCGCACGTGCGCGCGCTGTCCGATCCGGAGACCGGGCTCGCGATCGAGGGCAAGTGCCCGGAGGGGCTGCCCTGGCAGGAGCCCGAGGACATCTTCGCCGCCGCGACCGGCCGCACCGACCTGCACGTGAGCATCGACACCACCGGCCGCACCACCGACCGCCGGGACGACTTCGACAACGTGTACGGCGACTGGGAGTCGTTGCGCGAACAGGTCGCCGACAGCGCCACGGGATCGGTGGTCCGACTCGACTCGGAGGTCAAGGCGGCGCTCGGGCAGGCGGCCGCCGACCCGACCCGGCTGACCGACGACCAGGCCCTCGCGCTGTTCCACTGCGACGGCGTCGCGATGGACGAACTCGCCCGGATCGCCGACGACTTGCGGCGCACGGTGAACGGCGACGAGATCACCTACATCGTCAACCGCAACATCAACTTCACCAACGTCTGCTACACCGGCTGCCGCTTCTGCGCGTTCGCCCAGCGGCGCACCGACGCGGACGCGTACACGCTCTCCCTGGACCAGGTGGGCGAGCGGGCCGAACAGGCCTGGGCGGTTGGCGCGACCGAGGTGTGCATGCAGGGCGGCATCCACCCGGACCTGCCCGGCAGCGCGTACTTCGACATCGCGCGCGAGGTCAAGAAGCGCGTGCCGGACATGCACGTGCACGCGTTCTCGCCGATGGAGGTGGCCAACGGCGCGACCCGGACCGGGATGTCCATTCGCGACTGGCTGATCGCCGCCAAGGAGGCGGGCCTGGACACCATCCCCGGGACCGCCGCCGAGATCCTCGACGACGACGTGCGCTGGATCCTGACCAAGGGCAAACTGCCCGCCGCGACCTGGGTCGAGGTGGTCACCACCGCGCACGAGCTGGGCATCCGCAGCTCCTCGACGATGATGTACGGCCACGTGGACACGCCCTCGCACTGGCTGGGCCACCTGCGGCTGCTCGGCCGGATCCAGGACGAGACGGGCGGCTTCACCGAGTTCGTCACGCTGCCGTTCGTGCACACCAACGCGCCGGTCTACCTGGCCGGCATCGCCCGCCCGGGCCCGACCCTGCGGGACAACCGGGCCGTGCACGCGATGGCCCGGATCCTGCTGCACGGCAAGATCGACAACATCCAGACCAGCTGGGTCAAGCTCGGCGTCGAGGGCACCAACCTGATGCTCCAGGGCGGCGCGAACGACATGGGCGGCACGCTCATGGAGGAGACCATCTCCCGGATGGCGGGCGCCGACAACGGCTCCAAGAAGTCGATCGCCGAACTGGAGGCGATGGCCGCCTCGCTGGGTCGGCGCGCCCGACAGCGCACGACCACCTACGGCGAGGTGAGCGCCGAGCGCCAGGAGGTGGCCCGTCGCCACGATGCCGAGGTCGAGCGGATCATGCTCCCGATCCTGAGCACCTGAGCCCGCACGCGGGCCCCGGGCAGGACGTCCCGTCCCCGGGGCCCGCGCGGATGACACCGGCCGATCGGGCCCGCTCCCGCCGGCCGCCGGCCGGGAGCGCCCACACCGGCACCACGCCGGCACCACACCGAGCACCCCTACGCCCACCGACCGCAGGCCCTCGGACGCGTGTACGACCCCTGGGCGACCCGCCGCCGGTACGCTGCGGTGGGGTGTCGGGGGAGGGGAGTACACACATGGCCGCACTCTGGTCCAGAGACCGGCTGCAGGACTTTCGGGCACGGGTACGGGGGTGCCTCGTCGGCGGCGCGATCGGTGACGCGCTCGGCGCGGGAATCGAGTTCCTCAGTCTCGCGGAGATCCGCGCACAGCACGGACCCGACGGCGTGGTCGGGTACGTGACGGCGTATCACCGGCACGGCGCGATCACCGACGACACGCAGATGACGTTGTTCACGGTGGAGGGTCTGATCCGCGCGCACGTGCGGCGCGACACCGGTGCCTGGCATCCGCCGACCGATCTGCACGGCGCGTATCTGCGCTGGAAGGCGACGCAGAGCGAGTGGGGGCCGGACGAGCGCAAGGACGAGGGCTGGCTGGTCCGCGAGGAGTGGCTGTACAGCTCGCGTGCGCCCGGATCCGCGTGTCTGCGCGGCCTGGAGGACGAGAGCGTGATGGGCACGCTGGAGCGGCCCAAGAACCCCGATTCCAAGGGCTGCGGGGCGGTGATGCGCTCGGCGCCGTTCGGCCTCCTGGTCGGCTGGCGTCCCGAACTGGTCTTCCAACTCGCGGTGGAATGCGCGGTGCTGACGCACGGTCACCCCACCGGCTATCTCTCGGCGGGCGCGTTCGCAGTGATCGTGCACGCGGTCATGCAGGGCGCGCCGCTGGAGGAGGGCGTGCGGGTGGCGCTGGATCTGGTCAAGGCCCGGCCCGAGCACACCGAGACGGCGACCGCCATCGAGGCGGCGCTGGCCGCGGTGCGCGCCGGCGTGCCGTCGGCCGAGCGGGTGGAGGCACTGGGCCAGGGCTGGACGGCCGAGGAGGCGCTGTCGATCGGGCTGTACTGCGCGCTGGTGGCGCCGGACATGCGCACCGGGCTGCTGCTCGCGGTCAATCACGGCGGCGACAGCGACTCGACCGGGTCGATCTGCGGCAACCTGCTGGGCGCGATGCACGGCGACACCGTGCTGCCCGCCGACCTGGTCGCCGAGTTGGAGGGCCGCGGCGCCATCCTGGAGTTGGCCGACGACTTCGCGATGGAGATGACGCAGGGCACCACGCTGCACGGCCCCGAGGCCGGCGAGACCTCCTGGGCCAAGCGTTACCCACCGACCTGACGTCGAGGCGCGAACGGGACGGGCTCGGGGGCGGGGGATGTCGCCCCCTTCACCCCGGGGCCCGTCTCCGTGCCCGCGTGCGCGCCCGGGTCCGCGACGACTCTCGGGCCGTGTCCGCGACCGCGACCACGCGTCACGACTGGGAGCGGGCACACCCGCCCGCGTCACGACGGGGGCGGGCACACCCGCTACGGCCTGCGGTCGTCCACCCAGCGACCCGCCGCCATCACCGCGCGCACCCGCAGTGCGTCGTCGAGCACCACCAGGTCGGCCTGCTTGCCCGGCTCCAGGGTGCCGACCCGATCGGCGATGCCCAACGCCCGCGCGGGTGTCGCGGACAACGAGCGGACCACGTCGGCGATCGGCAGGCCGCCCGCGACGCCGTTGCGCAGCGCCCGGTCCAGCGTCAGCGTGCTGCCCGCGATCGAGTCGCCGTCGGCCAGCCGGGCCACGCCGTCGACCACGTCCACGGTCATCACGCCCAGCGGATACACGCCGTCCGGCATGCCCGCCGCGCCCATCGCGTCGGTGATGAACGCGACCCGGTCCGGACCCGCGCTCGCGTACGCCAGGTTGACCACGCTGGAGTGCAGGTGCACGCCGTCGTTGATCAACTCGACCACCGCGTCGCTGTCCTGGAGCAGTGCGGTGACCGGTCCCGGCTCGCGGTGGTGCACGCTGCGCATCGCGTTGAACAGATGGGTGGCCACGCTCGCGCCCGCGGCCAGCGCCGCGCGCGTCTCACGGTGGGTGCCGTCGGTGTGCCCCACCGCGGCGATCACCCCCTCGTCGGCCAGTCGGCGCACCAACTCGACGCCGCCGGGCAGTTCGGGGGCCAGCGTGATCATCCGGATCGCGCCGCCGGCCGCCTTCAGCAGCGTGCCGACCTCGTCCCGGTCGGGTGCGCGCAACTGGGTCGGATCGTGCGCGCCGCAGCGGGCCGCGCTCAGGTACGGGCCCTCCAGGTGCAGTCCGGCCAGCCGGCCGTCGTGTACGAGCGGGGCGAGCGCGGACACGACGGCGAGCAGGTCCGCCGGGGAGGCGGTGACCAGACTCGCGACCGTGGTCGTGGTGCCGTGCGAGCGATGGAATTCGGCCACCCGCAGCGCCTCGTCGGGATCGCCGGAGGTGTACGAACCGCCGCCGCCGCCATGTACGTGCATGTCCACGAAGCCGGGCACGATCCAGCCGCCGGCGACATCGACCACCGGTTCGGGACCTGCCGGCAGGCCCGGGCCGGCGAAGGCGATCCGATCACCGACCACGCCCACCGAGGCGCCCTCGACCACCCCGGAGGGCAGCACCACTCGCGCATTGCCGAGCACCGTCACCCGCGCACCTCCAAGGTGTCCCACGCGATCAGGCCGGCGCCTCGGCAGCCGGCCTCGTCCCCGAGCGCCGCGGTCACCAGCGGCGGCACGTGTTGAACCACGGCGCGCTCGGCGAGCAACGTCCGCAAGGGGTTGAACAGTTGTTCCCCGGCGAGCGAGAGCCCACCGCCGATCACCAGCAACTTCGGGTCGTACAGCGCGAGTCCGGTGAGCAGGCCGTCCGCGAACGCGGACAGACCCCGGCCCCACACGGCCGCCGCGACCTGGTCGCCGGCCGCCACCCGGGCGACCACCTGGGCCGCGCTCAGCGGCGGGTCGTCGCCCGGCGCGGCCTCCGCGAACGCGTGCGCGATGGCGGGTCCGGAGAAGTGCGCCTCCAGGCAGCCGACCGCCCCGCACGTACATCTGCCGCTGCCGGGCCGCACCGTGATGTGGCCGATCTCGCCCGCCTGTCCGTGCGCGCCCGGGTAGGGGCGGCCGTTCAGCACGAGCACCGAGGCGAGCCCGGTGCCGATCGCCACGAACAGGAAGTTGTCGCAGTCGCGTCCCGCGCCGAGCCGGCCCTCGGCCAGCGCACCGGTGCGTACGTCGTGGCTCAAAGCCGCCGGTAGGCCGAGCCGATCCGCGATCAGCGAGCGCAGCGGCACCTCGCGCCACTGGATGCTGGCCGACCACACCGCGACCCCCGCCGGATCGTCCACGATCCCCGGCACCACGACGCCCGCCGCCCGCGGCACGCCACCCAGCTCGACCGCCCGCTCGCGCAGCGCGGCGGCGAAGTCGACGATGCCCGACACCACCGCGTTGGGGCCCGCGGTCCGGCCGGTGGGCCGGCGCTCGCTGTAGACGAGGTTGCCGCCCGCGTCGACCACACCGCCCTTGATGTCGGTGCCGCCGACATCGAGGGCGACGACGCAGTCCGCGCCGGACAGATCGGACGGCGGGGTGTTCACGTGCGGCATCGGCGTCTCAAGTCTGGTAGGCGGGGCGGATTGTGAGCCCGAGGGCGGGTGGATCCGAGAATGCGCGTTTGTGCTCACTGGATAGCAGTTGAAAACATGAACATGCAACAGCATCGTTGAGTGAGCGGAGGTTCACGGAAACCCCGATGCTCGACACGTGTGGGGTGCCCGCCAGGATGTCCCACACGATCCGACGCGAGTCGGCCAGGGCTGTCGGACAGGGCGGGAGGTCACGGGTGAGCCGTTACGAGCGGTGGGGTGCGCTCCTGGAGCTGCTGGCCAAGCACGGTCGGTTGGAGGTCGAGGACGTGGCCTCGGAGCTGGACGTCTCGCCCGCGACGATCCGCCGCGATCTGGATCAGTTGGCCCAGCAGCAGATGTTGACCCGCACCCGGGGCGGCGCGGTCGCGCACGCGGTCTCCTACGACCTGCCGCTGCGCTACAAGACCGCCCGGCACGCGTCCGAGAAGCAGCGCATCGCACAGGCCGCCGCGGCGCTGGTCAAGCCGGGCGAGACGATCGGGCTCAACGGCGGCACCACGATGACCGAGGTGGCCCGTGCCCTGGTCGCCCGGGCCGACCTGCACACCGAGGGCGACTCGAACGCCCAGGCGTTCACGATCGTCACCAACGCGCTCAACATCGCGGGCGAGCTCGCCGTGCGCCGGCACGTGAAGATTGTCGTCACCGGCGGCGTGGCGCGCACCCAGTCCTACGAACTGATCGGTCCGTTGGCCACCGGCATCCTGCGCGAGGTGGCCCTGGACGTGGCGATCCTGGGCGTCGACGCGATCGACGTCGAGCACGGCGCGAGCGCCCACCACGAGGGCGAGGCGAGCATCAACCAGTTGATGGCCGCCGGCGCGGGCCGGGTGGTGGTGGCCGCGGACTCCTCCAAGCTCGGCCGCCGCGCGTTCGCCCGGATCTGCCCGCTGGACCGGATCGGCGTTCTGGTCACCGACACCTCGGCGACCGAGGAGGCCGCGGCGGCCTTCGTCGACGCGGGCGTACGGGTCATCCGGGTCTGAACCCGGCCGTTCCGCCCGACCCGCCCGGACCCCGCGCGCCCGCCTTCCCGGCGGGCGCGTTCGCGCGTCCGGGGCGGTCGCGCGCCCGTTGATCGACCAACCCGAAGGACCATCCGCGGGATCGGACCGGCACCCTCTGTGCCGGTTCCTCTGCATGCGCGCCCACCTGGGTAACGAATTGCTCTGCAAACTTCCTCGACCCCTCCTCCGAATCTCCGGATTGGTGTAGACCTTTGTTCCGGCGAGGTGTTGACTGCCGACACGGCGAGTCCGCAAAATGCTCGATGCTGCTCAAGAGTTTTCTTCAAATCCGCATTGCGAACAGTTTTGCGCAAGCACGTGCATGGGTTTAGTGCGACCAAACCCTCACCAACGGTCCTGTTTTCCCGAAGGCATGAAGGCGGTACTGCGATGAAGCGGCACCAGATGGCATTGGCGGCGACAGGACTGTCGGCCG
>NZ_JBITHP010000034.1:0-97270 GCF_044458105.1 Embleya sp. NPDC050493
AGGCCAACCCCACCCTCACCAAGCACGTCCGCTTCGGCTGGTGGGCCGGCGAGGAACAGGGCCTCCAGGGCTCCCAGTTCTACGTGGGCCAGCTCACGTCCGCACAACGCTCCGCGATCAAGGGCTACTACAACTTCGACATGGTCGGCTCGCCCAACGGCGGCTACTTCATCAACAACCTCAACTCCACCACGGCAGCGCCGATGAAGGCGTACTGGGACTCGTTGAACCTGCGTCCCGAGGAGAACGTCGAGGGCCAGGGCCGTTCCGACGACTACTCCTTCCAGCAGGGCGGCATCCCCACCTCCGGCTATGCGGCCGGCGCCGACGCGGTCAAGACCTCCGCCCAGGCGACGAAGTGGGGCGGCCAGGCGAACGCCTCCTACGACTCCTGCTACCACTCCGCGTGTGACACCACGTCCAACATCAACGCCACGGTCCTGGACCGCAGCGCCGACGGTGTCGCCTACACCATCTGGAAGACCGCGGTCGGCGGCCCGACCCCCGGCCCCGACTTCTCCATCTCGGTCACGCCCGGCGCGGGCACCGTCCCCTCCGGCGGCGGCACCGTCTCCACGACGGTGAACACCAGCACCGTGACCGCCCCCGCGCAGACCGTGGCGCTGAGCGCAAGCGGCGCCCCGAGCGGCGTCACCGTGACGTTCAACCCGACGTCCGTGCAGTCCGGGTCGTCCTCGACCGCCACCATCACGGTCGCGGCCGGTACCACTCCCGGCACCTACCCGATCACCATCACCGGCACCGGCTCGGTCACCCACACGGCGACGTACACGCTGACCGTGGGCAACAGCAACCCGGGCAACGCGCTCCAGAACGGCGGCTTCGAGCAGGGCACCGCCAACTGGACACAGAGCGCCAACGACATCACCAACAGCAGCCAGGCCACCGCGCACAGCGGTAGCTGGTACGCCTGGATGATGGGTTACGGCAGCACCGCCACCGAAACCCTGAGCCAGTCCAACATCTCCGTCCCGGCCAACGGCACGCTCCGCCTGTGGGTCAAGACCACCACCCAGGAGGTCGGTTCCACGGTCTACGACACGCTCAAGGTCCAGGTCGACGGCACGACCCTGGCCACCTACTCCAACGTCGGCGCCACCGGTGCCTACGTCCAGAAGAGCGTCGATCTGAGCGCCTACGCGGGCCGGACGATCACTCTCCAGTTCGCCGGTGACGAGGACGAATCCGCCACGACCACCTTCTACGTGGACGACGTCAGCATCTCCTGACCCGTCCTCGATCGTTCATCCGACGATCGGCGCCCCGCTCCCGACGCAACGTCCGGGAGCGGGGCGCCTCGGCGTTCGGGCGCCGCTCGGCGGGGGCGTCGATCAGGCCCGGTCGTGCGCCCGCAGCCGGCGGCCGACCGTGCCCAACGCCTCTGCCAGTACCGCGAGTTGCTCGCGATCCAGGACGTCGATCAATACTTCGCGAACCCGCTCGACGTGCGCCGGCGCGGCACCGCGCAACCGTTCCGCACCCTGCTCCGTCAGCACCGCGAAGACACCGCGCGGTTGGTCGGGGCACGCGCGTCGGCGGACCAGTCCCGACTTCTCCAGCTGGGCCACCTGGTAGGTGATCCCGCTCTTGGAAGTGATCAATTTCTCCGCCAGTTCGGCCATCCGCAACTCGCCGTCGGGCGCCCCGGAGAGGTGTACGAGGATCTCGTACTGCGGATGCGAGAGACCGGCCTCGTCCTTGAGTTGGCGCTCCAGTGCCCGGTCCACGCGGTGGCCGGCCTCGACGAAGCCATGCCACGCAGCCATCTCGAGGTCGTCCAGCCAACGCGGTTCGCTCATGCGCTCCAGCCTACTGAGCTTGTCGAAGCCCGAGTCGGCCTGTAGCGTCGAAGTAGTTCAAATTTGAACTGGCCGAACGGCCCGGGATCGAATGAACAACCGACGATCGTCCGACGACCTCGCATCGACAGGAGACACCCACATGGCCTCCCCCGCCGAGACGACCCTCCGCAGCCTCGACCGGCCCGCCGGCCCCGCGTCGCCGCCCGCGGCCGGCCCGTCCCTGCACGGCTACGACCTGGGGCTGGTCCTGCTGCGGGTGGTGGTCGGCCTGACCATGGCCGCGCACGGCAGCCAGAAGTTGTTCGGCTGGTTCGACGGTGCCGGCCTGGACGGCACCGGCCAGTTCTTCACCATGAGCGGCTACCCCTCCGGCAAGGCGATGGCGACCGTGGCCGGCCTCACCGAGACCTTCGGCGGTCTGGCCCTGGTGATCGGGCTGTGCACCCCGCTTGCCGCCGCGGCCATCGTGGGCACCATGATCAACGCCATCGCGGTCAAGTGGGACGGCGGCTTCTTCGCGCCGAAGGGCGTGGAGTACGAGCTGCTGCTGACCTCGGCCGCCGCCGCCCTCGCCCTGACCGGGCCGGGCCGTCTGGCCGTCGACCGTTTCCTCCCGATCCTGCGCGCCCACCGCCTCGCGTACGGCATTGCCGCCGTCGCGATCGGCGTGGTCACCGCCGGCGTCATCCTGATGCTCCGCGACTGACGCCCCTGCCCGAGCACCCGAGGCACCCCGGGCAGCCGGTCCCCGCCGGCCCGGAGGCACCCCGGGCAGCCTCCGCCACGGACCACCACCGGCCCCGGCCCCGGACACCCGGGACCGGGGCCACCCGTCCCCGATCGACGCCCGCGTCGATCCCGCCGACGGGCTCGTCGACGATCGCTGCGGTCAGGCCCGGGCCGTCGTCGGGGCCGCGGGGGCCGTCGGGTCGCCACCCCGGTCCAAGGCCTCCGGGTCGATCACCTGATCGGCGGGCGGCACGACAGGCACACACTTCTCCCCTCCCCGGGCGAGCGTCATCTTCATCCGCACGCTGCCCGACACGGTGACCAGTATCGGGAACGGCTCGCCCCGCTCCGGGACATGCAGCGTCACGGTGTTCCCGCGCGCGTTCTTCTTGCTCAGCGGAACCAGCTTCCTGCCGTCGATCGTGACGACCGAGTCCTTGGCCACCCCGTCGCCGGACCCGTCGAAGATGTTGCTCATGTTGCCGAACGTCCCGCCCTCGGCGCCCTCGCCCCGGGTCGAGTACTTCACGTACTTGCCCGCGAGCAGCATGCCCAACTCGGCCGCCTGCGGGTTGTCCGGCCCGACGGTCCCGGTCCAGAAATCGGCTTCGGCCTTCATGTAGACGACGGTGCCGACCTGGACGACGTCCACGGGCGCCCCGTCGACCTTCATCGTGCCCTTCATGTCGGTGTTCCGCAGGCAGACGTCCAGCTCCTGCCGCTTGCCGGTGTTGTCGCCGCCGCCGACCATCCGCACTCCCTCGGACCCGTGCAGCAGGGCCAGGGCCTCGTCGGCCAACACCCTCGCGTCCTTGCTCGCATTGGACTTCTCCGAGTCGTCGTCGCAGGCGGCCGGACCGGCGACGGCGAGAGCGACGGCGGTCGAGACGACGGCTGTACGGAAGATGCGCATGGTGCTCCTTGACCCAGGTGAAGCCGGAAGGCGCGCAGGAGGGATCCGGTCCACCGAGCCGCCCCCCGCGACGGGCACCACTGTCACAGGTGTGATCGACGTGCCGACATCCTCGTTGTCGGCATGCCCGCGCGTCCCGGGCTGCCGATCATCGGCAATGTCGAACGATGGGTCGCCCCGTCCACGCCCGAGATACCCCGATCGGCCGCAAAAGTTCTCGTTCCACATGCCCGACGCCACTCTCGATCGGCCCGAACGGCTTGACTACATACCTAGGGGGGGTATGTTGTAATCGTACTCGCCGACCGGGCCACATCCGGTGCGGCCGATCCGAGCATCAGGAGGCTTCGCCATGGGCACGTCCACTTCCGCCGTCGCCACGACCTACACCGTCACCGGCATGACCTGCGGCCACTGCGTCTCGTCGGTTCGGGCCGAACTCGGCCGGCTCGACGGCGTCACCGACGTCGCGGTCGACCTGGCGAGCGGCAAGGTCACCGTGACGGCCGACGCCGCGCTCGACGAGGCGGCCGTCGCGGCGGCGATCGACGAGGCCGGCTACCAGCTCGTCCCGGACGCGACGCCGGCGGCGGGTGCGAGCTGCTGCGGCAGCTGCCACTGACGCCCCGGGAGGGCGGCGGCCGGCACCGGCGCCCTCCCGGCACCCCCACCGACCGCCACGCCGTCGACGAATCGACCAGGGAGAGACCATGAACACGGCAGTCAAGGTCGGCGCGTTCGGCGCCGGCATCGTCCTGGCCTTCGGCGCCGCATTCGGCGTGGGCCACGCGGTCGGCCCGGTCGGCTCCGACCCGGCCCCCGCGCACGGCAAGCACGGCGGCGACACCGCCGGGGCGCCGGTCGGGCCGAACGGCACGCGCGCCCCCGGCCCCGCCGGCGCCGCGCCCGCCGTCGCCGAGATACCCGGCGGCCTCCAGGTCTCCGAGCGCGGCTACACCCTCGTCCCGCCCGCCGAACCGCTGCCGGCCGGCACCCCGACCGACTTCCGCTTCCGCGTGCTCGGCCCGGACGGACAGCCGTGGACCCGCTACGACCGCGCCCACGACAAGGACCTGCATCTGATCGTGGCCCGGCGCGACCTGTCCGGCTTTCAACACATACATCCCGTACTCGGCGCGGACGGGACCTGGAGCGTCCCGCTGACCTTCGCGAGCGCGGGTACGTACCGCGTATTCGCCGACTTCTCCCCCACCGGCGATCCGGCCGGGGCGCTCACCCTCGGCGCCGACGTGATCGTCGCGGGCGGCTACGAACCGGTTGCCCTGCCGGCCCCGACCCGCACCGCGACCGTCGACGGCTACACCGTGTCCCTGACCGGCGACCTGTCCGCGACCGAATCCGGCCTGCTCACCCTGAACGTGAGCCGGGACGGCCGTCCGGTCACCGACCTCCAGCCCTACCTCGGCGCCTACGGCCACCTGGTCGCACTGCGCCAGGGCGACCTCGGCTACCTGCACGTCCACCCGCAGGGCGCGCCCGGCGACGGCAAGACCCCCGCCGGCCCCGGCATCGCCTTCCACGCCCAGGCACCGAGCGCCGGCAACTACCGCCTGTACCTCGACTTCCAACACCAGGGCACGGTCCGCACCGCCGAATTCACCGTCGCAGTCGGCGCCCCGAGCACCACCCCGGCACCCGCCGCGCCGCCCGCCACCGCACCGGAACACGGCGAGCACGGCCACTAGGCCGTCCTGCGAAACACCGTCAAGATTCGAACCAAGGCCGATCTCCGTGCGATTTATACCCCCCTAGGGTATAGTCGAAGTGTGATCGTGGGACGGCCACACCAGCACGAGCGAGATGCGAAGGAGCAGGCGATGGGATCGACCACCGAGACCTCGGCGCCACCGGACAGCGGGGAAATCGAGCTGTCGATCGGCGGCATGACCTGTGCCTCGTGCGCGATGCGCATCGAGAAGCGGCTCAACAAGCTCGACGGTGTGACCGCGACGGTCAACTACGCCACCGAGAAGGCCAAGGTCACCTACTCCGCCGACATCGCACCGACCGACCTGGTCGCCCAGGTCGAGGCCGCCGGATACACCGCCGAGCTCCCCGCCCCGCCCGAGACCGCCGGAACCGCCGGCGCACCGGCGCCGGACGGGGACCCGGACGGGGGTCGGGTCCGCGCCCTGCGCGACCGGCTGCTGATCTCGGCCGTGCTGACCGTGCCGGTGATCGCGATGGCGATGGCGCCGGCCCTGCAGTTCACCAACTGGCAGTGGCTCTCCCTCGCCCTGGCCTGGCCGGTCGTCGCGTACGGCGCGTGGCCGTTCCACAAGGCCGCGTGGACCAACCTGCGGCACGGCACCTCGACCATGGACACGCTCGTGTCGATGGGCACCCTCGCCGCACTCGCGTGGTCCGTGTACGCCCTGTTCTGGGGCTCGGCCGGCGAGCCCGGCATGACCCACGCGTTCTCCTTCGCCATCGAGCGCGGCGACGGAGCGGGCAACATCTACCTCGAAGCCGCCGCCGGCGTGACCACGTTCATCCTCGCCGGCCGCTACTTCGAGGCCCGTGCCAAGCGCCGCTCCGGGGCGGCCCTCAAGGCCCTGCTCGAACTCGGCGCCCGGGACGTGGCGGTGCTGCGCGACGGCCGCGAGGAGCGCATCCCGGTCGAGCAATTGGCCGTCGGCGACCTGTTCGTGGTCCGCCCCGGCGAGAAGATCGCCACCGACGGGGTGATCGAGCAGGGCACCTCAGCCGTGGACGCCTCGATGCTGACCGGTGAATCGGTGCCGGTCGAGGTCGGCCCCGGCGACGGCGTCACCGGCGCGACCGTCAACGCCGGCGGCCGCCTGGTCGTGCGGGCCGGCCGGATCGGCGCCGACACCCAACTCGCCCGGATGGCCCGCCTGGTCGAGGACGCCCAGAACGGCAAGGCCCAGGTGCAGCGCCTGGCCGACCGGGTCTCCGGCATCTTCGTGCCCATCGTCATCGCCCTGGCCGCCGCCACCCTGGGCTTCTGGTGGGGCACCGGACAGGGCATCGCCGGCGCGTTCACCGCGGCCGTCGCCGTGCTGATCATCGCCTGCCCGTGCGCCCTGGGCCTGGCCACCCCCACCGCCCTCATGGTCGGCACCGGGCGCGGCGCCCAACTGGGCATCCTGATCAAGGGCCCCGAGGTCCTGGAATCCACCCGCCGTGTCGACACGATCGTGCTGGACAAGACCGGCACCGTCACCACCGGTCGGATGACCCTCCTCGACACCCACCTCGCGGCCGGCGAGCACCTCGACGAGGTGCTGCGTCTCGCGGGGGCCCTGGAGAACGCGTCCGAGCACCCGATCGCCCAGGCCATCGCCACCGGTGCGGCCGAGCGCGTCGGCGACCTGCCCGACCCCGAGGACTTCGCCAACGTCGAGGGGCTCGGCGTGCAGGGCATCGTCGAGGGCCACGCCGTCCTGGTCGGCCGCACCCGGTTGCTCACCGAATGGGCCCTGGACCTGCCGGTCGAGCTGGAACGGGCGATGACCGACGCCGAAGCCCTCGGTCGCACCGCCGTCGCGGTGGCGTGGGACGGGAAGGCCCGCGCCGTCCTGGTGGTCGCCGACGCGGTCAAGCCCACCTCGGCCGAGGCCATCCGGCGCTTCCGCGAACTCGGGCTCACCCCGATCCTGCTCACCGGCGACAACACCACCGTGGCGCACACCGTCGCCGCGCAGGTGGGAATCGACCCGGAGCACGTGCACGCCGAGGTGATGCCCAAGGACAAGGTGGACGTGGTCACCCGCCTCCAGGCCGAGGGCCGGATCGTGGCCATGGTCGGCGACGGCGTCAACGACGCGGCGGCACTTGCCACCGCCGATCTCGGCCTGGCCATGGGCACCGGCACCGACGTCGCGATCGAGGCGTCCGACCTGACCCTGGTCCGCGGCGACCTGCGCGCCGCCGCGGATGCGATCCGGCTGGCCCGCAGGACGCTCGGCACCATCAAGTCCAACCTGTTCTGGGCCTTCGCCTACAACGTGGCCGCCCTGCCGCTCGCCGCCGCCGGGCTGCTCAACCCGATGCTCGCCGGCGCCGCGATGGCCTTCAGTTCGGTCTTCGTGATCAGCAACAGCCTGCGGCTGCGCGGCTTCAGGGCACTGGCCGACGACACCCACCCGACCTCGACCGACACCGCCGACACCACCGACACCACCGCACCCGCCCCGATCTCCGCCTGACCCGCCGCACCCGAGCACGGTCGCCGAAGCCCGCTCGATGCCACCGCATCGAGCGGGCTTCGGCCTGGGGCCGTCTTCGATCCCGCGCCGAGCGCGGGCCGGGTCAGGACGGCGTCGGGCCCACCGCCTGGATCACGGCGAACGCGCCCCCCTGCGGATCCTGGACCACGGCCATCCGACCCGCCATCATGTCGAACGGCGGCTTGAGCACGTTGCCGCCGGCCCGGACCAGCGCATCGACGGTGCTGTCGGTGTCGTCCACGGAGAAGTAGGTCAGCCAGTGCGCGGGCGTACCGGGGGGCATCCGGTCCAGGCCCTGCATCCCGGCGACCACGCGGCCGTTCGCGCTCAGCGAGTGGTAGCCCTCGGCGCCCTCCATCGGCTCGGCCGCCAGGCCCAGCGCGGTCGAGCAGAACCTGCCCGCGACGGCGACGTCGCCGGTGTTCAGCTCGTTCCAGATCACCGCGCCGGGCTCGTTGACCACCTCCGCACCGCCGAAGTCCCGGGCCTGCCACAGGCCGAACACGGCACCGGTGGGCTCGGCGACCACGCACATCCGGCCCAGCGTCATCACGTCCATCACCGGCATGAGCACCGTGCCGCCGGCCTTCTTGATCGCCTCCTGCGTGGCGTCGGCGTCGGCGGTGGCCAGGTACGTGGTCCACGCGGTCGGCGGCGTCGGCCCGCCGTCCGGGGACATCGCGGTCATGATGCCCGCGACGGCCTTCCCGTTCAGCGAGCAAACGGCGTAACCGCCGGTCTCCTCCGGCCCGACCTCGCCCTGCCAGCCGAACAGGTCGCGGTAGAAGTCGAGGGCGGCCTGCTGGTCGGGGACCATCAGGTCGACCCAGCAGGGCGTGCCGGGTACGTAGGGGTTGGTGACCACGGGCATGACGAGAACCTCCAGAGAAGCCGACGAAGAACGCCCCCGTGCTCCTCATCGTCAGCGCCCGCACGGTCGCTCGCCACCGGTCGACGCCCGTGGCCGGGTCCGGCCCCGGCAGCCGCGGTCCGGCCCGCGTGCACGGCTGCGGGGGCCCTGCCGCCCGGGAATCAGTGCGCCGCGGACGCGGACAACCCCTCGGCCAACGCGCGCTTGTCGATCTTGCCGATCGCGGTGAGCGGGAACTCGGTGACGACGGCGATGCGGTCCGGCAGTTTGAAGGCCGCGACGCCACGCTCGATCAGGAACGCGCGCAACTGGGCCGCCGTGGGCGCCGCCGCTCCGCCCGCCGGGACCACCACCGCGCAGATCTGTTCGCCGCGATCGGGGTCGGACAGCCCGATCGCCGCACACTGCTCGATGCCCGGGTGGGCTCGGACGTGGGTCTCGACCTCCTCGGCGGACACGCTCTCGCCGTTGCGGTCGATGGTGTCCTTCACCCGCCCCTCGACCACCAGGTATCCGGAGGGCAGTCGCCGGACCAGGTCGCCGGAGCAGTAGAAGCCGTCGGCGGTGAAGGCCGTGGCGTTGACCTCGGGTGCGCGGTAGTAGCCGCGCAGCGTGTACGGCCCCCGGACCAGCAGTTCGCCGATCTCGCCGGGGGCGACGTCGCGTCCCGCCGGGTCCACGATGCGGAGTTCGTCGTCGGGGCACAGCGGGCGGCCCTGGGTGCCGGTCACCGTCGCGTCGTCGTCGCCGGCGCGGGTGTAGTTGAGCAGGCCCTCGGCCATGCCGAAGACCTGTTGCACGGCGCAGCCCAGGCCCTCGGGAACGGTCCGGGCCACCTCGGCGGACAACTTCGAGCCGCCGGCCTGGAGCACCCGGAGGCTGGACAGGTCGCTGTCGTCCCATTCGGCGGTGTCCAGCCACAGCGGGATCAGGGGCGGGACCAGCGCGGTGTGCGTGACGCCCTCGGCCTGGATCAGCGGGAACGCGGCGTCGGGCGCCGGGGACGGGGAGAGCACCACGGTACCGCCCACGGACAGGGTGCCGAGCAGGCCCGGGCAGGCCAGCGGGAAGTTGTGCGCGACCGGCAGGCACGCGAGGTAGACCGTGTCCGCGTCGAGGTCGCACGCCTGCGCACTGGCCCGCGCGTTGTACCCGTAGTCGTCGTGGGTGCGCGGGATGAGTTTGGGTACGCCGGTGGTGCCGCCGGACACCAACAGCAGTGCCACGTCGCCCGGATCGGGTTCGGCGTACTGGCGGGGTTCGCCGTCCACGGTGTCCAGGGCCCGATGCGGTCCGGGGTCGCCGGAGACCAGGACGTGCCGCACCGAGGGCGCCTCGGCACGCACCAGGGTTGCCAGGTCGCGGTAGTCGAAGCCGGCCACCTCGTCGGCCACCACATAGGCGACGGCCTCGCTCAGCCGGGCCAGGTGGGCGATCTCGGTGATCCGGTGCGCGGGCAGGGTGAGCACCGGGATCGCGCCGAGTCGGGTCAGGGCGAAGAACAGCACCGGGAACGCGGCGATGTTGGGCAGTTGCACCACGACCCGGTCGCCGGCGCGAATGCCGAGGTCGGCGAGCCCGCCGGCCATCCGGTCGGCCCGCGCGTCGAGTTGACGGTAGGTCAGGCGCTCTTCGCCGGCCACGACGGCGAGAGCGTCGCCGTACTCGGCGGTCCAGTCGCGCAACAACCGGCCCAGCGTGCGGCCGTCCCAGTAGCCGGCCGCACGGTATCCGGCGGCGGTCTCCTCCGGCCACGGCGTCAGGCCCGAGGCGCGCGGCGGCGCCGGCGAGTTGGCTTGGCTCATCGGGTTGTCGACCTCCGGAGCGATCACTGTTCGGCATACGGGACTTTGGTTAGGCTAACCTGAATCCCCTGCCGTGTCCTCGCCCCTCGGAAATCACCATGTGCGGTGCCCCGCACGCCATTTCCGCCCCGACTCGCATCCCGGGTATTGACGTCGTGGGCGCACCCCGGCCGTCGACGACCGCCGAACCGCCCCCATCGCGTACCGCCACCCCGGCGCAACAGCGCCTTCCCGGCCCGAAGTTGTCCGCACCCGCGCCCATGGCGTCTCCGGCCGAGGTCCCGGCGGCACACGAAGGTGCGCGAACGGGCGGTGAATCCGGCATCCGCCGAGACCCTGGAGAAGGAATGCAGGTTAGGCTAGCCTAAGTTCCGTTTGGCTCGGTCTCTTGAACGCTTGTGGCCCCGTCGTGAAAGCGAGAAGAGCTGTGACCTCCCCGTCGGTCTTCCACGAGCGGCGCGTACCCTGCGCCGCCGACCCCATCGCCGTCGCCGCCGCCCTCGCCGCCTCCACCACGGACGAGTTCGTCGTCTACGAGAACGAAGGCGAAGTCGGCTGGGGGGAGTCGCCCTACGCACTCGTGTCCACGGGTGTCGACGCGACCACGCTGACCGTGGCGGGCGAGACGCACACCCTCGCCACCGGCCCCCGCCCGCTGGACGCGGTGGCCCGGGCCCTGACGAACGTCGACGTCACCGGGTGGCGGGCTTACGGCTGGCTGGCCTTCGAGCTGAGCCACGCGTTGCACGGTACCGACACCGGCACCCGCCACGCCGCCGCCACCTCCGACCCGGCATCCGGCGGCGGGCGTCCGGACGACCCGCCGATCGCCCGGATCGCCGTCCCACGCCGGGAGATCCGGCTGACCGTGGGTGAGGCGCTGCTGCGCGCACTGGATCCGGACGACCTCGACCACCTCGAAGTGCGACTCGCCGCGGCGGTGTCCGCGGCCGACGTGCCCGTCCGCAAGGCCCGGGTCCGCGCCGACGTGCGCGATCACGGCGCCGACGACTACCGTGCGGCCGTGGCGCTCTCGGTCGCCGCGATCCGGGCCGGGCGGTTGGACAAGGTCATCGTCTCCCGCCTCGTGCCCGTTCCCGAGCCGATCGACCTGCCCGCCACCTACCTCGCCGGCCGCCGGGGCAACGACCCGGCACGATCGTTTCTGCTGCGGCTGGGCGGCTGGCAGGTGGCCGGCTTCAGTCCGGAGATCGTCGCCCGGGTCAGCCGGGATCGCACCGTGAGCACCCAGCCGCTGGCGGGCACCCGTGCGTTGGCCGGCGACCCCACGGCCGACCGCACCCGTCGCGACGAGTTGTACCGCGATGCCAAGGAGGTCTTCGAGCACGCCATATCCGTGCGCCTGGCCCGCGCGGAGTTGGCCACGGTCTGTGCCGAAGGCAGCGTGCGCATCGACGACTTCATGACCGTCAAGGAACGCGGCAGCGTGCAACACCTGGCCTCGCGACTGTCCGGCCGCCTGTCCGAGGGCCGCACCGCGTGGGACGCGCTCGCCGCACTCTTCCCGGCGGTCACCGCCTCCGGCATCCCCAAGGCCGAGGCATGCGAACTGATCCACCGGACGGAAACCGAACCCCGGGGCCTGTACAGCGGGTCGGTGCTCACCGTCGACGCCGACGGCACCGTGGACGCCGCCCTGGTCCTGCGCAGCGTCTTCCGGCACGGCGGGCGCACCTGGCTGCGGGCCGGCGCGGGCGTCGTCGCCCACTCCACCCCCGAACGGGAACTGGAGGAGACCCGGGAGAAGTTGTACAGCGTCTCGCGCTTCCTCGTGCCCGAACGCGCCGACCCGGCCGGCGACACCGAGGACCCGCAACCCGCGGTACTGACTGCGACCTGACCACCGTTCCGGCCCGCCCCGACCGGGGCCGGGCGGGCCGGAACGGTACCCGGCATCCCGATTCCCCGGCACCCCGGCGTCCCGATTCCCCGGCTCCGCGACTCCGGGCGCGCCGGACCGCCACCGGCCCGGCAGCAGCAGCAGCAGCAGCAGCAGCAGCAGCGAACAACGACCGCGCGCGGGCGATTCGGGACAACGGTCGGCGGCCACGATCCGTTCCCCAAACCGTCGCCGAGCGCCGCCCGACCCTCGAAAAACCCGTCACAGATCTCGTCTTCCCTACACCATTGGGGTCTTCCGTTCATCACACTTGGATACCGCCGCCCCGCGGAAACCGGTTTCGGTGGATCATGGGCGCAGCGCGGGTGGGATTTCCCCGCCCGCCGGAAGGGGAATCGTCGCCCCGTCAGTGGGTTGCGTTCACCCCTTCGATGTCCCAGTGGCAATGAGAAGGAGTCGCCGGATGGTCGCATCGTCTGTGGACGAACTGCGGATTTCGTTGGAGAAGGAGGCTACCGAACTGGCTGCGCAGCGAGACCGGCTGCGCGAGGAACTGGTGGACGTGGAAAGGCAGTTGGCGGCTCGGCTCAGCGCGGTGGAGCACCTCGCGCTGATCCGTCCGCTGGTGCCGCTGCCGCGTGCCGAGGCCGAGGCCGCGGCACCGGTCGAGGTCGCGCCGGTCGAGGCCGAGCCCGTCGCCGAGGCGCCGGTCGAGGCTGCGCCGGTGGCCGAGGCCGTGGTCGAAGAGACCGCGGTCGAGGAAGCGCCGGTCGAGACGGCGCCGGTGGAGGTTGCCGTGGAGGAGGTCACCGCCCCGGCCCCGAGCCGGAAGCGGAAGGCGGTCGCGGCAACGAAGGAGAAGACGCGGATACAGTCCGCGTCGACACGCAAGGCTCCGGCGACCAAGTCCGCCGCCGCCAAGCCTGCCGGAAAGCCCGCTGCCAAGCCGGCGACCAAGGCCACCGCCAAGCCCGCCGCCAAGAAGAAGTCCACCCGCGCGAAGGCGGCTCCCGTCGAGCCGGTCGCGCCCGAACCGGCGGCCGCTCGCCCGGTCCGCTCCCACCTGCGCGACGAGATCGCCGCGTTGTTGGAAGGCACCGGCGAACCCATGAACGTCCGCCAACTCACCGAGGCCCTGGGCGAGACCGCCACCAAGAGCCGGATGGAGAGCGTGCGTACCTCCACGGAGGGCCTGGTCAAGGCCGGGCGCGCGATCAAGGCCGGCCGCGGCCTGTTCACCGGCCCCGGGGCCTGAACCACCCCCGGGTACGCCCGGATGCACCGGCCACCGCCGGCCCGACGGTACGCCTCGCGGCTGCCTCGGGCCGGCGGTGTCGTCACCCGGCGACGCTTCACCGACCTCGTCCACGAACGCGCCCGAACCCCGCGCCCCGACCCGCGCCGGCCGTCCGTCGGCCGCGTGTTCGGCGCCGGCGATGTTCGCCGAACGTGATGGAACGTTCACCGCGATGCCTGTCGGCCGGGTGTGTCGGGCACCTAGATTGGCCTGGACCACCCCACACGGCATCTGGAGATGAGAGTTCGTGGCCGAGCCCATACTCGATGCAGAATCGGCTTTACCGGAGCGGAAGATCGACACCGAGGTGGCGCATACCGCCCGCGTGTGGAACTACTGGCTGGGCGGCAAGGACAACTATCCCGTGGACCGCGAGACCGGCGATCAAATCGCCGCGATCCACCCGGGAACGCGCGACTACGCGCTCGCCGACCGGCAGTTCCTGGGCCGAGCGATCCGTCATCTCGCCCGCGATCTGGGTATCCGCCAGTTCCTCGACATCGGCACGGGACTGCCGACCGCCGGGAACACCCACGAGATCGCCCAGAGCGTGGCCCCGGAATCGCGCATCGTGTACGTGGACAACGATCCCCTGGTGCTCGTGCACGCCCGGGCCCTGCTGACCAGCAGCCCGGAGGGGGCGACCCGCTACATCGACGCCGACCTGCGCGACGTCGACGAGATCTTGGCCCGCGCGGCCAAGACGCTGGACTTCGACCAACCCGTCGCACTGGTCCTGCTCGGCGTGATCATCTTCGTCAACGACGACGACGAGGCATACGGGACGGTCCGCCGACTGCTGGACGCGCTGCCCTCCGGCAGCCATCTGGCCCTGTCCCACACGGTCACCAGCCCCCCGGCACCGCCGGACGTGGACGACGCCGTGGCGTTCTGGAACGCGCACGGCACACCACGGCTCAAGCAGCGCTCCCCCGAGGGCATCGCGCGCTTCTTCGACGGCCTGGAACTGCTCGAACCCGGCGTCGTCTCGTGTTCGCGCTGGCGTCCCGAGGCCGGCGACAAGACCCCGGACGTGGCCATGTACGGCGCGGTGGGACGCAAGCCGTAGCCGCCGGGAGCAGCGAGGGCCACGTGCCACCGGTTCATGCCACCGGCACGTGCCGCACCGCCGAACCCGCCGTCGGCCGGGCATGGCGTGGCGGCCCCTCCGATCCGTCCGCATCGGAGGGGCCGCCGGTACAGCGGTGTCGAGCGCTATCGCCGGAGGACGAGTGGCGGATCAGCCCTGGTAGCCGCCACCGTGGTGCTGCGGGGCCTCGCTCTTGTGGTGCTCGCCCTTGCCGTGCTCGCCCTTGCCGTGCTCACCCTTGTCGTAGCCACCGTTGTCGTGGTCGCCGTCGACGTTCGCGCACACGTTGCCGATGGCCGGGTTGAGCAGGCCGATGATGTTGACGGTGTTGCCGCAGATGTTGATCGGCACGTGGATCGGCACCTGGATGTTGTTGCCGGACAGCACGCCCGGCGAGCCGACCGCCGCACCCTGGGCCTCGGAACCGGCGTTGGCGACACCCGCACCCGACATGACGAGCGCGGTGATACCGACGGCCAGGGCCGCGGTCTTCTTGAACGTGTGCATGTGATCTCCGTTTCGGATGGCGCCGCGGATGGCGCGTCCGCCCGGTGCAACGACCCGAAACGGGGTCGGCAACTGGTGCTTCGAAGTGTTCACCCGGGTGGCGGCACGCCGCCGGTGCGGGCGGAATGCCGGGGCGACGCGGCGGGTTCGGCGTGTCGGGGCGGGGGGTACTGGTCGCCGAACCGCGCCGGTGCCACCCGGCGGGCGAAGCCCCATCGCAAGCCGACCCCAGGAAGCAGGGCCGCATCGTGCCTGTCCCCTCCCACCCGACCCGCCGCGCCCTCCTGTTCGGTTCGGCCGGTACCGCCGCCCTGCTCGCCGGCGGCCCCGGGGCACTGCTCGGCACCGGGTCCGCCGCACCGCGACCCGCGCTCCCGGTCGCGGACACCGCCGTGTCGCTCGACGCGGCGCCGGTGACGGTCGACCTGGGTTCGCGCACCGTGCACACGTGGGGCTACGCCGACCGGGTGCCCGGCCCGGAGATCCGGGTCACCGCCGGTGGCACGGTGTCCGCCCGGTTGCACAACAACCTGCCGCAGGACACCACGGTGCACTGGCACGGCGTACGGATCGATCCCACGATGGACGGCGCCCCCGGGCTCAGCCAGGTCGCGGTGGCACCGGGCGACGTCTTCGACTACCGCTTCACCGCGCCCGATCCGGGCACGTACTTCTACCACTCGCACGTGGGCACCCAACTCGACCGCGCGGCCTACGGAGCGCTCGTGGTGGAGGACCCGGCCGAGCCACTCGGCTACGACGCGGAGTGGATCGTCGTCCTCGACGACTGGATCGACGGCACCGGCACCGACCCGGACGCGGCGCTGGACCTCATCCGCACCGGGCCGGTGCAGACCATGCACAGCACCCTGCTCGGCGGGGTCGCCGGCCACATCGACTACCCGCACTACCTCGTCAACGGCCGCACCCCGGAGGCCCCCGAGGTGTTCACCGAGACCCCCGGACGCCGCATCCGGCTGCGCCTGATCAACGCCGGGGCGGACACCGCGTTCCGGGTCGCACTGGGCGGGCACGAGCTGACCGTCACCCATACCGACGGATACCCGGTGTTGCCGGTCACCGTGGACACGCTGCTGATCGGGATGGGCGAGCGCTACGACGTGCTGGTCACCCTGGCCGACGGGGTGTTCCCGTTGGTGGCCGCCGCCGAGGGCAAGAACGCCCGGGCGTTCGCCGTGCTGCGCACCTCGGCGGGCGAGGCGCCGTCGGCCTCGGTCGCCGTGTCCGAGTTGCGCGGCCGCCTGCTCACCCTGGCCGACCTGGTCGCCGACCCCTCGGTCGATCTGGGTGACACGCCGGCGCGCGGCGTGGATCTCGTGCTGGGCCGCGGCCGCGACGGAACCGGGTGGACCCTCGGCACGAGCTCCGCGTTCGACTCGCCCCCGCTGCGGGTGCCGGTCGAACTCGGCGAGCGGGTCCGGTTGTCCTTCACCAATACGACCCGCATGTGGCACCCGGTCCACCTGCACGGCCACACCTTCCAGGTGCGGGGCGCCAGGGGTCGCGGTCCGCGCAAGGACACCGTGATGGTGCGTCCACGGGAGAGCGTCACCGTGGACGTGCTCGCCGAGAACCCCGGCGAGTGGATGCTGCACTGCCACAACCTCTATCACAGCGAGTTGGGCATGATGGCGACCTTCGGCTACGGCGAGACCCCGCCCGCCGGCCCCGACATGCCGGGCATGTCGGGGCCGGGCTGACCCGGGTCGCCGTCGCGTGTGGTGCGGCCGACGGACGTCGGGGTCGGTCAGCAGTGGCCGGCCGGCTCCGACCGTCCGCACACGTTCGCCGTGAACGTGTTGACCGCCGCGGCGTCCCGGTTCGCCAGGTCCGCCGGTTCGTTGCGCTGCACGACGTTGTCCCGGACCACGTTGTTCGTGGTCGGACCGCCGGCGAAGCTGGGCACCATCACGATGCCACCCGACATCGGTGACTCGCCCCGGTTGTCCCGGACCTGATTGTCGCTCACCCGCGTCTCCTGGGCGCCGGTGAGCACGATGCCCGACCCCTGGATGAAGGCCAGTCGCGGATTGCCCTCGCAGAACTTGTTGTTCTCGTCGATGCGATTGCGGCGGATGTCCAACGCCCCGGCCACCGGCTTCGTTTCGTCGCCCACCACGAACACGCCGGCGCAGTTCCCGGTGAGTTCGTTGTACTCGATCGTCAACGCGCGCCCGCGTCGGATCAACACGCCCAACCGGTTGCCCGAGGCGTGGTTGCGGGCGATGCTCGCGCCCATCGCATCCGCGGTGTCGGCCAGGAACAGACCCGCCTGGGCGTTGTCGTCGGTGGTGTTGTCGGTGAACTCGGCCCGGGTGGACTGTTCCTGGCCGATCCCGTGCTCGCCGTTGTCGTGCGCGAACACGCGTCGCACCCGCATGTGTTCGGTGGCACTGCCCATCACGCCGGTCTTGGTGAAGCCGGTGACCGTCAGCGATTGGATCCGCACGTCGGACACCGGGTGCTCCGCGGTGCCGAACACACAGATCCCGTGACCGGCCGCCGCGCACGCGTTCGCCGCGTCCGGTTCGCCCGGGGTGATCACGGTGCGCTCGCCCGCGCCGCGGATCGTCACGCGGTCCGTGCCGATCAGCACGCTGCCGGGGTACTCGCCGGGCAACACCTCGATGATGTCGCCGGGCGCGGCCGCGTCCACGGCCGCTTGGATCGATTCGCCGGGATGGACCACGTGCCGGGTCTCGGCTTGCGCGGCCGGGGCCAGGACCGAGCCCAGCGCGGTCAGGAAGGTGGCACAGGCAAGGGGAAGCAGGCGTTGTGCGTGCATGAGCGTGGTTCTGCCTTCACGGGAGAGGGGGGAACGGAACGGGAAAACGGGGGGTTCGGTTCAGGAAACGGGTTCGGGCACCGCGGCCGGGGCGACTTCCACGGTGTCCGCGGTCATCGTGTCGACCAGGCCGGTGGTGTGCCTCCCGGCCTGAAACACCGGGTGCGCGAGCACTCGACGCAGGAAACCCAGCGTGGTGTGCACGCCGCCGCCGGCCACCCGGAACTCGCCCAGCGCCCGCTCGGCGCGCGCGATGGCCCGGTCCCGATCCGGCGCCCAGACGATCGCCTTGGCGAGCAGCGAGTCGTAGTCGGGGCCCACGGTCCATCCCTGATAGGCGTGCGTGTCGATCCGTACGCACGGGCCGCCGGGCGGCACGAACTCGGTGAGCCGACCGGGCGTCGGCGCGAACCCGCGGGACGGGTCCTCGGCGTTGACCCGGCACTCGATCGCCACCCCCCGTGGCACCACGTCCTGCTGAGTGAACGTCAGCGGCGCACCGGCGGCGATGGTGAGCTGTTCGCGCACGATGTCGACGCCGGTGACCATCTCGGTCACCGGGTGCTCCACCTGGATCCGGCAGTTGATCTCCAAGAGGTGGAACCGGTGCTCCGGGGTGACCACGAACTCGAAGGTGCCGGCGCCCACGTAGCCGACGGCGGACGCACCGCGCAGCGCCGCCGCACACATCGCGTCGCGCACCTCGGTCGGCAGGTGCGGGGCCGGCGACTCCTCGACCAGCTTCTGATGCCGACGCTGCACCGAGCAGTCCCGCTCGCCGAGGTGGACCGCGCCGCCGTGCCGGTCGCACAACACCTGGACCTCGACGTGCCGCGCGTCGTCGATGTAGCGCTCCAGGTAGAGCCGTTCGTCCCCGAACACGGCCCGCGCATGCGCCCGGGTGTCCTGGTAGGCCCAGACCAGCTCGTCCGGGTCGCGCACCACGCTCATACCGCGACCGCCACCGCCCGCGACCGCCTTGAGGATCACCGGGTAGCCGATCCGGGCGGCGATCTCGACCGCCTCGGCCGGCGAGGCCAACGGGCCGTCGCTGCCCGGCAGGACGGGCAGCCCGGCGGCGGCCATCACCGCGCGCGCCTCGCTCTTGTCGCCGAGCCGCTGCATCACGTGCGGCGGCGGCCCGATGAAGGTGATCCCGTTCGCCTCGCAGATCTCCGCGAAGTCGGGGTCCTCGGACAGGAATCCGTAACCCGGGTGGATCGCCTCCGCGCCGGTGCGCCGGGCCGCCTCGATGATGGCCGGCATGTTGAGATAGCTGGATCTGGCGGGTGGGGGACCGATGTGCACGGCCTCGTCGGCGAAGCGCACCACGGCGGAATCGCGGTCCGCGGTCGAGTACACGGCCACGCTGCGGATGCCGAGTTCGCGGCAGGTGCGAGCCACCCGCAGGGCGATTTCGCCTCGGTTGGCGATGAGCACGGTCGAGAACACGCTGGACCACCTCGGTCGTCGTCAGTGCCGGGTGTGCGGGCCGCCGCGGCCCGTCCCGGAACGGTCTTCGGGCCCACCGTCGTGGTCGGTGCCCCCATCGTGGCCGGCCGCGCGCGGTTCGATCGCGATCAACGGCTCCTGGTACTCCACCGATTGCGCATCCGGCACCAGCACCTCCACCACCCGCCCGGACACGTCCGCGGTGATGGTGTTCATCATCTTCATGATCTCCAGGATCCCCACCGTCTGGCCGGGGCGGACGGTGTCGCCGACGCTGACGAAGGGCTTCGCGCCCACCTCGGGCGCGTGGTAGAAGGTGCCGACCGTCGGGGCGCGGACGAACCGGCGTGCGCTTTCCGCCGCGACCGGCTGCTCGACCTGCGGCGCGGCGGGTGCGCCGGAGGCCACCGGCACCGGGCCGGGCGCGGCGGATTCGGGCCACTCGATCTCGATGCTGGTGTCGCCGCACGTCAACCGGATCCAGCGCGGCGGGTTCGGCGCGCTGCGCGCGTGCTGCGGCCCGTCGGCCGGTTGTGCGTGCGGCTGAGGGTGCGGTTGCGTGGCGTGTGCGGGGTTCAGCGGCTTGACCCACCGCTCGTCCGCGTAACCGGAGTGGTGGTTGACGTGGTCGTCGACGTGCGCGTCGCGCGCTTCGGGGGTTCCGGGGTGTGGGGTCATGACGCACTTCCTTCGGCACGGGCATCCGGCGCGGCGCCGAAGCTCCGGAATCGGTCTCCGCGTTCGCGCAGGAGCCGGGTCTTGTCCAGCGCTCGCAACTCGTCGACCACCGGGATCAGTGCGGCGCGCAGCAGTGCGGCGGCCCGGCCCGGGTCGGTGTGCGCACCGCCGGGCGGCTCGGGCACGATCGCGTCGACCACACCCAGGCGCAGCAGTTCCCGCGGGCGCATGCGCAGCGCGGCCGCGGCGGCGGGCGCCGCCGCGGGGTCCTTCCACAGGATGGCCGCACAGCCTTCGGGGCTGATCACCGAGTAGACGCCGTGCTCTCCGATCAGTACCCGATCGGCGACCGCGAGCGCGAGGGCGCCGCCGCTGCCTCCCTCGCCGGTGATCACCGTGACGATCGGGGTGGGCAGTCGGGCCATCAGGCGCAGGTTCTCCGCGATGGCGACGGCCTGGCCGTCCCGCTCGGCGTCCGGTCCGGGGTTGGCGCCGGGTGTGTCCACCAGGGTGAGTACCGGCAGGCCCAGTTTGGCGGCGAGCCGCATCAGCCGGGCGGCCTTGCGAAAGCCCGCCGGGGTGGCCATGCCGAACTTGCGGTGTTGGCGTTCGGCGAGGTTGTCGCCGCCCTTTTGGTGACCGATCAGCATCACCGGCAGGCCGTCGAGCCGGCCGATGCCGCCGACCACCGCGGGGCAGTCCGCGCCGATCCGGTCGCCGTGCAACTCGTGGAAGTCGTCCAGGAGTCGGCCGGCGTAGTCCAGGGTGGTGGGTCGCCCGGGGTGCCGGGCCAGCCGGACCGCCTCCCACGGGTCACCCTCGTCCGGCCTCCCGTTCACGGCGTGGCCGTCGGCTGCGTGGCCGTTGGCAGTGCGACCATTGGCGGTGTGACCGTTGGCGGAACGCCCGTTCAGCCCATTCGCCGCGAGCCCGCTTGCCACGGCCTCGTTCGGCCCGAGCCCGTTCGCCGCAAGCCCGTTCACCGCCGACCCGCCGACGGCCGCCCCCACCACGGCCGGCATCTGCGCGACCGGCTCGGCCCGCGACTCCTCCGGACGCGCCTCGCGCGGTTCGTCCAGGCCGAGGAAGTGTCGGATCGTCGCGCGCAGCGCCGCTCGGGGTGCGATCGCGTCGACCATCCCGTGTTCGAGCAGGAATTCGGCGGTCTGGAAACCGGCGGGCAGGCGTTCACCGATGGTGTGCTCGATCACCCGGGGACCGGCGAAGCCCATCCGCGCACCCGGTTCGATCAGGATGACGTCGGCCAGTGTGGCGAAGGAGGCCGCCACCCCGCCGTAGGTGGGGTCGGTGATCAGCGACACCACCAGAACGCCGGCCTCGTCCAACTCCGCCAGGGCGTGCGCGGTCTTGGCCATCTGCATGAGCGAGAGCACGCCCTCCTGCATCCGGGCTCCGCCCGAGGCGGTGACCAGCAGCAGCGGAGTACGGGTGCGCAGGCTCTCGTTCGCGGCCTCGGTGATCAGCGCGCCGACGGCGCAGCCCAGGCTGCCGCCCAGGAAGCGGAAGTCCATCGCGGCCACCACGACCGACCGGTCGTGGATCGTGCCCCGCGCGCACAGGACCGCCTCGTCCATGCCCGCCGCGGCACGCGCCTCGGCCAGACGTTCCGGGTACGGGCGCGAGTCCACGAAGCCCAGCGGGTCGTGCGGGGTGGGGCCGGCGGTCAGCGGTGTCTGCGAACCGGGGTCGAGGAGTTGGTCCAGTCGTTGCCGGGCCGTGAGTCGGGCGTGGTCACCGCAGTCGGGGCACACCCGCAGATCCCGGGTGAAGCGTTTGCCGTATACGAGTTCGGCGCAGCGCCCGCACTTGACCCAGTCGGGTCGGGCGTGGACGGTGAGCCCGAGGTCGGTCTCGATCATGGCTTCGGAGTCCTTGGACGAAGGGGCCTCGAACGAGAAGGCCCAGGACGGAGCGGCCTTGGACGCAGCGGCGCCTTGGACGCAGGGAGCTCGACGAACGCGAGCCCGGACCGGGCGCGTTCGTGCGCCCGGGATCGGAACGACCGCACCACGACGCCACGTTCGCGTTATGCCTGTGCGTCCCGCTCCCAGCGGTAGAACTCGCGGGCCATCGCGTCCTGCGGCGACCGCCAGGTCTTCGGGTCGTAGGCGTTCACGTGCACGGCCAGCCGCTCGCTGATGTCGCGGAACTGCGGGTGCCCGGCGACCTTGGCGACGGCCGGCCCGGGCGGGCGGTCGGCCTCGATCAGATGCAGGTACAGGTCGCCGAACTGGAACAGACTGCGGCCGGTGACCCCCACGAGGTGCGGGAGTTCACCGGTGTCGGACGAGGCGAAGATGTCCGCGATCCGGGGTGCCGAATCGGGCTTCATCCGGGCCACGATCAGGGTGCGGTGCATGTGCGGTGGTCCTTCCCGGTCTGTCGGTCGATGACCGGCGGGACCGCGGGATGCGGTCCCGCCGGCGGAGGCGCCGTCGTCGGACGGACCGGCGGCGGCGCGACGGTCACCAGGTGCGGGCGGTGGGCGCGACGCCCATCTCGCGGGCCCGCTCCTGGATGCGGTCCCGGATCAGCTCCAGTTGCACGCGCGAGTTGCGGTTGATGTTGTCCGTCATCCACGCGTCGTCGACCGGGGCGGTCTCCTTCATCGCGAAGTCCTGCACCCAGCGCATCCGCACACCGTCGGGGACCTCGTGGTACTCCCAGCGGATGTGCATGTGCGCGAACGGCCCGGTCTCCACCCGGCGGGCCCACACCGTGCGGGCGTCGCGGTCGGCCTCGCGCTCGGAGACCCAGCTCCAGACCTTGCCGTCCTTGTCCGGGTGCATGGTCAGCCGGAAGGTGACCTTGGCGTCCTCGCGCGAGAGGATCTCCACCGACGCGTATTCGCTGAACAGGTCCGTCCAGTGCTCCACGTCGTTGGTCATGTCCCAGATCAGGTCGAACGGGGCCGAGATGACGATGTCGTTGTCGGTATGGCCGGCCATGTCACACTCCGGAGGTGAGTTGGGAGTTGGTGGTTTCCAGGAACTCGCGCGGGGTCTTGCACTGGTCCACGTCCGCGCCGAGCGGGAATTGGTAGCGCCGCTCCAGTTCGGAGACGATCCCGAGCAGCCCCAGCGAGTCGAGTCCGAATTCCTCGAACGTCGACCCCGGCAGGCTCATCCGTTCCGGATCGGCGGTGACGCCGGCGCAGGTCTTCATCAGCGCGGCGAGTTCTTCGTAGGTGAGGGGTCCGTTCATCGCAGGCTTCCTTCTTCCGTGCTTCCTTGCGGGGGACCGCTACGCGGTCGGGAAGGGCGTGCCGGGCCGGCCTTCGCCGCGGCGCAGCACCAGTGCCGCGTTGTGGCCCATCAGGCCCCTACTGAGCACCAGGGCGGTGCGCAGTTCGGCGGCTCGGGCCCGGCCGGTGACCAGATCCAGGTCGTGGCAGACGTCGAAGACGCCCGGAGTAGGCGGCAGTACGCCGTGTTCCATGGCCAGGATCGCGGCGGCGCAGTCCAGGACGGGTGCGCCGCAGTACGCGCGGCCGATGCCCGCTTTGGGGGCGGTCACCGGCACCCGGGCGGCGTGTGCGCCCAACGCGTCGGACAGGGCCAGTACTTCGGCGTGGTCGGCCTCGCGCACCCCGAGGGCGTCCGCGAAGACCACGTCGATGTCCTGCGGGGCGCATTCGGCCTCGGCGAGCGCGTCGCGGATCGCCCGGGCGAGGCCGTGCCGGGAGGGTTCCCAGCCCGAGGTGCCGGTGAACGTCGCGCCGTGCCCGGCCACTTCGGCCCGGATCCGGGCGCCGCGCCGGTGCGCCGCGGCCGCCTCCTCGACGACGAACATCGCGCCGCCCTCGGCGGGGGCGAATCCGCACGCGGTCGAGGTGAACGGCAGGTACGCCTGCCCGGGTTCGCGGGCCAGGCTGAGCGCGTCGTAGCCGAGCTGGCACACCATCGAGTACGGCGCCAGCGGGGCCTCCGCCGCGCCGACCACGACGGCGTTCGTGCCGCGGCTGATGGTGCGGGCCGCGTGCGCGAGGGCGTCCAGCCCGCCGGCCTCGTCGTTGGCCAGCACCGCGCACGGCCCCTTGAAGCCGCCGCGGATGGAGATCTGGCCGGTGGTGGCGGCGTAGAACCAGGCGATGGACTGGTAGGGCCCGACGAAGCCGGGTCCCTGCCCCCACAGGTTCTGCAGCTCGCGCTGGCCGAACTCGCCGCCGCCGGAGCAACTCGCGGTGGTCACCCCGACGCCGAACGTGGGCATCGGGCCGAGCGCGGCGTCGGCCAGTGCCTGATCCGCGGCGACCATCGCGAAGTGCGTGAAACGGTCGGTCTGGACCAGGAAGCGCTCCTCGACCACCGCGGCCGGGTCGAAGTCGCGCACCTCGCCGGCGATCGCCAACGGGAGATCGCCGCAACCCTCGCGGGTGATCCGGTCCAGGACGCACAGGCCCTCGCGGGTGGCCTTCCAGAACACGTCGGCACCGATGCCGTTGGGTGCGACGACGCCGACACCCGTCACCACGGTGCGTCTGGGTGCGGAGATGTTCACCGGGGTCTCCTTTCCCGGCGGTCCAGCACCACGGCGGACTGGAATCCGCCGAACCCGCTGCCCACCGACAAGACCGTGTGCAGAGCCATCGGCCGGGCCGTCCCCGGCACGTAGTCGAGGTCGCACTCGGGGTCCGGGGTCTGGTAGTTCGCCGTGGGCGGCACCGCCTTGTGTTCCATCGCCAGGGCGCACGCGGCCAGTTCGATCGCGCCGATCGCGCCGAGCGAGTGGCCCACCATGGACTTGATCGAACTCATCGGGGTCCGGTACGCGTGCTCGCCCAGTGAGCGCTTGACCGCCGCCGTCTCGTGGCGGTCGTTCTGCTTGGTGCCCGAGCCGTGCGCGTTGACGTAGTCGATGGCGGTGGGCTCGACTCGCGCGTCCGCCAGTGCACGGTCGATCGCCTCGGACATCTCCAGGCCCTCGCGGGTCAGGCCGGTCATGTGGTGCGCGTTGCCCCGGGTGGCGAAGCCGCCGACCTCGCAGTACACGTGTGCACCGCGGCGCCGGGCGTGTTCGAGCTCCTCCAGCACGAGTACCGCGGCGCCCTCGCCCAGGACGAAGCCGTCCCGGTCCGCGTCGAACGGCCGGGAGGCGTGTGCCGGGTCGTCGTTGCGGGTCGAGGTCGCCTTGATCGCGTCGAAACAGGCGACCGTGATCGGCGAGATCGGCGAGTCCGAGGCGCCCGCCAGGTAGACGTCGGCCCGGCCCTCCTCGATCGCGTGCGCGGCGTACCCGATCGCGTCGAGGCCGGACGTACAGCCGGTGGACACGGTCTGCACCGGGCCGCGGGCGTCGAACTCCTCGGCCACCTCGGAGGCCAGGGAGCTCGGGGAGAATGCCCGGTGCAGGAACGGGTCGGCCCGGTCGGGGTCCACCGCCCAGTTTCGGCCCGAGCCGCTGACCGCGACATAGTCGTGTTCGAGCCGAGTGGTGCCACCCACGGCGGTGCCGAGCGAGACGCCGAACCGCCAGGGATCCTCCGCGTCCCGGTCCAGACCGCAATCCCCCATCGCCTCGGCCGCCGCCGCGAGCGCGAACTGCACGTAGCGGTCCGCGCGCTCGACCCGGTTCCGATCGACGCCGCAGGCGATCGGGTCGAAGTCGCATTCGGCGGCGATCCGGGAGCGGAAGCCGGTGGGGTCGAAGAAGGTGATGCCGCGGGTCGCCGTACGGCCGGCCATCAGCATGTCCCAGAACGCGGTGACACCCACGCCGCCGGGCGCCACGACGCCGACGCCGGTGACCGCCACCCGGCGCCTCAAGAGTCGACGCCCACGGTCTCGGCGGGCTCGATCCCCTCCGTGTCGACGTGCCCCAGTTCCGGTCGGGGCGCCAACGGGGCGAGTTGGAAGACCATGCGCGCCTGCACCCGGCCGACGTTGCGGAACCGGTGCCGCATGTTCTTGGGCACCATCAGGCCCTGGTCGGGCTGGAGTTCGTAGGTGACGCCGTCCAGGTCGACCTCCAGGGCCCCGGTGACGACGTGGATGAACTCCTCGGAGTACGGGTGGTAGTGCTCGCCGATCATGTCGCCGGGCTCGATGATGGCCAGGCCCATGAAGCCGCTGGTGGATCCCACCGTCGCCGGCCCGAGCGTGACCCGCAGGTCACCGCCCCGGCGCCGGTTGGGCTCGATCTCGTCGACGTTGACGATGCGTACGGTCTGCGTGGTCATGTGTGCCACCTCCAAGTGGCGGGGGGGGGCCCCCCGCGCCCCCCCGGGGGGGGCGGGCCCCGCCGTGCGTGTGGGCAAGTCCGCCGCACTGCAATGGAGTTGGGCGAAACCGGGATGATCCCCTTCGGCAGGGTTGAGCATGGCCGTGTCGGGCAGACGGCCGGGCACAGTGCCTGTGAACGGTGGGTGCGGGCCGAAGCCGAGGAAGGGTCGCGTGTGATGGTTGATCCGAGGGACGTGACGGACACGGTGGCGGTGTCGCCGTATGCCGGCGATGGGGCGCAACTCGTGCCGGGTGGGCCGGATCGTTCGCCGCAACCGGTGTTGCCGGCCGCGGGAATGCGCGGTCGTACCGCGATCGCCGACGGCGTGGTCGCGAAGATCACCGGGGTGGCCGCCCGGGAGATCGAGGGTGTGTATGCGCTGGGCGGTTCGATGACGCGAGCGTTGGACGCGGTGCGGCAGCGGGTTCCGGGCGGTCGGCCGAACGTGGCGCACGGCGTGAGTGTCGAGGTCGGGGAGCGGCAGTGCGCCCTCGATCTGAACCTGGTGGTGGAGTACGGCGTGCCGATTGCCGAACTGGGCGAGGCGGTGCGCGGGCACGTCATCGACACCGTCGAGCGGATGACCGGTCTCGAAGTGGTCGAGGTGAACGTGGCCGTGGACGACATCCACCTGCCCGACCGGGACTCGCACGTGTCGGCTCGGGTCGAATAGGCCTGAACGCCGGTACGTCCCGCAACGGGCCGGTGGGTGGGCGCGGTTCGGGGCGGGGAGGCGCTTCCGAGCCGGGTCGGCCGTGGTGTTTGGCCGGCGTGGGATCCCGCCTGGCCGTCGACGTCGGGCGTGGGCGCGCCGGGCGGGGTGGCGGCTCGGTGCGGGCGGTGTCGTCGCGCCGAGCCGCCCGTTCGTTCAGCCGTCGTGGCTGTCATGGCCGTCGTGGCCGTCTCGGCGGTTCGGGTCGCTTGGGTCGCCCGGGTGGTGGAGTGCGTCGCGGTAGGCGGTGCAGACCGCGTCGGTCACCGTGTTCGCGTTCGCGAGGCCGGTCAGGTGCCGGCGGCCGGTTCGGCCCAGGCGTCGGCGTTCGCGCGGGTGGGTCAGGAGGCTGTCGAGGGCTCGGGTCAGGGCGGTCACGTCGGCGGGTTCGACCAGGACGCCCGCGTGGCCGAGGCCCAGTTGGTGCGGGATGGCGCCGACGGTGGTGGCGATCACCGGTACACCCGCGGCCATCGCCTCCAGGACGACCAGCGGGGCACCCTCGGTCAGGGACGGGACGCACAGGATGTCCAAGGCGGCCACCGCCGCCGGGCCGTCCGTCCGCATCCCCCGGAAGCGCACACGGTCCCCGAGTCGCAAGTGCCGTGCCAACGCGTGCAGGTCTTCACGCAGTCGGCCGTCGCCCACGACGGTGAAGGCCACCCCGGGATGCCGATCCACGAGCCGGGCGGCGGCGCGCAGGAAGAACTCCACCCCCTTCTCCGGCTCCAACCGCCCGACCACCCCGACCGTCACGGGCGCATCGCGCCGGTACGCGGGCGCCGCCGGCGGGCCGCCGAACACGGCGGTGCCCACCACCCGGACCCGCGCCGCGGGAACCCCGTCGACCCGGCGCAGCCGGTCGGCGATCTGCTCCGAGACGGCCAGGATCAGTGCGCATCGGCGGTACAGGGGGCGGCTGTAGGCGCGGGCCAGGGGACCGCGCCAGGAGGCCATGCTGTGCTCGGTCACCACCACCGGGACACGGGCGAGGCGGCCGGCGAGGGCCGCGGCCATCGTGGCGGCGTGCACGTGTGCGTGGACCACGTCGAATCGGCCCACCCGGGCCAGTCGCGCGATCCGCAGCGCCAGCATCGGGCTGACCAGGCGGGCCACCCGGCGCCTGCCCAGCACCACGACCGACACGCCCGCGGCGGCGAGTTCGGCGCCGGCCGGTCCGTCCTCGGTGCACGCCAGCACCACCGTGTGTCCACAGGCCGCCAACGCGCCCGCCAATCCCGCGACTTGCCGCTGCGCGCCGCCGATGCGCAGGTCGTCCACCACGAGCAATACCCGTAGCGACCCGCGCCCCTCCGCGCCCCCCTGCCCGCGCGGCGTCCCCCTGACCCCGATCGTCGCCCCCCTGGTGCACGGCCGCCGCAGTGTCGCGCCCCCGTTATACGAGGATGTCCCTTCTCGGGCGCCGGGGGAGGCGAGAGCCGATTTCGGTGCGGTCGCCCGACGGTTCGAGCGCATTGTCTGCGGCGGCCGGAATCTATGGTCGACGCCTGCGGAAAACAAGACCCGGGCCACGGCGCCGACCGGTGTGTCGGCGGCCGGCCGGGAGGAGCGGCCCGGGGTCGGGCTCCGCTCCCGAACCGCCGGCGGGGCAGGGCCCGTGCCGCGCCCGCCCGTTGGTCTCATGCCATCGAAACGGGCGGACCGGGAGGAATGGTTCAACTTCGAGCCGGACTCGGGCGGTTCGGCGGAGTGCCCGAGTCCGGCGGTCACGGCCCGTTCGCAGGGCGGGATGCTCGACATCCACGACGACACCGGCCAACCGGCTCTCCGGGCGGCGGACCTGACGGACGCGTTCCGCGGCCTCATTCCGGCGGGACGACACGGGTCCTCGCCCCGGACGGGACCGTCCTGTTCGACCAGCCCGACGACGGCACGCGCCCGCCCGAGGTACAACGCGGCGAGCTGCGCCGGATCCTGCTCGACTCGCTCCCGGACGGGACCGTCCGGTGGGGTCGCAAGGTCGGCGGCGCCCATGCCCTCGGCGCGGGCCGCCACGAGGTGACCTTCGCCGAGCACCGTCGTCACGAGCCTGCCGGTCGGCGCGGACGGCGCCTGGTCACGGGGCCGGCCGCTGCTCTCCGACGCCACACCCGAGTACGTCGGCAGGTCGTTCGTCGAGACCTTTCTGTTCGACGCCGACACCCGGTATCCGGCCGGTATCCGGCCGCCGCGAAGGCGGTCGGCGGCGGTTCGTTGCCCGCGCTCGCGCCGGGCAAGGCGACCCAGGCCCACCGGGAGACGGACGACACCCTCCGCACCTACGTGGTGCTCTCCAAGCCGCAGGACTGGTTCGCCACCTGGTTCGCCACCGTCGATTTCACCGATGCCGCCGCGGGCACGGCGCGGACAGCGCGGGAGTTCGACGGCTGGACACCGGAACTCACCGCGTTGATCACCGACAGTGACACCGCGCCGGTCCTGCGTTCCCTGAACGGTCTGCCGATCGCACACCGCTGGGATCGGGTGCCGGGGGTGACCCTGCTCGGCGATGTCGCCCACGTCTCGGCTCCGGATGATGAAGGCGCCAACCCGGCCATGCTCGACGGTGCCGAACCGGGCAAGGCCCTCGCCGCACACCCCGACGACGTCGAGGCCGCGCTCACCGCATACGAGCAGGCCAGGTTCCCGCGCAGCGCAGCCGCCGCCACCGAGGGCGCTCGGCTCCACGAGCCCCTCTTCGGCGACGACACGCCGCACGGCCTGATCGCGCTGTTCGCCGGAATCGGGTAGCACCGGCTTCGGGCCGGGCGGGACCGCGCCCGGGTGGCATCGGGAAGCGCGCTACGGGCCTGCTACGGACGGTGCGGCGGTGTCGTGCGGTTGCGGTGCTGTAGTGCGGCACAGGCCCGGGGTCAGGGGCGGAGCAGCGGATTCGGGGGCGAGCCGGTGGAGTAGTCGCCCGCCGGCGGGGTGGCTCGGCCCTCGGGCCACGGCCGGGAGAGCGACGCGGGCATGGCGTCCTGGTCGGGCGGTCGCACCACGGCGTATCCCTGGCCGGGCGCGGGACGAAGCCGGGCGGACTCGCCGTTGATGAACGGCGCCAGGAGATCCATCTCCCGGTGGTAGACGAACAGGGACGACGCGGTCCCGAATATCGCCGGTCCGTCCAGGACCAGCGGCAACTCGGCGAGGGCGTAGCCCACGGCGTGGTCTATCTGCTCCTCGGTCGGCTCCTGCCCGGCGACCCGCCGGACCGCTCCGCGCGCGGTGCGGCGACAGGCACCGCGCACCGCCTGGTCGGTGTGGTAGGCGTCGCGCACGCGCTTCAGCGAGTGCTGGTACGCGGGGCGTTCGGACAACTGCGTCCAGGTGTGCAGATGGTGTTCCGGGTCGGCCACACCCGCGTTGCGCAGGCCGCGTCGGGCGGGGCTGCGCAACCGGCCGACGGCGTACCGGGCGCGGCGGACGGCCTCCGAGGGCTGGACGCCGGCCGCGGTCAGCGTATGCGCGGCCTCGTCTCCGGGGACGAAGACGTCGACCCTGACGAAGTTCGCGCAGGCCCACTGCACCAGGGCCTCGACCCTGCGGGGCTTGTAGTAGCTGTTCCAGGGGCTGAGCCCGATCAGTACGTGCTCCGCCCGCTCGAGGACGCTTCGGCTACCGAGCGTGCACGGCCACACCATGAATCCCATGCGATCGACTCCTTAGCGTTCCCTCCATGATTCCATCGCCAAAACACACCACCGAATCGACCCATTCCGGGCCCACCGCCGGCACGCAGCGTGCCCGGGACCGGTCGGCCGCGGTCGTCGTGTCGGGCGCGGCTTGGACGCCGCCGAGTCGGTCGCGTCGATTCGCTCGGTCGCGGGCGGCGGCACGCGGGTCAGCGGATGCGGCCGATGCCGGCGAACATGTTGGTGTGCTCGACGCCGACCGGTGGCTCGTCGGCGGTGGGGCGCCAGTGCTGCATGGGGACCACGCCCGGGTCGACGAGGTCGCACCGTTCGGCGAACAGGGCCTCCAACTCGCTGCGGGAGCGCAGGTACATCGGTACGCCCCGGCGCGTGTACACCTCGGCCAGCGCGGTGGAGCCGACCGCCAGGTCCGCCGTCGCCGCGGTGATCGCCAGGTAGCTGCCCGGCGCGAGCGGCGCCGTCAACTTCTCGATCAGCCCGGCGGCGTCCTCGACGAACTGCAACATCGCGATCACCGTCACCCCTACCGGTTGGTCGAGGTCCAGGGTCTCGCGCAGCTCGGGGGTCGAGAACAATTGGTCGGGATCGCGCATGTCGGCCTCGACGTAGGCGGTTCGGCCCTCCGGGGAACTGGAGAGCAGGGCGCGGGCGTGCACGAGCACGATGGGGTCGTTGTCCACGTAGACCACGTGCGACTCGGGCGCGGCGTCCTGCACGACCTCGTGCAGATTCGGCGACGTGGGGATGCCGGTACCGATGTCGAGAAACTGGCGGATGCCGCCCTCGGTGACCAGCCAGTGCGCCATGCGCCGCATCACCGCCCGGTTGACCCGCATGCTCGTCCACAGCTCGGGCCACACCTTCAGGGCTTCCTCGGCCGCTTCGCGGTCGGCGAGGTAGTTGTCCTTGCCGCCCAGGACGTAGTCGTACATCCGAGCCGAATGCGGAACCGTCGTGTCCACCTGAACCATCGTCGGCCACTCCTGCCTTCCAACTGGTGACGCGCTGGGATCAGTTCGCGTCCTGGCGTGCATCCATGGAACGTATAAGCGGGTCGGGGATCGGACAACCGGGCCGATGCTTTCGTCCCCATTGCATGCGACATTCGACCGCGGGTGGGCGGCCGGAGGCCGGCGCGAGCCGCGGTCGCCGCCTCCCGGGGCTCAACCGGAGGGACCGGCGGGTATGGCGGGTGGCGGGGCTATCAGCGCGTCGACGGCGGAGGCGACTGCTGCGGGAGCGGAAATCATGGGCAGATGGCGGGACTTGGGGATCATGGTCGGCGCCGGCGCGCCGATGCGGGTGGCGGTGTCGGTGGGGGTTTCGTCGTCGAAGACATCGTCGTCGGCGCCGAAGACCACCGACTTGGGCACCCGCACGTCGTGCAGGCGGGCCAACCGCTCGGCGGAGATGCCCAGTACGCCCTCTCCGAGCATGCTCCACAGCGCGCCCTCGGCACCCGCCACCCGGAAGGGGCGCCGCCATTCGTCGACACCGGCCTTGTCGAGCCTGGGACACCCGGGGCCGCATTGTGCGCCGTAGACCTTGCGGATCAGCCAGTCCGTGCCGAGCCCGATCCGCAGCAGGCTGGTGCGGAACGGATCGATGAGCACGTATTGGAGCGCGGCCGGGGGGCCGGCGCCGGTGTCGAGCGCGTCGCCGTCCAGGAGCATCACGCCGCCGATCCGCTCGGGCGCGCGCAGTGTGGCCTCGGCGACCATCGCCGCGCCGCTGGAGTGGCCCACCAGCACCGGCCGTTCGTCCGGACCGCCCAGATGCATGGCGTCGAGGAAGCCCAGGAGTTGGCGGGTCAGGTGGTCGACCGTGTAGGGGCCGCGCCGTTCGCTGTACCCGTAGCCGGTGAGGTCGAGGGCATAGACCCGATGGTTGCGCGCCAGCAGCGGAGCCAGCCGCGACCACGTGTCGACCGATTCGAAGGCGCCGTGCACCAGGACGACCGGCGACCCGGACGTGCCCCACGTCTGGTAGCGCGTGCGTATGTCGGCCGCCTGTACGTAGGTCAGCCCCGAGGGTGGTGCGGCGCGGTCGTCGGTGAACGCGTTGTAGGTGAAGGACGCGACCGTCACGGCGACCAGCGTCATGGCACAGGTCAGTGCGATTCGGCGGGTCCAGCGCCGCAGCCGCGACCGTGGTGGCTTGTCGGGGACGGGAGTTGCGGATTTCTCGGCCGCTGCGCCGGATCCGCCTCCTCCGCCCGCCTCGGTCGGGGCGGCGGCCTGATCGCTCTCCCGGCCGTCCATGCCCACCCGACCACCCTTGCCCGCGTTGCCGCCTTCGTCGGGGACCGCCACGGCGGTGTCGGCGGCATCGGGATCCGCGCCGGCCACTGCGGATCGGCCACCCGCGGCATGTGCGTCCGGCTCGTGCTCGTGTGTCCCGCGCTCGTCTGCCGCGTGCGCATCGGCCTCGCGCTTGTGGTCGTTCGCCTCGTGCTCCTTCGCCGGGTGCCTGTTTGCTTCCCGCTCGTTCGCTTCGTGCTCGTCTGCCTCATGGTCGTCCGCACTCCGTTCCTGGTCGTGGTTCGGGTCGTCGCCCGTCTTGTCGTCGGTTGTCGCGTGGTCCAAAGCGTGTGCCCCGTTGGTGGATGGAAGCGCCTTCCCCGTCGGACCGGGCGCCCCGGGTGGTCGTTCCTTACCCGGACAACTCTCGCCCGCGGGCCGTCGTCCCCGCGTCCGACCCGAGGAGGCTTTCCGTGGCCTCCGTGGGAGGCATGCCGGCCGCGCACGCGTGCTTCCCGGGAAGTAGGCGAAGGACGTGACGTGGGCGGATGAGGCGAACGAGGCGAACCAGGCGAACGAGGCGCGGATTTCGGCCGACATGGGGCACGTTCACAAGGCTTGTCCGGAACCGAGGATCGCCCTACGGTGGCGGGCGGACCGGTGTGGGGTCGGCCCGTGTCGGCCGCCCGAACGCGCGGGCGGCGCCGCTTTGTTCGTGTCCGTGACCGAAAGAAGCAGGTGACCCATGCGCATGTCCCGTCGCATCGCCGCGACAACCGGCACCCTGGCGCTCACCCTGGGCGGTCTCGCCGCAGCCGCGCCGACTGCCCACGCCACCCCGTCCGCCTGCGTGGCCTACCTCGCGGTGGAGGGCTACAACTCGATGATCATCGGCACCGCATGCCAATACGGCAACAACGGTCCGTCCGGCGTGTCGGCCTGCCGAAGCCTGCTCACGGGGGTCGAGGGCGTACCGGTCACGATCGCCCAACGGGCCTGCGCGTACGCGGCGGCCTGAGGGAGGCCGCCGCCGCCATCACCATCGCAACCGCCCCTAATCACCCGTCCGCCGCCCGGAGCGCCGGCCACGGTCCCGCGTCACGCCGTCGGCGGAGGCGTGAACCGTGGACCGTCACCAGGGCGCCGGGCGCGCCTCGATGTGCGCAGCCATCGGCACCGTCACCTCGTGCCCTCCTGCCGAGGAACGATCACCAGCGGCCCCGGCGCGTGGTGGATCAGACCATGGGTGACCGAGCCGAGGAGCATGCCGCGGAAGCCGCCCACTCCTCGGGAGCCGACCACCAGGCACAGGGCGTCCTGAGCGGCGTCGGCGAGTCCGCGGACCCGGTGGCCGAGGACGGTGACGCGCTCCACCGGTACCTCCGGATACTTCTCACCCCACCCGGCGAGCGTCTCGCTCAGGCGGATCACCGACTCCTCCACCTCGGACTCGCTGCCGAACGCGGCGACCATGTCCGGCGTCGGCGGGCGTACCTGGACGGCCCGCAGGGCCGCGCCGCGCAGCGCGGCGGTCTGGAAGGCGTAGCCGACGGCCGGCTCGGAGCCGGCCGAGCCGTCGACGCCGACCACCACCGTCGGCGGCACACCCGCAGCGGGTTCGGGACCGCGCACCACCGCCACCGGACACGGCGCATGCGCGCTGACCGGGACGGCGATGCTGCCCGTGGTGAACAGTTCCGCCAGCGCCGACAACCGGCGCGAGCCGAGCACGAGCATGGCCGCGTCGGGCGCCTCGCCGCGCAACACGTCCACCGGGCTGCCCTCGACGGTCGCCAGGCTCACCTCCAGCCCCGCCCTGCCGGTGGTCGCCACAACCCGCGCCCTCTCCAACAACGCCTCGTCGGCCACCCGGCGCCGGTCGGCCCAACTGGGCCGCTGGACGGTCGCCCCGGCCCCGGCCTCGTGATACGTGTCGACTGCGGTCCAGTCGAACGCGTGCGCGGTGTGCAATCGGCCGTCGTGCCGGGCCGCCCGCTGCGGGGCCTCCGCTCCCGCCGGCGCGGCCGGCCATTCCGACGCGTGCACGAGCCGCAGTGGCAGCCCGTGTCGTACGGCCTCGTCCGCGGCCCAGCCGACGGCGAGCAGGCCCGCCGCCGAATTCTCCACTCCGGCCACCACGGGCCGTCGTCCGGTTGTCATGACAGCTCCCGATCACCCTGGGGAATCCGCCTCGATTGCGGTGCTGCCTTCCACTGTCTCTCCGCGAGCGCCTCCGTGCCGCGCCCGGAAGACTTCGGGGCACCTCCGGGGAGGTCTTCGGACGCGACGACGGGCGCGACGACGGGCGCGATGCGCACCGGATTCGCGTTGCGTACCCCGGCGCCTCCGGCACTCCGCTACCTCGGGTATCTCAGACACCTCGAACACCCCATGCACCTTGAACACCCCAGGCACCTTGAACAGCTCGGGCACCCCGGATACCCCAGGCACCCCGGGTCCCTCGGGTCCCTCGGGTCCCTCGGGTCACGCCTCCGAGCGCTCGTCGGCTTCCGGTGGCGAAGCGTCGGCCCCGGCGGAGTCGGCCGACAGCAGCGGTCGTTCGAACACCGTGCGCAGCACGATCGTGGTTCCGGTGCCCCGGATCACCGGGACCGCCCGGATGCGGTCGAGCGTGTCGGCCAGGTCGGCCGTCGAGGCGACCCGGACCTTGATCCAGAAGCAGTCCTCGCCGGCGACCTCGTGCGCCTCCAGGACGGCCGGCTCGCGGCGGATCGCCGCCTCCACCTGGTCGCGGGCCGCCTTGCCGGCGTCGAAGCGCAACGCGATGAACGCGGCAGTGCCCGCCTCGACCGCCTCCGGCGCGAAGGCCGCGTGGTAGCCGGTGATCACCTCGTCGCGCTCCAGCCGCTGGAGGCGATCGCGGACCGCCGGCTCGGACAGGTCCACCGATTTGGCGAGCGCGCGTACGGTCCGCCGTCCGTCGTTGCTCAGCGCGCGAAGCAGTGCCCGGTCGATGTCGTCCAGCGGCCGCGTCATCGAATCCCCTTGTTTCTGCGAATGAGATGGATCTACTCTAAAAAAGGCTAGCAGCCAGTTCCACTTAACTTACTGAGGTACAGGGATGGCTTTGACTCCTCTAATGAGGGATCGACTGTTGCCATGGGTCGCGCTCGTGACCGTCTGGATCCTGTGGGGTTCGACGTATCTGGGCATCCGGTACGCGATCGAGACGATCCCGCCGCTGCTCGCGGCCGGCGCCAGGTTCCTGACCGCCGGCCTGCTCATGTTCGCGGTCGTCGGCCCCCGGCACGCGCGCGGCGCGCAGCGACCGACCTGGCCGCACCTGCGTTCGGCGGCGATCATCGGCGGCCTGCTCCTGGTCGGCGGCAACGGCCTGGTGAGCCTGGGCGAACAACACCTCGACTCGGGCTTCGCCGCGCTGATCGTGGCCACGGTGCCGGTGTGGATGGTGCTGATCAACGCGCTGGTGACCAGGACGCGCGTGTCGGGCCCGGTCCTGCTGGCCCTGCTCCTGGGCACCGTCGGGATCGGTGTCCTGGTCGGTGGTCCGGGCGGTGACGTGCATGCGGGCGGCACGGTGATGGTGCTGATCGCGTGCGTGTTGTGGGCGGCCGGGTCGGTGTACGCGCGGACCGCGCCGCTGCCCAGGCACCCGCTCGTGGTCGCCTCGCTGGAGATGATCACGGCGGGCGTGGCCCTGCTCGTCCTGGCCGCGCTGCGCGGCGAGTTCGGCCGGCTGCACGTGGCCGACATCTCGACTGCCTCGTGGCTGGGCCTGACCTGGCTCGTCTTCGCGGGTTCGATCGTCGCGTTCAGCGCGTATCTGTACGTCAACACCGTGCTGCCCAACGACACGGTGGCGACCTACGCGTACGTCAACCCGGTCATCGCGGTGCTGCTCGGCGCCGCGATCGCGGGCGAGTCGGTGGGTTTGAACGTCTACCTCGGTGGCGCGATCATCGTCGCGTCGGTGGCCCTGATCGTCGCCACCCGCTCGCGCGGCTCCCGCCCGGCCACGCCGACCTCCGAGCCCGCGGACACCGGCGGGGGCGGCACACCGGCCGGGATCCCGAAGCCGGCCGAGGAGACCGCCGGGGTCGAGCGGGCCCGATGACACGGGGCGCGACGTGTGCGGGACGCGGCGCGGCGCCGTGGGGCCCGCACTCGGGCCCGGGGGCGGGTGGCCGGGAGCGGCCGAGCCGTATATCGATTGATGGCTGTCCGGCGGCCGGTTAGCGTGCCCGTCATGACGGAGATCTCCGCATCGGCGGATTGGCGCGCGGTCAACCGGGCCAACTGGGACGAGCGGGTCCCGATCCACACGGCAAGCGAGTTCTACGACGTCGACGGTTTCGTCGCGGGCAAGGAATCGCTGCGCGACTTCGAGGTCGCCGAGGTGGGCGACGTGGCCGGCCGGACATTGCTCCACCTGCAATGCCACTTCGGCCAGGACACCCTGGCGTGGGCCCGCCGCGGCGCCACCGTCACCGGCTTGGACTTCTCCGAACCGGCCGTGGCCGCGGCAACCGACCTCGCCACGCGGATCGGGATCGACACGGCCCGATTCGTCACCTCGGACCTGTACGACGCCGTCGACACCCTCCAAGGCCGGACCTTCGACATCGTCTACACCGGACTGGGCGCGCTGTGCTGGCTCCCGGACGTCGACCACTGGGCCCGTACGGTGGCGGCGTTGATCGCACCGGGCGGCTTCCTGTACCTGGCCGAGTTCCATCCGTTCGCCGACGTCCTGGCCGAGGACGGCCGCACCGTCGAGTCGGACTACTTCCGCCGCGACGCGCGGATGTGGGACGAGTCGGGCACCTATGCCGACATGGCCGCGCCGACCTCCGCGAACGTCACGATCGAGTGGCAACACGGCATCGGCGACGTGGTCAGCGCCCTGACCGCCGCCGGCCTGCGCCTGGAGTTCCTGCACGAACACGACTTCTCGCTTTTCGCCCGCTTCCCGGTCCTGGACCGGAACGAGGGCATCTATCGCTTTCCGGTAGGCCACCCGCGCGTTCCGCTGATCTACTCCCTGCGCGCGACGAAGGCGTAGCGGCCGAAGCGCAGCGGGCCGAGGCGCGCCTGCTGCGGACCGGGCCGCCGAGGGCTGCGGCGGCGCCGGTGGTCTTTGCGGATGCCGTCGGGCCGGGGGTACTCAGTGGGTCGTGCCGCGGAAGGCTGCCGGGACGTGGTAGCGGGGGACGAGGTAGCCGCCGCGCTCGTCGTGGTGGCCGACGGCGCCGACCGCGACCAGGCGGCGGGCGACGTCGAGTACGGCGTCCACGTCGGCCGGCGACTCCTCCTCGCCCGGCAGCAGCAGCGGTTGGGTGTTCAGGCACATCAACACCACGGCGGCCGTCGCGCGTTCGGTCCTGGCCGGGATCAGCCCGTGGCCCAGCGCCCACAGCGCCTTGGCGGCGTCGACATCCAGCGGCGTGCCTTCGAGGTCGAATCGGTGCGTCGCCGGGAACACCCGGTCGCCCACCACCTCGATCCGCTCGCGGAACACCACGCCCCGCGTGAACGACGGCACCTCGGCCGCCACCATGGGCCCCGGAACCGCCACACGCCCGCCACGCACCCGACTCTTGCGACTCATTCCCTGTCAACTGCCGCGGGGCACACACGGTCACGCCGACTCGGCGCCCAACGCCCGGCGCCCGGCGCGCTGCGTCGTCGCTGTGCGCGCGTCGCCGTGCTGTCGTCGCATGCACGGGTCGCCGCATATGTCACCGTGCAGGTGTTCCCGTGCATGTCTTCCGTGTATGAGTTCCCGTGTACGCGTTCCCGGTTACGCGTTCCCGTGTACGTGTTCCCGGCTCGTGTCTTCGGTTGCGTGTTGGGCGAAGGGAGGTGGGTCGGCGTGGAGGCCGGTTGGGAGTGGGACGAGACCTTGTTCGCGGGTACGGCCGAGTACTACCGACGCGGGCGCCTTCCTTACGCGCCCGGGTTGGCGGATGCGCTCGCCGAGGCGTTACGGCTCGACGGGCGGGGCCGGCTCATCGACGTGGGATGCGGGCCAGGCACGGTCGCCCTGAGCCTGGCACACCTGTTCCACGAGATTGTCGGCGTGGACCCGGACGGCGGGATGATCGCCCGGGCCCGTCGCGATGCCGGCGACCACGGAGTTGCCGCGAAGACGCGATGGGTGCGGGCGCGGGCCGAGGAACTGCCCGCCGGGCTGGGCGTGTTCACCGTCGCGACCTTCGCCCGGTCGTTCCACTGGATGGATCGCGACCGGGTGGCGGCCACGATCCGGGACATGCTCACGCCCGACGGCGCACTGGTACACATCTGCGACCTGAAGACGGAGCCGCGCACCGTCGACGGCCTGCCGCACCCGGCCGTGCCGTACGTGGCGATCGGCGAGCTGGTCGAGCAGCATCTGGGACCGGTCCGACGCGCCGGCCGCGGGGTACTGCGACACGGAACGCCCGGCGGTGAGGCGGAGGTGTACGCCCGGGCGGGCTTCGCTCGGTGTCGGCGCCTCGTCGTTCCCGGCGGGCAGGCGCTCGAACGCACCTGCGACGACGTGGTCGCCGGGGTGTTCTCGATGTCGTACTCGGCTCCGCACCTGTTCGGGAGGCGCCTCGGCGACTTCGAGGCGGACCTGCGTCGCCTGCTGTGGCAGGCGTCCCCATCGGGCCGATTCTCCGAACGCCTGCCGAGCACCGAGGTCTTCGTCCGGTGGAAGGGGCCCGCCGATCCGGCACCCGCGGCGGACGAGTGAGCCGCCCGCCGCAGGTGCCGGGTCCGGGTCCGTAGCCGATGCCTGCGAACCCCGACCGGCCTCGTTCGATCCGGCCGGGGCCGGCGCTGTCCGGCCCGATGCCGCTCGGGAAGCGGCCGGCGGCTCGGTCGGGTGGAGTCGGCGGTGCTGCACACACCCGCGGCCGGTGTCACGCTGGAAGGGCCACACCGGATCTCCGCGGTCCGCGCGGCGGCCCGTGGACCCATGCCATGGATCCGATCCGGTCCGGACCGGCCCATGGAGGAGCCATGACCGCAACGACCCGCGACGACACACCAGTCGCGATCCAGGGCAACGGCGTCGAACTACGCACACGCGACGTCGGCGGCGGCATGTCCGTCGCATTCGTGCGACTCCCGCAGGGCACCGACATGGGGCCGGGCCTCAAGGGCCTGCCCGACGACATGTGCCAGTGTGCCCACTGGGGTTACCTGCTCAAGGGGCGGCTGCGGATGCGGACCAAGGACGGGGCCGACGTCTACGAGGCCGGCCAGGCGTTCTACTGGGAACCCGGTCACGTGCCGGACGCGCTCGAGGACTGTGAGTACGTGGACTTCTCGCCGACGGCGGAATTCACCGAGGTGATCGACCACGTCAAGGCCACGATGGGTTGATCCGTCGCCGCTGCTCCGGCCGCCTCGCTGGTCGAGAACGGGTGACGCGCGGATCAGCCGGCGGCACTGTGGGACGCGCTCGTGCGATCACCGATTCGGCGTGCCCGGTCGGGTTACGACGCCGGCGACGACTGCGGTGACGACCCTGTGGACGGTTGCCGCCTCCGGTGGGGTGGCCTTGCGGTCGGCGAAGAGCATGTGGCCGGTCCCGATCAGGGTGGGAGCGAGGGTGTCGACGTCGGCGTCGGCCGTGATGCGGCCCAGGGCGCGTTCGGCGGTGAGGTAGGCGGCGATTGCGGCGGCGGCTTCGGTCAGGATGGGGATGCCTGCCGGGGTGGTGCGGCGGAGACGGGCGCGCAGGTCGTCCCGGGAGGTGATCAGGCCGACGATCGCCACGGCGACGGATCCGAACAGGTCCCGCAGGACCTCGGTGAGATTGTCGGCGACGGTGCCGGTGCCGGCGGCGTCGTACAGGACGGCGGCCCGGGCGTCGAGCAGGGTGATGCGGTTGCGCACGAGTTCGGCGAGGAAGTCGTCGAAGTCGGCGAAGTGCCGGTGCAGGACGCCTTTGGCGCAGCCCGCCTCGGTGGTCACCGACCGGCTGGTCAGCGCGCTCGGTCCGGCTCGGAGCAGGACACGTTCGGCGGCGTCGAACAGCTGCTCGCGCGCGTCGCGGATGGCTACGCCTGTCGGCACCGTGCATCCCTCGTTCGATCGGTTCTCCGGCCCACCCGGTTGACGAGTGGGCGACCGCCCACTCATAGTGGGCACATGCCCACCATACCATCGGGGCGAGCCCCTCTCCCTGAACCCGAGCCGGCCGAACACCGGGCAGTCGCACGGTCGTTCGGCGCGGATGCCGAACGCTACGATCGGGCCAGACCGCGCTATCCGGACGCCATGGTGCGGCGGATCGGCGCAGCCGCTCCCGGCCCGGACGTGCTCGACGTCGGCTGCGGCACCGGCATCGCCGCCCGACAGTTCCAGGCACTCGGCTGCCGGGTGCTCGGCGTCGAACCCGACCCGCGGATGGCCGAGTTGGCACGAGGACTCGGCAGCGAGATCGAGGAGGCCGCCTTCGAGGAATGGGACCCGAACGGCCGGGAGTTCGACGCCGTCGTCGCCGGCCAGGCCTGGCACTGGATCGACCCGGTCGCGGGTGCGGCCAAGGCAGCCCGGGTGCTGCGCCCGGGAGGCGTGTTGGCGCTGTTCTGGAACGTGTTCGGGTTTCCGCCCGACGTGGCGGATGCCATCGTCGACGTCTGTCGGCGGGCCCTGCCCGACGCGCCGTTCGACATCGAGGCGATGACGAAGGAACCCCTGGACGCCTACCGGGCGATGTCCGCCCGGGCGGCCGACGGCATCCGCCGGGTCGGCGGATTCGGCGAACCGGAGCAGTGGCGATACGACTGGGAGTGGTCCTACTCCCGAGACGTATGGCTGGACCAGATGCCCACCCTGGGCGCCTTCACCAGTCTCCCGCCGGCCACGATGGCGCAGGTGTCGGAGGGCATCGGAGCAGCCCTCGACACGCTCGGCGGCAGCTTCACGATGCGATACACGACAATGACCGTCACCGCGACACGAAGCCCCGTCACGAACCCGAACATTGCCCACCCCGGCGGCTGACGCATCCGCCGTCGGCAAGTCGGCGCGCGTCGGCTTCGACGCGGGGCGGGGTCGGCCCGCATCGGATGTCGGGGGAGCCCGTCGGCGACTCGCACCACTGCCTTGTGAGTCGGGACGGGCCGAGTCGCACCGGGTGGCGGGCCACCGGGCGTGGCAGGCGTGTCCGGTGCGCGGGAGCGGGCCGGCGGCCGGGCGTACGTACTGCGTCGACGGCGGCTCCTGATAGTCGTGCTCTTCCCACCCGTTCGATGGTGACGATTCGGTGGCGTTCGATGCGGGTGAGTGGGTGGAGAATGGCGGGTATGCCGGGAGCTTTGACATACCCCGAGGTCGGGGCGACGTTGCGGGGGCCGGCGATGCCGGTCGGGTACCACCATGTCGAGCGGCGGGTGCGGGTCGGCGAGGGGGCGGAGGTGTTTCGGCGCGTTGCGGATGGGGTGCTGGGCTGGGAGGTGTCGCGCGGGGCGGGTCTCGTGGTGCGGACCGATGCGGTGCGCGTCGCGGAGGGGGCCGAGGTGACGTCGACGCTGCGGCTGGGCCCGGTCCGCTTCGCGGCGCCGTGCCGGGTGGTCGGCGTGCTCGACGAGCCGGACCGGGCCGGCTTCGCGTACGGCACACTGCCCGGGCATCCCGAGTCGGGCGAGGAGGCGTTCGTGGTCGAGCGGGACGCCGACGGCGTCGTGTGGTTCGGCATCCGCGCCTTCAGCCGACCCGGCACGTGGTGGTCGTACCTGGGCGGCCCCGCCGCCCGCGCGGTCCAGCATCGCGTGACCACCCGCTACCTCGCCGCGGCGCGCCGGCTCGCGGGCACGACGTGACCCGGCAGCGCACGACGGCCGCCGACGCGGGCACCGTCCGGGGCCGGCCCGGTGTCCCGGCGAACAGCCCGCCTCGCGGATCGGCGGTCCCGGAGCCCGCGCACGGTTCGCCCCCGGGTGTCGTATGCGACGACGGGTACAGGCGTCCGGATCGACGCCTGTACCCGTGCGGCGATGTGCTGTCGGCCGTTCACCCGATCGGCCGGTGGAGGCCCCGGCGTTCAGGGGCGGGGCGCGGTGATGGTCAGGGCTTGCTCACGCCCAGGGTGTAGCTGCCGGAGCCGCTGTAGGCGAGCACGATGTAGCGGTAGCGGCCGGCGGTTCCGTTGTAGGAGATCGTCTCGTCCGCCTCCGGGGTCGTGCCTTCGGCCACGTTGGTCCAGGTGGAGCCGTTCCACTTCTGCAGGGTGAGGTCGAAGTCCGCGCCGGCCGGGCCGGTCAGGCAGCCGGTGTGCGTGCCGGATGCGGTGGTCTCGTAGTACGAGTTGTTGGGCTGGACGGCCTGCGCGCCCGAGGCGAGCGTGCCGGAGTAGGTGTTCTGTGCCCCCGCGCATCCGGTGGGCGGATTGCCGCCGCCGGTGGCCAGGGTCAGACCGTAGGTCTGCAGGATCTCGTTGACCGGCTGGTGGTAGGTCTCGCCGCCGGAGGAGCAGTTCCCGGATCCGCCCGAGGTGACCCCCTGGGCCTGGCTCCCCGAGATGAACGAGCCGCCCGAGTCGCCCGGTTCGGCGCAGACGGTGGTGCGGGTGACGCCGGTGACGGTCCCCTGGGGGTAGGTCACGGACGTGTTGTGCTGCTGGATCGTGCCGCAGTGCCAGCCGGTCGTGGAGCCGGAGCGGCAGATGGAGGAGCCTGCCGGGGCCTGGGTGGATCCGGCGACCGGTACCGTGCCCGGGTAGCGGTTGACCAGCGGCTGTGGGGTCCAGTTGGCGTTGGTGGCGACCCACGCGTAGTCGTTGCCGGGGAAGGACGATCCCTGGAACGTGCCCTGGGCCGCGCCGTTCCCGGTGGTCGTGGAACCGACCCGGCCGCAGTGGCCGGCCGTGACGAAGCCGCCCTGGGTGCCACGGGTGATCGGGAACCCGATCGAGCAGCGGGTGTTGCCGTTGATGTTGTAGGCGTCGCCGCCGCGCAGGTCGGCCAGTGCGCGCGGTTGCACGGTGGAGGGCACGATCTCGACACCGGCGGCGTCGACTCCGGCGGCCACGACGAACGCGCGGGTACGGGCCGTGTCGTGGGACTGAAGTACGACCTTGTTGGAGGCGACGTCGACGTACCACAGCGGCGTGTCGACCGGACTCCGACGCAGCGCGGAGCGGTCGAGCGCCTCGCGGATGCGATCGAGGTCGGCGAGCGAGTGCGGGACCACGCGTGCGGTCGCGCCGTTCGCCTCGATGGCCCGGACGTCGCGCCGGTCGGTGGTGGCGATCACGAACTCGGCGGTGTCGCCGCTCAGCCAGGCGCCGGCCCAGTGCGCGCCGAGGCGTTGGCGCAGTAACGGCTCCTGGATCCCGGCCCGATACTCGTTGACCAGGCGGGCCTTGGCCGCGTCGGCGGTGAGGCCGAGGTCGCGTTGGAGTGCTTCGACGATGCCCTCGGGGGCGGCGGGGGCGGGGTCGACGGGAACGACGAGGGCGTCGTCGGTGGGCGGGGGAGTGGGATCGGCTCCGGTGGCGGAGGCGGTGCCTCCGAGGGTCAGGACAGTGAGCAGAGCGGCACAGGACGCGGCCGCGACGCGCTTGAGGCGCATGGGGGGACTCCTGTCGGTGGGGACGACAGAAACGTATCTTCGAGCGATCGGGCGAGGTACCTGTCAACAACCCCCTGTCGCGGTGTTATGGCCCCCGGCGTCCGGGGGCTGGGTGCGGCGGGCGTACACGAGCCCGGCGAGATGCCGAATGTCCTGGTGGGGAAGGGGATTGACGCCGTGTCAGGTGCCTGTGCGGGGACGGTCGAGGGGGCGGGTGACACGGCGTCAGTTCGCCGTTCCGTAGCCGTCGTGCCGGGCGAGCCAGTCCGTGTAGCGCGGCGCATCCCGAACCGCCGCCGCGTGTGCGGCGCGGGCCTGGGCGGTCACCAGGGCGGCCGTGCGCGCGGCGGGTGCATGCGGATGCCAGCCGATCAGGTGTCGCCACGACAGCGGTACGCCGGCCAGTGGTATCCGGGCGATGCCCGGCGTCGGCGGCATCGTCGCCCGACACAGTCCGACGGCCCGGCCGACCTGGGCGAGGTACACGCACGAGGCCACGTCCGTCTCGTAGATCGCCTTCGGCGCGAAGCCCGCCCGGGCGCACGCGGTGGAGAAGCAGTCGCCGAAGCAGCCTTCGCCGGGGACCACCGCCCAGGTCTCGCCGGCCAGCGCCGCCAGGTCCACCTCCGGCTCGCCGGCGAGCGCGTGATCGTGCGCCAGCATCAGGAAGACCGGGTCCGTGCCCACCTCGCGCCAGGCGAGACCACCGTCGTGTGCCGGGCGACTCTCGCCGCACGCGCCCACGAGTAGGAAGTCCAGCCGTCCGGTCGCCACCATGGCGGCCAACTCCCGGTTGGACCACGACATGTGGGTCGTGACCGCATCGGCGCTGTGCTCCTCGGCGAGGCGGTCGACCAGCCCGCCCAGCAGCGGCCCATGGGTGCCGCCGAGGCGGAACTTGGGAGCCACCTCGCCCCGGTTGGCGAACCGGACGGCCTCCTCCTGGAGTTCCCGGGCCGCGGGCAGCAGCACTCGGGCCCGATCCAGGACCAGTTCGCCCAGCGGCGTCAAGGTGACGCCGTCGCGGCCACGCTCGAACAGGGCTCCGCCCAGGGCCTTTTCGATGCGTTTGAGTTGGGTACTGAGCGCGGGCTGGGCCAAGCCCAGAACGGCGGAGGCGCGGGTCAGACTGCCCGCATCCGCGATCGCCCGAATGGTGCGCAGATGGCGCAATTCCATGTCCATGCCCGGCAAGGTACGGCCGACCGGTGGCGGCTACAAGGTACTGACGTGCCGTCACGCTGCACATGACGCAGGCACCGAATCGCCGTACGGACGCCGGCGGTCGGGATCGGCCCGGCGGCGCGGGCCGGGCACGCTCGCGGACGCCCGAATCCGCGCGTGCGGGCACGGTCGGCTGATCGGGTCGCCGGTGTTGATCTCGCACGCCCTGACGAGTCGCGAACACCGCGAACACCCGCACGGGCGTTCGCAGATCGCCCGGCCGGGCCGATTCGGCGGGTAGGAGGACGGGTCGGCGACCGGCGTGCCGGGCTCCGGGGACGCCGGGCCGACGTGGTGGCGGATTCGGCCGGGATCGGCGCGTCGTGTGGCCGGTCGGCGCTTCGTGATCGACTACCTTCGGATCGACGGGATTTCGCGAGCCCACGCGACCGGGCCCGCGTGCCCTGCGCTGCCTCGGCCGGCCCGTGGCGCGTTCGATGGGCGCATCGAATTCCCGGCCGTGAACGTCCGGAGAACATGGGAGTAATGCCTTGCGACGCATTCTGGTGACACGTGTCGCCGCGGCAACAGCCTTGCTGAGCCTGGTCGTCACCGCCGGACCCGCGACCGCGACCGAGGTCTCGGGGAGGGAGGCCGGCACATCCGTCCGGTCGGAGAGCGCGACGACGCTGCCGGCACCGAACCTGGCGGGACTGCGTGATGCCCTGACCCGGACGCTCGCGGCCGGCGCCCCGGGGGCGATGACCCGGATCGACGACGGACGCACCGTCCACCGCGAGACGGCCGGCGTGAGCGACACTTCCACCGGCGCGGGCATGGACACGAACGCCCGCTTCCGCATCGGCAGCGTGACCAAGACCTTCTCCACCGTGGTGCTCATGCAACTGGTCGGCTCGGGCGCCGTCGATCCGGACGCGCCCGTCGATCGATACCTGCCGGGCGTCCTGCCCGACACCCGGATCACCGTGCGCCGGCTCCTGACGCACACGAGCGGGCTGTGGGACTACTCGAACGAGATGTTCGCCCGGACCATCCCGGGGTTCGAGGAGGTACGCAACAAGGTCTTCACCTTCCGCGAGCTGATCGACCTCTCCACCGCGCACCCCGCCACGGCGGTGCCCGGGACCACCTACCAGTACTCCAACACCAACTTCGTCGTCGTCGGCGCCCTGATCGAAAAGCTGACCGGACGGTCGGTGCAGGAGGAGTACGAGCGACGCATCATCCGCCCCCTGCACCTGCGGGACACCGCACACGTGCACCCGGAGACCACCATCCCCGGGAAGGTGATCCGCGGCTACCTCACCCCGGACGAGGCCGGAGCGCCGCTGGTCGACTCGACCGAACAGACCGTCTCCTGGGCCCAGTCGGCCGGCGCGATGATCTCCAGCCCGGGCGACCTCGACCGGTTCGTCTCCGCGCTGCTCGGCGGTCGGCTGCTGCGTGCCGACCTCCTGGACCAGATGCTCCGGATGACCCCCAGCGATGCGTCGGGCACCCGCTTCTACGGGCTGGGGCTGCGCCGACGGGACCTCTCCTGTGGCATCTCGGTGTATGGGCACACCGGTACGGTGCAGGGGTACTACACCTACGCGTTCACCACCCGCGACGGCCGACGCAGCGTCACCTCCGTGGCCAACGCCACCAACAACGGCGCCGTGAACACGGTTCTGGGCGACACCCTGGAGTCGGCCTTCTGCGGCACGGCACCCAAGCCGCGCGCACTGACGGCCGCCGCGCCGCTGCCCGAGGAGGAGGCCGCCGGCTCGATCGGGCGATAGCCGCTCGACGCCGGCGTCGGCCGCCGGCGGCGGATCGAGCGACGGCGACGACGGCGGGACCGCGGAGCGCATCGGGAAGGGCGGTCCCGCCGGGCGTCATTCGCGGGCGACCGCGACGACGATGACGACCACCACGGCCAGGACCGCGAGCAGCAGCAGGGTGTAGACGACGAGAACGGTCAGCGCGGTACCGGCCCTCGCCGCGGCCCGCCAACCGGTCGCGGACAGGCCGGCGAACCTGCGTGGGGTGTCGGCGGGTTCACTGGGTCGGCGGCCTTGCCGATGGCCGGACCGACTGCCGGGCCAATCGGCGGGCCGGTCGCCGGACCTCCCTTGGGGTGCCGGTTCGGGTGCGGTGTGATCGACTCGGGTGGCGGCGGGTTGCGCCGGTGAGGTCGGCTCCGGCGGTGCCGCGACGATTGTGGGGTGGGCGAAGGGCGGGTCGGCCGCGACGAGTCGGAGACCATCGTGTTCGTACGCGTCGATCAGTACGCGCCAGCCGTCGGGGATCCGCAGGTCGGCAGCGTTCAGCAGGCTCGGCGACCGCCCCGGCTCGGTGAACGCGCCGAGCAGATCCGCGGTCCGTGGCCGATCGTTCGGTTCGAGGGCCAGGCAGGGGAGAATCAACTCCCGGAGCCCGCCGGGAAGATCGGTCGTGTCGATCCGGGCGCGGGCGACCAGGGCCAGCAGCCGCAGGTCGTTTCCCGTCTCCGGGTACGGCGGACGCCCGACGGCGAGGTGGAAGAGCGTGGTCCCGAGCGAGTAGACGTCCGACGCCGCGGTGGACGGCTCGCCCCGAGCCTGCTCGGGGGAGGTGAACGCGATGGTGCCCAGGGTCAGGTGGGTCCGGGTCACATCCACGGCGTGCGAGATGCCGAAGTCGATCAACCGCAGGCCCGCGGTCGGCAGCAGGATGTTCTGCGGCTTGAGGTCACGATGCACGATGCCCCCCTCGTGCAGGTCCAGCAGTACCGCGGCACAACTCGCGCCCAGCCGGCGCACGCACGCCTCGTCGGCGACGCCCCGGGAGGCGACCAGTTCGGCCAGCGAGGGGGCCGGGATGTACCGGATCGCCATCCACGGACGGGCCGCCTCGGGGTCGGCGGCCAGGACCCGCGCCGTGTGCTCGCCGCGTACGCGCTGGGCAAGGTCGACCTCGCGCGCGAACCGACGACGCTCGACCTCGCCGATCCCGTCCCGGGCGAGCAGGGTCTTGACGGCGGCCAGACTGCCGTCGGCGGTCGAGCGACCCAGGTACACGCGACCCATGCCACCGGAGGCGAGTCGGCCGATCAGGCGGTAATCGCCGAGGCGGTCCGGATCGTCGCGGCTCAACGGGTCGAGCCGGATCGCGCTGGGGCGTGGGGCATCGGGGGTGTCGGGGGCGTTCGGGGTGGTCGGGGTGCTCATCGGGTGCCGTTCATCGAAGGCCGTTCATCGAGGGCCGTACATCGGGTGGCCGTCGGTCGGCGGGTGTGGGTCGCCGGTCGTCGTCGGCAGTCGCTAACAGCCGGACGACGGCAGTCGCTCACAGCCGGACCAGACACGCGACCTCGCCGGCCCGGACCACGTAGCGGACGTACTCGCCGGAAGTCGCCGCATCCCGGTCGTCCCTCCGGCACTCCCGCCCGGCTGCCGGGTATTCGGTGATTCTGAGCAACTCCGAATATCCAGGTGGCAGTTGCGTTGCCCGGCAATCCCAGACCTCGTGCACCTGCACGCTCGTGACGTGCCGCCCCTCGCGTTTGCCCACGGTGCACTGACCGACCCGGTACAGGCGTTCCGCGCACAGCTTGAAGGTTTCTCCCTGCGGAAACGCGCGCAACCAGCCGATGACTTCGGGGCGGCTCGGACAGGATCCACCGTTCACGCCGGGAACCGAGGTGACCCGTGCGTAGGCGTTCGGCAGACCGCAGTCGACCACGCTCGGAGCACGCTTCGCCCACTCGCCGGCGACCGGCGTCGAACCCAGACAGTCGCCCGGCGCAAGTGCCTGGAAGGCCCGATCGGTGCTATCGAGCTTCTTGGCCTGCTCGCTCTGCCAGTACGCGATCCCGAGGAAGCCGGCGATGGCGACGAGGATGCACACCATGAGCAGCCGGACCGTTCGAACGAGAATCCGGGCCCGCCTTCCGGGCGGAGACTCCGGTGGGTCGGCAGCGGTGGCGAGGTCGGTGGTGGCGTGGTCGAGAGTGGTGGGAGCGGTGGTGATGTCGGCGTCGGCGTCGCTGTCGGTATCGGCGTGGGTGGCGTCCTCGTCCCACGACCACGCGGACAAGTCCCGGCCGTATCGGGCGTATTCCGCCACCAACGCCGACCATTGCGGTGGCAACCAACCGACGATCCGTTCGGCGGTGGGTGCCTCCGCGAGGTCCACGGCCACCTTCGACAGCACCTCCGCCGATGTGGGCCGATCGCCCGACTCCAGGGCCAGGCACGGTGCGATCACCGGCGCCAACTCGGCCGACAGACCGGTGAGATCCACATCCGCCTCGGCCACCCGTGCGAGCAGCCGCATCATGTCCTCGCCCGCGGGGTAGGGCGCACGACCCACCGCCAGGTGGAAGAGCGTGGCCCCCAGCGAGTAGACGTCGGACGCGGCGGTCGACTCCTCGCCGCGGGCCTGCTCGGGGGAGGTGAATGCGACGGTCCCGAGCGAGAGCGACGTCCGGGTCAGGTCCTGGGCGTGCGAGATGCCGAAGTCGATCAGACACGGCCCCTCGGCGGGCAACAGCAGGTTCTGCGGCTTGACGTCCCGATGCACGATGCCCTGGCGGTGCAGGCCGACCAGCGCCTCCACGGTGCCGCGGGCCACCCAGCGCACCGCCGAACCGGACAACGTCCCGGCGTGCTGCACCAGTTCGGCGAGCGAGGGCGCCGGGACGTACTCGGTCGCCATCCACGGGCGCTCGGCGTCCGGGTCGGCGGCCAGGACGCGCGCGGTGTGCTCGGCGCGCACTCGCTGGGCAACCTTGACCTCACGAGCGAACCGACGCCGATTCACCGCGCCCACCTCGCCGTCGGCGAGCAGCGTCTTGACCGCGACGAGATCACCGTCGGTGCCGCGACCGAGATAGATCCGGCCCATCCCGCCCGAGGCGATCCGGCCGAGCAGCCGATAGGACCCGAGCCACGTCGGATCGTCGTCGTGCAACGGCTCGATGCCCGGTCCGGACATGCCCGCCCCTTCCCCCGTATGAACCGCCGGCAGTGTATCCGACACCCAACCGCAGGGCGGGTGCGACGAGTTCGAGCTGTGCCGGTGGCCCGACGGCCCGGGCCCGGCGCGCGTCGTGGGCGACAGCCGGGGGATGGACGCCGGCCGGGGGATGGATGGGGCGGACGGCGGCTTGAGTCGGCTCGCGCTCACCGGGTGTGGCTCACCTCGGTCGTGGTTCGAGCGGGGTCGGGCGCGATCGAGCGTGGTTCGGGCGCGCCCCGGGCGCGGTCCGGGCGTGATTCACGGCGGAGCTTCGTGGTGGCGCGGACGGGATCGGGCGTGGTCCATGCGGCACGTGATTCACGCCGGGGCCTTCGCGGTGGCACAGACGGGACGGCTCCGGGCGGCGTAGGAGCGGGCGGCGGTCAGGAGGCCGAGGCCGAGGCCGCCGAAGGCCAGACCGCCGAAGGCGACCAACCACAGCGTGCCGGACCGGGTTGCGCCGACGTCCGCGTCGGGTTCGGGGGCGGGCACGAGGCCCAGCGCGGCGACCGGGGCGTAGAACGCGAGGAAGACCCCGTACACCGACAGGGCGAAACCGACCGACCAGGCAGGAGCCAACGGCAGCAGTCGCGGCACTCGACGCCCGCGCAGGAACGGTGTCCAGCCCGGAAACACCTGACCCCAGGGGTGAATCAGGCCGGTCAGCAGGAACACGCCGGCTCCCGCCGCCATCACGGTCGTATCGATGCCCACCGCCGCGAGTGCGTCCACCACCGCCGATCCGCCGGAGTTGGACTGCTTCCACTTCTCGGCCGTGATACCGAACGCGTCGCCGCCCAACGTCCAGACGGTCTTGGTCGCGGCCCACGGCAACAACCCGCACATCAGCAGGTGGGCCCGCCTCCTGGTGCGCCGGGCGGCGATCGAGGCACGAGGATGCACGAGCGCGACGTCGTATCCGCCGGAATGCCGCAGCCCGCAACGCGGACAAGCGCCGGCCAGCCGCCGCCGATGGGCCACACCGACCAACACCAGGAGGGCGGTCAGGGCTGTGCCGAGCAACTCGTGGGCCAGGCCGGTGGCGCTCTCCAGGCCCGAGCCCGACATCAGGGTGACGAAGTACGCGGGCAGGCCGACCATGCCCACCGCGAGCACCGGCGTCGCCACGACCAGCACACCGCCCACCACCCGTCGGCCCCACCGCCGCAGGGGCCGCCGGGTGCCCAGAGCGGCGGCACCCGCGGCGACGGCCAGGCCGGCCAGAAGCCACTGGGCGAGCGGCGCATACGCGGTGTGCCGCGTCCACGGCACGGTGGTCGCGGTCACGGCCCACGTCGCCTGTACGGCGGCGTACACCACGCTCCCCGTCGCCGCCGCGGCGGGCGCCCAGCCGGGCCATCGCCGCGGCCACCCGGAACGTGCCGATGTAGGCGTCGACTTCGTGCGATCCGTGGGTTCCGGTGTGGGGACGGTCACGGCGACCTCCGGGTCGGGGAGCGGGACGAGACGCCTCATGCTCACCCGGCCCGCCGGTCGGTCACATCAGCCATTCCGCCCCCGGCAGATCCCCCAAGCGGGGGACGACCCTGCTTCACAGGACCGATGTCATGGCTCCACCGGCATCGAGGACTCCGAGGACTCGGGGGACTTCGAGGGCGTGAGGTGGGCGTCGGCATCCGAAGTGAGACCCTTGCGACGTGCGAAGGCAGTGGTCGTGGCTGCTGTGGGGGACGGCGGGTCTCGGGAGTGTGTCGGCCTCGGTGTTGTGGATGCGTATCGCGTCGGGTGCTCGGAGGTTGTCGAAATCCTCGGGAGGGTCTTGCACATGCGGATTTCGATGCGGCGTGGTCGTGGGCACGGGCGAGGCAGGTTATGGGCGGGGCTGCTCGCGATCGTGCTGCTCGCCGGTTGCACCGCGTCGGACGATGCGATCGAAGGCATCGAGGAAACCGACCCGGATGTCAGTCGATCGCTGGAGCAACTCGGCTTCGTGATCCGCTTCGAGCAGCCCTCCGAGGCGGATCGCGGCCATGCCGCTTTTCTGCATGACCGGAAGGTGATGGAAGCCGCCTCGGGTCGCCTGAACGCCTTCGTCGGCTTGGATCACCAGGCGTTCGTCGTCGCCCGTTCGTGCGGGGGAGAAGGCTCCGAGTACGACCCGGAAGCGAAGCGCATCGTGATCTGCTACGACCAGATCGGGGAGGAGCGCGAACTCTTCGAGCGCGCGGGAGACCGCCCGGCTGACGACGAAGTCGTCGCCGTGTTGGTGGAAACCATCTACCACGAGGCAGCCCACCACATCATCGATACGTTGCACCTCTCGCTCACCGAGCGGGCCGAGGAAGACGCCGCGGATCAGTTCGCGGCACTGCTGCTTCTCCGTCAAGGCGCCGACGGGGAAAGGCAGTTGCTGATGACCGTCCGGGAGTACGAGCTTTCCGCGACCCAAGACGACGTCACCGCCGGCGACAACGATCGCAAGGACGAGCACTCCCCGGACCTCGTACGCGCTGCGAATCACCTGTGCTATCTCTACGGTTCCGCGCCCGGCCGGCAGCGTGACCCGGCGAGTGAGCGCCTTCTTCCCCCACCGCGTGCCACGGGATGTGCGAACGAGTGGGCGCAGGTACGGGACGCCTGGATGAAGAACCTGGCTCCCATCCTCCGAAAGCGGTGATGCCGGCTGCGCCTTCGGTGCTCCATCGACAGCGCTCCCCTTGGGGGCAGGTTCCTTTGGGCCGTGGTCGAGAACGGCTCCGGCTCGAATGCGCTGGTCGAGGATCTCGCCACCATCCGTCTCCGGCGCCGCGTCGGCTACGAGGTGCGCGTCCGGCCCGCTTGGTGGTCCGGGGCGGTGGCGGCTGTGGTGGCGGCGGTGCGGATGAGGGCTGCGGTCGCCGTGGAGCGGGATTGTTGGGGCCAGGCGATGGCGAGGACTGAGGGCGGGGCGTCGGAGACCGGACGGTAGACGACGCCGGGACGCGGGTATCGGGCGGCGACGGAGGCCGGCAGCAGGGGATTGACGCGGCCCAGGCCGACCAGGGTGAGGAGTTGGGCGAGGTCGCGGGTCTCCTGGCGGATCTCGTCCATGAAGCGGTACAGGTCGCCGGCGTGCAGGCCGAGGTCGGCGAGCGTGAGGTGGTCGCGGTCGGACAGCGGATGGGCGGCGGCGAGGGCGACCACGCGAGGTTCGGCGATCAACGTCTCGGCGTCCAGGCCGGTGTGGTCGAACGGCTCGTGGATCAGGGCCACATCGGCCTCGCCACAGCGCAGGAGACGCGGTTGTTCGTGCCATCCGCACAGCCGGATGACGACCGGAACGGCGCCGGGCTCGCGAGCGTAGCGGTCCAGGATCGGTTCGAGCAGTCCCGCGTCGCCGTCGGCCTTGACGGCCAGGACCAGTTTCGACTCCGGGTCGGCGGCCCGCTGGGCCCGGCGTCCGGCCGCCTGCAGGGCATCCAGGGCGATCCGGGCTTCGGCGAGGAGCACGGTACCGGCCGAGGTCAACGCCACGGTATGGGTGGTTCGCTCGAACAGGGTGACGCCCAGGTCGGCCTCCAGGCGGCGGATCGCGCGGGACAACGGCGGCGCGGAGATGCCCAGTCGCTCGGCGGCGCGGGCGAAGTTGAGCTCCTCGGCGACGGCGACGAAGTAGCGCAGCGGGCGGGATTCCATGGTCGGCCCTCCGTTCGGCTGGTGCGGAGCTCCGTATGGCCCCCGGTATTACCCGGAGGGTAACAAGCGGGAGCGGGACGGTCCTTCAGTTCCGGCTCGGCACGCGGCAGGCTCGAGGACATCCCGCGAGGCTCTCCTTCCTGTGAAGCATCCCCGCGAAGCATGCCTTCCGCGCGTTTCTCCCTCTCGTTCCTCGGAGTTGTTCATGATTGTCGTCACCACCCCGACCGGGCAGATCGGCCGACAGGTCCTCGACCGGCTCCTCGACACCCCCGACCGCACCAACCCGGGAATACGAGTGATCGTCCGCGACCCCGCCCGGCTGTCCCCGCGGGTGCGCGCGCACGTCGAGGTCGTCCAGGGATCGCACGCCGACCCCGCCGTGCTGACGAAGGCCTGTGCGGATGCGGACGCGGTGTTCTGGCTGGTGCCCCCGACCCCGACGGCAGACAGCATGGAGGGCCATTTCCGGGCCTTCACCACGCCGCTGTGCGAGGAGATCCGGCACGGGCGTATCCGGCGGGTCGTCGCCGTCTCCACGCTGGGCCGCGGCGTGGCCCGCAATGCCGGGCAGATCTCGGCGTCACTCGCCATGGACGAGGCGATCGAGGCCACGGGCGTGCACTACCGGGCGCTGTGCGCGCCGTTCCTGATGGAGAATCTGCTGGGCCAGGCGGAGTCGATCCGGGACGCGGGCATGTTCTTCCTGGCCCTGACCCGGGACCGCGTGCTGCGCACCTGCACCACGGGCGACATCGCCGCCACCGCGGCCCGGTTGCTGCTCGACGACACCTGGACCGGCCAGGAGGACGTCCCGGTGGTCGGACCCGACGACCTCTCCCCGGACGGCATGGCGCAGGTGGCCTCCGAAGTGTTGGGACGTGCGATCCGCGTGCACCGGACCGGCAGCGCGGACTACAAGGCGACGGCCATGCGCCACGGCACGAGCGAAGCCTGGGCACAGGGACTCGCCGACATGGTCACGGCCATCGACGACCAGGGCTTCTACGGCATCGACGCACCCAGTACCCCGGAATCCGCACCCACCGACTTCCGCCGCTGGTGCCACGACGTCCTCAAGCCCGCCGTCCAGGGCTGACCACCGCCTCCCGGCACGCCCGGCGGTACGGAACCCGTAGCGAGACGGCTCCCGTACCGCCTGGGCGTGAACCCCCCGAAGCCGCGCGGCGCCGCTCGGGGGAACCGACGTCCGTACGCGCCGTCGGTGTCCGGCGTCGAACTCTCCTGCCGCGGACCCTAGTTCACGACCAAGGCACGGAAGTGGCCCTGCTGTCGAAGCCGGTTGGCGCCGTGCCGCACCGCAAAGGAGGCGGTGGCGACTTCGGCGGCGTCGGCTCGGGGGCCCGTGGCACACGAGGTCAGGAGTCGTGCGCCCGGCCTCCCGTCCGGCCGGCGCGCGGCGTCGGCCGGCCTCGTGCCCGCGCCCGTCCGCACCGCCTCGTGGGCGGGATGTGGCCCCGTGCAGGGGCACCTCGGGTACCGGTACTCCGGTACCGCCCCCGCGCGGAATTCTCGTCCCGTCGCACGACGGACCGCCCCGAATGCCCTGGCAGAGTTGTGATCACAAGGCACGGGGGCGGTTCGGAACACCGATCGAGTCCCCGAATCGAGCTTCGGCCGCGCCACTTCGGCGCAGCCGGACCCCACGACGAGTCACCGGTGCCCCGCGCACCGCCGGAGTGCGGGACCCCCCGCCCCGGTCGGCACGGACATCCGTCGCCGCAGACCCCATCGCGTCGTGGTCGCCGAATTTCTCGACGGTCGAAATCTCTACGGGAGGCACCATGTTCGGGCGAGGCAAACGAGGCGACCGACGGGCGAATACGGGGCCCGCCGCCTCCCCGCGCCCGGATCGGCCCGGACCGCACCACCTCCCACCGCACCAGGCCGACCCGTACCCGGCCCGCCCGCACCTCGCCGACCCGTACTCCGCCGGCCCGCACCCGGCCGGCCCGTACCCCGGCGAGCCCGCCGCCTTCCCGTACGCACCCGCCACCGCACCCGCCGCCGGCGCACACCGCGGCCGACCCCAAGACGGCCCGCGCCGCTCCGCGCACCCGGAACACCCCGGGCACCCGGCCCACCGGGCATACCCCGACCACCCCGCACACTCGACCCACCCGGCGCCCGCGGCCGACGGTGTGCCCGCCGTACGACTCGAAGGCGTCGTCAAGACCTACGGCAGCGGCGCGGAGACCGTACACGCCCTGCGCGGCGTCGACCTGCAGATCCCCAAGGGCACCTTCACCGCCGTCATGGGCCCCTCCGGCTCGGGCAAGAGCACCTTCCTGCACTGCGCCGCCGGACTCGACAAGCCCGGCTCGGGCCGCGTGCTGCTCGGCGACGACGACCTCACCGCGATGAACGAGAACCAGCTCACCCGGCTGCGCCGAACCCGCCTGGGCTTCGTCTTCCAGGCGTTCAACCTGCTGCCCTCGCTCACCGTCGAGAAGAACGTCCTGCTCCCGCTGCGCCTGGCCGGCGACCGCGCGGACCGCCGCCGTGCCGCCGAGGTACTGGCCATGGTCGGCCTGCACGAGCACGCCAACCGCCGCCCCGCCCAACTCTCCGGCGGCCAGCAGCAGCGCGTCGCGATCGCCCGCGCCCTGGTCACCCGACCCGACGTGCTGTTCGCCGACGAGCCCACCGGGGCGCTGGACACCACCACCGCCGCCGACGTGCTCGCCCTGCTGCGTCGGGCCGTCGACGAGAGCGGCGCCACCATCGTCATGGTCACCCACGACCCGGTCGCCGCCTCCTACGCCGACCGCGTCGTCTTCCTCGCCGCCGGTCGACTCGCCGGCCACCTGCACGCACCCACCCCCGAAGCGGTCGCGGCCCGTATGGTCGCGCTGTCGCAGCCGGCCCGAGCGCAGGGGCAGGCCGCCTGATGCTGCGCACCAACGGGCTCGCCCGTACCTCCGTGCGGTTTCGGCCCGCCTCCTTCGCCGGATCCTTCATCGCCCTGCTGTTCGCCGCCACCCTGGTGACGATGTGCGGGATCTTCCTCGAAAGCGGGCTGCGCGCGCACGTACCGCCCGGCCGTTACGCCGACACCCCGATCGTCGTCGCCGGCCAGAACAGCGTGCACAAGACCTTCGGCAGCGGCGAGGACAAGGAGGAGGTCTCCGTCGCCCTGCCCGAGCGCTCCCGCATCGACGCCGGGCTCGCCGCGCGCATCGCCGCCGTACCTGGCGTCGCCACCGTCCTGCCCGACCTCACCTTCCCCGCGCAGACCCCCACCGCCGTCCTCGACGCCCATCCCTGGTCCGCCGCCCGGTTGGCCGGCACCCCGCAGAGCGGCACCGCCCCACGGGCCGGCGAGGCGATCCTGACCGCCGACGCCGCAGCCCGCGCCGGCAGCGGCGTCGTCCCCGGCGGCACGCTGCGCGTGAGCACCCCCTCGGGCGAGAGCACCCTCAAGGTCGCGGCCGTGGTCCCGGGCCGGGGCGCGCATCTGTACGTCGCCGACGCCGAGGCACCCAAACTCGCCGGGAATCCCGGCAAGGTGACCGCGTTCGGCGTGCTCCTCGGCGACCGCGCGTCCACCGGAAAGGTCGCCGGCGACCTGCGCAAGGCCCTCGCGGACGCGGACGTGAAGGTCCGCACCGGCAACGGACGCGGCGAGGTCGACCACCCCGGCCTGGGCGACACCAAGGCCATGTTGATCGGGGTCGGCGCATCCTTCGGCGGCGTCGTCGCCATGGTCTCCGTCTTCGTCGTCGCCGGCGCCACCTCGCTGTCCGTGGCCCAGCGCCGCCGCGACTTCGCCCTCCTGCGCGCCGTGGGCGCCACTCCCTGGCAGATTCGCCGGATGATCGCCACCGAGGCCGGTTGCGTGGCCCTGGTCGCCGGCCTGGTCGGACTGTTGCCCGGCACCCTGCTCGCCCGGCTGTGGTTCGACCGGATGGTCGACCGCGGCATGATCGAGAGCGGCGTGACCATTGCGATCGGCCCGCTCCCGATGCTCGCCGCGGTCGGTGCGGGCATCGTCTCCGCGGTGCTCGCCGGACTCCTGGCCGCGCGGGCGAGCGCCCGTACCAAGCCCACCGAGGCCCTCGGCGAAGCCGGCATCGAGCGGGCCCGCCTCGGCTGGTTCCGCCTCGTTCTGGGTCTGGTCTCCGTCGCCGGTGCCGCCGCCCTCTCCGGCCTCGCCATGAAGGTCAGCGGCGACCAGGCGGTCGCGGCGGCCAGCGGCGTGATCATGCTCTTCATGTCGGGCATCGGCCTGCTCGGTCCACTCCTCGCGCACCTGTTCGTTCGGCTCACCGGAGTCGTTCTGCGGCTGTTCGGTGCCCCCGGACAACTCGCCTTCGACAACGCCCGCAGCAATTCGCGCCGGCTCGCCTCCGCGATCACCCCGATCACGCTCACCGTCGCCTTCGCGACCACGCTCATGTTCATGTTCGCCGCCCAGGACCACTACAGCGAAAAGCAGTCCAAGGCCGCCCTGACCGCCGACCGCGTGGTCACCGGCCCGGGATTCCCGGCGCGCGCCGCCGGCGACGTCGCCCGCATCCCCGGAGTCGACGCGGTCACCTCGGTCCTGACCACCAGCGTGGTCATGTCCACCTCCGACGCACTGGAGAAGTACCCCACCCAGGCGATCGGCGGCACCGACAGCGACCTCGCCAAGGTCCTCGACCTCGGCATCCGCAAGGGCAGCATCGAAGCCCTGCGCCCCGGCGCGGCCCAGCCCGCCGGTGGCGCGGTCGCGATGGACCGGCTCACCGCCGACGTCGTCAAGGCGCGGGTCGGCAAGCCCATCGAGATGCGCCTCGGCGACGGCACCAAAATCAAGCCGACGCTGGTGGCCACGTACGACCGCGGCCTGGGCACCGCCGCCGTCACCCTCCCGCGCGCCACCGTGGAGCACCACGTCGACGCCGCCCTGGACGGCCGACTGCTCGTCCGCTTCGCCGCGGGCGCCGACCCCGCCGCCGTGGACAGCGCACTCACCAAGGTCACCGGACAACACCCCGCCGCCAAGATCGCCGACCGCGCCGGATACGCCGCCGAACGCGACCAGGCCCGCGAAACCAACAAGTGGGTCAACCAGGTGATGCTGATCATCCTGGCCGGCTTCGCCACCATCGCCGCCGTCAACACCATGATCGTCTCGACCGTCGCCCGACGCCGCGAACTCGGCCTCATGCGCATGATCGGCAGCACCCACGCCCAGGTCCGCGGCGTGATGCGGGGCGAAGCCATCCTGGTCGGCGTCATCGGCCTCGTCCTCGGCCTGACCATCGCGATGATCACCCTCGTCCCGTTCGGCAAGGGCGCCTTCGGCGAGAGCACCCCCTACATCCCGATCCCGCTGCTCCTCGAAATCAGCGCCGCCGCCCTGCTCCTGGCCCCCCTCGCGGTAGCCCCGGTCACCCGACGCCTCCTCCGCATCGAACCGATCGACGCGGTCGGAGCGAAGGAATAGTCGCCGCTACGTGGGTGCGCCGCCCGCTGCCATCCCCTGTGCACGGGATGGCAGCGGGCGGCGGCGTGTGGGCTTCGGGCCTGCGGAACGGGCCTGGACCGGCTTGGCGGGTCGACGGGCCGAGGACCATCCCGAGGGTCGGCGGCGGGTGGCTTTCGGAACGGACCCGGACCGGCTGCCCCGAGCGGTAGCCGTCGGCGACTGCCGCCCTCCCCGTCGGGCGGAGGCGGCGGTGCGCCCTCGGAACGACGATGCGATTTCCGCCGGGGACGGGACGCGGCGATCACCCGTCGCCGCGCCCTTGCGAATTTCGCTACGCGTCCTCGGCGGCCACCCGTCCCGACTTCACCGCCTCGAGCAGGGCCGCGTGGTCGCGCTCGTTCTGGTCGGCGTAGGACTCCGCAAAGCGCGTCACCGCCCGGTCGAACACGTCACCGCCGCCCAGGTAGGCCGCGATCGCGATGCGATCCCCGGACCTGGCGTGCGCGCGGGCCAGCGTCGCGCCACACAGTTCGCCGAACGCGCGCATGCCCCGCGGGACCATCAGCGAAGGCTCCGCGATGCCCTTCCAATCGCGCAACTGGCGTACGTAGAAGTCTCGTTCCCGGCCATCGATGCCCTCCAGCCGCTCCCAGCCCAGCAGCATGTCGCCCGCGGCCTGCATCAGACGCTGACCCGCGACCACCCGTTCCCCCTGCGTCGGGAACTCGCTCGCGCCGGCATGCGCCGCCAACACCGACGCGTCCGCCTCCTTGGCCTGGAGGAACAGTGGATCCCGGCCGTCCCGCCCCAGCAACAGAATGATCCAACAGCGGGTCCCGACACTGCCGACCCCCACCACTTTGCGGGCCATGTCCACCACGGTGTACTGCCCGAGCAGATGACGAAGGTCCGAACGCAGCGTGCCCCGATACCGCTCGAACAGCTCGTCGAGGCGCTCCTGCAAGGCATTGTGCTCGCCGTCGGGGATGAGTTCGGACACCGGAGTGATCAGCGGCGGCGAAGAGACGATCCGCGGCCGGCCGTCGACCTCGTGGGTGAGCTTGCCGAACGCCTGGAGGCTGTCCCGGGTACGTGCCTTGGCCAACGCCCGGGACATGCGCTTGCGCCCACGCTTGTGCAACTGCCCCGCCGCCAACGCCCGGAGCAGGTCCGCATCGGCCTTGGCGTACCACACGTCGAGATTGCGCATCCCGGCGAACCCGCGCATCCGCTCCCGGTAGGAGCGAACCGTCGCGCCGACCACCTTCGTACGCTCCCGCTCCGAGAAGCCGTTCTCCCTCCCCGCGATGACCAGACTCGTGGCCAACCGCTTCACGTCCCACTCCCACGGACCCGGCAACGTCTCGTCGAAGTCGTTGAGATCGAAGAGCAGAAGCCGCTCGGGCGAGGCCAACAGCCGAAAATTCAACATGTGCGCATCACCGCACAACTGCGCCCGAAGCCCCGACGCCGGTGTACCCGCGAGATCACCCGCCATGATCGCGGCGGCTCCCCGATAGAACCGAAACGGCGACTCCGACATGCGTCCATAGCGAATCGGCACCAACTCCGGTACCCGCGACGCCGATTGCGCCTCGATCACGTCCACCGGATCCGGCCGGCGCGCGCCCGGCGCGTACTCGCCATGACTGGACCGTGACGCCTTTGTCCGCGCCGCCCTGCCACGATCGGCCCGTTCCCGCGGCGACGGCCACGAGGTATTACGCGCGGTGGTACCCGCCTTCGGCGTCATGACATGCCCTCCGGACCCGCATCGACAAACCGGCCATCACCGGTCGGCGCCGCCGCCGCTGCGCCGGGCCCCGTCACCAGGGCGGCGGCAGGGTTCCCGGCCTCACCGACCCTGGCGCCGGCCCGGCCCCGACATCGGTATCGACCGGGGACGAGACACCGTCCACCCCTCAGGAGACCGGAGCCCACGGCTTCCGGCGAGCCGGGTGCTTCCAACGAGTGACGGCCGGGGGCGATGCGTGTGGGCCGTGTGCGCGTGTTGCCCGTGCGCCCGTGCGCCGGTGTGCGCGTGTGCGCGTGTGCGCGTGAGTCTGTGGATTGGTGGATGCGTGGCTTCGTGGGGCCGTCGGAGAAGACTTCGCGGGGAATCGGCCATTCCCGAGACCGGCCCGGCTCCGCGGGCGATCATGGTGCTGCGTCGGCCACAGTCCGGGCCGCCCCGGTCCGGCCCGCCACGGTCCGGTCCGCCACCGCCGGGCTCCGGCGGGCGCGGAACGGTCTCGATCTCGAGCCTGGGAGAGCTGTGGGTTATATCGGGTCCTACATCTGGGTGATCCGGCAAAAACTCGGATCCCGTCTGCTGCTGATTCCCGGCGCGCAGGTGATGCTCGTGAACGAGCAGGGGGAATGTCTCTTCCAGCGTCGGCGGGACACCGGCGTCTGGGAGTTTCCGGGCGGCTCGTGCGAGGAGGGAAGCAGCTTCACCAACACCGCGATCGAGGAACTCGAAGAGGAAACCGGACTCTCGGTACGGCCGGAGGATCTGATCCCGTTCGGCTCGCTTTCGGACCCGGCGGTCCACGTCGTGAAGTACCCCAACGGCGACCTGATCCACTGCTTCGCCCTGTGCTTCGCCGCCCATCGATGGACCGGGGACATGGCGCCGGAAGAAGCGGAGGTCGTCGAGGCGGCCTTCTTCCCACGGGATCGGCCACCCCAGCCCCTGCATCCCCCGACCCGGGCCGTCCTGGACATGTACCACGCGTACCTTGCAACCGGACGTTTCCAGGCCTGCTGAGAGAGGCGATGCGTCGCGATCCGGGCGTGGCGGGGGAAGCCGCCGGCCACGGAGCCTCCGGCCCGCCCCCGCCGGCCCCTTTCAACGACCCGACCGCCCTGATCCGGGACTTCACGGAACCGAGCGCCGGCGGGCCGGCTCCCAATGAGTGCACCAACCGGGCGTGTACGCGGTGGCGGGTGGAGGCTGACGTCCGCCTCCGGCCCGACGGCGAGGGAGACGTGCGGCGGGGAAGGGGCTATGCACCGTCCTTGCTCTCGCGTAGGGACTGGATCATGCTTTGCAGGATCCGGAACGCGCTCGACTGTTCGGTCTCGGTCATGCCGGCCAGCATTCTGAGCTCGACGGATCGGACCGCCACGGTCGCCTTCTCCAGGCTTCGTCGGCCGCGAGGCGTGAGCCGCGTGGGGAGAACCTTCCCGACGGGTGCCTCCGCGGGCCTGGTCACGTAGCCATCTCGTTCCAGGGCCTGGAGCAGCACGTTCATCGATTGCCGTGTCACGAACGCGCCCCGTGCGAGTTCGGAGTTCGACAAGCCCGGCCGTTGGGCCAGCAGCTCGAGGCAGGAGTAGTGCGTCACGCTCATCCCGAGCGGCCGCAGCACCTCCTCCATGGCTGCGCGCAGGGCGCTCGAAGCCTCTTTCAGCAGGTAGCCCAGTGATTTGTCCAGGTCGACGCCGGCACCGTTTTGACTCATGTCAGAATTCTGACATACATTGATCCGTGTCAGGAATCTGACACGAAGACAAGGAGTATCGCCATGCCCGCCACCGGCCCCGATTTCATCTCGCTCCAGGCGCGCGACCTCGACGTTTCGCAGGCGTTCTACGAGCAGTACCTCGGCCTCGTCCGCTCGCAGGCCGGACCTCCGCACGCCGTCGTCTTCGAGACGAAGCCGATCGCGTTCGCACTCCGCGACATCGTTCCCGGCACCGATCTCGCATCCGTTGCCCAGCCCGGCATCGGTGCCGCGATCTGGCTCCACGCCACCGACGTCCAGGCCATCCACGATGCTCTCGTCGCCGACGGTCACACCATCGTCTCCGCACCGATCGACGGCCCGTTCGGCCGGACATTCACCTTCGCCGACCCCGACGGCTACCACGTCACGCTCCACGACCGCACCTGATCCGCCCGACGCCACCGGACGATCACCGGTCCCCGAAGACCGCCGGCTCCGCCCGAGGCGCGAGAAGGACGGCTCAACCCAGGTATGTGGGGAGGTGGTCGCGGAGAGCGTGGTGGAAGGCGGTGAGCCGTTCCTGCTCGGTACCGAGGTTGCTCAAGGTCTCGTAGGCATGCGCTCGGGCGTCGATCGAAGGGTGAGCGACCAACTCGCGGTAGAGGATCCAGATCCCTCCGCGAACGAGTTCCTCGCATTGCATCTGCTGGGCCGTGTCGCCTGCGCTCATGGCCAGGAGAAGCCGCAGCAGCTCCAGTGCTCGGCGTTCTTCTGAGATCCGTACTCGATCGGCATGTCACGACCCTAGGGCGGGACTCGGCCTCGCCGGATTCCCTCCTCCGCGGCGGCAGACGCCGGTGTCGCCTCCGGATGGACGGTGCGTCGAGCCGGCGACGGCGGAGCCGACTCGGGGTACGGGACTTCGCGCAGAGATTTCTTTCGGGAATTCGGTGGAAGGCATGTCGAGAACGGCTCATGGGCTCCGACCTCCCCGTGAGAACACCGGATACGAGCAGTGCACTGCACGGGAGTCGAACATGCGGAAGATCATCCACCTGGTCCACCAGTCGGTCGACGGCTACATCGAGGGTCCGAAGGGCGAATTCGACTGGCCGCGGATGACTCCCGAACTGTCGGAGTTCGGGCGGACCGTCAACGACGGGGTCGACACGTTCCTGTACGGGCGCGTGGTGTGGGAAATGATGGCGGCGTATTGGCCGACTGCGGATTCCGTCTCCACGGACCCGCACAACCTGCGGTTCGCGCCCGTCTGGCGCGCGATGCGGAAGGTAGTCGTCTCCACCACGCTGGAGCGGGCCGAGTGGGGTGCCGAGGTGATCGGCAAGAACCTCGCCGAGGACATCACCACGCTCAAGAACGAACCCGGCAAGGACATTCTGCTCACCGGCGGCGCCGAACTCGCGAACGCGCTCACCGACCTCGGACTGATCGACGAGTACATGATCTTCGTGCACCCGGTCGTGCTCGGCGGCGGCAGGCCGGTCTTCCGCCCCGACGAGCGGCGTCGCCCGCTGAACCTGATCGACTCGCGGATCTTCGACGCGCGCACCGTGATGCTGCGCTACGAACGGGCCGAGGACTGAACCGTCACGCTCGCGAGGCGCTCTCGTCCGCGTACCTCCGGTCGGCGCGGGCGGGCGCGTCGAGCGCCCGGGCGCGGTCCGATGGTCGGGCGCGGTAGCCGTACCCGGCGAGGAGCGCGTTCGCCCTGCGCGGGCGGGGCGTGCCCGCCGGCCTTCTTGCGCACCCGGTTCGAACATATTGCGTCGTTTCGAAGGCCGTTGCCGGTCGTGGTGTCGTGGTTCGTGCGGTGGTTGCGGTCCGTGCCGCGGCGGGCGCGCGTCGGCCGACCGGTGTGGTGGGTGGAATGTCCGGTGAGGACGGTGCCTTTGCCGGTCGCGGGGATATCGGTGTGCCGTGCCGGAGCGGCGACTGATAGTCCTTGGCGCGTGATCACTCCTTTTCAGGCGGCGTCCTTCCGTCGTTCCATACCCGTGGCCGTGGCCCTGTTGTTGGCGGCCGGATGTACCGGGGGCTCCGGTGACAGCGCGTCCAACGCGGCCGACGGCAAGCCGGTCCCCACGCAGGTGACCGGGACGGCCGCGGCCACCCCGCCGAAGCCCAAGGGGGCGGCGGACCCGGCGCTGCGTGCCTTCTACGAACAGAAGATTTCCTGGAAGGCGTGCACGGACGACCCGAAGACGAAGAAGAAGGACGAGGGCGAATTCCGGTGCGGGACCTTCAAGGTGCCGCTGGATTACACCGCTCCCGACGGCAAGTCGCTGGACATCGCCGTCATGCAACACCCGGCTGCCAAGCCCGATCAGCGGATCGGCTCGCTCGTGTTGAATCCGGGCGGACCCGGGGGCTCGGGCCAGGATTTCGTCAAGTACGGGTTCGACGAGTTCGACGGCCCTCTGCACGACCGCTACGACATCCTCGGCTTCGACCCGCGTGGTGTGGCCGACAGTGCGCCCGTACGGTGCCTGGACGACAAGGCCCGTGACGAGCGCAACGCCCGGGACTCGCCCCGCGATCCGGTCGAACGCAAGGCGCGCAGCGAGCGCAGCGGCAAGGAGTTCTCCGCCGCGTGCCAGGCCCAGTCCGGCGAGTTGTTGCCGTTCGTGGGCACGCGCAACGCGGCTCGGGACATGGACGTGCTGCGCGGCGCGGTCGGTGACGACAAGCTCAACTACCTGGGCATCTCGTACGGAACCTACCTCGGGACCATGTATCTGGACGAGTTCCCCGACCGCGCCGGCCGGATGGTCCTGGACGCGGTCGTGGACCCGGCGGCCGACAAGCTCGACGCGAGCATCGACCAGACCGTCGGCTTCGAGCGCTCGTTCCGCGCGTTCGCCGCCGATTGCGCGGCCCGGGTGGGTTGTCCGCTGGGCGCTGACCCGGCCAAGGCCGCCGAGATCGGCGCGACCTTCCTCGACGCGTTGCAGGACAAGCCGCTGCGCACCGCCTACGACGGCCGCAAGCTGACCTCCTCCCTCGGCTGGACGGGCACCAACAGCCTGCTGTACGGCGACAAGGAAACCGCGTGGAAGTACCTGCGGGAGGCCCTTGCCCTGGCGATGAACAGGAAGGACGGCAGCGCCCTGCTCTTCTACGCCGACGACTACCTCGGCCGGGACGAGAAGGGCCACTACGACAACAGCACGGACTCGCGCTCGGCAATACGCTGTGCCGACGGCGCCGCTCCGGCGCCCTCCCCCGAGCGGATCGAACAGGTCCTGGCGAAGCTCAAGGCGGATGCTCCGTTGCTTTCCAAGGACACCGTCGCATCGGACATCGAGGGCCCCGGCTGCGAATTCTGGCCGTACAAGACTCCCGAGAAGCCGCACGTGATCCGGGCCGAGGGCGCCGCGCCCGTCCTGGTGGTGGGCACGACCGGTGACCCGGCCACGCCGTACGCCGCGTCCGAGAAGCTGGCCAAGGACCTCGCGCACGCGAGCCTGCTGACCCTCAAGGGCGAAGGCCACGGCGCGTTCGGCCGCAGCAAGTGCGTCGACGCGGCGGTGGCCGCCTACATCATCGAGGGCAAGCTGCCGGCCGCCGGCACGCAGTGCACCGACGGCAAGTAGCCGCCGAAGCCGCCCACTGCGTCGCGTTGGGAGAAGGGGGCGACGCGATCCCGGTCGACGTGTCGTCGTAGCGCGGCGGTCCGGGATCGGTGGCCTCACGGGGTACGGGGGGTGCGCGGGTTGCGCGAGGTGCACGGGCTGCGCGGGGTGCCGGGTCGCGCAGGTCGCGCGGCAGGGCGTTCGCCGGAGCTCCGAGCGGCTAACTCGAACACGGTTGTACGGCATGGGTGGATGCGATTCGCTTACTCGAACACACCTGTACGAGATGTGCCGGGCGGTTTCGGCGGCCGAACCCGGCCGGCGGCCCGCCCGCTCGGGGCGGCACTTCGAGGAGCGAAACGATGTCTCACGGCAGTCGATCGACGCATGACGCGCAAGACGCGCATGACGTGCAAGGCGCGCAAGACGCGCATGACACGTTTGGTGCGCACGACGTACACGACCCACACGGCGACGCCGCCGGCGGCCACGCGCACGCGCACGCACATGCGCACTCGCGCGTCGAGGTGCGGGATGCGCCCACGCCGCGGCGCTGGTTCGTCCTGACCCTGGTGTGCCTTGCGCAGTTCATGTTGATCCTGGACGTCACGGTGGTGAACGTCGCGCTGCCGAGCATCGGCGCGGATCTGGGCCTGGGGCGGGAGCCGCTGACCTGGGTGGTCACCGCCTATGCGCTCGCGTTCGGCGGTCTGATGATCCTGGGTGGGCGGATTGCCGACACGCTGGGCCGGCGGACCGCGTTCCTGCTCGGCCTGGGTGTTTTCACCGCCGCGTCGCTGGCCGCCGGGTTTGCCCCGAACGGCGCGATGTTGCTCACCGCCCGAGTCGTGCAGGGTGCCGCCGCCGCGCTGCTGTCGCCGGCCGCGCTTGCGCTCGTGACGGTCACCTTCCACGGTCCCGAGCGCAACCGCGCACTCGGCGTGTGGGCGGCGATCGGCGGCACCGGGGCGGCGGCCGGCGTTCTGGTCGGCGGACTGCTGACCGCCGGCCCGGGTTGGGAATGGATCTTCTTCGCCAACGTGCCCATCGGTGTGGCCGTACTCGCCCTGGCCGCGTCGGTGATCCCGGCCCGGCCGCGTATCGCCTCGGGTACCCGTCCGGACCTGCCGGGAGCGCTGGCGGCCACGGCGGGGACCACGGCGTTGATCCTGGGCGTGACCCGTGCGGGCGACGTCGGATGGGCGTCGCCTTGGACGTTGTTGTCGTTGACCGGCGCGGCGGTCGGCTACGCGCTCTTCGTCCTCGTCGAGCGCACGAGCGCCGATCCTCTGGTGCCTCTGGCCCTGCTGACCCGCAGGCCCGTGATCTCCGGCGCGTTCGTGATGCTGGTGGCGAGCGGACTGCTGATCCCGCTGTTCTTTCTCGGCTCGCTCCATATGCAACACACCCTGGGTTTCGATTCGTTGCGGACCGGGTCGGCCTTCCTGCCGGTCGCCGTCGCGGTGACCGTCGGAGCGCATGTCGGGGGCCTGCTGGTCGGCCGCATCGGCGCCCGACCGGTGGGGGCGGGCGGCCTGATGCTCGCCGCGGTGGGTGCGTTGTGGCTGAGTCGGCTGCCCGAGCACGGCGGCGGCATGGCCGACGTGGTCCCCGGACTGGCCCTGGCCGCGGCGGGCCTGGGTCCCGCGTTCGTCGCGGCGACCACCACGGCGATGTCCCGTGTACACCACGACGAGGCCGGCATCACCTCGGGTGTGGTGAACACGTTCCACGAACTCGGCGGTGCACTCGGCGTCGCCCTGGTGTCGGCGATCGCGGCGCCCAGCATCGCGGGCGGCGGCGGAGTCGGCGGGTACACCGACGCGTTCCTCGCCTGCGCGGGTACCGCCGTGGTCGCGGCGCTCGTGGCATTCGTACTGGTTCCGGCGGGCAGGCCGCCGGCCTCCGACGGCCCGCGGCACGTGCACTGAACCACGGCGACCGGGACCGGGACCGGGACGAACCCGGCAACCATGGCATCAGGACCGGGATATTCGGCACGAGCGGGAAGACCGACACGACCACCACGGCCGCCTCGCCCGCCGCGGTCGGCGTGAAGATTCCGACAGTAGGGTTGACCACCATGGGTGCGACATCATCGCCGGGCGTACGGCGACGGGCCGACGCCGAACGCAACATCGCCGCCATCCTCGCCGCCGCGCTCGGCGCGTTCGCCCGCGACCCCGAGGTCACGATGACCGACATCGCGCGGGAGGCCGGCGTCGGACGGGTGACCCTGTACGGGCACTTCGGCTCCCGGGACGTGCTCCTGGAGGCGGCGATCGGGCAGGCCCTGGGCGAAGTCGACGTGCTGCTCGACGACGTCGGGATCACCGTCGGACCGGCCGACGAGGCACTGGTACGACTCGCCCGCGAGGGTTGGCAGGTGTTGGACCGCACCCGCGGCCTGCGCCGGGCAGCCCTGAAGGCGCTGGGCGAGGCGAGCCTGCGTCGCCAACACGCCCGGGTCCTGACCAGGGTCGACGAACTCGTCGCGCGCGGCCGCAGCGAAGGCGACATCCGTACCGACCTCCCGGCCGCGTGGCTGACCGCGACCTACTACGGCGTGATCCACACCGCGGCGGACGAGGTCGACGCCGGCCGACTCGACCGCGCCGCAGCGGGCGACACCATCGCCGCCACCCTGCGCTCGGCCCTCGCCACGCCCGGCTGAGGACGGGCCACGCGGCCCGCGCTGACCGGCGGGCGTGCACAGGCGCTCGTCCCGCGATGCGCGTTGCCCGCGCGGCATGGGGCGGCCGTCCGACCGCGTTTCCCGCCGGGCCCGCGACGGCCGCCCAGCTGCGATGCCCGCGCGGCGTGCGACCGCCGCCCGACCGCTGTCGTCCGTGCCGAGCACGGGCGCGCCCACCCGGGACGCGGTCGGCGGCGGGTGGGCGGGCGGGGGGTCGTGGTGTGGCTCGTCATGCCTCCGGTGCGGCGAGTGCTCTTCTGCTTTCGGCGATGCGTTCCGGGTCCCAGCCCACGCCCGGTACCGAGTCGATCAGCAGCCTGGTGTACGGGTGTTGCGGTGCGGAGAGAACCTCCGTGGTGCGACCCGATTCGACGATCCGGCCGTTGCGCAGCACCACCACGTCGTCGGTGATGTGTCGGACGACGGCCAGGTCGTGGCTGACGAAGAGGTAGCCGATGCCCTGCTCGCGGCGGATGCGGGCGAGCAGGTCCAGGATCTGGGCCTGGATGGACACGTCGAGTGCGGCGACCGCCTCGTCCAGGATCAGCACCCGGGGCGAGGCCGCCAACGCGCGGGCGATGGCGACGCGTTGGCGTTGGCCGCCGGACAGCCGACGCGGCAGGGCGCCGGCCTCACGGGAGCCCAGGCCCACCTGGTCGAGGAGTTCGGCCAGGCGCGCGGCGCGGCCGGACCGGTCGGTTTCGGCGGCGTGTAGGCGCAGGACCTCGTCGATGCTGTCGTGGACGGTGATGCGCGGATCGAGGGAGAGGTAGGGGTCCTGGAAGACCATCTGGATCTCCCTGGCCCGGGAGAGGCGTTCCGCCCGGGTGCGCGGTCGGTGGGCGCGTTCGCGGCCGTCGACCGTGATGCTGCCGGCGTCCGGGGTCTCCAGGCCGACGAGCATGCGGGCGGTGGTGGTCTTGCCCGAGCCGGATTCGCCGACGATGCCCAGCGAGCCGCCCGGCGGCAGGGTGAAACCGATGTCGTCGACCGCCTTGTGATCGCCGAACGTGCGGCACAGGCCGCGGACTTCCAGGGCGGCCGGGGTCGGGGAGGCGGGTGTGCTCACTGCAGGATCCCTTCGTCCGCGCGCAGGCATGCGACGGCCGCCGGACCGTCGTGTACCAGTGCGGGGGCCTCGGTTCGGCACCGCGCGATCGCGAACGCGCAACGGGCCGCGAAGGCGCAGCCGGTGGGCGCCTCCGCGAGCGACACGGGCCGTCCGGGGATCGGCTGCGGCGGCGCGGCGTCCGCCTCCAGGCGCGGTGTGGAGGCCAACAGCGCGGCCGTGTAGGGGTGCCTGGGTCGGGCGAACAGGTCGGCGACGGGCTGGGATTCGACGATGCGTCCCGCGTACATGACGTAGATGCGGTCGCAGATCGCCGCCGCGAGTTCCAGGTCGTGGGTCACGAACAACATGCCGGTGCCGTGCCGGTGTTGCAGGCGCCGCAGGATGCCGACGACTTCCGCCTGGGTGGTGACGTCGAGTGCGGTGGTGGGTTCGTCGGCGAGCAGGAGCGCGGGGTCGCCGGCCAGGGCCGCCGCGATCACCACACGCTGGAGCATGCCGCCGGAGAACTGGTGCGGGAAGCGGCGCAGCGCGCCGTGCGGATCGCGGATGCCGACCTCGGTCAACAACTCCTGTGCCCGGGCCAGTGCCTGGTCCCTGGAGGTCCCGCGCATCCGCAGTCCCTCGGTGAGGAAGTCCCCGATCCGGCGCATCGGGTTGACCGATGCGCGCGGGTCCTGGAACACCATCGCGACCTTGTTCCGGCGTACCTCGCGCAGTCCGGCGGCGCCCAGGGAGAGCACGTCGGTGCCTTCCACGCGGACACTGCCCTCGGTGCTCGCTCCCTTGGGCAGCAGGCCCAGCACGGTGCGGCAGGCCACCGATTTGCCCGAGCCGGACTCGCCGACCAGGCCCACCGTTTCGCCGCGTTCGACCCGCAGGTCGACCCGGTCCAGGATGGGTCGCGCGGCGGCGTGGTCCGGCAGGCGCAGGGTCAGGCCGGTGATGTCGAGCAGCGGTACCTCGCGCTCACCCGAGTCGGCGCGTGCGCGGGCTTCCGCGTCGGCCCGAGTGCCGGATGCGGCGGGCCGGGTGGCCGGGTCGTCGGCCGTCGTCTTGTCGAACACGGTGCTCACCTCTCCCGCTTGGAGACGCGGTCGGCGAGGCCCTCGCCGACGATTCCGAATGCGACGACCGCGATGACGATGGCGGTCGCGGGGGCGAGGGCGGGCAGCATGACGTCCTTGAGGAGCGGGTTCTGGCCCTCGCTGACCATGACGCCCCAGTCGGCGGTGGGTGCCTGGACACCGAAGCCGAGATAGGACAGGCCGGCGAGTTCCATCAGGGCGTAGCCGAAGTTGATCGCCGATTGGGCCAGTACGGTCGGGGTGATGTTGGGGATCAGGTGCCGTGTGCAGATCGACCAGCCGGACCAGCCCTGGACCCGGTAGGACTCGATGTAGGGCCGGGCCTGTTCCTGGCGGGCGATGGAGCGCACCAGGCGGCCGACGTACGGCGTGTAGGCGATCATCATGGCGATGACGGGTGCGGTCAGTCCCGCGCCGAACACCGCCACGCACAGGATCGCCAGCAACATCGCGGGGAAGGCGAACAGCAGATCCATCGAGCGCGAGAGCAGCGCGTCGACCCAGCCGCCGCGCCACGCGGCGACGACGCCCATGGCGATGCCGAGCACGGTGGACACGCCGACCACCGCGAGCGGTCCCAGCAGTCCGGTGCGGGCTCCGTACAGCAGCCGGCTGAGGATGTCGCGGCCCGACTGGTCGGTGCCCAGCCAGTGTTCCGGGCCGGTGCCGGCCAGCGAGTTCTTCAGGTCGATGGCGTCCGGTTCGTAGGGTGCCAGTAGCGGTGCGCACACCGCCAGCAGTACGAGCAGCGCCAGGACCAGCACGGCCGCGGTGAACAGCGGCCCCTGGGCGGCCAGTTTGCGGATCCGGGCCGGTGCGCCGCGCCGGAGGGGCGGCGTCGGTGCGGTCGCGTCGTTGACGGACGCGGGGGCGGAGGCACTCACTTCGGGTCACCTCCCAGCGCGACGCGCGGGTCGATCAGTGGTTGGAGCAGGTCGACGATCAGGTTCGCGATCAGGAACGCGGCGACCACCAGCAGGGTCAGCGCCTGCACCACGGGGAAGTCCTTGACCGTGACGGAGTTGATGAGCAGTGAGCCGACTCCCTTGACGCTGAACGCCGTTTCCACGATCGAGGTGGCCACGAGCATGCTCGCGACCATGGTGCCGACGACGGTGACGATCGGGCCGAGGGCGTTGCGCAGCACGTGTTTGCGGATGACCCGGCTCTCGGGCACGCCACGGGAGCGGGCCACCTCGACGTGCTCGCGGGAGAGTTCGTCGAGCATCGCGGATCGGGTGACCCGGGCCAGCAATCCGGTGAAGGTCAGCGCGAGGGCGATGGCCGGGAGCGTGAGGTGCCACAACCGGTCGCCGAAGCCCTCGCCGGCGCCGTAGAGCGGGAACCACCCCAGTTTGACGGCGAAGACCGAGGTGAGCACGGTCGCGGCGATGTAGGACGGGATGGCGATCGAGGTGCCGGTCCAGGCCAGCACGAGCTTGTCGATCAGGCCGGGCCGCAGCGCGGAGGCAATGCCCAGGATCAGCCCGACGACCGTGACCAGCACCATCGCGTACCCGACCAGGAAGACCGTGGTCGGCACCTTCTGGGAGATCAACTCGCCGACGTCCTGGCGGAATTGCACCGAGCGCCCGAAGTCGCCGCCGAGCACGTCGCCGAGCCACAGCAGGTACTGCTTGGCGAACGGCTGGTCCAGGTGGTACTGGGCGGTCAGGGCGGCGCGGGCCTGCGGGGTGACCGGGCGGCCGCGCATCAGGAAGGACACCGGGTCGCCCGGGGCCAGGTGCACGGCGCTGAACACCACGAACGAGGTCGCCAGCAGCACGAGTACCAGGCCCACGAGGCGGCCCAGGAGGAAACGGAGCAGAGGACGGTTCATCAGTTCGCGGCACCCAGGGTCGCGGCCCACGGGAAGGAGAGCTGGGTGATGTTCGGGGTGGCGCCGGTGACGCGCTTGCCCTGGTAGAGCGACAGCGGCGAGTCCCACAACGCGATGCCGGGCAGTTCACGCAGCACGATCTCCTGCAGTTTGGCGGTCAGTTGGGCGCGGGCGGCCGGGTCGGCGGTGCCCAGTGCCTGCTGCGCGATCGCGTCGTACTCGGGGTTGGACCAGTTGCCGTAGTTGGCGAACTCCCCGGTCTGCAGGGTCTGGTAGAACTCCAGCGGATCGGGCGTGACGTCGTAGCCGCTGGTGACCAGGATGTCGATGCCGGCCCGGGAGGACGGGTCGGTGAACAGCGCGGTGTATGCGTCCGGTGCGATGGTCTTGAGTTCGACGTCGAGGCCGATGGACTTGCCCGCGGCCTGGATGGCGTTGGCGGCGACGCTGATCTCCGGGGCCAGGTTGCTGGTCGCGACGACGACCTTCCTGCCGGTCGCGCCGGCCTCCGCGACGAGCTTCTTGGCGGCGGCCACGTCCGTGGTGACGGCGGGCAGCGCGTTGTACATGCTCTGCGCCTGCTCCGCGGGGATGGTGGCCCAACCGGAGACGGGCACGGGCGCCTTGGCGACGGTGCCGTAGCCGTTCAGGCCCGCCCGGACGATGCCTTCGCGGTCGATCGCCATGGACAGCGCGCGTCGCACGCGCGTGTCGCCGAGGGCACCCTTGAGGTTGGTGACGGCGGCCGAGTAACTGCCGGTGATGTCACCGAAGTACAGCTTGCCGTCGCCGGACTTGAGCTTGTCGTAGGAGTTGCTGGGCAGCAGGTATCCGCCGTCGACCTCGCCGGTCAGCAGCGCGTTGGCACGGGCGGCGGGGTCTTGGATGAAGACGAACTCGACCTCGCCCGTCTTGGGCATGAGCGTGCTGTCCCAGTAGGCGTCGTTGCGCTTGAGCGTGATGGACGTGCCGGGCTTCCACTCCTTGACGGAGAACGGGCCGGTGCAGTTCACGCCGCCCTGCGGGTTGCCGTAGTCCTTGCCGGCCTTGGCCAGGAAGGCGGCGCTTTCGATGGTGCCCGCCGACGCGCCCAGTTGCTGGTTGAGCAGCACGTTGGGGCGGGTGAGCTTGATGGTGACCTCGAGCGGGCCGGAGTCGGTGATGGACTCGACGTCCTTGAAGGCGGTGCTGTACGCGGCGCCGACCTCGGGATCCATCTGGCGCTTGAGGCTCGCCACGACGTCCTGGGCGGTCATGGTGGAGCCGTCGTGGAACCTGACCCCCTCGCGCAGGGTGTAGACCCAGGTCAGCGGGTCCGGGTTGGTGTACTTGGCGGCCAGCCCCGGGGTGATCGTCAGGTCCGGGTTGATCCGCAGGAGTTGGTCGCACACGTTCGCGAGCACGGTGTTGATCGGGTAGTCGAAACCGTATGCGTAGTCCAGCGTCTGCGGTTCGGCGTACAGCGACCACTTCACCTTGTCGAGCGGCCCCTTGGCGGCGGGGCTGTCCTTGGTGATGCGGTAGCCGGGGTCCGCGGCCGACGAGTCGTCGCCGCCACCGCCGGAACACCCGACGGCGGTCAGGGCCACGACGGCGGCGAGGGCGGCGGTTTTGGGCATGCGCAAGTAACCCACCTCTTTCGGAGGGACGGCGAAGGCACGGAGACGGATGCGGCATGGCACGCGTCAGGACAGGTGCCGGTGAGTATTGACGCGGGAACGTTCCCGCGCAAGGGTTTGCGAGCAGGCATCTCACGCATGACGAGGAGGTTTCCAACACGTCACGAGGCGGCGCGCCGGCGTCTTTTGACGACCCGTCACGAGATCGGGACGCACGGTGGCGGGGGCGGGGAGTGCCTGGTGGGGTGGGGTGCCGAGGGGGCGGGAGCCGCGCGGGGTCGCGATATCGGGGAGGGGGCGGGTGGGGCGCGCCGGATGCGTTGGCTCGGTGCGGGATGGGGTCGGCGCCGGGCGTGCGCGGGGTGGGGGGGGCGTTGGTGGCGGACGGCGAGCCTGAGTGGGCTGCGGGCGCTGCCTGGTGTGGGTGCGGATGGCGGCTATGGCGACGGCGACGGCAGCGACAGCCGCGACGGCGGCGACGGTGATGGGGGGATTTGCCGCCGAATAGTCGCGTAGCGTGTCCGGTTGATTACGCTGTTGCCATGATCGGGCTTGGTTCGTTCAGGGAACTGCGTGGCGTGCCGGAGCCGTTCGGCGCGTGGGTTTTCGATCCGCCGCGCCATCGTCCGGATCCATGACGTCCGGACCGACGTCCGCGTCCCGACGCCGATGCATCCGTGCGGCGACGTCTTCGCTCTTCCGCCGTTGCCCCATGCTCGGGTGCCGTTCGGGGTCGTGCCCGGTCGGATCGGCGGCGCGTGGGCCGGACGTGCGGATTCGCCTCGATCTCTTGTCCACCCCCCCCGCACGCGATGACGTGCGTTCATCCCCGGAGTGCCCATGTTGTTCCGTCGCCTTGTCGTCGCCGCGACCGTCGTCGCCGCCGCCCAGTGCCCGATTCCCTCCGTCGCCGCCCGGACGGTGGACCGGCTCGTCGTGACGGTGGCCGACAACCCCGAGGGAGTGCAGACGTACACGCTGGAATGCCACCCCGCCGGCGGCAGTCACCCGGGGCCCGCGCGGGCATGCGACCGGCTCGACGCCACGACGGCCGACGGGGACCCGTTCGCGCCGGTCCCCGCCGGCGCGCGGTGCACGATGATCTACGGCGGACCCGCGACCGCGCGCATCACCGGCACCTGGGCGGGCCGTCCGGTCGACGCCGGTTTCAAGCGCACCAACGGGTGCGAGATCGCGCGCTGGGACAACCTCGTACCGGCCCTGCCGGGCGCGCGCTGATTCGCCCTCGGGCCGATCTGCCTTCGGGGCGGCCTGTGCGGGCGGGACTGTTCGATCGGGCCCGCCCGCTGATGCGGCGGTCGAGTGGGAGCGGCGTCACGCGCGGACGTACCGCGTCGTCCGGGCGGCGCCACTCGGTGGTGGGGAGGGAGTCCCGCTCCTATATCGTGTGCCGATATCGGGAGCCGTAGCGGTCGTGGGCCATGTTCGGGGAGCGAGCGATGGGGACGTCGGCGGCATCTGCCGAAGCGGGCGAGCTGAAACGGCACCTGGGCGTGTTCGACGCCGTGGTGATCGGGCTCGGCTCGATGATCGGCGCCGGGATCTTCGCCGCGCTCGGCCCGGCCGCCGACGCGGCGGGAACGGGCCTGCCGATCGGCCTGGCGCTGGCCGCCGTGGTGGCCTACTGCAACGCGACCTCCTCGGCCCGCCTGGCCGCCCGCTATCCGCAGTCCGGTGGTACGTACGTCTACGGGCGCGAGCGGCTGGGCGACTTCTGGGGCTATCTGGCCGGCTGGGGCTTCGTGGTCGGCAAGACCGCCTCCTGCGCGGCCATGGCCCTGACCGCCGGCTCCTACGTGTGGCCCGAGCAGGCACACGCGGTCGCGGTCGCCGCGGTGGTGGCGCTGACCGCGGTGAACTACGTCGGCGTACAGAAGTCCGCGTGGCTGACCAGGGGCATCGTCGCCGCCGTCCTCGCCGTGCTCGCCGCCGTGGTCACCGCGTGCCTGACCGGTGGCACCGGCGAGACCGCGCACCTGCGCATCGGCGCGGATGCCGGCCTCGGCGGCGTGCTCCAGGCGGCCGGCCTGCTGTTCTTCGCCTTCGCCGGCTACGCGCGCATCGCCACGCTCGGCGAGGAGGTCCGCGACCCGAAGCGCACCATCCCGCGGGCGATCGCGACCGCGCTCGGCATCACGCTGGTGGTGTATGCGGTCGTCGCCGTGGCCGTGCTCGCGGTGCTCGGGCCGGACCGGCTCGCCCACACCGCCGACCCCCTGGCCGAGGCCGTGCGCGCGGCCGGCGCCCCGGGACTCGTCCCGGTGGTCCGCGTCGGGGCCGCGCTCGCGGCGCTCGGCTCGCTGCTGGCGCTGATCCTCGGGGTCTCGCGAACCACGCTGGCGATGGCCCGCGACCGGCACCTGCCCCACGTACTGGCCGCCGTACACCCCCGGTTCGGCGTACCGCACCGGGCCGAACTCGCGGTCGGCGCGATCGTCGCCGTCCTGGCCGCGACCACGGACGTGCGCGGTGCGATCGGCTTCTCGTCCTTCGGCGTGTTGGCCTACTACGCCGTCGCCAACGCCTCCGCCCGGACGCTCACCCCCGCCGAGGGCCGCCCGGCCCGGATCGTGCCGATCGTCGGTACGGCAGGGTGCCTGGTCCTGGCCTTCGCGCTGCCGCCCACCTCGGTGTTGTGGGGCGCCGCGGTGCTTGCTGCCGGCGCCGCCGCGTACGGTCTGCGCAAGGCGACCGGCCGCGCCTGACCTGCCCGCGCCTGACCGGCTGCGCGTGATCGGCTGTGCCTGATCGCCTGCGCTTGATCAGCCGCGCCTGGCCGGCCGGAGCCGCCGTGGCCGGCACCGGACCGGGCACCGGCTACGGGTGCGGCCGGTCCGCCTCGGGCAGCACCTCGCGGGCCAGTTCCGCCAGCGCGCGTCGATCCTCGGCCAGCGCCGCCCGTCCCGCGTCCGTCGCCCGATAGACGCGCCGGGTGCGGCCCTCGACCACCCGCTGCTCGGAGGTCAGCAGCCCGTCCGCCTCCATTCGGTGCAGGGTCGGGTACAGCGTGCCGGGACTGATTCGGTAGCCGTGGCCCGCCAGTTCCCGGGACATCCACGCACCGTGGACCTCCTCCTCGGCCGCGTGATGCAGGATGTGCAGCCGCACCGCGCCCCGTTGGAACTCCCTCACGCGTCGACCACCTTCCCGCTCCATCACCAAGGGCGACGAATCCGATATCGAACTCCGATACTACGGGCGTCCGCCGGTGCCGGCGCGCCCACGACAGCGCGCCCGCCACGGCGGGGAAGCCGTGACGTGCGCGCGGGTCCGGGTCGCCGGGTCGAGTGGATTGCGGCATTCGTGGCATTGTGGCCGCCCGTTCGGCGCGCTCCGGGCGCGCGGGTGGGGTGCGCGTGCTGGAGTCGATGGCGTGCCGGGCTGTGGGCGCGAGGACGAACGTGTCCGCGGCCCGGTCGACGTATCGGCGACGGGTCCCCTCAGGAGCTGTGATGACTTCCGATATCCACATCGAAGACCTGGACCAGGGCGGGCCCTGCCCGCTGGGTGTGTACTCGACGCACGCGTGCGGCGGGCCCACCGACGAGCGGGGTGTGCCGATGTGGGGGCGGGTGCCCGGGATCGGCGAGGTCGGCGACAGCCTGCCCGGGTGCGGGGTGCACGTGGGCGAGGTCCTGGTGACGCGCGACCCGGAGCTGTGGGTGGGCCTGGTGTTCGAGACGCCCGCCGGCAACACCGATCCGGATGGCGAGGAGCGGGCCGCGGTGACGGAGTTCGCCGAACGCCTGGCCCTGGACGTCATCGACCAGCGCACCGGCGACGCCGACGACCCGGACGCGGTGGTGCTGCGGCCGGTGAGCGCCGACGAACTCGCGCGAGCGGTGGCGTACGCGCTGAACGCGATCGGCGTGGGTTGAGCCGACGCCCCCCGCTGCGCACCGATTGGCTAGCGGTCGCCCGACGCGCCGAGGTGCGGTGGCTGCGGGGTGTGGTGGTCCAGCAGGCGGGTGAGCATCCGGACGAACTGTTCGCGTTCGGCGGGGGCCAAGGGCGCGAGCAGTTGTTCGTGGAGGTCGTCCAGGGCCCGGTCGAGGAGGGTGAGGCGGCCGCTGCCCCGGTCGGTGATCGTGATGATGTTGCGCCGGCGGTCGTCGGGATCGGGCGTGCGCTCGATGAGATCGCGTGCGGCCAGGTCGTTGAGGACGCCGACCATGTCGCTGCGGTAGATGCCGGTGCGCCGGCTCAGCGTCGCCTGGCTGCCCGGACCGTACTCCTCCAACGAGGCCAGCACCGCGTAGTGCCACTTGCGGGCATCGAGGCGGGCCAAGCCCTCGGCGACCAGCCGATCCGACTGCGTGGACAGCTGTGCCAGCAACCGGCTCGCCTGTTTGCGCAGCCTGTCCGGCGTCCGTCTCTCGCAGTCGGGAACGTCCATCGCCTCGGCGTCGCTGGTCATGGCGGTGATCCTACCCCGTTGCGTTAGTCGGGCTAACGATATAGGTTCGTTCATACCGGAAACGTTCGGGGCATAAACATTCGTTCGACGAACGAGTAGGGCCGCGGCACGGTTCGGGTCAATCCCTCACATCCAGCCTCCGAGGAGCGCCTCGTGCCCACGATCGACGTTCTCGACTCGACCATCCACTACGAGGACCACGGCAGCGGATCCGCCGTCGTCTTCCTGCACGGCAACCCCTCCTCCTCCCATACGTGGCGGAACGTCCTGCCCCTGGTCGGAGAAGGCCGGTTGATCGCCCCCGACCTGATCGGCATGGGCCGCTCGGGCAAGCCCGTCGGCGATTACCGGTTCGGCGACCACGCCCGCTACCTGGACGCCTTCTTCGACGCGCTCGGCTTGGACGAGGTCGTGCTCGTCGGCCACGACTGGGGCGGCTCGCTCGCCTTCGACTGGGCGGCCCGACACCCGGACCGGGTGCGTGGCGTCGCCTTCTTCGAGACGATCGTCCGCCCGATCGCCTCGAACGAGCTTTCCGAACAGGCGCGTGCCCGCTCGGTGAAGCTCCGCTCCGATGAGGGCGAGTCGCTGGTCCTCGACGGGCACTTCATGGTGAACGCGGCCTACACCGGGGGCGTGCTCGACCCGCTCGGCGACGACGACATCGAGGTCTACCGGGCCCCGTACCCCACCCGCGAGAGCCGTCGCCCGCTGCTGAACTGGACCCGCTCCCTGCCGATCGACGGCGACCCCGCCGACGTGACCGCCCGGATCCGGGCGTACGGCCCCTGGCTGGCCGACAGCCGCGACGTTCCCAAGCTCCTGCTCACCTTCGACTCGGCGCCGACCCTCCTCATCACCCCCGAGGTCGCCGCCTGGTGCCGGGACAACATCGCCGCTCTCCGGGTCGAGCACATCGGCCCTGCCGGCCATCACGCCACCGAGGACCAGCCCGAGGCGATCGCCAAGGCCGTCTCCACCTGGCTGGACGAGCACGCCCTTCGCCGGTAGGCCGTGTCCGGCCGCGTGCGTGGTGCGCGCGGCCGGACACGGCGCCCCGAGATTCGTGCACTCAGTGGATGATCGGCGATGGCCTGACAGGGGTGGCCCGGATTCGCGGGTCCGGCGGCCGGCTCGCCGAGGGCGGCGAGCCGGGGCGTCCCGTGTTTCGGGGTGGTGGGTGGCCCGCGAAACGTCAGCGCCGGGCGAGGAGTTGCAGCAGATCGGCCAGGGGTGCCAGGACGTCGAGCGTGGCGTCTCCCGTCCGGCGTCGGCGGCGGACGGGCTCCGCCGTCGCGTCGTCGGCGTCCGGGCGGACGACGTCCTCGCCGGCCGGCTCGGGCGTGTCGGCGCCGTCGGGCGGCGTGGGCCGTGCGTCGTTCCGGTCGGCCGACCGTACGCTTGCGACCAGTGCGAGCACGGCGCGCACCAGGATCACCGAGAGCACGGCCAGGTGCGGGACTTCGGACAGGTGTAGCGCCATCGTGGTCATCGGATCCTCGTCTCCCGATACCTCCCGGGCACCTCGTCCCGGCTAGGCTTCGAGTACAGACCGGTCCGGGGCCGGGAGTTCGGATCCAATACGTGATCCGGACGAAAAAGACATCCACGGTGCGGTGTTCGAGTGTCCAAGCCCGGCTGTCACATGTCTTGTCCGAGTGTCCAAGACAGCTGCGGTCGCGGGCCCGACGCGCAGTGCGCGAGGGGGCGAGCGTGACCGAGGCGAGGATGCCGCAATCGTGGACGGAGTTCCGCGCGTCGTTGCGCCGGCTGCGGGCGATGGCGGGCGACCCGACATTTCGATCCCTGGCCGAATCCTCCGAGCGGTCGGCCGCGAATCCGTCGGTGCCGATGCGGCCCTTCTCGCACAGCACGGCCCAGAACTACATGGACAACCGCAACACCCCCGTGGGTACCCAGTGGGACCCGGTACGGTCGGTCCTGATCTGCCTCCTGCGCCACGCTCGTCAGGGCGAACTGCCGGTGGAGCCACCGCTGGACGACCTGGTGTGGTGGGAACGGGGCTGGCAGTCGCTCATCGACGCCTCCGCACCGCGCGGGCGATTGCCACGACGGCCGGATGCGCCGGTCGCCACCGAGCCGGCGGGTGCGTGGGACCGGACCCCGCTCGACGGTTCGCTGCTCGGAGTGCCCTGGACGGAACTGGGCTTCGGTCCGACCGGTGAACCGGAACACCTGGGCAAGCTGTTCGTGATCATCGGCTTGGCGGAGGAGGTCGGCGCACCGCAACTCGCCTGCACGAGCGCCGAACTCCTCGAACGGCGGGCGCGCGCCGAACTGGGCCCGAACCATCCGACCAGCCTGGCCGCCCGCTACGCGGTGGCGCTGTTCGCCCGACACGTGCGCGCACCGGCCGCGGCCCTGCACCTGACCGGCAACGTCCTCGACGACTGTGCCCGGGCACTGGGCGAGGAGCACCCGCTGACCCGCCGGGCCGGCCTGCTCCGCGCGGAACTCACCTGGCGCTGCGGGTGGTTGCAGGACGCCCGAGCCGAGTACGCCCGGCTGATCCGCACCGACACCGCCCGATACGGCGCCCGGGACCGGATCGTGCTGTCCGCGCGGCGCGGCGGGGCCATGGTCGCCAGGTCACGCGGCGACTGGTTCTCCGCCCGCGACATGCTGGCCGATCTGGTGCCCGATTTCCGGGCGGTGTTCGGTGCGGACGACGCCGCGACCTTCGAGACCGAAGGGGCGTACGCGCTGGCCGTCGGGGACACCGGCGAGGTGCGGCAGGCCCGTGCGTCGCTCGTGGAGCTCGTCGAGCGGGCGGCCGGGGGCATGCGCCCGGACCACCCCACCGTCCTGGCCCTGCGGCGCTCGCTCGCCGCGCTCACCTGGGCGGCGGGCGACCAGGCCGAGGCCGTCCGGCTCGCCGAGGCGGTCGCGGCGGACGGCGCGCGGGCCCTGGGCGCAGAGCATCCGGGCACCCTGGAGAGCCTGCACCTGCTCGCGGTCCTGTGCACGGACACCGCACCGGAACAGGCCAGACGCCTGTTCCTGGACGTCGCCGAGGCGCGCGAACACAACCTGGGCCGGGACCACCCCGACACGCTCGGGGCCCGGCACGGGCTCGCCCTGGTCCTCGACTGGCTGGAAGGGCCCGCGGCGGCCCTGCGGTTGCTCGACGAGGTACTGGAGCGGCAACGCCGGGTGCTGGGATCCGACCATCCCTCGACCCTGGGCACCCGACACAACCGCTGCCTGGTGATCCACGAGCTCGGTGACGCCGAGGCCGCCGCGGCGGCGCTGGAGCGAGTGCACGAGGACCGGGAACGCGTGCTCGGCGCCGACCATCCCTCCACGCTCGCGACCCTGCACCGGCTGGCGCTGTCGAGTTGGCAGTCGGAGGGCCCGGAGGCGGCGCGCGCCCGGCTGGAGGACGTACTGGCGCGGCAGGAGCGTGCGTTCGAACGCGATCACCCGGCGGCGCTGGAGACCTGGCATGCCCTGGCCATGGTCGTTCGGGCGCTGGAGGGCCCCTCGGTCGCGCTGCCCATCCTGTCCCGGGTGCTCGATCGCCAGCGTGCCACCCTGGGTTCCGATCACCGGGCGACCCTGCAGACCATGCACAACCTGGCGGTCGTCACGGACGAGTCGCCCGATCCGCGCGCGTCCCTGCCGCTGTACGAGGAAGTGTTGCGGCGGCAGCAGGCGTTGCTGGGCGCGGGCCATCCGGACACCCTGCGCACCGCGCTCGACCTGGCCCTCGCGACCGCGGGCGCGCACGGGCTCGCGGCCGCCCGCCCCCTGTTCGTCGACGCGCTCGAACTGCACCGGACCCACCTGGGCGCAGCGGACCCGGGCACACTGCACGCACAAGACATCTTCGTCGAGCGCTATGGCCGCGACTCCGCCTGAACGACGTCGACAATCGGCTAGGCTGGGCAACGCAGTTCATCGACCCGGTATTTCGGCAGGGTCCGACGTTGTCGGCCGCCACGTGGACGGAGGTCTGGCCGCGTGTCCCCTGTCGAAGAACCGCCGACGGGTACGCAGACCGGGGCGGCGGCGGACGACGTGCGTTCGGACGTACTCGATCTCTCCGACCTCACGCCGGGCGACCTGGACGCCCTGCCGGACACGGCGTTGGCCTCGGCACTGCGGCGGGTGTTGCGGGACGCGCTGAGCGACGAATCCGTCTTCTGCGCCTTCGATTCGGCGTTCGAGGACTGAAACGATGCCCAGGCGCCCCGACTCGGGTCCCCGAGGGGCACGATGACGCAGCCGCCGCCCTTTCGCCAATTCGTGGTCAAGCTGCACAGCCGCTGCAACCTCGCGTGCGATCACTGCTACGTCTACGAGGCACGGGACACGTCCTGGCGCAGCCGGCCGCGGGCGATGTCCGCGCCGATCATGCGCCGACTCGCGGAACGCATCGCCCGGCACGCCGACCGCCACGAGTTGCCCGTCGTCCATGTGGCCCTGCACGGCGGCGAACCGCTGCTGGCCGGTCGGGACCGGGTCGACACACTGGCCGGCACACTGCGAGCGGCCCTGCCCGCCGCGACCGCCTTGAAGCTGTCCGTGCAGACCAACGGCACGCTTGTGGACCCCGAGTGGATGGCCCTGTTCCATCGCCACGGCATCCGCGTCGGAGTCAGCCTCGACGGCGACGCGGACGCCAACGACCGGCACCGGCGCCGGCGCGACGGTACCGGCAGCCACGCCGCGGCCATTGCCGGGATCGCGCTGCTGCGCCGCCCCGAACACCGCAGTCTGTACGCGGGATTGTTGTGCACGGTCGACCTCGCCAACGATCCGGTGCGCACCTACGAGGCGCTGCTCGCGCACCAGCCCGCCCGGATCGACTTCCTGCTCCCGCACGCCAACCGGCAATTCCCGCCCCCGGGCCACGACCCGCTCGGCACGCCCTACGCGCGCTGGCTGCTCGCGGTCTTCACCCGCTGGTACGAAAGCCCCGTACGCGAGACGTCCGTGCGCCTGTTCGACGACATCATGGCCGTGTGCCTGGGCGGCTCCTCGCGTTCGGAGGCCGTCGGCCTGTCGGTACCCGGATTTCTCGTGGTGGCCACCGACGGGGCCATCGAGCAGGCCGACTCGCTGCACTCCAGCTACGACCGGGCGGCGGCCACCGGCCTGAACGTCCTCGCGCACGACTTCGACGCGGCCGCGCGACACCCGCAGATCGCGCAATGGCGCCTGGGCGAGGCGGGGCTGGCGGATGCCTGCCGCGCGTGTGAGGTGATGAAGCTGTGCGGCGGTGGGATCCGCGCGCACCGCTACCTGCCGGCCTCGGGATTCGCGAACCCCTCCGTCTACTGCGCCGACTTGGAGAAGCTGACCGGCCACATCCGCGATCGGGTTCGCGCCGACACCCGTGAACTCCTGCGGAGCCTGCCGTGATCGCCGGACTCGCCGGCGTGCGTCTGACGTCCCGGGACTTCGACGACCTGGCCCGCGGCCGGCCCGGGCCCAGCGCCCTACACACGCTGCGCACCGGTCAGCTCAGCCGTCGGCTGCTCCTGATCCACACGTTGGCCCGGACGGCCCGAACCCGCTTTCCCACGCCCTGGCGGCAATCGGGGGCCGAGCACGCACAGGCGGTGCTGACCGAGGTCACCCGGCACGACCGGGGCGCCCTGGAGACCGTCCTGATGCATCCCCACCTGGGCGTCTGGGCCACCCGCTGCCTGCGCGGGCTGCACGGCAGGTCGCCCGGTTTCCGGATCCGGGACGAACTCGCCTGGTTCACCGCCGTCGCCGCCGCCGCGGCCACCCGCGCCGGACTTCCCGTGCGGCTGGAACTGCCCGTCCGCGCCGGGATCGTGTCCCTGCCCACCCTCGGCTCCATGCGGGTGCCCGCCGACACCGCCGCGGTGCGATTCGAGGACGGGGTGCTCCACTTCCCCGGCGGCCACGCCCGCGTGCCGATCACGGACACCGCCGGCCCCGCCCGCGACGTGCGCGCGAGCACGACCGAGGGCGCGCTCCCGTACTGGCAACCCACCCGCGTGGTGACCGCGCACGCGCCCGACGCCGGTCCCGTGCTGCGCGTCGTGCTGGAGGACGGCGATCCCTATCGCGACGCGCACCGCGAGGACATCGCGCCGCGGCTCACCCCGGAACGGGCCGCGCGGTGGGACACTGCGCTGCGCCACGCCTGGGCCGTGCTGTGCGAGCACTTCCCGGATCGGGCCCGGATCTGCGCGAGCCTGTGCACCAGCGTGGTGCCGCTCGCGCCGCGGTCCGGCCGGGCGATGAGCGTCACGGTGCGCGACGCGCACGGCGCGATCGGGATCACCGAGGCGGCCGATCCGGTGCGGCTGGCGGAGGCACTGGTCCACGAGACGAGCCACATCGCGCTGGGCGCCCTGACGGACCTGGTGGACCTGCACGAATGGGGCGCGACCCAGCGGTACACCGTGGGCTGGCGACCGGACCGGCGCCCGCTGGAGGCCGTGCTCCAGGGCACCTACGCACACCTCGCGCTGACCGGCCTGTGGGGCCACTACCGACACCTGGTGCCGCCGGTCGCCCGAACCCGCGCCGAACGGCGGTTCGTACGCTACCGCGACCAGGTGGACGCCGCGCTGGCGGTACTCGGCGACTGTCGGCAACTGACGGCGCTGGGACGCCGATTCGTCGACCACATGGCAGCGGAGGCCGCCGATCGCACACGCGGCGCCCGCGTCGACCCGATGGGCCCGCCGCGACCCGGCGTGGTGCGCGGCCGCCGGGTCGCGCACCCGGCCCGCGAGACGGCCGCGGCGCTGGCGGACCTGGGGCTCGGGAGCGGAGCGGTGCTGCTCGTGCTCGCACCCTCGACCCCGCTCGGCCGCGTCGACGGCGGCCCCGACACGCTGATCGGGGCGCTGCGCGAGGTGTTGGGCGAGCGGGGAACCCTGGTGGTACCGACGGCCACCAGCGACAACACCGACCCTTCGACCTGGCATCGCACGTGCCGCAGCCCGGTCCCCGCCGACTGGTGGCCGGGACTGCGCGCGGAGATGCCGCCGTTCGAACCCGCACACACGCCGAGCCACCGGATGGGCGCGCTGGCCGAGCACGTACGCCGACTGCCCGGAGCCGTGCGCAGCGACCACCCCAGGACCTCGTTCGCGGGGATCGGGCCACACGCCACGGCCCTGATGCGCGGCCACGCGCCCGACTGCCACTATGGCGAACGCTCACCGCTGGGCCGCATGGAGCGGGTCGGCGCGCACGTGCTGTTGTGGGACGTCGGCTTCGCCGCCAACATCGCCTTCCACCTGGCCGAGTACCGCGTCGGGCAGCCGCCGACGACCGGGTACCGCAGCCTGGTGCGCGACGCCCGAGGCGACCGACGATGGGTCGACACGGTGGACACCCGGCTGAGCAATCACGACTTCGCGGCTCTGGGGGAGGCGTTCGAACGCACCGGGGCGGTGCGCGTGGCCGCGGCCGGGCAGCGGCGGGCGAGGCTGTTCCGACTGGACGAGGCCGTCGGCTTCGCCACGACGTGGTTGCGGGAGCACCGCCGGGATCGCTGATCCGGCAATCGTGTGATGTGTGAAGGGGGACGCATGGGGGACACGCCGAGCCACTACTTCTACCTGAGCCACGTCCGCAGGACGGACGATCTGTGGGTCCGCGAGTTCTTCGGCGATCTGTCGCTCGTGGTGGCCGAACGCACCGAACGATCCACGGAACAGGTGGGCGTGCTGCCCGACCGGCGCCCGGGCCCGCCGTCCGCCGACCTGATGGACCGCTGTCTCAAGCTGGTCGTACTGCATTCGTCGCGCTACTTCACCCGGGAGGAGTGCACCCGGGAGTGGGCCTTCTTCCAACAGCGAACCGAGGTGCACTGGTCGCGCACCAAACGTTCGATGGACGTGATCGTCCCGATCATCTGGACCCCGATGCCGCCGGGCGTGGAGCGGATCGCACCGAGCGGGGACTGGCCCGCCGAGATCCGGGTCTCGTCGCCGACCTACGAGCAGGAGGGACTGCTGCACCTGCTGCGGTTCAAGCCGCGCTACCACCGGGAGTACGAGGAGGTCCTGCACGCCGTCGCCGACCGCCTGCTGTCCCCGTCGAGCTCCCCCCGCGCCCGGGTCGCGCCGCCGGGCCACGGCCTCAACGGGCGGGCTCGGCCGGTTCCGGTCGCCGCGCCGCACCACACGGTGGATTTCGTGCTGTCCGCCCCGGGGGTGGACGAACTCCCGGCCGAGCGCACGAATCGAAGGTTCTACGGAGCCGATCCGCTCGACTGGGCGCCCTACGATCCCACCGAGACGGGGTCCCTGGTCGCGCTCGCCCGGGAGACCGCGGGCGAATTGGAGTTCACCTCGACCGTGCAGCTCCTCGACGAGACCCTGCCCGCGCTGACCGACCGGCGGCCGAACCCGAGACAGCTGACCGTGCTGCTCCTGGACGCCTGGATCACCCGGACGGCGGCCCTGCGTTCGCTGCTGACATCCGTCGACGACGCCGTGGTCTCGGCCGCCGTGCTGGAGCCCAGAGCACGCGACGACACGGAGTCCGCCGCCCACGCGGACGTGCTCGACGCGGCCCTGGACCGATGTCTGCCCCGACTGCGCGGCAAGTATCCGGTACAAAGCGGCTGTTGGGCGGTGCCCGATCGCGATCGCTTCACTCGCGCCCTGCGTGAGACGCTGGCACGGGCACAGAACGACGCCATGAAGGCGGACACGTACCGACGATCCCCCGTCATGCCGACCGGAAGTTTCGACAGGCTCCCCCTGCTTGGAGGTTCCTCCTCGTGAACCAGGACCCGGCCGTCCCCGAACCTTCGGCCCCCGGCACCGTGGTGACGTTCTACTCCTTCAAGGGCGGCACCGGGCGGACCATGGCGCTGGCCAACGTCGCGTGGATCCTGGCCGGGAACGGCCTGCGTGTGCTGACCATGGACTGGGACCTCGAAGCCCCCGGCCTGCACCCGTACTTCGGTCCGTTCCTGGGCGACCGCGGCCTCGACTCCACGCCCGGCGTGATCGACCTGGTGCGCACCTTCGACATGCTCGAACCCAAACCGGCGCCCGAACACCTTCGCGAGTACGCCCGGGTCGACCGCTACGCGTCCTCGCTGCGGTGGAACTTCGCCGACGGCGGCTACATCGACTTCGTCTCCTCGGGCAAGCGCACACCGGAGTACTCCGAGACGGTCAACACCTACGACTGGCGCGGCTTCTACGAACGGCGGGACGGCAAGGAGCTGTTGCTCGCGCTGGGTGCGGACATCCGTGAGCACTACGACTACGTCCTGATCGACAGTCGCACCGGCTTCAGCGACACCTCGGGGATCACGACCCTGCTGCTCCCCGACGTGCTGGTGAACTGCTTCACGCTCAGCACCCAGGCCGTCGACGGTGCGGCGAGCGTGGCCCGGGACGTGCAACACGCTGCCCCCCGGGTGCGCATCCTGCCTGTGCCGATGCGGGTCGACTACTCGGAAATGATCAAGCTGGAGGTCAGCCGGGACTACGCCCGCCGCAGGTTCGAGCCCTTCCTGGCCCACCTCTCCGCCGCAGGGCGGGAGAAGTACTGGGCGGACGTGGAGATTCCGTACAAGCCCTTCTACTCCTACGAGGAGATCCTGGCCACCATCGGGGACCGCCCGCGCCAGGACACCAGCCTGCTGGCCGCGTACGAACGCCTGACCTCGGTGATCAGCCGCGGTCGGGTCGGCTCGCTCGTGGCGATCCCGGAGGAGCAACGACGCACGCTGCTGGCCCGGTTCGAACGGGTCCGCCCGCACGAGGCCGAGGCGGTCTCCGCCCGGGTCCGCATCGAGTACGCGCAGCGGGACCGGATGTGGGCGAAGTGGATCGCCGTGCAGTTGCGCGCCGTCGGGATGACGGTCACGCTGCGGGCCGCCGGCGTCGCGGTCGAACCGCCGCCGATGCCGGCGGGATCCACCGCGGCCGGCGGCGCGCCGGACGTGGTGATCGCGTTGTTGTCGCACGAGTTCGCGCTCACTCCGCTCGCCCGGGAGGTGCTGCAACTCGCCGCCGACACCAGGCCCGACGCGCCGCGGGTGATCAGCGTGCAGCCGCTGGAACCCGTGCTCGACGAACCGGTGTTGCTCAACCTGCCCGGCGCGACGCTGGTGGCGCTGAACAACCTCGGGGCGGAGGAGGCGCGTGCGGTGATCCTGGGCGCCTTCGCCCTGACCCCGCCCGATACGCCGGTGTCGCCCGACCCCAGGTTCCCGGGACGGGAGGCGAGGGTGTGCAACGCCCAACCGCGCTACGGCGTCTTCACCGGTCGCGACGAACTCCTGGAAAACCTTCGCGGCCTGCTGGGCGCCCACCCCCTCGAAGGCACGAGCCCTCCCGGCGTCGCGCTGGTCTACGGCCTCGGCGGCATCGGCAAGACCCAGATCGCGTTGGAGTACGTGCACCGCTACGGCGCGCAGTACGACGTGATCTGGTGGATCGGCGCCAACCAGCACAGTCGGATCCCGCCGGCCCTGGCGGAGTTGGGTGACCACCTGCACGTGCCGGGTTCGAACGTCGCGGAACGCAGCCAGGCCGCGTTGATCGCGCTGGAGAGCGACGCCAACGGGCCGTGGTTGCTGGTCTATGACAACGCGGACAGCGAGGAGAATCCCGAGGGGCTGCGCCGCTACCTGCCGGCCCGGGGCCCGGGACATGTGATCATCACCTCCCGCGACGCGGCGGCCCGAGACGAATCGGAGCCCTTCCAGGTCGACGTCTTCTCCCGCCCGGAGAGCATCGCACTGCTCCGGCGGCGGGTCGGGAACCTGTCCGTACACGACGCGTCCGCGGTGGCCGCCGAACTCGGCGACCTTCCGTTGGCCGTCGAGCAGGCCGCGGCCTGGTTGCGGCAGACCGGCATGCCGGTCGACACCTACCTGGAGCAGGTCCGCGGCCAGGTGGGCCGCACCCTGGCCGTGGTCGGGAACATGGGAGAGGGCACGACGTCCTCCGACGGCACCCCACTGACCGCGATCTGGCGGCTCTCGGTGAACCGCCTGAAGGCCGAACGGCCCGCCGCCGCACGCCTGCTGGAACTGTGCGCGTTCCTGTCGCCCGAGCCGATCGCCACCCGACTGCTGTACGGCAACGTGGTCGGCAGCCACCTGGCGGAGCTGGAACCGGCGGTGCGGGACCCGATGGTGCTCGGCGACCTGATCCGCGACCTCGGCCACTACGCGTTGGCCCGGGTGGAACGCGAGACGGTGCAGGTCCACCGGCTCCTCCAGGCCGCGGTGCGGGAGTGGCTGGCCGAGGACGCCGAGACGTACGAGGCGACCCGGCACCTGGTGCACGAGGCGCTGGCCGCGGCCCGCCCGATGACCGGGGTGAACGAGGGCAGCGCCGAAGTGCGCGCGCAATACGCCGAGTTGTTGCCACACCTACAGGTCTCCGGAGCGATCGACAGCGCCGCTCCCGCCGTGCGCGAATGGATCGTGGGTCAGGTCCGGCACATGTGGCGCACCGGCGACCACGAGGCGGCGGTCGATCTCGGCGACGAGGTGCTGACCCGATGGCGGGAACGGATCGTTCCCGACGACGCGGATACCCTGCGGCTCGCCGCGCAGGTCGCGAACCCGCTGCGCTCGCTGGGCCGTTACCAGGAGGCACACGACCGGGACAGGGACACCCTGGGCAAACAGCGCCTGCTGGTCGAGCCGAACCAACGCCACATCCTGGTCACGGCCCGCAACTACGGCGCCGACCTGCGCGCCCTGGGCCGGTACCGGGAATCCTTCGAGCAGGAACAGAGCACCTACGAACTGAGCAAGCGCGCGTTCGGCCCGAACGACCCGGACACCCTGCGCGCCGCGAACAACCTGAGCATCTCGCTCAGCCTCGTGGGGCGCCCGATGGAATCCCTGCGCCTCAACGAGGAGAACTATCGTCGCCGCCGGCAGATCTTCGGCGACAACCACCCGGCGACCTGGCACTCGGCGAACCGGTTGGCGCTGGACCGCCGGGAGACCGGCGACTACCAGGGATCGCTGAGCCTGTTGCTGGACACGCGCGAACGGCAGGTCGCCAAGGAGGGCGAGAGCGGGGACGTGGTCCTGGTCACGGACCGGTTCCTGACCGTGACGCACCGGCGGATGGGCGATGCCGAAGCCGCCTTGACGCTGAGCCGGAACATCCTGACCACGCTGCGCAGCCGATTCGGCGAACTGCATCCGGACACGCTGGCGTGCGCGATCGGATATGCGTGCGATCTGGCCACGCTGGGGCGCGAACACCCGGCCAACTACGCGGAGGCGGTGGACATCGCGACGGAGACCTACCAGCGGTACCGCGATCGGCTCGGGGACACGCATCCGTTCTCGCTCGCCTGCGCCACCAACCTGGCCATCTTCAACACGCTGTACGGCGAAGCCGCCCTCGCGCTCCGGTCGAGCACGGTGACGCTGGTCGCGATGGAGGACGCCCTGGGCGCGGACCACCCGATGACGCTGGCCTGCCGGACCACGCGTGCGGGCGCTCTCTCGGTGCTGGGCCGGCACGAAGAGGCGGCGGCCGAGGACGCCGTCGCCAACGCGGGATTCCGCCGGGTCTTCGCTCCCGACCATCCCCCGCGGGTGCTGTGCTCCGCCTACAACGCGGCGCTGGAGCGCCGACTGTCCGGAGCTCCGGGAGCCGAACGCGAGGTCAGCGAGGCGATGGCACGCGTCGAGTCTCATTCGGGCAGCCGACACCCCACGTACCGGCAGATGCTCCGGGGGCGCCGGATCAACTTCGACGTGGAGATTCCCCCGATCTGACCACCCGCGCGGGCGCGGGCGCGGAACGGCGTGGCCGCGCCCGGACGGGGGCCGACGGGCGCGGCGCGCACGCGAGCGGGATGGGCTTCGCCCGCCGCCCCGGTCACCCCGCCCGGCCTGCCCCCGGTCACCGCGGCGGGAGCAGGCCGGGCGGGGGTACGTCGAGGGGGCCGCTCCGGTACCTCGCCCGAAGCGCCCCGGGGCCCTCCGCCGGGACCGCCCCCGTCACCCCGCCGGGGCGAGGCCGGTGAGGCCCGATGGCAGGTCGCGGGTGTGCACGACGCCGAGTCGCTGCGTCGCCCGGGTCAGCGCCACATACAGGTCGGCAAGCGCGAACGCGGCCGGCTCCACCACGATCACGGCGTCGAACTCCAGCCCCTTGGCCTGCTTGGGGTCCAGCAGCACCAACGGCCGGGTGAGGTCCGGCGCGACGCCTCGTTCGGCGTGCGGAACCGCGGCCGCCACCGCATCGATCAGCTCGCGCGGCGCGATCACGGCGAGCCGCCCGTCGACCGGAGTGCCCGGCTCGCCGCCGGTGCCTTCCCGCGTGCCCGACTCCCGGGCGGCCGCCGGGTCGGCGACCCCCTCGTGAGCGACCGCCCATGCCACGGCCGCCGGCAGGTCCGCGGTGTGGAGCGACCACGGCTTCACGCCGGTCGAGCGCACCGACTTCGGCGGCTCGAACCCCGGGTGGGCGGCCCGCACGACGTCGGCCGCGACGTCCATGATCTCGGTAGGCGTACGGTAGTTCACGCCCAGCCGGACCCGTTCCCAGCGGCCCTCGACATACGGCACCAGGATGCGTTCCCACGACCCGCACCCGCCCGGCTCCGAGGTCTGCACGGGGTCGCCGACCAGGGTCATCGACCGGGTGGGGCTGCGCCGCATCAGCAACCGCCAGGCCATCGCGGACAGTTCCTGGGCCTCGTCGACCACGATGTGGCCGTACGCCCAGGTGCGGTCCGCCGCCGCGCGCTCGGCGGAGGTGCGGTGGTCGAGTTCCTCCTGACGTTCCGCGAGGCGCTCGGCGTCCACGAGGTCGTGGGCGCTCAGCACCTCGGACTCCTCGTCGTCGCGGTCCTCGAACTCCTGCGTGCGTGAGCCGTACGACAGATCGAGCACGCCCTGCGCGTACGCGATCTGCCGGCGCCGCTCGGCCGCCGCCGCAGCCCGCGCCAACGAGTCGTCCTCACCCAGGAGTTCGGCGGCCTCGTCGAGCAACGGCACGTCGGCCACCGTCCATTCGTCGCTCGTCCAAGTTCCGAAGACCGGGTCGTACACCGCCGGACGCCGGACCGCTGCCGCGTCCTCCTCGGACAGGTACACCGGTTCGGCAAGGTAGTCCGCGACCAGGCCCTGCGGAGTGAGGCGCGGCCACAACTCGTCGACGGCCGCCTGCACGGCCGGGCTCTCGGCGACCGACATCGCCAACTGCGCGATCTCGCCCGGGCCGAGGAAGTTCGGCCCGCCGAACGGGTCCGCACCGAGCCGGTCGACCAGCTGCTCGGTAAGGCCGTCGATCACGCGCGACGCGAACGCCGCCCGGGCGAGGTTGTGCGGCAACAGCGTTGCCCGCGCCCTGCTTCGGGCGGCCTTCGCGATGTCCGCGTCGAGGAACAGGTCGCCGTCGTCGTGCCCGATCACCAACGGCGTCTTTGGCACCGTCTGTTGGTCGGCCACGAAGCGGCCCAGCACCTCGGCCATCGCGGCCCGGCCCTTGACCTCGGCGGCCTCCGGGGTGTCCACGGCGGTCGCGGTGACCCCCGGGAACAGCTCGCCGGGCGTGGCGAACTGCACGCCCGTCTCGCCGAGCGAGGGCAGGACGTCCTCGATGTAGCCGAGGAAGGCGGGGTTGGGGCCGACCACGAGCACGACGCGGCGGGTCAGGTGCTCGCGGTTGGCGTACAGCAGGTATGCCGCGCGGTGCAGGGCGACGACCGTCTTGCCGGTGCCCGGGCCGCCCTCGACCACGAGCACGCCGCGGTGTGGCGCACGGATGATCCGGTCCTGCTCGGCCTGGATGGTCTGCACGATGTCGTGCATGCGCCCGGTGCGCGCCGCGTCGAGCGACGCGAGCAGGACCGCGTCGGCGTCCGAGCCCTCGAAGCCGGTGCGGGTGTCGTCGGTGAGGTCGAGGATCTCGTCGTGCAGCCCGGTGACCCGCTGCCCGGAGGTGGTGATGTGCCGCCGGCGCCGCAGACCCATCGGGGTGTGGCCGGTCGCCAGGTAGAACGGCCGGGCGAGGTCGGCGCGCCAGTCGATCACCATCGGGGTGTGCTCGGCGTCGTCGCGGCGGATACCGATCCTGCCGATGTGGTGGTCGGCGCCGTCGCGGAACAACAATCGCCCGAAGCACAGGCCGTTCGCGCCGGCGTCGAATGCCGCGAGCAGACCCGAGTGCTCGAACACCGCGATGTCCCGCTCGACGCGCGCCTGCCGGGTGCCGTCGTGCTCGCGCCCGAGCGCGCTCGTCACGGCGGCCTCCGTCTGGGCACGCAGCTCCGCGAGGCGTGCGTACAACACATCGACGAATTCCTGCTCGTGTCGCAATTCGGCGTTTGACAATTCGACTCCCGGCCGGATACAATGTCGTCATTCAGCTTCCCGAATACCGTGAATCACCGGTATTCAGAACCATCCAATATACCTCGTGTAAAACCCCGGATGTCAAGAAACCCCGAGCGTCTCGACGCTCGGGGTTTTCTCGTTGTCTCTCGCGTCGTTGCCCAGCGCGTCCCTACCTCTCCGCGTCCTTGTTCCGACAATGGAATCGCCTCGCTTGCGGGCCGCGAGCGAATTGCCCGCGAATAACCGCGGGCGCCCGGCTCGGCCGGTCGTCGCGTCCATCGATCCGGCCGGACCGCGCGGGCGCACGTCGGTCCAATTGGTCTCGACGTACTCGGCCGATGCAGGTAGCCGGGGGCAGGCGGGGGCCCGTTGTCGTCGTCGCGGGCGGACGGGCCGCGGATCCGGACACCCGGCAGACATCCTCGGGGTCGTGATCCGCGGGCTCGGATCCCGTCGCCGAGCCGGACCCGGCGGCCGGCCGGGGTCGGAAGTGCCGCCCGGGCCGTCGGCCCGGGCGGGCGGGCTCAGGATCCGTCGGGGCGCAGGGCGCCGTGGGTGACCATGTCGATGGCGGCGTCGACGTCCGGGGTCAGCCAGCGGTCGTCCCCGAGGGCGGGGACCCGTTCGCGGAGTCGGTGGTGGAGCGTGTCGGTGGCCTTGGCCAGGGGCAGGTCGCCCATGGTGGGTCGGGCGAGGTCGATGCCCTGGGCGGCGAGCAGGAATTGCACCGCGAGCACGATCTCGGCGCGGGAGAGGTTGTCGTCGAGGTTGCGCACCGAGGCCATGGCCATCGTGTTGTGGTCCTCCTGCCCGAACTTCTCCGGGCGCGAGAGCACTCCGGCCGGCATGGCGCGGGTCTGCATCTCGGGGATCAGGGCCGCGCCCACGGTCTGTACCTGCACCAGGCCGGAGTTGAGGCCGACCGGCGGGCCGGCGAGGTTGTCGGGCAGTCCGTAGCTCCACTTGGAGGCGATCAGGCGACCGGACAACTCGTGGGAGAGTACGGCGACATCGGTGATCTGGGCGTTGAGGGTGTCGATCGCGTGCCCGATCCGGGCGCCGTCCCAGTTGCCTCCCATCACGAACTCCCAGGTGTGATCCGGGCGTTCGAACAGGAGTGGGTTGGACGTCGAGGCGTTGGCCTCGCGGGTGATGATGGTCTGGGCCTCGTCCAGTGTCTGGCGGGCGGTCGCGGTGATGTGCGGGGCGGCGCGGACCGAGACCGCGTCCTGCACGCGGGGGGACTCCTCGCCGTACCTCTCCCGGCCCTGTTCGGTCATCCAGGCGCTGTCCGCGGTGAGTTCGCGCAGCCGGGCGGCCTCGTGCTCCTGGGCCGGGATGCGGCGTTCGGCGTGGGTGCGCTCGTCCAGGGAACCGGCCTCGGCGCGCGTGGCCTCCAGGAACAGGGCGAACGCGCCGCGGAATTGGTCCAGGAACCGTTCGGCCCGGTCGACCGACGCCGTGTAGCGGGCCGTCAGCACACCGCTGCCGCTGATCAGCGGCAGCGTCTCGCCCGCCTCCAAGGGGAACTCGACCGGCAGACCGGCCTGGCGCAGGATCTCGGCCGCCCCGCGTGCGGGCCCCTCGCGCAGCCGGGCCGTGCCCGCGTCGCCGGTGAGCACGAGCCCCGCGGCGGCCATCGGCTGGAGGTCCCCGGTGCCCAGGGATCCGATCGAGGGCATCACCGGGGTCACGCCCGCGTTGACCAGCGCCAGCATGCGTTCGACCATCTCGGGCCGCACCCCCATCCGGGCCCGGGCCATCGCGTTCGCCCGCAGCACCAGCGCCAACCGAGCGACGCCGGGCGGGACTTCCTCGCCGGTGCCGGCCGCGTGCGAGCGCAAAACCCGGCGTTGGAAGTCGCGCTGCTCGGCGTCGGTGAGGGGGCGGTCCTTGAGCGGACCCAGTGCCTGGTTCCAGCCGTACACGCGTTGGCCGCGGCTGAGCGCGAGCAACCCACCCTCGCGAGCCGCGCGCATGCGGTCGGCGGCGGCCGGCGCCAGTCGCACCGGTCCGGCGTTGCCGTGCAGCACCGCCCGCATCTGGGCCACCGTCAGGTGGTCCCCGTCGAGGGTGATGCCGGTCGCCTTCTTGCCGGCCGCGGGTGCGACCGCTTGCGCGGCGTGCCGGGGCGCGGGGCCGGCCGAGCCGGTCACCAGGGCCGAGGACACGGCGACGGCCAGGACGACTCCGGTCAACCGTCGGCGCCGCGCGGGGCCCGAGCGCCGGCGGGAGGCCGCCGCGTCGGGCCGGGATGCCGCACGGCGGAGAGAGAGAAATACATTCACGTCATGGCCATCGACCGATCACCGGGATACTTGAATAGTCGGATGAACAGTGACATTCAGGACCGATCGCATCGTATGGGCCGGGTCGTCCGGGGTGGGCACGGACGGCCGAGGACGTCGGGCGGCGGCGCCGCCCCCCCGCCCGCCCGCGGGCTCCGCGCAGCGCGCGTCTCGCCCCCCCCCCGCAAAA
>NZ_JBITHP010000035.1:0-20846 GCF_044458105.1 Embleya sp. NPDC050493
CCCGCGGAGCGGGTCCCTTCGCCGCACGCGCGGCGAACGAGCGACAAGCCGGCGCGCTGCGCCGGCGGGAAAGACAGCCGCTGCGCGGCCGTCAAAACCCAGCCCGGCGCGCTGCGCCGAACAGCCTGAAGAGCAGGCTCGACGCTTCGCGCCGAGCCCAGGACACCCGCTTCGCGGCTGCCCAAGCCGGCAGCAGGAAGCGTGTAAACGGGCTCGCGTGCAGGGGATTTAGTCGTTCTCTAGCAGGCGGGACGTACCGTCCCAGCCCGATCTGACGGACCGTCACAAACACCTGACGACCCATCAGGAAAACCTGACTGGGCATCAGAAGCTCGTTCCGCCCACCCGCTCCCCCGATGACTGCCATACTCCATGATGACACACAACCCGCTCCGACGCCATCCGATACCTTAGACAACAACCCACCGGACACGGGGCAAAAATCACGAGCCCCACCGACGCCGAACCGGCCACCGAAACCGGGCCGGCGGCCCACCCGGGAGCCCAACGAACCAGCCTGCACGAAGGGTGCGCCGAAGGTGCATACAGGGGCCCTGAACAGCACTGATACACCTTCACGACACCACCGAAAAGCCCAACCGGCCGAGCCCCGGGCCACACCCGGACCACAACGACACAACGCCCCCCGCGCACCGACCCGACACCCAACCACACACCCACACCACACCCGACCGACACAACCCCGGTCGCCACACGAACTCGCATAAACAAACCGGGAACCCGACGGAAAACACGTGCAATCCATATCGGTAAACACCGCACAACGCACCGGATTATGAACTCGGGAAAGGAACCTCACCATGGGAAACACGGCGCGAACCAAAACCGCAATCAAACTCCGCCCACACCAGAAAGAAGCCGTCCAGGGCGGAGTCCTCGAACTCTCCGCACCGCCGGAGGACGACGCCCTCGCCGAGCTCCGCGCCGGCAACGGACCCTGGGCCGGACTCCGCGCCCAGATCATCGCCGCCACCGGCACCGGAAAAACCGTCATCGCCGCCGCCACCACCAACCGCCTCGCACCCCACGGCCGCGTCCTGGTCCTCGTCCCCACCCTCGACCTCCTCACCCAAACCGTCACCGCCTGGCAACACGCAGGACGCACCGGACCCATGGTCGCCGTGTGCTCCCTCAAGAACGACCCGGTCCTTGCGGCGGCGGGGGTTCGGTCCACCACCAGCCCGCCTCAATACACCCTCTGGACGGGCCGTCAGCGGCACATCACCGTGTTCGGCACCTACGCGTCGCTCGGGGTCCTGCTGGAGGCCCAGGAAGGCGTCTACGGCCTGGAACCCCCGAACCCGTTCTCGCTCGTGGTCGTCGACGAGGCGCACCGAACGTCCGGCGCGCTGGGGAAATCCTGGGCGGCGATCCACGACAACCGCAGACTCCCGGCCGCACGCCGCCTGTACCTCACCGCCACACCCCGGATCTGGGAACCGTCCGTGGGCAGCGCCTACGCCGCGCTCATCACCGAACCACCCGTGCCCGAGCTGGACCCCCCGGACGACGAGAACGACGACGTCGACGCGTGGGACGAGGCGGACCTGGAACTCGCCGACGAACTCGAGGAAGACGAACACCAGCCCCGTACCGCGTACCAGCCACTCCCGGCCGGGCTCGCCGCGTCCATGGATGATCACCGTTTGTACGGCAGGGTGGCGTTCAACCTCCCCCTCGGGACGGCCGTGACCAGGGGGCTGGTAGCGCCTTTTCGGATCTTCGTGGTGGAGATCCGCGACGAGGAGGTCCAGGCCGCCGCCGCCCAGAGCGGCAGCAAGCTGAACAAGCACACCACCGAGCCCGAGGCCAAGGAGGCCTACCGGGGCAAGCGGCTGGCCGCGTTGCAAACCGCGCTGCTCAAGACCGCGGCCGAACACGACCTGCGCCGGATCCTCTCGTTTCATTTCCGCACCATCGAGGCCGAAGCCTTCGCCAAGGGGTTGCCCAAGGCCCTGAAGAGGCTGCGCGCGAACGACCTGGACACCTACGCCTGGACCATGTCCGCCGACTGGCTCTCCGGCGAGCACGACCCCGGACATCGGCGGCAGGTCCTGGGCCGTTTCGGCGCCGGCGTCGACACGAACGGCGTCGTCGTCGACCGATCCTTCGTCTCGAATTGTCGTGTGTTGGGCGAGGGCGTGGACGTGCCCGAAATCGATACTGTCGCGATCCTGGATCCCAAAGGCAGCATCGTCGAAATCGTCCAGGCCGTCGGGCGCGCAGTCCGGCCGTCCGTGCGCGGGGACAAGATCGCCACGATCCTGGTCCCGATCTTTCTTCAGGCCGGTGAGCACCGCGACGACATGCTCGTGTCGCCGAGCTGGCGACCGCTCCAGCGCGTGCTTCAGGCGTTGCGGGCCCACGACGCGGACATCGTCGACGTCCTGGCCGTGCCCCAGGTCAACGGCACACCCCAGAGCGAACGCGGCCCCGACGAGCCGGACCAGGACGACGCCGCAGGCGATGGCGGCGACGATCGGGACGGCGAGGACGAGCGGCAGGAGTGGCGGCCGATCCTGCGGTTCTCCAGCCGCCGCGACCCCGTCGAGATCGCCCGCTTCGTCGAAATGCACGTCGTCGACCCGCAGTCGCGGAACTGGCTGCGCGGCCTGCGCGCGGCGGAGCGCTACCGCCGCGCGCACCCCGACCTGCGCGTCCCCCTCGACGGCGTCGACGTCGACCACCACGGCGTGAAGTTTCCGCTGGGCGGCTGGATTTCCGAACAGCGCAGGGAATACGCCGCAGGGCGGTTGAACACCAAGCAGGTCCAGAAATTGAACGGGTTGGGGATGGTGTGGTCCCTGCTCGATCAGGCCTGGGAGGACGGGTTGGCCATAGCGCGTGCATACGCCCGCGAACACGCCACCCTCGCCGCCCCCGGCGACGCCGTGCTCGAGGGCTTCCCCATCGGCAAGTGGCTGGAGACCAAACGGGCCCAGGACCGCAAGCGCGGCCTCGACACCGCACGGGCCGAGGCCCTCGACGCACTCGTCGAGGGCGAGCCGTGGAACCCGCCGCACTGGCCGGTGTCCTGGCAGCGACGCCTCACCTACGCCAGCGAGCTCCTGGCCGCACGCGGCGACCGGGCCCGGCTGGACGACGTCACCCTGGACGCGGTGCACCGCGGCGAAGCCATCGGGCGGTGGATCGCCCGACAGAAAGCCGGCTGGGACAAGCTGGGCGAGGAACAGCGGGCGGCGCTGACCGGGTTGGGGCTCACGCCGCCCCTGGCGGCAGAGACCACCGTCGCGCCGGTCACGGAGGGCGCGGAGCCGAGCGGCCGGAAACCAAAGCGGAGTCGGGAGCAGGCGTTCGAGATCGCGCTGAGCGCGGCGGCCGCCTACCGGGAGCGGGTCGGGCACCTCGAAGTCCCCCGCGGGCACGTCGAGACCGTCACCGCGTTCGACGGGTGGCGCGAGGACGTACGCCTGGGAGTGTGGATCACCACCACCAGATCACGGCGGGCCAAACTCCCGGCCGAGCGGATCGCCGCGCTGGACGCGCTCGGCATGCGATGGACATGAGATCGGATGTCGGGGTCGGTGTGGAGCCGGGGCCACGATCGGCCGAGCGCGCGTTGTTCCCGTCGGAAGGAATTCCGCGCCGACGCCGCCCTAGCGGTGCTCGGTCCCGTGACGGCGGGTCAGCGGTGGGTGATCCACCACACGATCCAGGTGCCGGCGGCGCTGCCAGCGCCGGTGGCGAGGCCGCGTGCGGCACTTGAGACGAGGGAGCGGGCGGCACGCACGAGGCGGCCTCGGGTCGTGGTCACGGGGTCGGTGGTGGGTCGGTCGTCGTTCATGGGGGTCTCCCCAGTGGGTGCGAACCTCGGGCGGGTTCGTGTCGTCCCATCGGGTGAACACGGAGGATTTTCCGGCGACCGCCCCCATGCTGGTCGCCCGTCTCGTCGCCCGTCTCTAGGCTGCTGGATCCCGGGAGCGCGGGTTTTCCGGCGGCTGTTCGGACCGGATCCGGACCGGACGGCAAGGGTTGGGGTTCGTGGCGAGCGATGAGGGGGGCAAGGCATCGGAGCTGGCTCGGTTGCTCCGGGAGTTGTACGAACGGGTGGGGTCGCCCACGTACGCGAAGCTGGTCCGCCAGGGCGCCGGGCAACGACCCGCGGTGGTGTTGAGCGCCACCGTGCTCAGCGACTGGTTCAACGGGCGCGGCGTGCCGGCCGATCGGGTCCGGTTCGCGTTCCTGGTGACGTGGCTGGAGCACGAGGCCGCCCGCCTCGACCGCGCCTACGTCGCGACGCCAGCCGCAGTGTGGGAGCAGCGGCGCGCCGAGGCCGAGCGCGAACGCCGTTCTCCCGGACGCCCCCGCGCATCCCACGGCGCCGATCCCCCGGCCTGCGGCAAGGGTTTCGCCGGTCGGCCGGTTCGGGAGTTCACGGATCCGTTCGCGTTGGAGGTGCACCGCGCGATCGACGCCCCCGAACACACACAGGCCGGGCTGCCAGTGTTGCCGGTGTACGTGCCCCGCGCCCACGACGGCGAGCTGTGCGAGGCGGTGGAACGCGCGGCGGGCGGGGAAAGCACGATGGTCACGTTGGTGGCCGGGTCATCGTCGGGTAAGACCCGCGCGTGTTGGGAGGCGTTGCGGGCGGTGCCGGACGGGTGGCGGTTGTGGCATCCCCTGCATCCGAGCCCGCCGGAGGCGGCGGCGGCCGGCCTGTCGCGGGTGGGGCCGCGCACGGTGGTCTGGCTCAACGAGGCCCAGACCTACCTCGAACCCGCCGGCGTCGGACAACGGATCGCCACGGGCCTGCGCGAACTGCTGAACGACCCGCGGCGCGGGCCGGTCCTGGTCCTGGCGACACTGTGGCCGGATCCCTTCTGGACCACCCTCACCACCAAGCCCCCCACCGGCGCCCCGGACCCGCACGCCCAGGCGCGGGCCCTGCTCACCGGCACCGACCTGCGCGTGCCCGAGGCGTTCACCGGCGCGGACCTGGAGGCCGTGCAGACCCGAGCGGGCGAGGACCCGCGGTTGGCGAAGGCCCTCCAGGACGGGGACGCCGGGCGCGTCACGCAATTCCTGGCGGGCGCGCTCGCCTTGCTCAAACGCTTCGAACTCGCCCCGGCCCACGCACGCGCGGTGATCAAGGCTGCCATGGACGCCCGCCGCCTCGGCCACGGACCCGTCCTGCGGTACGCCTTCCTGGAGGACGCCGCCGACGCCTACCTCACCGACACCGAATCCGACACACTCGACGACGACTGGTTCGAACAAGCCCTCGCGTACGCCGTCATCCGCGTCCACGGCGCGACCGCACCCCTGACCCGCATCCGCCCCCGCCGACGCGGCCGCGACACCACCGGAGGCGGCCCGACCTACCGCCTCGCCGACTACCTCGAACAACACGCCCGCCACACCCGCGGCGCCCTGTGTCCAAGCGCCTCGTTCTGGGAAGCCGCCCACGACCACGCCCACACCACCGACGACAGCCTCAACCTCGCCTGGGCCGCACACAAAAGGCTGCGGCTGCGCCACGCCGAACGCCTCTACCGCAAAGCGGCGAACACCCGCGACCCACGCGTCCTGTGGGAACTGGCCAGGCTGCGGGAGGAGAGGGGCGACCACGACGGCGCCGAACGCCTCGCCCGCGAAGCCACCGACACCGGACACCCCAACGCCCTGACGCGACTGGCCATCCTGCGGGAGGAGGCGGGCGACCACGACGGCGCCGAGCGCCTCGCCCGCGAAGCCACCGACACCGGAGACCTCTCCGCGCTGGATTGCCTGGCCGAGGCGCGGGAGAAGGCGGGCGACCACGACGACGCCGAACACCTCGCCCGCGAAGCCACCGACACCGGAGAACTCTTCGCACTGACGTGGCTGGCCATCCTGCGGGAGGAGGCGGGCGACCACGACGGCGCCGAACGCCTCGCCCGCGAAGCCACCGACGCCGGAGATTCCACCGCGCTGGATTGGCTGGCCGGGGCGCGGGAGGAGGCGGGCGACCACGACGGCGCCGAGCGCCTCGCCCGCGAAGCCACCGACGCCGGAGCACCCTTCGCACTGACGTCGCTGGCCGAGCTGCGGGCGAAGGCGGGCGACCACGACGGCGCCGAACACCTCGCCCGCGAAACCACCGGCATCGAAAACCTCATCGCACTGGGTCGCCTGGCCGAGCTGCGGGAGGAGGCGGGCGACCACGACGGCGCCGAACACCTCGCCCGCGAAGCCACCGACGCCGGAGCACCCTTCGCACTGACGCGACTGGCCATCCTGCGGGAGGAGGCGGGCGACCACGAGAGCGCCGAACGCCTCGCCCGCGAAGCCACCGACGCCGGAAACTCCGACGCACTGACGCGACTGGCCATCCTGCGGGAGGAGGCGGGCGACCACGAGAGCGCCGAACGCCTCGCCCGCGAAGCCACCGACGCCGGAAACTCCGACGCACTGACGCGACTGGCCATCCTGCGGGAGGAGGCGGGCGACCACGAGAGCGCCGAACGCCTGCGCGCGTGGTTGCTTCGAGGTCTCGACGCAGACGACAACGTGCCACCCGTCGACGGGTGAAGCCGATGATTTTTGCGGTGTCGACCGCGCCGTGATCGTGCGCATCGTGACGAACGATCGGCTTGGTGGGAACTTGCTTGTTTGTAACGGGCCGATTTCGGCCCCACTGTGCTGGGTTCTTTTGGCCCCACCTTCGAAGCCGCGCCAGACGCGCGACCCGAGTCCCACACGGCTCTTCTTGCTGGCTGCGCTTGTGCGCCGAGCGATGAGAGGCCGACAGCCGAACATCTGTTGGGGCCAATCGAATCCAGCGGGGTGGGGCCAGAAGACCCCGTTAGAGACACTTGCTTGATCAACGTGAAGCCCGCCGCTTGCCTGCCTCCCAACGCCACCACACCGTAAGACCAATGAAAGAGACCCCCGCTCACGGTAGTAGGGGGACGATGGCACGCATCCGGCCGGTCGGTCAGCGCTTGGCCAACCGGCCAACCGGTAAAGGTGTTCAGCTGCGGATGTTGAACTCCACGTAGTCCACGTCGGTGAGCTCGACGGTCTCGAGGTCTTCGGCGCGGGTGCCGCCTTCCTGGAAGTAGGCCATTTGCAGGCCTGCGGCAACGATGCCCTCCAGGTCGCGTTCGGAGGCTCCGGCGTGGTGGGCGTCGAACAGCTGCTGGGCGTGGGTGGGCGACAGGGGTTGGGTGATGCGGCGCATGCGGGGGTCGTCGGTGGATCCGGCCGCCGAGGAGAATCCGAACCGGGCCCTGGTTTCGACGATGACGCCGCCGGCGGCGGCCGCGCGTTGCTCGGCGCGGCGGCGGACCTGGGGTTGCCACAGTCGGCGTACTTCGGCGTCGATCTTCGCGTTGACGGGGCGGGGCGGGTGTTTGCGGTCGCCCTTGAGGTAGCGCTCGATGCTGCGTTGGCTGACTCCGAGGAGTGCGGCGAGCACTTCGCCCCTGGTCCGGGCGGTGGACCTGCGCGGATACGGGGCGGAGGGGTTGTAGGCACGCTTGGAGCAGCTCTCTTTCGGGGTCTGACCTGGGGAAACGCCCTGTGTGTCGTGGTCGGTCGCGGAAGCGGAGGCGGAAGCGGCCCCGGAAGCGGACGCGGATCGCCCCGCAGACGGGCGGCGCGGGCGTGTGCGTTGTGTCTGGGGGCCGGCGTCGAACTGCTCGTGTGGCGACATGTGGGGCTCCCTCGTCGAATGGCACGGGGCGCGTTCGCGCCCGGCGCCACCATGACGAGGCCCCCCTTGTCCGTCGTCTGTCCGACCCCTTGACCATGACCGTTTACACCTGATCCACGGGTATGGAACGGTTTCCCCCTTGACCGCCCCTTGACCGCACGGTTCGTCCCAATTCGATGGGGCGGCCCTGCAATGCGTGGGGTCTACCCGGGTTCGGCATCGTCTCTTTCGGGCCACGCGTCTACGGACGGCGGGCCCGGCCGGGCTCGCGGATCGTCGTCGGCAGCCAGGGGTTCGTGCAAGGCCGCTGTAGGACAGCCTCCGACGCCGGTGTCCCCGAAACCGGGATGATCGTGTCGGGCTGATCCACCATGCTGGCCGGGACACGTCCCACATCCGACGGGAACAGACATGGCACCTGGCTTCGATCACCGGCACCGTCCTGTGCGACCGGCCGAACTCCTCGCCCTGATCCACGCCGTCAGGGACGGGGTCGTGGAGGAGAGCACGTGGTTGGAGTGGAAATCCACGCTGGATCTGACCGCCAAGCGCGACCTGTCCCACATAGCCCGGGCCGTGTTGGCCTTCGCGAATCGCATGCCGGACGACGCCGACCTCTTCGTGGAAGGGCACGGCTATCTTCTCGTGGGTGTGGACAAGGGTGTCGTACAGGGCGTGGCGTGGCGCGACCCGATCGACCTGAGTCGAGGGGTCGAGGCGTACACCGGCGATTGTCTCCGCTGGTTTCCCGCTTATCTCAAAGTCGACTGCCCCGACGGCGAGCAACGTGAGGTGCTGGTCATCGACGTGGAGCCCCCGCGCTGGGGCGATCCGATCCATGTGGCGCGCAAGGAGAGCGAGCACTTCAAGGACGGCGCGGTCCTCGTGCGCAACATGGGGAACAGCGCGCCCGCGAAGTCCCGTCAGGTCGACGCGTTGTCACAGCGGATGCTGCGCAGCCGAGACAGCCTGTGTCTCGACGTGGAAGTCGCCTCCGGCATCCCGATCCCGGTGATCGGAGTGGTCCGTGAGGACCTGGAGGCGACGGTCGAGCGGGAGAAGCGGTCGGTGTTGGAGTCCCTGCTCGAATGGGAGGCGAGGAATCGGGCGGCTCGCCCCCGGGATGGCGGCTTCGACGCGGCGGACTTTGCCGACGGCCCCGAAGCCGACAGCGGGGTCCGAACGTACACCTCGAACCCGCCCGTGCTGTCGTTCTCGGAGTACCAGGAACTGGCCAAGCGCAGAGCCGAGGGCGAGGAACTCGACGACACCGAACGGCACATGCTCCGGGCGTTCGAGGCACGCACCCAGGCGACTCTGGGGATGGCGTTCGCGGGTCTCGCCTCGCTGGTCAACACCGTTCCCGACGGCCGCTCGCCGGAGCAGTACCGAGCCGAAGTCGACCGCTACATCGCCGCGTACGGCCAGACCCTGGGGCGGGATGCCCACGAGCGCGCTGTACGGAGCGTCGCCCCGCTGCGGCTGCGGCTGTGCAATCCCACCGACACGAACCTCGCTCAGGTCGAGATCCAGTTGTACGTGCCGGGCGACGTCACAGCCGTCCAGCCGCCCGCCTCCGCCACGTTCGATCCCGGCTATCCCGACCGACCCACCCCCTACGGACCGCGCCCCCGGTCGCCCCTCGGGTTCGAGTTCCCGATGCCGTCGTTCGCCCTCGCTCCTCGGGTGACCAGCGCCCAGAACATCCTCGGCCCCTCCCACAGGCCCGCACGACGCCCCGTCATCCGCAACGGCGGATCCACAACCATCGACTTTCCCCCGGTCGACCTACGTCCCCACTCACAGATCGACCTCGATCCGATCGTCCTTCTCGTCCGAACCCCCGCCCCCTCGACCGTCGTCGGCACATGGCAGGCGACATGCACCAACAAGGACGGGCGGACAGCCGGCACCCTGACACTCACCACGGGCACGACGATCACCCTCGCCGAACTACTCGACGAACCCGACGCCCCTGTCCATTGAGATCTCACCAACCGGGGGCTCCTCTTCACCCGCGATCCCTGCCGTCGGAGTCGATCAGGAGCGCGATCCGTCCGCGTCGGGGCCTACGTCACCCGACCGCGACCGAGCACGCCTGCAACTCGTCGACAACCGGGCCCAACCCGGCACACGCCGCCGCACCGTCCAACCGATGTGGCGCTCTGGTGCGGTGCGGTAAAGCAGGCCAGCCACTCGTGGAGCGGCCAGCGGTGACGTGTCCGCACCGACGGCCTGAACGACCAGTTCATACACGCCGACTGCAGTCTTGATGCCATGCCGCACTCGGATACGGCGAAACTGTCCGTGGCCTGTATCCACTGCGGCAAGATCGCCAGCATGGAGGAAGCACAGGAACGGGACGAGGATCCAATAGAAAGTGTCCACGAGCTGCACGAATTCTTCGGCCAGCTCTCAGACTCGGTTGCCAGCGAGTACGCGCGCATCCGCCGTCGCACGCGGCAGGACCCCGGAACCGCAGGTGACGAGGGCGAAGCGAACTGGGCCAGGCTGGTACTGGAGCCTTGGCTGCCCGTCGGCTACCACGTGGTGACCAAAGGAAGGATCCTCAGCTCAGGCCGGGTCGACGAGCATGGAAGAAGGGTCAGACCGGAGCTAAGCCCGCAGATCGACGTGCTGGTCCTCTCCCCCTCATACCCCAAGTTCCTTCTGGAGCAGGAGAAGCACGTCTACCTAGCCGACGGCGTGGTCGCCGGCTTCGAGTGCAAGAACACCCTCAAGGCCAAGGACTTGGAGGAGGCCGCGAAAACTGCCGCGTTCGTGCGGCGCCTCACGGAGCCTCGGGAAGGAGATCCGTACCGAGAATTGTTCGGCGCACCGATCTACGGTGTGCTCGCCCACAGCCACAGCTGGAAAGGCGAGGGGTCCGATCCGATCGGCAACATCGAGCGAAAGCTTTTCGAAGGTATGCGGGATGCCGGGCACCCGCGCGACCTCTTGGACGTGGTGTGCGTGGCAGACCTGGCCACCTGGTGGGCGTTCAAGATGCCGTGGATCGGACCTCCCCGTACGCCTGACGAGTCGTGGCTGCGGATTCAGCGGATGCTGGGCCTGCCAGCCGAAGGTTGCGTCAAGACCAACCTCAACCGGCACGATGCCGACGGGTCACCACTGATGGTGCTGATGGCCGTACTGCTGCGCCGCATGGCGTGGGAAGACGTGGCATTGCGGCCGATCGCCCGCTACTTCGAGAACGTCGAGGGCCCGAAGGGCGGAGGCCCGGCGGTCCACTGGGGCTTGGGCGTCTATAGCCCCAAGGTCACGGCCAGCATCGTGGACGGCTGGTTCGGAGATCGCAAGGAGTGGAATCCTTGGGACGCCGTACTGATGTGAGGGAGTTGCGGGGCCAACGCACACTGCAGTTCCCAGCATGACGGGTGCGCGGTCGTGCTGGGGAGCTGAGACCGATCAGCCGCTGCAGACCGTCATAGCCAACGGCGGGAGCCGCGATATCCGATTGCCGCCAGCGATGGTTCGGAGGATTGTCGGGGCGTGGTCATGGCCTTGGAGATGATGGACGGCGACGGGCGCAGGTTCATGGGGGGCGGCGTTCCGCTGGACGTCCCGGTCACGCACTTGCGGAAGCTGAGCAAGGAGGGCAGGGAGGATTCCCAGCTCTACTCGTTCCTCTTGGCGCTCACGATGCGGGCGAGCGTGGACGCGCCTTTCGCTGTGGCTCCTGGGGGCGATCCGCCCGACCGTCTCCTCGTCGGGGCATCGGGTCGAACGTGGGCCCTGGAGCTGACGGAACTGACGTTGGAACGGGTGCGCGAAGACCTCGCGCGGGTACGGGCATTCGGACGACGTCTGGAGGCCCACCTGGCCGCACACGCCGACGTGTACGCCCACCTGATCGGCAATCGCGTGATGCTGACCCTGGCCGGGGACGCTGGTCTGCCGCGCGACGACAAAGCCGTGTTCGGCGCGGTCACAGAGACGCTGACGCGTGATCTCGGATGCGCTTTGGACACTTCCGACCAATCCGCCGAACTTCCGATGAACCTCGGGTCGGCTGGCTTCCACCCTCAGGCGGGGCCGTTGTTCGTCCGCGTCGATCGGGGCGGACACCCCGACCGCATCACCGTGGTGGCCATAACGTCGGCCGCGATCCACGGAGACGAGGTGGTGGGGGCGTTCCGCCGCCTCGTCGCCAGCAAGGACAGACCGGAGAACGAGATCCTCCTGGTCACCTGCGGTGCTCCCGACGGACTGGGTCACACCTGCGGCCTGGACCATCTCTTCCTCAAGCTGCTGACCGAATCCGCTCGGTTGGGCAAACTCATCGAGGGCACACCGTTGCATCTGCGGGCCCTGATGCTCCACGCGTGGCGAACCCCCACCCTCCTCGGAATTACCTTCACAGACGACTACGTCACACCGTGGGACAAGTAAGTCGGCGCCGACGTCTACCCGTGCCTGGACCACCACGCCAGCCCCACTGGCCCGGTGCTCGGCACCAGGCCGCTCACCGCAGCCGAGGTGGGTGACGCGGACGGGCAGGCCGCCGTGGACGGCACGGGCGGCACCGCACGGCCCCGAACCCGCGCGTGTGCGCCGCACCGCACCACGCGCGCACGTGCGGCGCGAGGCGGCGCGGGACACCGATGCGGTGCGTCAGCCGCCTGCGCACGGTGCGGTGCGCCACTGTGCTCCTAGGCGGTGTGTGCGTCTACGCACGGTGCGGTGCGCGTCGGTGTGATAGTGCGGATCTACCAGGGTTCGACGTCGTCGTCCTCGAACCAGGCGTCCGCCGCCGACGGTGCGGCGGACCCGGTTCGGCCCGGCGTGCGGGTCGTCCCCGTCTCGATCGGCGCGAGTGCCGCCGGCGCCGAAGCGACCGCGACCAGTTGGGCCAGGCGTACGCGGGGCGGTCGCGCGTTCAGCGGGAGCCACAGGGCTTCGGCCGGGGAAGTACCCGAGGTCCACACGCCCGTGGCGATCGGGACGGCGGTCGGGGTGCGGCGCAGCGCGGTGCGGGCTTGCGTCTCGCGGCCGGCGGAGGCGAAGACGAACAATACGAGGGGGCGTTCGTGGCCGAACAGTTCGTCGGCCTCCCATCCGTCCGCGGTGCGGGGGTCGAGCGACAGCAGCGTGGCGTAGCGGTCGATCTTGTCGACGAGGCGGGCCAGGCGTTCGGTGCCGGTGTCGTATTCGAGGGCGAGGGTGGATCGGGCGTCGCCCTCCCGCCAGGTCAGGACGGCGTCGGGGCGTACGCGGTGCGAGTAGACGCCGGGTTCGGGCATCTCGCGTTCGCTGAGCCAGCGTTCGACCTCGGTGTCGGAATGTGTGCGGGCGTGGGCTTCGAGGGCGGTGTGGAAACCGTTGACGCCGAGCAGGTGCCGGAGCCCGCTGGGGGATTTGAGGCCGAGTTCGCGGTCGCGGCGGGCCTGGCGGATCGCTGGCTTCGTCTCTTGGTCCGCGTCCTTGGCCACCACTGCGGCTCCGGCCGGGGCCAGGACGAAGTGCGAGGGATACGAGCCGCGGTCGGCCCTGGGGCGGAAGCGGTGCACGGCCTGCAGGGCTTCGAGGTGCTGCATGCGGTGGCGGGCGGTGACCGGGCTGTCGAACGCCAACTCGGCGATCTGAGGGGTGGTGAGCATCCGGTGGGTGGCCAGGGTGCTCAGGATCAGACGATCCCGATCGGTCAGCGTGACGTTGAGCTTTTGGATACGGGACAACGCGACTTCGTCGGCGGACATCGTGAACCTTCCTCTTCCGAATCGGGAAACAACGCGGTGCCGGCCGGGTGCGGCGGCCGGCCGGTGCGGGAGAGCGGAGCAGGGCGGCGTCGAGCCCTGGCACGGCTGGCACGGCGAGCGGGGGCGGGTCGAGAAGACCCGAGGCGGGCGGGACCGACAACGGCAGGAAACGGACCGGGCCGGGCCGGGGAAACCGCAGAGAGCAGTTCGTGAGAGGTGACGGCCGACCGTGGCGACGGGGCGTGGACATCAATCCCCGCGCCCGCCGCAGGGATTGGAGAGAGAACACTTCTCTACAAACAGTCCGGGACACCACCGGCCTGCACACAGGCACTCTGGCCTGCGCAGACGTGGGGAGAACCCCGGACAATGAGAGCGTCCGCCCGAGTTGCCGCCCGGATTGCCGCCCGAGTTGCCGGGGGCGTGTCCGAGAACGAAACCGGCACCAGTCGGACGCAACGCCCGTAGGTGGGCGAGCCATCGCCGGAGGTGGGAATCCGGGGGCGCGGCGCAGACTCGGGCAGAGGCCCGACGGCGGCCCCAAAGGGAACCGGGCTCGATCCGCGTCGGCGAACGCCGGCGGATCGGACCCGCGATCGGCAACACGCCCCGATCGCGGACGACTTCCAGTAGGCACCACCGATCCCCGTCGCCGCAAGACCTTCCATCGCGCGATCTGTGGCTGGTGTCTTCCGTGTGCTCGCCGCGCCGGATCCTCGCGTGGGGGCTGGTGACCGGCCATGCCGGCCCCGGGGGCGCGGCTGCGCCCCCGAAGGTGCATCGAGGGTGCACGCAAGTGGCACGAAGGTGGCACGGCCGCGCGGTAGGGCGCGAAGTCACCCGGACGGGCGACCCATACAGGGCCGGGACGGCGGGCAGGAACGCGGCGAACGCGGCAGCGGGTCCTCGGGGAAGGACGACCCGCTGCCGCGCTCACGTCCCCTTTCGAACTCGCGTCGTGCCGGCCCGATCACGCTCACCGCCCACGGCTGCGACGAGGCCACACGACGCGTCACCGCGACGCTCGACGACACGTTCGCGACCGAGTTCGGGAAGTTCGAGGCCGGCCTCGAAGGGGGCCCGGGTACCCCGAACGGGCGCATCCCGCCGCGACGTCGGTCCGGGGAAGGCGGGTGACCGTTCTCGGGACGAATCACCGAGCCGGGGTCGCGGCGGTTTCGGGATACCGCCGGCCGAGTCCGGCCGGGTTCGAGGGCCGGATGAGGGCTTCGAGTTCCGGGGCCGACCAGAGGCGTGCCAGGGCGAGAGGGACTCGGTGTCGGCCGGTGGCGATGTCCTCGAGGAGGTCTTCGAGGGTGATGTCCGGGCCGACGTCGCGGGTGGTTTCGGGGCCGGTCCAGGCCCAGCGCAGGGCCGCGGCGAGGGCGTGGCGTTCGTCGGCGGGGCTGAGTTCGATGTGGACGTCCGGTGCGGTGTCCAGGAGGCGGAGGGCGACGCCGGCTGTGGTCCGTGTCACGACGCGGATCGTGGCAGGCGCGTCGGCCGCCGTGCCACCGGGGAAGCGACGGCGGCGTAGGACTTGTTCGGCGACGCGGGCCTGCCCAGGACAACGAACCACCCCCCGCTCCGGCCCCGGCCGGTGGGAAAACGGCCCGGACGCTCCCCACGGGTCGGTCGCGATCGGGGGCTCGGCGCGGGTGAGGCCGGCTCCCTCCTTCGGGCGGCGCGTTCGTCTCGTTCGAGGGAACGGACCGCGCCGGGGCCGCAGTCCGGTCAGCGGTCATCGCCGACGTGGTGTTCCGTAGGCGGCCACCCCACGCTTTCACTCGTTCGAGTGAAAGCGTGGGGTGGCGGAACGGGGTTTGCACGAAGCGGGCGGCCGAGACGCCCTTTCCGAGGGAAGAACGGCTTCTCCCGTGGGCTTATGCATTTGCATGGAAGCCCCCTGGGCCCCCGGCCGAATAGGGGGCTATTCGTCCTCGGACGGCTCCGATCGGAGCCCTTCGGTCGTGGCGAGGACGCGCGAACGTGGGCATGATGAGCGGGCTGCCGTTCGACCGGGACCATCCCGCGTCCGGGCCTCGAAAGCTCGGGCAGGGCGTGTTCGGGGTGAGCGTGTGAGCGGAAGGCCCCGCGGTCGCGAGCCAGGAGCCTTCCGCCCTACCGTCCGGCAGAGCGCGTGGGCGTCGGGGAGTCCGGTCTGTTGGGGACCGGGCCCTCGGCCCATCGCTCAGAGGAGGTCGTAGAGGTTCCGCAGTTCCTCCACGAGCGCGATCACCGTCGGTGACCAGTCCCTGATGTGCGGACCGCTCCTCCGTACGACCCTGCCGAGATTCCTCAGTCGTTCCCGCCAACGGGAGTACACCGGGGAACCACCTGCCTTCCCGGGCCACGTGCCGGGCGGAAGGGCCCGGACGCGTCCGCGACCCCGCGGGAGCATCGGACATCTCCCGGAAGGGCGGTCGGCGGACAGAATCTACAAGCCCGCAGGCACGCTGTGGGCACGCCCTGTCACGGACTGTTCACTCGAACGAGTGATGGAACAGGGGCGCGCGAGGGGCGGCGATCCGCGCGCCGCGCTTCTGAACTGCGCTTTCGCCGTGTGGCGCACGCCACAATCGAAAACTCGAAAACGTCGTGCCCCGCACACGAATCCACCTCTTCTGTGATCCGCGTAATGTCCGGATTGGGCGTGAATGACACCGATTTCCCGGAGTGGGTACGTCTCTCCGCCCCCGGGACGGAAAAGAGCACCCTCGTCGCCCGGACCGGCACTGCGGAAATGCCGAAGGCCCGCGAGGGGGCCGCCTCACGGCCGAAGTACGAGGGACCTTCTTGCGTGGGCGAAAGCACGCGAAGCCTCCGGCGCGAACGAGGCGCATCTACGAGACCGAGAGGTCGGTGCCGGCGATCAGGTGCGGCGCGGGATGCGGTCCAGGTCCGCGTCGAGGACGACAAGGTCCGGATGAGCCCGCAGTTCCTGCTCGCGCGCCCAGTCCTCGAGGTCGGCCTTGTGCGCGGAACGCACCACGTCGGCAGTGGTACCGGTGAGGATCGCGAGCAGTTCGGCGTTCTCGCGGCTCAGGCCGTGATAGCGGTTGGCGGGGGCGAAGCAGGAGGCGGCCTCGGCGGGGAGATCGGACCCGGCCTCGGTGAGCCTGTCGACCAGCCATCGCCGAAACGGCGTGGCCTGGGTCCGCCAGGCGGGGTCGTAGTCGTCGTACTCGGGAACGGGATCGTCGAGTTCACCGACCAACCACCGCCGGAACAGCGAACTCCGGGCGCTCCGAGCCGGATCACGGTCGTCGTACTCGGGAACATCGGGACCGATGACGGGCATGGACCGATCCTCTCCAACACCGCGATGGGGTACGCGAGATCCACTCGCACGGGTGACGCCCCGGCCACCCGGCACACGGTGTCTCGCCGGGGACGGATTCACCGGCCGGGCGTGGCCCGCCGGCGCCGTCCGTGCGGTGGCCGGCTCCGCACGGCGCACTGCTCGCCCGAGCAGGCGAGGGGTACCGGACCCCTCCTCGCCGCGTGACCCGACGACTCGTGACGCCCGCGAGAGCCGAACGGCGTTACCCGGCGCCTCGTCGGCGGGTAACGCTTTCGTTACCCACGCAGGTCACCGCGTTACCCGCCCCCGCAGCCCGACCCCGATGCGACCCCGACCGTCGACCCACCCGGCCGGGACCGCACCGCACGGATGTGCCCGAGATGCCGCCGGAGCACGACGAGACACACGAACGGCGCCGCCCCCCGAAATCGGGAACGACGCCGCCGGTGTCGAAGGCCGGTGAGCGTGGCCGCCTCACGGCGGAAGGCACACCGTGGCTCCAGCCGAGCGGTATTCCACGGCGGCAATGGTTGGGCCCGGGGGCACACCCTCACCGACGCCGATCACAACCGGCGCCGCCGCGAGATCATTCCCCGGCACCGAGCCGCGCCGAGCCTGCGGTCCCGGTCGCGGCAGACTCCACCGGAGGGGGCCGAGTCGGCGGCGCGTGCCGTCACCCCGGGGCCGGGTCGCTCGTTGTGTCGACCGTGGAGGTCCGGCGTCCCCCGTCGCCCGGCTCGCACCACACCCGGCGGCCCATCCCCCGAGGCCACCGGGAGCGGGAACGGTCGGCGCCGGTTGCGCGACGCCGGCGCCGACCACCCCGACCACGCCGGCGAGCCACGCCCCACGAGGCGCCCACCGCATGTCGGCCGGTCCCGCGTTCGGCGTCACAGACGCGGCTCCCACCGCTCCCCACCCAGGGCCTCCTCGACCAGGCGCACCGCGCGCTCGGTCACCGCGGCACGCGCACCCTCGAACGCGTACATCCGCAACAACGCCTCCACCACGGCGGCGGGGACGACCGGAGCGAGCTCCTCGCGGGCGGTGCCGTATCCGTGCCGCGCCGCCGCCAACGCCGCCGACACGTGCTGACGCGCCATCCGCGCCAACAGCAGCGGCTGCCTGCGCAGGACGCCGTGGCCGCGATAACCGGGCGGGCACAGGTCGAACAACCAGGTCACGGCCGTGTCCTCCCAGCCCTCGACACCAGGCGGGCGCACCGCCGGCGGCCATCCCGGCGGAGCGACACCGGCTCTGCCCCGCGGTTGCGCGGCCTGCTTCTCGGCGAGGACGCGGGCGAAACGACTCGGCGGCTCCCACCCCGGGGAGTCGTCGTCACCGCTGTCATTGCCGTACATATGTTCGATTATCGGTTTCGCCCGCCGAAAAGGCACACCGTCGGCGTGTCCGCGCCGCCCGTCGCCACCGGTGACCGGAGTGGCCCGAGTGGGCCGTCCGGCGAAACCGGCCTGTACGCCGGGGCGTCGCGCCGGCGGGAACGACGCCGTCCGCCTCTTCCACTACACGCGACTGCGCATCACGCAAGCCGGCGAGGAGCGATGATCCGCCGAGGTGCCGGTCCGAACGGGTATGACCGCCCGAAACGCACCCTCCGCGGGCCTGTTCCGTAGGGCGTTGACGAGTTCCCCGCACATTGGTTCCCACGAGGCCGACTCGGGCTCCCGTCCAGTGGTAACGCTTGCGTCGCTGCTCGCCGGATCCACCTTCGTCGCAGGGTGGTTGGTTCTACCGTGGGTACCCGTTCCGGACCAGGGGGTACGAGATGGATCCGATCACGATCGGTTTGTTGGCGGCGCTCGCGGGGGGCGCGGGCGGGGAGTTGGGGCGGCAGGCGTGGGCCGGGCTGGGCGCGCTGGTGCGCCGTCCGTTCCGGCACGCGGACGACAGCGCGCCCTCCGCCGACGCGGGGGCGGTGCCCGGGTCGGGGGCGGCGGAGTTCGCGGCGCTGGAGGCGGCGCCCGGCGACCGGGACCGCGCGGACGCGCTGAGCTCCGCGCTGGCCCGCCGCGCCGCGACCGACCCGCGGTTCGGCGCGGACCTGGACCGTTGGCACGAGAACGCCCGGCTGGTGCGCACCGGTGACGGCGGGACGCACAACCGGATCGGCGGCGGCACGTTCCAGGGCCCCGTCCTGCAGGGCCGCGACTTCTCCGGGCAGACGTTCACCACGCCCCCACCCCCGCCCCCCGCGGCGGAACCCGGCCGGGGCTGAGGGCCGGTGGCCGCCGCGCCCGTCGAGGACGACGACCGCGACCGGGGCGCCCCAGGGGTCGGGGGCACGCACAACGAGGTCGGCGGGGGTGTGTTCTTCCACGCGGTGATCCAGGGCCGCGACATCACCGTGCGGCTCCCGCCGCAGATCGAACCGGCGCTGTCCGGACTTCCCGCGCCGTCACCGGTGTTCACCGGCCGCGACGCCCACCTCGACCGCCTCCTCCACGACCTGGAACCCGGTCGGGTGGGGGCGGTGTTGGTGACGGCGGTGGCCGGTCTGGCCGGGATCGGCAAGACCGAACTCGCCGTCCAGGCTGCCGCCCTGGCGCTGCGCGAGCCCGGCTGGTTCCCCGGCGGGGCACTGTTCACCGACCTGTTCGGCTACGACCCCGAGCGCCGGGTCACACCCGCGCGCGCCCTGGACGGCTGGCTGCGCGCCCTCGGCATCCCCGCCGAACACGTCCCCGCCGAAACCGACGACCGCACCCGGCTGTTCCGCAGCGTCCTGGCCGCCTATGCCCGCGAGGGCCACCGCGTCCTGGTGATCGTCGACAACGCCTCCACCGCCGAGCAGGCCCGCCCCCTGCTGCCCACCGACGGCACCACCACGGCCCTGGTCACCTCCCGCCACACCCTCGACCTCGGCGCCCGCCTCCACGACCTTCACACCCTCACCGACACCGACGCCGTCGAACTCCTGCGCCGCTCGCTCCTGGCCGCCCGCGGCCCCGAGGACACCCGCGTCGACGACGAACCCGACGCCGCCACCGCCGTCGCACGCATGTGCGCGGGCCTGCCGCTGGCCCTGCACATCGCCGCCGCCCTGCTCGCCGACACACCCTCCCGCCCCCTCGCCACCCTCGCCGCCGCCCTGACTGGTGAACACACCCGGCTGAAGCGGTTGCGCCGCGAGGACCGTGCCGTCCGTGCCGCGTTCGACCTGTCCTACTGCCACCTCGGCCCCGAACACGCCCGCCTGTTCCGGCTCCTCCCGCTCAATCCGGGCGCCGACATCTCCACCGAGGCGGCCGCCCGCCTTGTCCACACCGACGTGAGCGACACCGCGCTGTACGACACCGAGGAACTCCTCCAGGACCTCGCCCGCGCCCACCTCGTCGAGCCCGCCGCCACCTGGGGCCGCTGGCGCATGCACGACCTCGTACGCCTCCACGCCGACCACCACGGCCACACCCACGGCGACACCGACCAACGCTCCCTGGCCCGAACCCGGCTCCACACCCACTACCGCACCACCACCCGCGCGGCCGCCACCCACCTCGAGCCCCTGCCCGGCCCACGCGACCCCCGGTTCCCCGACCGCGCCCACGCCCTGGCCTGGCTGGACGGCGAATACGCAGCCCTGGTCGCCGTCGCCACCGCCGCCCCGCCCCTCGGCCACCCCGAAACCACCACCACACTCGCCCACGCCCTCGCCGAATACCTCGATCAACGGCGCCTGTTCGACGACTGGATCACCGTCACCACCGCCGCCCTCGCCATCCACCAAGAGCTGGGCGATCGGCACGGCGAGGGCAGGGCGTGGAACAACCTCGGGCTCGCCCTGCAGGAGGTGCGGCGGTTCGAGGAGGCGATCGACGCCCATCGTCAAGACCTCCGGATCTGCCAGGAGCTGGGTGACCGGCACGGCGAGGGCAGGGCGTGGAACAACCTCGGGCTCGCCCTGCGGGAGGTGCGGCGGTTCCAGGAGGCGATCGACGCCCACACCACCGCCGCCACCGCCTTCCGCGAAATGGGCAACCGACACACAGAGGGCATGGCGTGGAACAACCTCGGGGCCGCCCTGCGGGAGGTGCGGCGGTTCCAGGAGGCGATCGACGCCCACACCACCGCCGCCACCATCCACCAAGAACTGGGTGACCGACACGCAGAGGGCACGGCGTGGAAC
>NZ_JBITHP010000035.1:20942-90161 GCF_044458105.1 Embleya sp. NPDC050493
GAACAACCTCGGGCTCGCCCTGCAGGAGGTGCGGCGGTTCCGGGACGCGATCGACGCCCACACCACCGCCGCCACCATCCACCAAGAACTGGGTGACCGACACGCAGAGGGCACGGCGTGGAACAACCTCGGGCTCGCCCTGCAGGAGGTGCGGCGGTTCCGGGACGCGATCGACGCCCACACCACCGCCGCCACCATCCACCAAGAACTGGGTGATCGGCACGGCGAGGGCATGGCGTGGAACAACCTCGGGCTCGCCCTGCGGCAGGTGCGGCGGTTCCAGGACGCGATCGACGCCCATCGTCAAGACCTCCGGATCTGCCAGGAGCTGGGTGACCGGCACGGCGAGGGCATGGCGTGGAGCAACCTCGGGCTCGCCCTGCGGCAGGTGCGGCGGTTCCAGGACGCGATCGACGCCCACACCACCGCCGCCACCGCCTTCCGCGAAATGGGCGACCGACACGCAGAACAGAGCAGCTTGATGGCCCGGATGACGGGCAAATATGAGTTTTACTGCGGACGGACGACCCGCTGGAAGTAGCCATGCCGCCTACGCCTCACCACGTCCGCGTCCGGTCGCCGCGACGGAACGGTCCGACCGCCGCAGGCCGTCCGCGTCAGGTGGACGGGCGCAGGCGTCCGAAACCGGCGGCACGGTCCAACGCCCGAAGCAGGCCGGGGTCGTAGCCGGCGGCGGCCGGGTCGTCGGCACCCAGCCCCGCCTGGTGGAGCAGGCCTAGGACCCGGTGGTGCGGGATGCCGCCCGCCCACGCCTGCCGGACCGCAGCGCGCAGGGTCCGGCGCGCGGCTGCCACCGCGGCGTCCGGATCAAGGTCGCGTCGGGCCTCGACCAGCGCGTCGACCGCCCGGACGACCTCGGCGAACAACGCGGCTCCCGCCCGACCGGGTGCATCACCACGCGCCAACGCGGACGCGGCGCGTCGTCAACCGGCGGCCGGCCGCGCGCCCTCACCGAACAGCGGCACATCCACCGGATCCACATCCTCCCGCAGGCGCAGCAGGCGAATCGGATGGCGCCACTGGCCGCCCTCGAACGCGGAGTCCACCGCGACCTCCGCCACGAGGTCGGGAGCGACCGGGATCATCGGGTGCTTCTCGCGCGAACCCCAGGAGGGTGAGAACGAGCGGCCATGCCACGGGTGGTCGGGAGTGGCCGGCGTCAGGCGCTCCACCAGCGCGGCGTGAACACGGCGGTCCAGGACCGTGCTGCGACCCACGAACCGCAACGCTCCGGTGGCGTCGAACCGGCCGAACAGGACCGTGGTCGGATTCGCCAGGCTCCCGGCGATCGCGCCGACCACTACTTCTGTCGTGTCTCGCGTCCGGTACTTGGCCCATCGGCGCTCCCCCGGCAAATATCGCAGCCCGGGATTTTTGATCATCAGGCCTTCGATGCCCGCCGGCGCCCAGTCCCGCATCCACCGCTGCGCCAGGGCGCGGTCGGTGGTGGAGGGGCACAGGGCCCACGGCGGGCCCAGGGCATGTTCGGCGAACAGGTCCTCCAACGCGGCGCGGCGGTCGGTGTACGGCAGAGGGGTCAAATCCCGGTCCCCCAGCCTCAGTAGGTCGAACGCCACGTAGTTCGCCGGATGCTCACGTGCGACCCGCAGCGCGGCGGCGCGGGTGCGGTTCATCCGGCGCTGGAGGAGGTCGAAGGCGAGCTTTCCGTCGTGCCAGACCACGAGCTCGCCGTCCAGGAGAACATCCACATCGGGCAGATTCCGCTCGGCCGCCCGGGCAATATCCGCGAACGCGTCCGACAGGTCAGTCCCCCTGCGGGACACGACCCGCGCCGGGCCGCCCGCCGGGTGGGCCACCCAGGAACGGAACCCATCCCACTTCGGCTCGAATACCCCCGCGCGGGGAAGCGCTTCGACCGGGGCCGCCAGTATCGGCTCGGACGGGACCGTGAACGTCATAGGCGTGCCGATACCACGCGGTCGCGACCGTCACGCCGCGCGGGAAACGAATCCGCTACTTGGGGCGCGTCCCCAGTAGGGGGTTCGTTGCCTGCGCAGGTCACCGCAGGATCCGGGTGTTACCTCGACGGACAAGACGAGTCGGGTCAGGCGTCCGTGGACTTGCGGGCAGGAGCGCTCGTACGGCCGTGCCCGCGCGTGAGCGACTTCTTGACGTCGAACACCAGGAGATCTGGCTTGGTCCCCTTGGCCGTGTGCCACTTGATGCCCCTCTTGGGGAACACCAGCACGAAGTCGCCGTGTGCAGGCGTTGGCCGCTCGTTCGTCGACTCGTGCGCGTGGAAGGTCACCGTCGACTGATCGCCGTCATGGTCGACGGTGATGCGCCCCCCGAGAGCCTCGGCCACGCGGAGCAGTGTCGGTGTGGTCGGGGGTCGTGCGCCGTCCTCGATGCGGGTGATCATGCGTACGTCCATGTCGGCGCGTCTGGCGAGTTCGGCCTTGGTCCAGCCCAGTTCGGTGCGGCGGTCGTAGACGATCTGGGCGAGGGCGTCGGCGACCTTGGTCTCGGCGCGGACGCGGCGTTGTTCCGCGGTCATGTCCTCGGGGGGTGTGAGCTTCCACTTGGTGTGTCGGCGCGTGGCTGTGCGTGCGTCCATCAGTCCTCCTCCAGGGGTCGTCGTGTGTAGGTGTGTTCGGGGTCGCCCTCGCATTGGGCGTCGCAGACCTTCATCGCCTGTCTGGCGCGTTCGACCTGTCGGTGTTCGTTGTCGCGGGTCTTGCGGAAGACCGTCAGCAGTACCGCGGTGTCGTCGCGGATCCAGTAGGTGATCCGGACGGCCTTGTTTCCCAGATCGAATCTGAGCTCCCGCAGGCCGTCACCGAGGGGCTTCGCACGGGGCATCCCGAGCATCACGCCCTCGTTGTGCAGGCGCTCGACGATGGTCGCGACTCGGGTGAGCTCGGGATCCGTGAGGGTGTCTAGCCACTCGCGGACCTCCGGCTCCATCTCGATCTCCAGCACACACCGACCCTACCGGACAATTTTGTCCTGCCCCTGGAATGCGCACGCGAACCGTCCGTCCTTCCTGCTCAGGGCGCGAGGTGGCGCCGTGCCGTGACCAGCGCCCGCCATCGGTCGCGCGTGGTCGCGTCGCCGTCCAGCCATCGCGCCGGCGACGGGGTGGTGAGGGGGAAGCCGGCCATGAAGTGGGCGATGTCCACGTAGTAGGCGTAGTCGCCGCCGCGCGTGAGGTCACGCAGCCGGTCGATCGACGCCGCCACGGCGGGGTGGTCCTCGCGGACGGCGTGGTGGAAACTGACCGCCAGCTCGAGGGTGGTCCGCGCCGAGACCAGGCCGGCGACGCCGATCTCCGTGCGCAGCCCGAGCGCCCGGTCCTCGACGTCGGAGGCGGCCCCGGCGTCGCGGACGAGTTCGGCGATGCGGGTGGTCAGGGTCGTGGCCCGCAGGTCGAGGCCGATCAGGAGTTGCCGGGCGAGATCGAGTTCGTCGTCGGCGATCAGGGGATCGGCGAACGCGAGGACGAAGGCCCGCTGGGCCTGGGCGGTGGCCCGTTCCCCCGCGATGCCGTGCTGCTCGGCCTCGGCCCGGGCCGCCCCGTACGCGGCCGCTGCGCCGGCCATGTCGCCCTGAACCCAGCGGACGTCGCCCTCGACACGGCGGTGGCGCCCCTCCCAGCCGAGCGCACCGGCTGCGGCCAAGGCTGCGGGGAAGTCACCGGCGAGACGGGCGAGATGGGCCAGGCCCCGCCGGGCCGCGGGGGCGAGCCTGCCGCCGCCCGCGGCGACGAACTCCATGCCTTGGCGCGACGGCTCGGAGCGGCCGAGGTCACGTTGGGCCTTGGCCAGGTAGTAGACGGCCATCTCGTGCAGTTCCGTGGGGAGCAGGCCGCCGGCGGCGACGGCGGCGAGCCGGTCGGTGGTGCGCTCGCGGTGTTCGTGCTGGCGCCGGGCGAGCGCGCTCAACAGCTCGACCAGCGCTTCCGCCGCCGTTCGAGGTGAGCTCGCGGCCGCGCCGGCGGGGGCGGGTGGGGCGAGCGGTTCCCAGACCGAGTCGCCGACGTAGCGCCACGCGGCGTCCGCGAGCCAGCCGACATCCAGGTCGAAGTCGCGCGCCAGGCGCAGGCCTTGGCGCAGGCATCCGATGAGCAGCAGGCGGTCGTGTGTCGAGTCGGCCGCCCATTGCTCGCCGAGTGCTTGGTGGGCGCGTTCGGCGGCGGTGTGCCAGTCGTGGGGTGACCAGTGGTCGTCGGTGTGGTCGTCGGCGCCGCGGACGGTGGAGCGGATCAGGGCGTGCAGGTGGAAGGGCCACAGGGCGAAGGGGTCCTCGCCGACGAACGGGCGCTCCACGAGTCGGCGCGCGGGTGCCTGGTGGGTCATGCCCGCCGCGGCGGTCGCCAGGTGGGGGTCCCAGGCGTCCAGGAGGGTGACCGCGCGTAGGACGTGGCGTTCGTCGGGGGTGAGGTCGTCGAGGGTGTGGGCGATCAGCGCGGGGAAGTCGTGGTCGAAGTCGGCCGGTGTCGGTGTGCGGCCGCCGCGCCTGATCTCCAGGAACCGCATCACGGACAGGTCGAGGTACAGGGGCAGGCCGTGGGAGCGGGCGGTGATGATCGCGCGCAGGGCGGGGTCGATGAGCGGGGTGCCGTCGCGGGAGAGGCGGCGGGTGAGGTGGTCGTCGCAGTCCTGGGGCGAGAGGTCCCCGATCAGGACCTGCCGCCCCCGGGCAGCGGTCGGGGAGGCGGAGCGGGCGGGCGGGATCGCGGTGTCCCGGGCGTCCAGGCCCGGCCAGGATCGGGGGCCGGTGTAGTCGAGTTGGCCTTGGAGTGCCCCGTCCGCCCATTGCAGGCGGTTGCGGCCGCTGATCACGAAGAACGCGTTGGGCATGAGCCACACCACGCGCTGCAGAAGCCGTTCCAGGTCGCGGTGGGTACGGTCGCCGACGTCCTCGAAGGTGTCCAACAGGATCACCGGCACCACTCTCTTGGAGGCCGGGAGGCGGGAGATCTCCCACGCGAGAAGGTGCGGATAGAAGGAGAGCGCGTCCAGGTCGGGCTCGGCCTCCAGGAGATCGGCCAGCCGCCGACACCCCGCCAGGGCGCGCACCGTCTGCCGGCGTTCGCGCAACGCCCCGACCAGGGCGCCGCTCACTTGCCCGATCACCGCCCCGACCGCGCCGGGCAGCAGCAGCGCCTGGGCCACCTCCGACATCGCGGCTTGCGTCTGTTGGGGCAGCGCCTGGCCGATCCTGCCCGCCAGGCCGCGCCGCCGTACGTACTCCTCCAGCGGCTCGCCGGGGTGGTTGTGCTCCCAATAGCGGCGCAGCGCGATGTCGAACGCGGGCAGCGGGCGGCCGACCGCCTCGGCCAAAGCGAGGCGGATCGACAGCACGACGCCCTCGAAGTCCGCGCCGCCCGAGCGGGCGAGGTCGACCCGCACGGGCAGGATCCTCTCCGCCTCCCAGGCGGGTTCGCCCCACTGCGCGGGGCGATGCTCGGCCCCGGCGAGTGCCGCCTCCAGCTTCCGCGACAGCGTCGATTTCCCGATCCCGCCGATGCCGTGGAACACCAGCACGTTGTCCCGGGGCGCCTCGAGGTCCTCGACGTCGAACCCGGGATCGGTGACGTGCCGCAGATGCCCGGCGAGCGCGTCGGCGAACAGCAGCCACTGCGCCTGCCGGTTCACGAACGCCTCGTCGGTGGACAGTCGTTCGTCGTTCGTGCCGAACAACGCCCGTAGATCCCGACCCGCCATCATCGCCCCCCGAGGTGCTCGCCGAGGGCCAACGTAGCGCCCGGCGGGCGCCGGCACCCCGCCCCCCTGAGACCGGTCCGGCTCGATCGGGCGCGGGGTGTGGCGACTTGTCGGGCGTCGCGTGAAACAGTCGGGTGTTTCCGCAGACCGACCCGGCCGCCCGTACGGTGCCGCCGGCCAGATCCGAGGTGGTCCTTCGTGCCCGTTCCCGTCGACCCGCCAGGCACCTCTCCCGAGCCGGCGGACGCCCCCGACTACGAGGACGCCTTCGAGGCGGTGACCAGGGTGATCGGCTGGTATCAAAAGCGGATCCTTGAGGAGACCAGGGCGGCCGAACCGGACACCCGCCTTCTGGCACGACTGACGACCGAACGACGGGCGTGCGCGGCCGACCGAAGAGTGCTGGAGAGGGCCGACCCGGAGCAGGTCGCGACGATCGCGGCCGCCTACGAGGCCCGCTGGAAGGAACTCACCCGCCAGGAGCCGTGACCGAACCCCCGCACCAGCCGCCCCACCGGGACGGGCAACTCGGCCGAGGACGTGGGCGTGACCAGCGGCCGAGGTCGCGTCGCAGCGGGCATCAAAGGCTCGGCGAGACGAGCGATGTCCACCAGTTCGGACCGGTGCTGCGGCAACACCGCCGACAACCAGCGGTGCATCGCGAGGAACCGGGCTGCCTCGCCCGGGGTGTAGGGCCGCCGCTGCTCGCCCAGCAACGCCCACGCCGCGCCCGCCGCACGGGCCCACCGACCGTCCGGGCCGCGCTCGTTGCGATAGACCGCCGTGTGATCCCGACGCATGACCGTCACCGAGTCCACCGGCGAGCCCTGCCCCACCTCGGCGGCATGGACGGATTCGAGGACTGCGCGCAGGCACCGGTCGTGCCCAGCGACCGTGGTGAACCGGGCCGGCCCGGACCTGCTCAACCGGGCGTAACGGGCGGCGGTGCCCTGGCGGCTGTCGGCGGCCCGGGCCGCGATCACGACCAACTCGACCCGATAGCCGGCGCGGCGGTCCGCGGCGACGTCGGCCAGGAACGCGTCCGCACTGCCCGGGGCGGTCTCGACGATCATGTCCCCGCGGTGGGCGCGGACGTGGGCCATGGCCTGGTCGCGCCAGGCCCGATAGTCGGCGCGAACGCGTTCGCCGGCAGTGCGGGGATGTTCTTGGAGCAGTTGCAGGTAGTCGGGATGGGCGCCCTTGAAATCCTCGCCGGAGATCCCGGTGGGGCGGCGGTGGCGCATGGCGCGGTGGACCAGGTGCGACGCGCGGGTCTTCCCCGCGCCGGGCTGTCCCATGACGTACACCACGACCGGCCGCCGGTGCGGGGTGATCACCCCCAGGTCCTCGACGAGCAACTCGTCGAAGATCCACCTGTGTTCCCTGGCGGACAGGCGGTGGTAATCGACGCCGGGCGCCCGGGCGATCGCCTGGGCGATCCGGCGTACCGGCTCGGCCAGGGCTGCGGCCCGGTCCGTGTCGCGTTGGACGGCCAGGCGGTGATCCTCGTCCAACGGCTCACGGTGCAGGCGCCGGTCGGTGCCGGCCAGGTCCTCCCGGAAGCGCATCGTTTCCGGAGCGGTCCACGGCCTGGCCCGCTCCGCGATCACGGCCGCGCCGGCTCCCGTCGGGTGGACCCACTCGCCGTCGGGGCCCGCCTCGTTGGCGTACACCACACTCGCGTCCCGGCGCACCACGGTGACCCGATCCGCCAGGCACTCGGCCTCGATCGCCGCCAAGGACTCCGGTAACGCCCGCGCGCAGGCATCGTGGTTGGCCCAGGACACGAACCGACCCGCGCCGTCGACCGCCCCGGTCACGTACCGGTCCAGGATCCCCAGCTGACTCAGGGCCTCGGGGGTCGCCAACGCAAGGACCTCGACGCGGTACCCCGCCCATCTGTACGCCGCCGCGTCCGCGCGGAACGCGTCCACGTCGGCCAGGGACGTCTCCACCACCGCGTCCAACCCGCGGGCGCGGACGTGCGCCTCGAGGCCCGCCTGCCAACGACGGGTGTCCGCGCGCACCGCGACACCGCCGGTACGCACGTCGCGCGCCAACGCCTCGGCATAGGAGTGGTGGAGGACTTTGTAGAAATCCGCGCCGACACGGACCGCGCCACCACGACGATCGAGCACCGCCTGGACCAGATCCGCAATCACGGTCTTCCCCGCGCCGGGCTGACCCGCCACGAACACCACCACCGGACGCTCCTGGACGACCGCGTCGGCCGTCCAGGTCGGCACAATCCGGTGCAGCAGCACGTCATGGTGCTGATCGTCGTCGGGTGGCACAGAGTCTGTCTCCTCCACGGATGCTCCTCACGGTGCGGCCGGCAGTACAAGGGGCGGGCCCACCGCGTGTGTTCGCGGTGGGCCCGCCCGACGAACGAGGCCGTCAGATGGGTTCGGGGCCGTCGAGCGCCACGTACTCGCGGAGGAGGCCGCGCCGCATGGGGCGTTCGTCGCCGAGGGCAATGCCCAGGCTCGGGTAGCGAGTGGCGATCTCGTCGGCGGTGAGCGGGCGATCACCCAAGGGCAGGGCGACCCTGCCGTCGCGCTCGAGCCAGGCCCGGGTCGGGTCGACCGGCCAGACCCGGACGACGACGCCCCGGTCTACGACGACGAGCGCGCGGATCTTGGGCCTGCTGGCCTTGGCCACGCGCCACCAGGCACCGTCCGCTTCCTGTTGGGTGGGGCTCGCGTCACCGGTGCCGGTCTCGCCGTAGGCGCGGCCGTCGTCGTCGGTTCCGCCGGCGCCGGGCCCTCGGTAGACGACCATGGCCAGGTCTCCGAGGCGTTGCAACTGCACGAGCGTGCGCGGGTCCATCTCCAAGAGGGCGGCAGCGTCGGTGAGGCCGCCGGCCTCGCGGACGTACTCCCGCAGCACACGGGCACGTTCCTGGTGGACGTCCTCCTCGCGGGCGTCCAGCGCGTGGAGTCGCTCGCGGAGTTCGTCGAGTCGGGTCATACAATCCCCTCTAATGGTATGCGTTTGACGCATTCCATATTGGGGGTCGGATCAAGAATCGTCAAGTGGTATGCAAGACATGAATACCGTCGGATCGATCAGGACGAGATCTCCTGGTTTCCCAAGCGCTGTAGAAGGAAACGCATCTATGCTGTAGGCATCTACAGCGCCTAGTTGTGGAAGGACACAACGACTCGATGCGCACTCCTCTCCCCGTCGCGAACGGGATCAGCACGGACCACCCCGCCCCCGGACTGCCCTACGTGGACGACACCCACCTTCCCCTGGACGACCCGCGCGGGATCGAAAAGATCGGGCGTGGCGCCGGCGACGGCATGTGGGGACGCTGGGACGGAAAGCTCGACGGCGAATGGGTCGCCTTCACGACCGACCCCATCCGTCACGACCTCGCCTGGTACGTGCGCCACCACCCCGACCACGGCCGCAGCGTCCTGATCTACCGGGACAAGGACGCGGCACGCGCCCACATGGACTGGTGGAGCGACAAGGCTCTGCTCACGCGTTCCGGCGGCTACTGGTGGGACGGCACCACCTGGTACCGCCCCCGGCAGATCTGGGACGCGGCCGGCGAGGCCTACGAACGTCGTCCCGTGCCGTCCGCAATTACCGTCACCGCCGCCGATCTCCTCGACGACGACAGCGACCCCGACCAGGGCCGCGTCCTCAAGGTCGCCAACCTTGACCCCGACAGCGACGCCCACCCCACACGCGAACGTCACGACCTGGCCTTGTGGGCCCGCAAGCACACCCGGCAACCCGACCACCGCCCGCTCGCACGCTGCGTAGTCCGTGTCTCCGCACCGGAACTCGCCGGCGACCAACTCGTCGGCGCCGCCGACCTCGCCGACATCGCGGGCATCGCCGCCTCCACCCTGCGCGCCTACATCTCCCGCAACGAACAGGACGTGCCCCTGCCCCAAGCCGTCGTCAACGGCCGCAGCGCATGGTCACGCCCGGTCGCCAAGGAATGGGCAGAGCAACGCCGCCGCTCCCCCGACAGCGTCGCCGCGGCCGTCGCCGACACCACCGACTCCACCCTCGCCGTCGGCACCGCCGACCTCCAACGCCGCCTCGCCCGCATGTTCCTGACCCACCTGTGGGAACGCCCCGAGCGACGCAAGCGCTGGGCCCTGCGCCACCGAACGGACACTGCGGTGGGGGAGGTCGCCGACGAACTCGGCTGGACCGTGGCCACCAACCTCGAGGCGATCGTCCCGCTCGAAGCCCTGGCAGCCACCATCAGGCACGCCTTCCTCGACGAACTCGCCACCGGGAAGGACCTGGCAGACGACGAGGACGACCACCTCTACGGCATCGCACCCGACGTCGGCAGGATGTTGGACTGGTTGATCCGCCACGATCCCGGCTACGCCCAACCCGTCATCGCCGAGATCGTCGGCGAAGCCGAACGGCGCCTGCACATCCCGCGCGCCGTCACCGCACACACACTGCGCACCGCCCTGGCCCTGGACGGCGAGCTCGACACCGACGCTCGCAACGACTTCCTCGACCGCGTCCTGCCCCGCTCCCACAGCTGACTCTCCTGAAGAACGCCACGGCGCTTCGGCCGGGACACCACGGAACAGAGGTGGGATCGGATCGAACGAGCTTTGGGCCGTCGTCGCAGTGGCAGAGGCGCGTGAACGGAAGCGGGGGGGGGGGGGGGGGGGGGGGGGGGGGGGGCGGGGGGGGGGGCGGGGCGCCCCCCCCCCCCCCCGCCCGCGCCCCCCGCCCCCCCCCCCCCCCCCCCCCCCCCCCCCCCCCCCCCCCCCGCTGGTCCATCCGTGGTGCATCGGTATCGGCAACGCGGAACTCCAGGCGTTCCTCTCGCCTGATGACCGCGCTCGGCTCGGTGACCACCATGGTGGGCGCGGGGACGGCCGGGGTTTCGTCGTGGCTGGTGTCCTCGGAGGCCTGGCTGGCGCGGATGCGCTCGAGCTTGCGTTCGCGGAGTTCGGCGCGGGTGAGGATGGGCTCGTCGTCGGCACTGAAGCCGGCGGAGACGTCCTTCTTGCGGGCGGCGTTCACGCGGCGAGTTCCCGCATGACGGTGGCGCGTTCGGAGGTGGGGGCGTATTCGAGGAGGGGTGTCCGTGCGACGGCGGCCTCCCGGTGCGGCGGCGGCCTCCCGCGTCCTGTTCGGGCGCTTGCTCGTTCATCGGACATGAACAACCACGCCCCGCCGCCCGGCGGTTCCGACACGACCATCGACGCCCGCACGCTCTCGTCCGCGCAGCGCGCGGCCCTGGAACGGGTCGCCGCAGCAGGACGCAGGGCCGGCGCCTGGCTGTGCGGCCTCGGCCGACCTGGCGGCCCCGAATGGGCACTCGCCGGCGCGATCGAACACACCCTGGGCGGCCTTCACCCGCACAACACGGCCGAGGTCGACCCCGGGTGCCCGTCCATGAACACGTGGCCCGAGAGCGATGCCGATCTGCTCCCGTACCTGGACCCGTACGCGAGCCCGGCCGGCGCCGTCGTCGGCACCGTGCCGCTGACGGCCGCCGAAACCGTCGCCGTCGTCACCGTGACCGGCTGCGCCCGGATCGCCCCGCAAACGATGTCGCACGCCGACGTCGCGGACCAACTCCATGACCAAGCTCAGCCGATCCGATCTCTCCGAGTTCGTGAACGTGGCCGATCTGCCGATGGTGCAGCAGGTCGTGTCCGTCAGCTTCGAGGGGGACGACCCGGTCGCCTGGCGGGACCACGCCGGTCCGGTACCCGACAGCGAACGGCGGACGATGACGTGCGCGCTTGCGCTGATCAGCGAATTCGTCGACCTGATCGATGGGCCGGGAGCGTACGAGCGCGGGCTGCTGACCGCACTCGGCAACGCCCTCGACACGTAGTTGCCTGGATTGACGAGAACGACCGTGCGTAACGCCCGTGGCCCGAGGCTGCCGAGCGGCTGCCCGTAGTAGCCCGGTCTCAGCGGCCCCGACCCACCGAGGCCCGGGCGATCCGAAGACCGCGCCGGCGGCGAGCGGCCCCAACGTGGAGCCGATTGGACCTATCGCGGCCGGGCCGGTGTCCATGTGGTGCGGGCGCGGTGTTCGAGTTCGTCGGCGCCGGGGACGCCGTCACGGCGCAGGCGGTGCAGGCGGGCGCGCATGTCCTGGGCGGCGGTGTCGACCTTGAGGGATCGGATGCCGTCGGCGCAGGTGACGAAGTCGTTCCAGGTCGCGATGGCCGTCTCGGTGTCGGCGCCGCGCAGGTGTACCTCGCCGAGGTCGGCCAGGACGATGGCGCGGGTGCGTTTGCGGTCGAGGCCGTGGATGTCGAGGGCGTGGCGCAGGTGGGTTCGGGCTTCGTCGAGTTCGCCCAGGCGGGCAAGGATCATGCCGGTCTCGTGGGCCCACCGGCCGATGCTGTAGTGGCTCGCCCACGAGGTGCCCGACGTTGCGGCGGGGGCGCGTTCGATCTGCGTCTGGGAGGACGCGAGCATGCGGGTCGCGGTGGTGCGGTCCTGGTCCAGGGCTGCGGCTTGGGCGAGGGTGGCCCGGTAGTAGGCCTGCGCGCGGGGGTCGGCGAGATCTTTGGCGTGATGGACGCATTCCTCGGCAAGGCGTACGGCGGTGGCGCGGTGGCCGGCATCGATGGCCTGGACGGCCATGCCGCGCAGGGCGGTGGCGGCGAGTTCGCGGTCGTGGCCGAGTTCGGCGAGACGGAACGCGTGGGCGTAGTAGCGCTGGGCGGCTCCGGTGCGGCCTTCGTCCTGGGCCATCCACGCGATCAGGTGGGCGAGTTCGCCGATGGCGGTGTGGAGGTCGCGGCCGGTGGTGTCGGTGTAGGTGCCAGCGAGCCAGGGGGCTGCGGTGTCGGTGAGGTAGCGCACGGCGAGGGTGCGGGCGTGGCCGCCGCCGAATTCCGCGGCGGCGTCGCCGAAGGCGGTCGTCATGGTGCGGACCGCGTTCACTTCGGTGGCGCCGACGCGGACGGTGCCGGTGTGGGCAAGCGTCGCGGGCGCGGCGTGCGCGGGGGTGCCCGGTAGGGAGAGCAGGCCCAGGACCGTGCCAGTCGCGGTGAGGAATTCCCGGCGTTCCACGTCCGCGCCTCCCAAGGCCGCCAATGCGGCCACGATATCCGCGTCTTCCGGTGCCGCGGGGATCCTTGCCCCGCTCGGTGTACCTGCGATCGCCACACCGGTGGGCACGGTGGGGGCGACGAAGCCCAGTTCCTCGGTGGCGAGTCCGAAGATCCTCTCGAGCGCGTCGCGGTGGACGCGCTGGGGCCAGCGGCTGTGTCCCGACAGCCAGCGTCGCACGGTGCGTTCGTCGAAGATGACGTTCATGCCCAGGCGTCGGGCCTGGTGGTCCAGGTGCTCGGCGAGGTCTCTGGCGGACGACCACCCGCGTGCCCGGGCCCGCTCGCGCAAGCGGGTGTTGGGTGTGCGGTCGATGGTGGCGCTGCCCATCCGGTCCCCCCGGGAACAACTGTGGTGACCCGAGTCCCCACCGTAGAACGCGGCACCGACGTCGCGGCACCGCTCGCGCGCCCCGGCCCTGGAATGTCCGCGCTTTGTCCGCGGGGTGTCCGGTGGTTTGACCTCCACCCGATGCGGGTCCGGACGGTGCACTGGTGTCACCGGCAACCGCCGGACCCGCAGGAAGGTCGCGGGAAGCGTCCCAGCAAAGGGGAATCGCCATGATCGACGACACCTACCAGACGCCGGTCTTCTGGACCGAGTCGGCCGACACGGTCGTCCTGGGCAGCAAGAACGAGAACGACGCCGACAAGTCGAAGTACTTCGAGGGCACCAAGACCATCTGACCCTCCACGGCCGGTCAGGCAACACCGCAGGGCCCGCATCGACCGCGATGCGGGCCCTGCGTCGTCGACAACGACACGACGGAACAGGGGAGGAACACAGTGGAGTGGATCACGGGTGGACGCGGCGCACGAGCGCCGGTCGACGGCGCGCGGGTCGGGCCGGGCTGGGACGCGTGGGCGATCGGGACGCGATGGCGATCGGTTGAGGCCGACGGGGCGCGCCTGGTCGCCGTGGGTGAATGCACCGCCGACGAGTACGAACTCGCCCGCGCCGCAGTGATGTTCGCCCGCGGGGACGTGCGGGCGCCGATGTGCCTGTCGGGATCGATGTGGGTGCTGGCGCGTCACGGACGCGAGACGTGGGTGTACGGGGATCTGGCCGGTGTCCGGCCCCTGTACGTCGCCGAGACCCCTCGCGGGGTGGTGTGGGCCTCGCGCATGACGCCGCTGGCGGCCCTGGTCGGAGCGGCGGTGGACTGGGCCGCGCTGGCCGCGGAGATCGCGGTCGGCGGCGTGGACAGCACCGATCGGCCGGGTTTCGTGGGAGTCCGTCAGGTCCGGCCGGGACGGGCGCTGGTCGTGGACGACGACGGTTCGTGGACAGAGCACGACGTTCGCGCCCCCCGCGCGAACCTTCCACTCGCCGAGACGGCGGCGTTGCTGCGCCCGGCCCTGACCGGGGCCGTGCGTCGGCGTGTGGGCGACGACGCAAGCCCGGCGGCGTGGAGCGCCGACGTGTCCGGGGGTCTGGACTCGGGAACGCTCGGCGCACTCGCCGCCGACAAGGACCACGGGACGGACGTCCTCGGGTGCGTCTACCACGACGCCCACACCTCCGTCGCCGATCTCGACGGCGCGCGCGGGATCGCGGACCTGTTCCCGCGCCTGGATCTGCGGATCACCGTCGGTGACGCCGGCACGGCCCACTACACCGGTCTGGACGGCTCCTTGCCGATACCGAGGACGGACCGGCCGGCGTCCTCGATCTCCATGCGCGCCATGGACCGGGCCTACCTCGCCCCCGCCGCCGACGCGCACCGCACGGACCACCTCGTCGGGGTCGGCGGCGACGAGGTCCTGGACGCCCCCTCCGCCTGGTGGGCCGACTACCTCCGCACCCACGGATCCCGATCCGCGCGACAACACATCCGCGCACGCGCCCGCCTGGCCAAGACCGCGCCTGGGCCGATCATCGCCGCCGTCGCCGAACTCGCCGCGACCAAGCGGGAGCGGGGGCTGCTCGACGCGGCGAACGACCTCGAACGCGGCATCGCCGGCGCGGCGCCGGCGGGACTGGCCTGGGCCTGGCAAACCTCGGCCGCGCCCTGGCTGAGCCCGGACGGGCGAGCCGCGGTCGCCGACCTGCTGCGCTCCGAGGCCCGCGTCGACGAGGACGGGTCACCGGGCGCGGGCGCACAGGACGTCGTCATCCGCTCCGGGGGCCGTGCGGTGGCGGCATTGGGTGATCTGCACAGTGAGTTCGGCCTGCGGGTGCACGCCCCGTTCCTCGACAACCAGGTCGTGACCGCAGCCCTGTCCGCGCCGGGCTGGGTGCACCGCGACCCGCACGTGTTCAAGCCCGTCCTCGGTGCGGCCATGCGCGGCCTGGTCCCCGACCTGGTCCTGAACCGCCGCAGCAAGGGCACGTTCACCCCGACCATGCTTTTGGGGATCCGCCGCAACCTGTCGACCCTGCGCGCCCTCCTGTTCGACGGCGCGTTGGCCCGGTCGGGTCTGTTCGACACCCGCGCGGTGATCACGGCGTTGGACAGCGCCGGGGACGGGAACGCCCGAGCCCCGCTGGCGGCGTTGAACCAGGCGATCGCGATCGAGGTGTGGGCCGCCGGCCTCGACACCACCGCGTCCGCGTGGTGGGCGGTGCCGGCGTGAGCACCCATCGCGTCACCGCCGCACACGTGGTGTGTGAACACGGCGCCGCCCTCGTCGACCTGAGGGCCGGCGACCTGGTGTTCCTCAACCCCACCGCCGGACGCATCCTCGCCGACCTCGCGACCGGCGCCGACACCACCACCATCGCCACCCGCATCGCCCAGGCCACCGGCGCGTCCCAGCCCGCCGTCGACCGCGACGTGCGCGTCCTGGTCGACGCCCTCACCCGACGCGGGCTCCTCGAGGACACCACCACCGCGACCACCGGAAGGAACAACCCCCGATGAGCATCCCGATGGTGGCTCCCCCCGAACCCGAGCACGCGCCCCCGCTCGGTTGCTGCGTCGCGGGCCGGATCGGGTTGCGCCTGGCGTTGGCCGCGCAGCGGCTGCCGCTGCGCACACGCCTGCGCCTGGCGTCGGCGTGCGGACACCTGCCGCAGGCCTCGCACGCACGAACCAGCGCCCTGTACGCGGCGGTCACCGCTGCGGGCACACGGTGCGACCGGCGCACCGCGTGCTGGGAGACCGCGCTGGGCACGGTGTTCGCGTGCGCGCTCACCGGAGGCAGCACCACCCTGGTCTTGGGCGCGCGTCCCCTGCCGTGGGCGGCACACGCGTGGATCCGCACGCCCGAGGGCGAACTGGGCATCACGGTCGAGGACGCCGAACGCCCGTGGCTGCCCATCCTGTTCGCCCCGACTCGAAAAGCATCGAACTAGGAGACTTGTCTTCACTCGTTCGAGTTAATCGATGGCGGCCCGCCCCGGCGGGCCGCTGCCATGAACGGGTGACCGCTCCCAGCACCCACGCGCGCCCGTCCGCCGCTCCCCCACGCATGCAACTCGTCGCCGGCCGCCACGACCAGGCCGTGGCCGACCTCACCAGCGGACAACTCGCCGCCCGCCTCCCGCGCCTGGTCGCCACCACGTTCCGCCTCGCCTGGACGGCGGACCCCCGCGCCCTCGTCGCCCTCCTGCTGTGCCAACTCGGCGCCGCCGTGTGTGCGGCCTTCGGGCTCGCGGCCACCACCAGTGCCCTGACCGGGCTCCTGGCCACCACCCCGACCGCCGACCGCCTGCGCGATGCCGCGCCCGGCCTGGTCGCCCTGGTCGCCGCGCTGACCGTGCGGTCCCTCCTCGTCTGCGGGGTGGTCGCGGTGCAGGCCCGGCTCGCACCCCGCCTTGGCCGGCTCGCCGAAGTCCGCGTCATCGGTGCGGCCACCACCGTGGAGGCCATCGCGTACGAAAGTCCGGGGTTCGAGGACGCGTTGGACGCCGCCGACACCGGCGCCGAGAACGTGCGCAACCTGCTGGCGGACATCGTCGACCTGACCGCCGCGGCACTGACCCTGGCCGCGACCGCCGGCGTCCTGGGCCTCCTGCACCCGGTGCTGGTGCCCCTGCTGTTGACGGCTGCCGCGCCGCGCGGGTGGGCGGCGATACGCACCGCCCGAATCACCCACACCACCGCGCACGCCACCCGCTCCGACACCCGACTCCGCAACACCCTCCGCTCCTACATCACCGCCCGCACCACCGCCCCCGAAGTCCGCACCGCCACGATGCGCCCGTTCCTGATCGGCCAGTACGAACAGGTCGCCGAACGCCTCGAACACCAGGCCGTACGCCTGGCCGTGGCGTCCCTGCGGGTACGGATGACCGGCGACGCGCTCGCCGGGCTCCTGACGGGGGCCACTTGGGCGGCACTGGTGTGGCTCGCCGCATCGGGACGTGTCCCCCTCGCCGCCGCCGGCGCGGCCGTCGTCGGCATTCGCGCCGCGTCGGCGGCCGTCGACGCCATGGTCCGCGCCGCGGCGAAGGTCTTCCACACCGGGCTGTACGTCGACGACTGGCGGGCGTTCCTCGACGACGCCGAACGGTTGCGCACCGCCCGCGGCACCGTCCCGCTCCCCACCACCGGACCCGCATCGGTGCGGGCCGAGCAGGTCTCCTTCACCTACCCCGGCCGCGACACCCCCGTCCTCGACAACGTATCCCTGGACCTGCGTCACGGCGAAGTCGTCGCGCTGGTCGGCGAAAACGGCAGCGGCAAGACCACCCTCGCGAAACTCCTCGCCGGTCTCTACCTCCCCGACACCGGCACCGTCACCTGGGACGGCATCACCACCGCGGACACCGACCCCGAACTCCTGTGGGCGCGCGTGGCCTGCGTCCCGCAGGACTACACCCGCTGGCCGATGAACGCCCGCAACAACATCGACCTCGGACAACCCGCCCCCACCGGCGACCACGCCGTGCACGCCGCCGCCGAAGCCGCCGGAGCGGACGCCGCACTCGCGGCCCTGCCCGACGGTCTGGACACCAGCCTCGCCCGCTCCTGGTGGGGCGGTCACGACCTCTCCGGCGGCCAATGGCAACGCATCGCGATCGCACGCGCCTTCCACCGCGACGCGCCGTTCCTCATCCTCGACGAACCCACCGCCGCCCTCGACGCCCGCGCCGAACACCACGTCTTCACCCGCCTGCGCACCCTCGCCGCCGGCCGCACCACCGTCTTCGTCACCCACCGCCTCGCCAACGTCCGCACCGCCGACCGCATCATCGTCATGGACACCGGACGCATCGTCGAAACCGGCACCTTCGACGAACTCGTCGACGCCGGCGGCCTCTTCGGCGAGCTCTACAAACTCCAACAGGGCTGACTTACCACCGACTCGTCCTCCAGGTTCCGCATCTCGATGCGCAATGGGCACGTGAGATGCGCAACGGATGCGCAATTCTGCGGTTCTGTGCGCACAAGACGGCATGACCTGCGCCTTCGCAGAGGACAGGCCCGCCCCGGCACGGCCGATTGCACGTCTCTGGCGGGCGGAGAGACTGCGCACCGAGCGCGGAATCCTGCGTTTCAGCAGGCACGGTGCGCACCGGGGCGTGGAACCCACACGTCCGCCCCTCCACGCGGTCCGGATCGCTACGCCCGCCTCGGGCCGTGTGGGCGATCGCGGCGGCGGCCGGCCGTCAGCGTCGGGTGACCCCGAACACGCCGCCGATGTACCGCCGGTTGTCCTCGCGTGTGGCCGCCGCCGTCCCGAAGGGGGGTGGCGTGTGTGGGAGGCGGGCCGACCGCAACCACCGGACACCTCTCGGGGAGGAGAGGCCGTCCGTGGCCGCGGACACTACCCGCCCACCCCGACACGTGGCCCACGGCAATACACACAGGGTCGGGACGCGGGCGGGAACCCAATGGGCGGCACCGGGTCCTGGGGGAAGGGCGACTCAATGCCGCGCCCGTCGGGTCGACGGCGCGTGCGCGTCACCCGGCGCCGGGTCGCTCGTTGTGCCGACCGTGGAGATCCGGCGTCCCCCCGTCGCCGGCCCACACCACACCCGACGGCCCATCCCCCGAGGCCGCCGGGAACGGGAACGGGCGGCGCCGGCCGGCACGACGCCGGCGCCGACCGCCCCGGCCGCAGACGCCGATCAGTCGACGGTCGGCCCGGACCGCCCCCCACAGTGCTCGTTGACGATGTGCGCGGCGAGGGTGATCGCGAGCACCTCGCGGTCGACGTACGGTTTCCACCGCAGCCGACTCCAACCGGCGCAACGCGGCCGGGTCCGGGGCCGGGCGGGTCAGCGGGGCGGTTCGGAACCGGCCTCGCCAGCCTCGCGGTCACGGTACGCGGCTCGAAGGTGTTGAAGGGGATGATCGACACCGGGGCGACCGTCCCGGGCGGCCAGGCCCCCGGCGGCGTGGGCGGCGGCGTCCGCCACGATCGGGAGGTCGTCCGCACTCGTGCTCTCCGCGAGCGCGATCCGGTCCAGCACCGCGGCCGTCAACAGCGCGAGATCGCGACCGGTGGCGTGTTGCAGGGCGGCGAGGGCCTCACCGATCGGCGGCGCACCCTCGTACGGGTTCTCGGTCATCACTCCAGACTGCCCGAACCCATCCGACCGAGCGGCGAATTCACGGAACCCGCAGCCGACGCGAGGGTGGCCCGGGCCGCCGAACGCGTCGCCGCCGAGGTCGCCGACGGCCGATGGATCCCGGGCCTCGACTTTGACGACGAGGGCCTGCCCCGCCCGGCCGACCCGGACGAACTCGCCCGCGCCGTCCGCGCGGCGAGCGGGGACCCGGGTCAGTAATCGACCTCGCCGGTGGCACCCGCGCGCGCAGCACGACGCGCAACTGCACCATCGCCTGCTCGGGATCGGCGAGCGCTGGCGGGTTCCCGGGGTGCGGGCCCGGTTCGAGGTCGTCCGGGCGCAGTGCGGCGGCCGGGGCCAGGACGGCATCACACGCGGCGAGCAGGCGACCCAGCCGGCCGCCGGTCAGGCGCGTGTACTCGCCCAGCGCGGCGAGCCCATGGTGCAGCCGGTCCAGGCGGGCGGCCTCGGTGACCTGCTCGGGGCCGGTGATCGCCTGCGGCCATCGGTCCGTGCGGCGCAGCAGGTCGGCGGCGATGTGGATCTCGGGGGCGGTGAACATCCAGGTGCGGTGGTTCAGTTCGCGGGCGGCGTCGTCCAGCGGTTGTGCGACGCCGTCCCGGTAGGGGGTGGCCGGTGTGGTGTCCGGGTCGGTGCGGGCCTCGGCATGGGTCAGGCGACCGGGGCCGAGGGCCTGGCGGACGATCTCGCGGAGCAGGTCGGCGGGGACCAGGTCGGGCGGGTGCGGTGTCCAGGCGTGGCCGGCGGTGCAGGTGAGCGTCGCGTCGTGACCCCAGGTGCCGGTCAGGATGTGGCCGCGGTCGGCGTAGCAGACCGGGCAGCATACCTCGTGTTCGACGGCGCCGTCGGGAAGGTCGGAGGCGAGGCGGAACGTGTGGCTGGCCGGGGTGCGGTGGCAGATTTCGACGGCGAGGCGGCCGGCGTCGTCGTGGACGATGCGGCTGGTGCGGATGCGCCATCCCGTGTTCGAGTCGTCGTTCACCGCGTCATCCGGTCCAGCGCGGCGCGCGCCCGGGCCTCGTCCGGTACCCGCAGCCCGATCATCAGGGCGATCGTGCCCAGCAGCGCCGCGAGCCGCTCCGGCGGCAGGGCACACACCCGCTCCACACCCGCGCGCAATCGGTCGGGGTCGTCCTCGAGGACCGCTGCGGCGGCCGCCGCGAACGCCTTCAGGTCCTCGGGAGCCGTCGCTGTGGTCACGCCCTCGGGGATGCCGTCCGCGTCCAGGACGACGATCGGCGCGGGCACTCCCACGTGTGCGGCCACCTCGGCCCAGATCGCGACCGCCCGGTCCGGGCCGTGAGGCGTGGCCGCGATCGCGTCCAACCGGGCCCGGGTCGACGCCTCGCGCCCCGGGGTCGCCGTCGCGACCACCAGCGCGGCGCGCTCCGCCGCGGCGTGGACGTCCCCGTCGGTCTCGCCGTGCACCGCGACGAGATGCAACGCGAGCACGGCGAGCACCCGCCGCAGCCCCCCGGCCGCGTCGAGAGCGCGCTGGACCGCCCACGCCAGTGCCCAGGTCGTGGCCCACAGATGCCGCTCCGACAGTGTCAGCAGCGCCTCGCGCGCGTTCAACAGGGCGTCGAGGGCATCGTCGTCGAGCGGGCGGCGGATCGAGGTCATGGTGTCCCCACCTCCGGGGTGGTCTCGGTGGCGAGGTCGCGCTGCAGGCGGCGGCGCCTTCTTCAACAGGTACCGGGCCTGCTCGGGCGTGACGTCCAGGACCTCTCCCGTTTCCTGCGCGGTGAAGCCGTCCATCTTCAGGGCCAGCGCGATCCCCTCGTCCCGGGGCAGAGCCTGCAGAATCGATCGGGTGGCCAGGGTGGCGACGGTCAGTTCCTGTCGGTCGTCGCGGCCCCCGGCCTCGGGCACGTCCGGTGTCAGGACCTCACGGCCGTGGCGACGACGACCGTTGGGACGCCCCAGGGACCGCAGCGCGACCCGGCGGATTCACCCCCTGGGGTCGCGCACCCCGGACCACCCGGAGGACATGGCGAGGCTCCATCCGTTGATGAACGCCTCCTGGGTGGCGTCCTGGGCGTCCGCCAACGAAACGCCCAGACGCAGCAGGAACGCCACCACGTGCGGCTGTTCCGCGTCCAGGAAGTCCAGATACTCCTCCCGATGGTCGGACCGCCGGTACTCGCCCGCGGGATCGGAAGGGGACGGTAACCGACGTCGGGACGCGTCGGGGCCGCTCATCGACGGCCCCGGGGGTGCGGCGCGCCGACCTCGATCAGCAGGCCGGTGTCCAGGTCGACGAGCCTGCTGCCGTCGGCCAGCGTGTGCGCCTGCCGGCACAACTCGCGCTGTCGTTCCCGGCGCAGGACCAGCCGGCCGCGCAGGGCCCGGTCGGCGAGGGGGACCACGGCGCCCAGAACGGCGAGGGTCGCGGTGACGGGTTCCACTGGGTGGTGCCTTCCCCGAGGCGATCGCGGGATCCGGGACCGTCCCGGTACGCGCCTCCTCACCCCATCAGTGGGCAATGGGGACGCGGTTTGGGACACCCTCGCGCGGAGAACTTTCGACGAGTTCCGGGGGCACGCGCTTCCGCTTCTGCGGAACGCCGCGATCAAGGCCGGCCCTCGTACGGCCGAGGCGGCGGCCGGTGTGCGCGCCGCCCAACGTGCAGCGTTAGCGGAGCCCAACCCGGTCCAGGCAGAGCTACAGGGTCCAGCATGTCTGGATTGAATCCATGTCCGCCGACCCCGATGACTGACACGACGCGTTGGATCGATCCACGGTCCATGCAGTGGCATCTGGGTGAGTTGTCGCGGGAGTACGTCGACACCCTGGGAAATTCCGCAGCCTCCTCGGTCTAGGAAGTCAGCATGTGGACATGGATCAAGGCCTTGCGGTGGTTTGGGGCGCCCTAATCGGCGTCTGCGGCGCTCTCGTCGGCACAGTTGGGGGTGCGATCACAGGCGGGAAGGCAGCACGCACAGGAGCGCGCGTGCAAGGTCAGGTCAACTTCCATGAGTGGCTACGGGATCAACAGCGCGCCGCGTATGCGGAGATGCATACCGCCGCAATGGAGACGCTAAGGCTGGGACATGCTGTCGCCGGCAGCGGTACCACTCTGAGGGTTCTCGCCAGCGGTCCCACTCTGAGGGCCGCACTGGACGAAAGTCTCTACCAACTTGTCAGAGCTGGATCGACGGTTGGCATGGTGGGCCCCCAATCCATGGAGCAGGTGGCTGAAGACATCGTCAAGGTCTCCTACCGGTTCCCGAGCAACTCGCCGCAGGCGGCGAGCAACTGGATCAAGTGGACTGAAAATGTCACGGCCGTGCTGGGGGTGTTCACCGACGAAGCCAACAAGATCATTTCTGATCCCCCTGCTCTGAAGTGACCTGGAAGGGAACTGGGATGTGACCTGGAAGGGAACTGGCGACCTTGCGGGCGACATGGCCCAAGCCTGTCGCGGGACGGGCCGACACGATCCCTGAACCACGCAGTAGGCGCCTGGCGCGGCGGGTTGGTCAAGGGCCTTGTTGTGCGGCCTTGTGCGCCGCGCGGCGGGCGCCCCGGGCCTGCCGCATCCGCGCTCGGTCCGCCGGCTGCACCTACAGCAACTCCGTCGCCTCCTTGATGAGTTCGGCGACGTCCGCGGCCCCGTCCGGGGCGTAGGCGAGGCCGTCGTGCAGGCTGTCGTTGCCCAGGTACAGGGCCTCGTCGAAGGCGTCGACCAGGTCTTGGGCGATCACGCCGCGCGTGCCGAGGTCCTTGATCTTGGCGAACAGGTTGTTGCCCTGCGCGCCCCGGTCCTTGCAGATCTCCTCAACGGTCGCCCGGTAGCCCGCGCCGGCCAGTCGATAGGCGCCGACGTCCTCGGCTCGGGACGCCTCGGTGAACAAGTCACGGATCTTCTCGGGGACGTCGGTGGAGAGTTCACGGGACTCTTCGCGGGCCAGACCAGGCGCCACTCGGCAATCTTCGGGTCGCCGGAGTCCGGCGCGGGTTCGCTCTCGTAGGTGACCAGCTCGACGATGCCACGCTCGCAGTGCTCCGCACGTCCAGTAGTCGAGGTCGACCGCGCCGGGAGGAATGGACCCGCCTTCCCGGTTGAACTCCGGACTGACACGGGCCCTGCCGCGATTCAGCATCGAGACGGCCACCGCGCACTCGGCGTGCGGGCACACATCGCGTCGCCGGCCGGACAGAGTCGTGGGTCTAGGGAAAGCTTCTCACCATGCCCCGGGGCGCTACCCGCGATCTCGTCGCGTCCGGAGGGGATTTCGGCGGCGCGGCTTCCGCTTCGCGTTAACCACCTCGGATAACACTCCGGATATCCGAGGTCGGAGGCCGGACAACCACTATTGGGGCACGTCCGAACGGGCCCAAGTTCGGAACTCCGTCCCTCCGCCGCACTCGGGCGAGGCGTCGACGCGGCGGTCAGCGGGACGCGGCGGTGAGCGCGTCGGGCAGGTCGCCGCAGGGTTGGGGAACGCCCGGGTAGTCGTCGTCGCCCTCGACGCGCAGCCGGCGCATCACCGCCTCCAGGCGCCGCGGCAGCCGGGGCCGGTCGCCGCGATCGCACTGGGCGCGGATCGCCTCGCGCGCGTCGGCCGGCAGCAGCGGGCGGTCGACCTCGGCGGGGGTGAACGCCGGCGGCGGCGTGGCCCGGGTGAGGGCGGACAGCACCCGGGCCTGCTCCAGCCAGTAGTCCGCGTCGCGGGTCTCGCCGCGGCTGCGGTGTTCCAGGTACAGGCACCACGCCGCGTGGTGGCTGCCGCCGCCGGCGGCGAACCGCCACCAGAACATCGCCCCCTCGTCCCGGCCGGACACGTGCAGCAGGCACGCGAACACGAGCGCGCCGCGCGGGTCGATCACCCGGTGGTCGTTGACCAACCGGCCCAGCCGGGCCGCGGCCTTCGGCGAGGTCAGCACCAGGACGTCGGTGACCGCGAGTTGCCGGGCGGCGCGCTCGTGCCGGGGCAGGGCCCCTGCCGCGCGGGAGGGCGGGTCCGCCGGGTGGGGAGGGTCGTCGTCCAGGTCGCGCGCGAGTGCCTCCCGCGCCGCGGCCAGGTCGAGGTCCTCGTACTCGCCGACCAGGACACGGGCCGTCGCCAGGACGTCCTCGATCGTGCGTTCCACGCCCTTCCCGCGCACGCTCACTCTCCCTCGATCTCCGGATCCTCCAGCCTCAGTTCTCGGGCCAGGGTCCGTTTTGCCCACCGTACGTGCGACCGGACGGTGGTTTCTGCAACTCCCAGAATGTGTCCCGTGCGGGCATCGGAATACCCCAGGACATACCGCAGAACGATCACGTCGTGCTGCTTCTCGGGCAGCCTGGCGATCGCCGCGAACAACCCGATCCTGCTCTCCATCTCCCCGAACAACTCCTGCGACTCGCGCAACAGGGCCCGATACGGATCGAGTTCGGCGAACGTCGCGGTCTCCACGAACGCGGACCCCCCGCGCGAGGTGCGCCGCTCGACGTGGTCCTTGAGCACCGCCCACGCGTACGCCTCGACCCGGTCCTGGCGCAGCGCGTGCGGCCAGGCCCGGTGGAGTTCGCGGAACGCGGCCTCCACGGCGCGCAGCGCGGCGGTCTTCGAACCCAGTTGCAGGTGCGCGAACTTGTACCAGGCGCGTGCGTGGCTCTCGTGGAACACCTCGAACGTCAAGGCGAGGCGGGTCAGTGGTCTGCCGCCGGTCGTGCCCCCCGTCTCGGTCACGGCCCGATCCCTCCCGCCCGCCCGTCCGGGTCCGTTCCCCCGGTCGCCGGGTGGGGCGCCTCCGGGGCCGGGAGGCGTCGGAGGTGGGCGACGCCGATCCGCACCCCCGCCCCCAACACGCGCGGCAGCAACACCGCCGCGTCCCACAGCAGCACGCGCACGACGAGCAACCACAGGACGATGGTCTCCGTACCTGGCACTGATCTCTCCTCTGCAACTCACCGCGCGGAGGCCTTGTGCAGGCGCCCGCGCGGGGTCGGGAACGGCTCGCTCCCCGCAGCACATGCAATCGGTTCGAGCCCCCGTTTGTGCAGGCACGCCATAACTTTGTGTATTTACTTAATCGCACTGCGTTTAAAAGGAAGCGGACAGTTCACCCCCAATTGCGATCACTTTCCCCATCGATCCCCGCAGAGGCGTATAGAAGGCGATCCCGGCCCGGCGCCCGAACACATCCACACCGGCCAAGGATCCGCGACCGCCCACCGGCGACACCGAGGCCCATCCGCCCCCGCGCCGCCCTCGGAAGCGTCTCGGCATCACGCCGATGAACATCCCCTAGGGTCGAACACATGCCCGAATAATCGTCGCCGTTGCCCGACCACCTCCAGCCGCTGCTCGATCACCAGCTCGCGTTCGAGCGCGCCCACCTGTATTGCCTGCGCGTCGCGGAGACAGACGACATCGGGGCCCTGGAGCGGGCACGGGCCGCGAGGATGACCGCCATGCGGGTCCTGATCACCGCCCGCGAGGCAGCAGGTGCCGCCGGCGCCGACGACCGCGACACTCTCAAGAAGGCCGCCCTCGCCGTCCTCGCCGGCGAGGGCGGCCCAGCCGCCCGCGTAGCCCGATCCGACGCCGGCAGGACCAGGACGGTCGACGCACACTCGAATCATGGAGATCCACGCGGCGTACGGCTACGTCACGCTCCCCGGCCTCGGGGACGTGGAGGTGACGTTCGACCTGTTCGACTGGCCGGTCCCCGGCGAGGTCCTCCCCCGCGTCTGGAGCGCGGTCATCGACGACGGCCCCGTCCTGGACGTCGGCACCGAAGGCTTCCTGCGCCTGGACACCGAGCCCGCCGGGATCGGCCACCCGTTCGTCGTCGTCGCGAGCGGAGACCACGTCTCGCAGATCAGCGGACACGGGACGCCATGACCGGAGCCTCCCGCGCCCGACACCGCTACGACGGACCCGCGATCGTCGCCGTCGATGGCACCAGCGTCCCGGTCGAGGCCCACCTGCGCCGGGAGACCGGCGGCACCTGGGGCGGACGTGTGTGGACCGACGACCCCGCCGTCGACATGAACCACGTCGCCGCGGCCACGACCCTCCTCCTGCGCGTCGACCAACGCGCCGCGTCCTTCACCGTCGACCGCGTCCTGGACCAACACGCCCACATCACCGGAATCGGCATCGCACCTTTCTGACCCGCCCCCGGGCCCACCGGGCCTACTCCGACGTCACATCCTCCGGAACCAGATCCGGCCGCAGCCGATGCCACGAGGGGTGGCGCAGCAGGCCGGCGCGGGTGCGCGTCGCGTACGCGACCTCGCCGACCAGACGCGGCAGGACCCACCGCGCTCCCACCACCCGCGGGTCCCGCTCGAAGGGGCATTCCCGCACGGCGGCGACCCGCAGCAGCTCGGCGAGCGTCGCGCGCTCACGATCGCTCCAGCCCGTGCCCACACTCCCCAGATACCGCAGCGCGCCGGCGTGGAACTCCCCCACCAGCAACGCCCCCGGCAACCCGGACAACCGGCCGCGGCCGGGCACCCACCCCCCGACGACCGCGTCGACCGTGCGCCAGTTCCGAATCTTGATCCAGTCCGGCGAGCGGGTGCCCGGGCGGTACACCGAGGCCAGACGCTTGCAGACCAGGCCCTCCAGGCCCTCCGCACGCGTCGCCTCCAACGCCGCCTCCCCGTGCCCCACCAACGCGGCCGGCGTCGACCAAGCCGGGCCCGCCAGACCCAGCGACTCCAACACGCGGCGACGTTCCGTCCACGGCCTCCCGGTCAGATCCCGACCACCCAGGAACAGCGCGTCGAACAGCATCAGATGGGCCGGCACCTCGCCCGCCAGGCGCACCGCGCGGGCAGGCGAACCCGCCAGGCCCATCCGCGACTGCAAGCGCTCGAAATCACTGTGCCCGCGCTCGTCCAACGCCACGACCTCCCCGTCCAACACCGCGTCCACCCCGCCCAAGGCCTCGCCCAGGACCCGCAGTTCGGGGTAGACGGGCGTGATGTCCGCGCCGGAACGCGACAACAGACGGACCGTCCCGTCACCGAGGAGGTAGACGACGGCCCGCTGACCGTCCAGCTTCGTCTCGTACGCCCAACGATCGTCCTCCCCCACGGGCGGGAGCGTGCCGGGCATGGCGAGCATCGGAGCGAAACGGGGCAACGTGACCATGCCTGGGAACGTCGTCACCCCCACACCCCCGCATACCCCGCACCGGGCCCGTGTCGCCCGAACGGCGGCACTCGCACCGCGCGGCGCACCGCCGATGCTTGGGCGATGGGTAGCGGGGCGTCGCCCAGGTCTTCGGTATCCGCGCTCATCACGGGATCCGAACGCGTGCCGGCCTGTTCCGCGGCTCCCAGACGCCGGATGTCCGTACCAGTCTGGCTGTCCACCACTTGTCTCCGGGTCTGGTGCGCGGGCGAAGGCTCCGCCACTGCCACCGCCACCGTTCCCATGTCAGGCCCCGGGCTTCGCAGCGCTGGCCGTGCAATCGGTACGGACGCAGCTCGTTCCAGAGAATCTCGATGTAGACCTTCGCGTCCGGTCTATCCGGGAAAAGGACATCGAAGGCAATGGGCTCCGAACTGGCGCTCATCGTCGCCTGATACAAACTGGTCGCCTCGATTCCCCGGGGCGGGGCGATCCCGAGGCCTCCTGAGACCCTGACCTCCACGTTGTGCACGGTGGCCGTGCCCACCTGTCGCACAGTGAACGTCGCGCGTTGCTTGTGCCCGGCGGGTCGCTCTCCTTCGGAGTGGTCGGTCTCCCTATGGATGTTCCATCCGCACTGCGGGCGGTCGATCCACCCCCAGTTGGCCGCAACAACGGAGGCGACCGTTGCGGCAACGGCAAAGATCAGAGTGAGCCAGCCCATCTACGGACCGTATGCCTCGTAGCGACATCCGCCCGGCCGCCGACGTGCGGCTTAAGCCGTATGGCCTCGGCAGGCAAGCCTCGCCGCGACCTGACGAGTTGCGGCTTTCCGAGATCACGAGCGCAGCCAACCCGGTGCTACTCGCCGAACGACGCCCGGTGCTCGGCGCAGCGGGTGAAGCGCAGGCCGTGGTGCCGTCCGGTGGGGCACCAGCCCAGGACGATCGCGCCGGCCACGACTTGGCGCCGGCACGGTACACACAGCGGCACCTCGGGGCGTGGCTGGTCCTCGGTGGTGGGGCGGGCCGTCGGGATCGCCTCGACGGACGGTTCCCGGCACAGCAGACACGGCGCGGCCGCGGTGGTCTCGGTCATCGGACCATGGTCGCAGCCGAGCGCCGGTCCGCTCGGTGTTCCGGGCGAATGTCTCGGATGGGGTGGTCGTCCGGGCATGTCCTCGGTTGCATCGGTAACCCCGGGGTTAACCGTGGTTGCTGGGACGGTCGTTGTTCAAGGTGGGTGCGAACGACAGTCTTGAGGTGTCGAAGAACGGGGCGGCGGAACGCGGAAACCGCAGGCCGCCCCCGCCCCTCACCAGCCTTCATTTCCCCGGGAGTTCACCATGGCCGCCGTCGACCACACCCTCGCCACCACCGCCACCGCCCCCGCCCGCTCGATCGCCGCCACCCGCGACACCGTCGGCCGCTGGCTCACCGCCGGGGCCGTCGCGAACACTCTGATGGCCGGCACGTACGTCGCCTTCTCCGCCGTCGTCATGCCGCTGCTGGGCACCAAGGACGACGCCGACTTCGTGCACTCGATGCAGCAGATCAACACCAACATCGAGAACCCGCTGTTCTTCGCGGTCTTCACCGCCGCACTCGCCGCGCCCGCCGTCGCCGCCTGGAAGCTCCGCAAGCGCGGCGGCGGCGCGGCGATGCGCTGGGCGGGCGCCGCCCTCGCGCTCTACACCACCACCGTCCTGACCACCTCCGGCATCAACGTCCCCCTCAACGAGATGCTCGCCGCCGCCGGCAGCACCGACCCGGGCAAGACCCGCACCGACTTCGAGACCACCTGGAACATCTGGAACGGAATCCGCGCCGCACTCTCCACCGCCGCCGCAGTCGCCATGGTCAAGGCTGTACGCCTGCACCGCCGCAACCGTGCCTGAGCGGTGGGCAGCGCACAGGTGTTGCGTGGACGGCCGCGCGGCGCGGACGCGTGCATCGGACGTGGATGCAGCGTGGCGTGTTGACCCGATGGTCATGAGGACGCTGTGATGGGGTCGGGTTCGAAGGACCCGGCCGCGCGATCGACAGCCCCCCTCCTGGTCGCCGAGTATCGGCCCTGACCTTCCCACGCCGCTTCCGGCGTGTGCGTATTCCGTGTTCGTCGTCGACGCCAAGCGCCACGGACGAGGGGGCCGTCCAGGTGCGGAAGAGACGCGGTGAACACTCCCGGCGATCGCCCCATCCATGCCCGGCGTCTCTGTACCGGCGAGAGCCACCGGGCCATCACGGGCCCCGGCGGTGGCGAGCGCGCGATTCCCGCCGCCGAATGCCTCCACCAGGCCGCCTTGGAGAGCGACGTCCTGCTGAGGTGCAAGGGCTTGGGCGGGCTGACCCCGCATCCCCTCGGCATCGTCGGCGTACGTCCCGAGCGGGACCGTCTCACGGTGCGCCTGATGAACGAGCCTTTCGTGATCGCCCATTGGGCCACGCGTCTCCTGCCCTATTTCGACCCGAAGGACGACAGTCCGGCCGACGCGGTCGGCGGCGTGCTCGGTCTCCGCTCCCGTATCGACGGCAACCACGTCCGTCTCACCCGCCCCGGCACCACGGCGTCGGTGCGTCTCACCGGCTTCAATCCCCGCTGGTGGATCCGCGCGGCCGCCGCCGGCCGTCCCGGCGAACCCTACGAGCCACTGTTCGAGCGCCCGGACTGGAGCCGCGCCGAACGCGCCGCGGCCAAGCTCTGGCGCCCGATCACCCGGGAGCAGGATCCACGGATCGGCTCCGCGATCCTGCGTCGCATCCGCGCTACCACCGGCCTGGGCACCGCCAACGGGACCGATGTGTGGGTCACCGTGGTTGGGGACCGGGCCGGCTGGTCTTTGGAGACCACCGACGGACCGCCGTGTACGAATCTCCTGCGGTTGTTCACGCAGGCCCCCACCGGGCTCGGATGCGCATCGGCGCCCATCACTGCCGTTGCGCGGACGTCGATCGGGAAGAGAGCTGTTGGACAAGGTTGCTTACCGATGACCCCACCCAAGTCGTCTACTACAGCAACCTGCGGTGGGGGCGTCTGACCATGACCCCTCGCATCATCGAGACCCGAGCCCAACTCAACGCAATCGCATTCGAGACGTCGAACACGCAGGCTTGACCCGGGCCTCCGGACGGCGCGAGCGGATCTTTACCGGGTAAAGATCCGCCGTCGTTCATGTGATGTACGCCCGATCTGCGCACGGATGGGCGTGGATGATCCGTCAAGCGCATGCGGGGATGGCATAGTTCATGCCGCTCCGCTCTGCGGATGCACCGGGGAATTACACCAACCGTTGGGAAGTACCCGTGCCAAAAACTCATGTTGTCGTGAGCCAGAAAGGCGGCGTCGGCAAGTCGACGCTCGCCGTCAACCTCGCGGCGGTCACCGCCGACGTGCGCAAACCGCGCAAGGACGGGAGTTGCTCCGTACTCGTCGTCAGCTGCGACCCGCAGGGCTCGGCCCCCTGGTGGGCGGATCGGGTGGGCGAGGAGCTCCCGTTCCACTTCACCGAGGTGTTCGACGCCGACGTCATCCTGGGCCTGCGACACAACACCGACTACGACGACATCTTCATCGACACGCCGGGATGGTTTCCCCCGGCGAACCCACAGCACCCCGAACGCCCCTGGGGCATCTCGGAGACGGCCGACATCCTGGAGGCGGTCTTCGAGGTCGCGGACCAGGTGATAGTGCCCATGGAGTGCGAACCGCTGTGCTACATCCCGACGACGAACACGGTCGAGTTCGCGATCAAGCCCCGCGAGCTCCCGTACACCGTCGTCGTCAACAACTGGGATCCACGCGACGGCGAAACGGATCGTGACGGCACGATCGACTTCATCGACGCGCACGGCTGGAACAGGGCCGAGACCGTCGTACGCCACTACAAGGTCCACGCCCGCGCAGCGGCCGACGGCCTGGTCGTCACCCAGTACCCGAAGAACCGCGTCTCCCTGGAGGCCGCACAGGACTTCTTCCGGCTGGGCATGGAACTAGGGCTCGGGGCCAAGCCCAAGGCCTCGCGCAAGAAGGCGAAGGTGGCCTGATGGGCAGTTCGAAGCGTGTGCAGCTGGGCGGTCTCGCACAGACCGCCCGTGACGACGCCGCGCGTTCCCGCGTGCTGGCCACCCTGCCGAGCGTGCCCGCTCCCCTCGTCCCGGCGGCGCCGGCCGACGAGACGGTGGGTGCTCCCGTCGGGGCGAGTCTGAAGGTCTCGCTGCGCGAGATCGCGTACAACCCGTTCAACCCGCGCGAGGAACTCGGCGACGTCTCCGAGCTGAGGGATTCCCTGGAGCAGATCGGCCAGGCCACGGTCGCCACGCTCGTCACGAAGGATGCGTTCCTCGAGGTCTATCCGAACCGGGCTGCCGACCTGACCATCCATCCGGATCGAGCTGCGACTCCCCAAGAGGCAGCCGCGATCAAGTACGTCGTCATTGACGGCAACCGGCGCAGGCGGGCCGTCGAGTTGTCCGGCGGATCGCAACTGGCGTGCGTGGTCGACGACGAGCGCGTCCGCGACGACGTCACCGCGCGGGTGAGCGTCCTCGTCACGAGCGTGCAGCACAAAGATTTCGCGCCGTTGGAGCAGGCCCGGGCGCTTGAGGATCTGTTGGCCACGCTGGGCACGGCATCGGCGGTGGCGAAGGTCTTGGGCCGGTCCGAGGGTTGGGTCTCGCAGCGTCGGGCCCTACTCAAGCTGGTGCCCGAGCTCCAGGAGCGGCTCGCCGCGAACGATGGCGTGTTCGGCGTGAAGCAGGCCCGGTCGATCGGCAACCTCCCCCCGAACGAACAGGTCGCCGCCCTGGAGGATCTTTACCGGGTAAAGACGCAAGCCGGCCAGGTCGTTCCCTCTCCCCCGCCTGTGGCGCCACCCGTGGCAACCACACCGGCACCGAAAGCGCCCGCCCAGCGGCCGCAGCAGAGAGAAGTTGCGGATCTTTACCCAGTAAAGGCGGCCTCAGCGGGGGCCTCCACGGGAACACAGGCGGATGCCGTTCCCGCCGCTGCGGTGATCCGGGTATCCAGCCCGGCCGAGATGGCCAAGCAGCTCCACAAGGTGCTGGAGCGTGAGGCCATAGAGGAACTGGCCTCGCTGCTCCTGGACTCGCTCACGAGCTGACCGCTCACTCGACGATCTTTACCCGGTAAAGATCACACGTCGCATAACGGCCCGTCTCCAGTCGGAGGCGGGCCGTCGTCGCGTACGCGCCATTTACCCCAGGCCACGGTGCCGGTGGTGCTCGCCCTGCCGACGAAATCCGCCGGCGGGTGGGGGCGGCGCGGTCTACCGTGCCGGAGCATGGCGCATGCGCACGAGATGAACGAAAGGGCCATCGCCGGCCTGGAGTCCCTGGGAATCCTCCTGGCTCAGGACGTCACGAGCCACATTCCCGACGACGGGCTGCGGACCTTCCTCGTCGGTTGGGGATTTCTGGCCGAGTCGTACCGGCAGGCGACCGTCGTCGTGGTCCTGCACAACCGGAAACTCGGGCACCACACCTCCCCGAACGTACGGTTGTTGATCGAAACGGTGGCGCAGCTGTGGCGCCTGGCCGAGGACGGAGACGCCGCAGTCGATTCCCTGAATCGAGCGTTTCAACTCAAGCACGGGAAGCTGGGAGCCGCGATCGATCCTTCGGCCTTCGGTCTCACAGCCGAGACCGTTGCCGTCATGGATGCGGCCCGGACTGAGGTCGCGTCGGCAATCGTTCCGCCGCAGGCGGGGGACGTCTACACCAACGTCGCGCCCCTTCTCGATCGCATGGACCCGGCGGGCAGGTGGAAAGCGATCTGGCTGGCCACCACGCAGCTCGCGCATCCCACGATCACCCTGGCCCGATGCTTCTTCACCGACGGGCCGGGGGAACCTACGCGCCTGTACGACGCCCCGCACTACGAGGAGGAACTCGACATCGCGAGGTTCCTTCCCTTCCAGGCATTCAATCTCGTGTTCCTCGCCATGGAAGCGTTCGACAGGATCATGACCGGCTCCCCATGGAAGGCGGAACTCACCCGGATCGCCGACACGGCCGGCCTGTCGGAGACGAGTTGATCAAGGAGCGGGATCGACGGGCGCCTCGACCTTTACCCGGTAAAGATGCGAGACGCCGAGTGGACCACACTCCCTTCGACCCGGCCCCCAAGGCGTCTGATGCCGTCGACGGCGCACAGTCGAGCACGTCGTCGTCCGCGGACCGGCCGGGACGGTCCGGCAACTGCTTTGGGTGCTGAAGCGTGAGCCATGGGCAACCGGCACGGTCGCGAGCCGATCGGCAGGACCACTTTGAAGGCCGAAGGCCGATCTGCCTTCTTCCTCCGGAAATGCCTCGTTTGCTGCCGGCGGATCTTTACCGGGTAAAGACGAGTGGTCCGGTCGATTGGCAACCTCCCCAGGAAGCGGACGATCTTTTCGAGCCGGACTTCGGCACCCGCGGACCTGGCTGCAGTCTTTGGGGCGCCACATCAGCCGGGTTCGCGGCGGCGGGGAAGCAAGTCGGGTCAGGGCGGGCTCTGGCCCCGTACCACGGAGACCACACCGACGGTCTCGGCCACGTAGTACTCCGGCGCGCTTGTGTGATGTGAGGGATGGCGATCCGGACGTTCGGCATACGTCACCTCTCGCATGGCCCGCCCGCGACTTGTCTCGTCGGCGCGGGCGGGCATGTCGAGGTGCCGCAAAACAGAAGAGGGCCCTCGCATGCGAGGTGCACATGCGAGGGCCCTTTGGAGTGGGGTTATCTATCGGGGCTATCGCGGGATTCCGAATCGGGGATCACCGCGTGCGGAGGGACGGAGGGCGGTGTGCGTTCCGGCTCGCGAACTGCCGTGCGCGGGCTCGGCAGTCGTGGTCGTGCGTCGGCCCGTTCGGCGTTCGGCGCAGACGGGGTGGCACGGTCGTCCGCATGGAGACCGTGCCCGGGTGTGGGCCTTGCACAGGTCGCAGGGCATCTCCACCGGTGCCGTCCTCCAGTGTTCGGGCAGGGGCGCGCAGGTGTGTGCGTGCCATTCGGCGGCGAGGGAGGCGGCCTCGACCGGGCTGCGGGTGCTGATGGAGGCGTTCTCGCCGCAGTCGTTGCAGAACCAGGTCACCGTTCCCAGGGCGAGTCGGTCCCGGGGCGGGACGATCCGCATCGACCCGCGTTCCCATGCGGTGGGCGGGCTCGTCGTCACCGGGCACACTCCGATTCGGGTGCCTGTTGTTGCTCGAATTCCCAGTCCTCGCGGGCTTTGTCGGCTTCGACGCAGGACCAGCAGATCCCGTATCGGCGGGGGATGCACTTCCCGGTGTCCTGGGCGCAGGCGCGGCAGGTGCGGCGGGCGCGCATCGCCTCGGCGAGGGCGCGTTCGCGTCGCGGTGTCATGGGCCGGACCGGGAGGGCGAGGTGGACGTCGTACAGGTAGGCGACCCTCAGCCCTCCGTACCAGCGCAGTTCGGCGACGGGCTCCTGCCCACCGGGTCGTAGTCCGCGCTTGCGGAGTTGTCGCCGGGTCTTCAGGTGTGGTGGCGCGTGGTGGTAGGCGTAGATCGGATAGACCGAGTCCGAGTTCGTGTTCGTGGGCTCGGTCACGGTTGTCACGGCTGGGCCTCGCGGACGCGGGGGTACTGGTCCCAGGTCCGTCCGTCGAGGTCACGGCCGCCGGCCTTGGGGACGCGGCCGCCCCACTGCTTGAAGAAGAACGGCACCGTGTGGGCGAGGCAGTGGTCGCGGACACCGCGTGCCCAGTCGGGGTTCATCGGCCGGTGCCGGGGTCCGGATTCGCCGCCGACGATCACCCAGTCGACGTCGGCGAGGTCGAGGCCGTCGAGGGGGCCCAGGAGCGGTTCGCAGGACAGGAACCGCACGGCGGCGGGGATGGCGCGCAGGTCGTCGACGCGGTGGAGCACGTCGGCGTCCTCCACGCTGGTCCCCAGCCACACGTTGCTCGGCCACGGCAGCTCGCCGCGAGCAGCCGGGCGCGCCGGGGCCGCTTGGTGAGGACCTGGTAGGTGTGGCGCGGGGTGGCCGCCATCGTCGCGAACACGTCCCGGATGAACGGGGCGGCAACCTTGGCGTGGAACAGGTCGGACATGGAGTTGACGAACACGCGGCGCGGGGACTTCCAGCGGTGGGGTGTGGTGAGGGTGTCGGGGTGGGTGGCGACGCCGAACCCGGGGCCGGAGGTGCGCGGGTCGCCGTCGGTCTGGTACTTGGCCGCGCCCATGGCCTTGAGGCGGCGGGCCATGGCGAGTGCATAACATCCGTCGCAGCCGGTCGAGATGCGGTCGCAGCCGGTGGTGGGGTTCCACACGACGTCGGTCCATTCGATGGTCGTCATGGTGTCTCCGAGGTGGGGACGAGTTTGCGCAGGTGGGCGAGGCCGATGCCGAGGCGTTCGGCGGTCTCGTGGCGGGAGGTGCCGGCGGCCAGGAGGTGGCGGGCCTCGTGGGCGGTGTGTGCGGCGCGTTTCGCGGGGGTGGGCGTCGCTCCGGGGTCCGGTTCGGCGGTGGGGTCGTCGAGGGTGCCCTCGTCCCAGGCCAGGGGTGGCGTCCAGCCGCGTGCGGCGGCTTCGGCGCGGGCCTGGTCGTGGGGGCCGGATGTCATCGACAGGCGGTCGTAGAGGGTGCGGACGTCGGTGGCGGTGCGGGCGTGGACCAGGCGTGCGCGGGTGAGGATGCCGACCTGGGCCGGTGTACGGCCCAGGTGTTCGGCGAGGGCTCGCCGGGTCCAGCCCAGGGCGATCAGGGCCTGGATGCGGCGGCGGGTGCCGGTGGCGTCGACGTCGGTCTCGGCGCGGGCCGCGGTGAGGGGGTCGGTGGGGGCGGTGACCGCGAGCAGGCGCTCGGCCGTGACCCGGTACAGGCGTGCGGTGTCGGGGCGCAGGACGCGCCGCAGGGTTTCGCGTTGGACGCCGGCGAGGTCGGCGATCGCACGGAGGCTGGTGCCGGTGTCGAGGAGGGTGTTGATGTGGGCGCGGACGGGGCCCGCGTCGGCGAAGGGCTGCCAGGTGCCTTGTTCGCTGCGGACGCGGCGTTCCTTGTCGTAGCGGTTGATGGTCGTGCGGCATCGCGGGTCGCGGCATCCGGTGGAGGCGCAGGAGACGGTGCCGTGCCTGCGGCCGCGCGTGTAGGTGCGTCGCGGCGGCGCCTTCGCCGTGGTCCTGGTGGTCGACGTCGTCATCGGGCGTTGCCCAGCGCGATCAGCGAGCCGGTGGCGGCCAGAACCGCGGTGGGGGTGTCGTGGCGGGCGGGGGCGTGGTCGGGGGTGAGGGACCGCAGCCGGCCGGGGGTGGTGGTGATCCACAGATGTCCGCGTCCGTCGCGGTAGACGACGCGCTCGCCGACGACCACGGGCGGGGCGCCGGGCAGGCGGTGGTGCAGCGACCGCAGCCTGGCGTACTTGGCTGCGGTGGTGTGTCCGTCGAACTCGATCGACGGGTGGTCGGGGTCGACGGTCGGGATGCCGGCGAGGAGGTCTTCGTCGCGTTCGCGGTTGATGTGCCAGCTCATCGAGCCGGCCGGGGTGTGGGCCTGGACGAGCGCGAACTCGGGGAGATCCGGGGCCCGGTCGACGCGAACGGAGCGCCACCGTGCGGCGAGTTCGGCCACCAGGTGTGCCCGCTCGCGGTAGACGGGGCCGGCCGGGTCGGCGGTCGGGTCCGTGGTGTTCGGCGGGGTGGGTGGACGGTGAAGGTCGGTGAGGGTCACGATGTCGGTTCCTCCTCTGCGCCCTCCTGGGCGCGGTGGGTGGGCCCGGGACGGCCGCTTCCTTTGCATGCTTGGTCGCGGCTCGGGGGCGACCGTCCCGGGGCGAAGTCAGGTGGTCAGGTCGATCGGTGTCGCGCCGCGCACGTCGGCGAGGCGGGTACGCAAGGCGCGGGCGTGGCCACGGACGCCGTCACGGGCTGCGGTGTTCGCGGCGAGTTCCTCGAGCGCGGCGACTGCTTGGTCAACGTCGTCGGCGGTGAGTCGGCCGCGCCCGGAGGCGAGGCTGTACAGGACGGTGACGCCGGGTCCGCGTGAGTGCATCGCGGCTTCGCCCGCGAGGAGTTTCAGGCTGGTGTGGTCGCCGAGGTCGGTGTCGCCGGCGCGGATCATCGGCGGGTTCGGGTGTCGGTGAGGGTGTGCTGCCAGGTGTCGCGGATCTCGTCGAGTGCGGCGCCGTATTCGCGGCGGGTGGTGGTGATCAGGCCGACGTGGTCCGGGCCTCGGGTGATCGCGAGGGGTTTGCGCGGGTCGCGGCCCCACACCGTCAGCGGGGTGTAGCCGGTGAACTCGGGGCCTCGGCTGAACCGGGCCAACTCCTCGGCGTAGAGCACGATCTCGCCGTCCAGGGCGGGTCCGGCGGCGAGTGCCTCGGCCACCAGGGGCCGCCAGTTCGGGTAGTCGCCGGCGTAGTGCCGGTCGATCACGTACCGGTGCGGGCCGATGTGGACGGTGACGCCCAGGCCGCTCGGCCCGACCTCCAGGCGGGCGTCGGGGCTGCCGGTCGAGTGGGCGAGCGTGGTCAGCGTGTGTACGACGGCGCGGGTCAGGTGCAGGTCCCAGGTCCCGATGCCGGGCGTGGCGCGCACGGTGGCGGCCAGGGTGTACCGGCCGGACGCGACCGCGTACAGCCGGTCCCCGGTCGCCTCCAGGCGCACCCCGTGGGTGAGGGGCAGCATGGGGTCGTCGCCGCAGTGCGGCCGCACGTCGCTCAACATCGCGGTGAAGTCTTCGACGAACACCGGTGCCGATCGGCCCGGGCCGGTGGCCGTCCGGCCCTCGCGGCGGAAGGTGACGGGCTTGCCCAGGGTGCGGGCGTAGCCGATCTCGATGCGGGTGGAGTCGCCGTAGTAGCCGCCGGGGCAGACCACGACGATCTCGTCGGCCATGGCGATCTTGGCGCGGTGCAAGTGGTCGAGGCCGGTCTTGATGTCGGCGGCCCGGGCCGGGTCCGCCCACAGCGGGGACGGGGTCTTCATGTCCACGGACGGCGCCAGGACGACAGCGCCGGCCAGGGTCAGCCGCTCGTTCTCCTTCGCGATCTCAGCCATGAAACGGGTGGAGCCGCACAGGCACACGATCCGCGGCCGCGCGGACGCCGGTTCGGCCGGGCGGGCCGGGACGGTTCGTTCGAGGGTGATGGTCAACGTGTCTCCCGAGTCGACGAGGCGCGGTGCCGGGTTCGGCCGCGCTCGAAACCCCCGGAACGGGTGGCCGGTCCGGGGGCAACGGGTGCGGTCGGGTCAGCAGGTGACGGTGTGGGCCGGGGTGGGGTCGAGTGTCGGGTCGGGGTTGTCGGCGTGGTCGGCGCACGGGTCGTCGGTGCGGGCGCCGTAGCACCCGGGGGTGCAGGCGGGGCCGCAGGAGCGGCTGCGCATGTCCCGGGCCCAGGTGACGTATCGGGTGTTCTCGTGGCGCAACTGCGTCACGGCCAGCCGGAGTTGCGGTGTCGTCATCGCGTCGACCGGGGTGGGCAGGCTCGCCCCGTATTCCTGCCAATCTCCCCAGACGGTGTTCACGGACAGGGTGATCTCGTGGCCGGTGTCGTCGTGGTGGCCCGTGGCGCGGTTCGAGGTCTCCAGGACGTACGCGCCGCGGTCATGGTCGAGGCGGGCTCGGGTACCGGCGCCGTCGGGGACGCCGCCGCGGAACGCGGCCAGCGCGGCGTCGGGCGTGCGGTGGGTGACGGGTTCGCAGCCCGTCCAGGTGTCCGGGTCCGGCTCCGAGGTCCAGTCGGTCGTGAAGGGTTCGGGCCGGGTCGGTGCCGTCCGGGGGGAACGAAGGACCCAGGTGGGGGTCGGCGTCGGATACAGGTCGGAGATCTCGACGGGGTCGAGGTGGGCCCGGATGCGCGGATCCCAGCGGCCGGTGCAGCCGCGGACGCAGATCCACGCGGTGCGGGCCCCGTCGCACGTGGGGCTGCAGCCGAGTTCCGGATCAAAGCTGGTGCCGCCGAGGAGGTCACGGATGCGGTTGAACCAGAGCGTGTGCTCCTCGCGAAGCCATCCCACGGCCAGGCGCAGTTCGTGCGCGGTCATCGCGGACACGGGCATCGGTGGCGTCCTCCCGTCGCGGGTCGCGCGGCCGTTCACCGTGTCGACGGACAACATGACGCCGTGTCCGGTGGGGGTGTACCCGCCGCCGGTGCGGTCCCGTGTGCGGAGGACGTAGACGCCGCGCGCGGGGTCCAGGAGCATGCCGGGACGTCGGGGATCGTCTCCGACGGCGGCCCGGTACGCCGCGTACAAGGTGGGGTGGGTCCCGGGCTCGAGACCGTGGGGGCCGGCCACGCTCCAGGTGGGTTCCTGGGTGCGCATTCGCGCTTTCGTCATGGGAATTCCGCTTTCGTGGGCGTCGGGTGGCCGGATCAACCGGCGAGGACGGGTTCGTGCGAGGCAGAGCGGGTGCGGGGCATGCGGGTCTGGGGTCCGGTGCCGATGCCGTGGGCCGGCACCCACTCGCCGGACCGCTGGATCGCGGCCAGGCGGGCGGCGGCCGCGTGAGCGATGTCGGTCACCCCGGACCGGACGGCCGGGTGGGCCTGGACGGCGACCAGGGTGGTGATGACCTCGGTGCTCGCGGCGTCGGTGAGCCGGCCGCGGCCGGGCAGGGAGTGCAGGATCGCGCATCCCGGGGTGTGGGCGGCGACGTCGACGGCCGCGGCGGTCAGGCGCTCGAGTTCGCGCACGGTGATCCAGCGGCGGCCGCCGACGGTGACGATCTGCATGATGTGTCCTTGTGGTTGAGGAAGCGTGAGTTCCGCCCGCCTCCGAAGCCGGCCGGTGTCGGTCCGGGGTCGGGTGGATGTGTGCGGGCCGGATGTCGTGGTCGGGGGGTTCTGGGCGCGCCGCCGGGCGAGGCGGGTCTGCCGGGTGCGGGTTACTGCCAGACGTTCCCGACGAGCGTCTTGTTGCCGCGGTGCAGCGCCCACAGGCGGCCGGTCCGGCGTTCGGTGGCGGTGCGCGGCTTGCCCCAGGCCTTGACCAGGCGCGTCGCTTCGCGCATGGCCGTCGAGTCGTCGGTGGAGTCGAACTCTGTGCTGTCGGCGACGAGTTCGACACCGGCGGCGGTGTCGGCCGCGATGTAGTCGAGGCGGTAGCTGCTCACGTCGGTGGGGTCCCGTCTGCGAGGGGATGCCCGGCCGGGTTCGGCCGCGCCCGAAACCCCCGGCGCCGCAGGGCGGTTCCGGGGGCAACGGGCGGGGCCGGTTACACGGTCGACGCGGCGATCGCGGTGATCGACGCGGTGAGCGCGAGCACGATCAAAGCGAGCCTGATCAGCGCGTACTTGCCGGCGGTGATCCGCCCGAGGCGTTCGTACTCGGCGGCGAGCTCGCGCGGCGTCTCCCGCTCGGCGAGCAGCCGCAACGCGGCATCGGGGTCACGGGCCGGGCGCAGCCATCCGTGGGTGCGGGGCAGCAGGACGGCGACCAGGAGCACGACGGCCGGGACCAGGCCGGCCCCGGCGGCCCGGGCGACGGTGGTGGTCGGCAGCGTCGACAACACCGGTGTGGTGAAGCCGATCACCGCGAGCAGCAGGCCGGCCTTCTGGTCGGCGGCGCGGTGACCGGCGATGCGGTCGTCGATCCTGCGGTGCAACGCGGCGACGAGCGCGGCGTCCTCGGGAGCCGGACCGGCGCCGGCGGGGTCGGAGGTGTCGATGCTGTCGGTGGTGGGTTCGGGCAGGGTCTCGGTCACGAGGTCCTCGTCTCGTCCGGGTGATGTCGGGGGTGGGCTCGTGCGCCCACGGCCCCGGCCGCGCCGCCGGCACCGCGGTGCGGTGAGGGGTGCGGTCGGGACCGTGCGGGCAGGGGCCGGCGGGCGGGGGCCTACCGTCACGCGGGCGGTGCGGGGGGCGTTACACCTCCTCCGCCCGTGTGATCGCGCACGGCCCGCAGAGCGGGATCTCGGTGTGGTCGCCGTCCGCTTCGACGGCGCGGTAGTTGCCGTCGATTTCGGCGGAGTAGGGGTCGGCCTGGAGGGTCACCTCCTCGGTGGTGTCGCAGAACCCGCACCGCAATGTGCTCGGTCGCGCAGTCGGCTGCCTGGGCTTGTTCGCCACGGTGGGCTCTCTTTCGGGTGGGCTCGTGCGCCCACGGCCCGGACCGCGCCGCCGCGCACGAGGGCGGTGGGGGCGCGGTCGGGACCGTGCGGGCAGGGGCAGGCGGGCGCGGTCGATCGCCGCGTGAGTGCGGGGGCGCGTCACAGGGAGACGGTGTCGCCGTATTCCTCGAGGCCGGCGTTGTCGCGGTAGAAGTCGCCGTGGCATGCCTCGCCGTCGGCGAGGCGCAGCTTCTCGAGGTGCTTCTCGGTGCGGTCCCAGGCGTCGTCCCAGTCCCGGCCCTCGAAGTACACGCGATCGACGAGGCGTTCCCGGCCGGTGGTGGTGTCGGTGATGTACAGGTCGGCCCTGAACTCGTCAGCCGTCCCCGTCCCCGTCCGTGTCCGTGTCCGTCGTGGGGCATCGTTGGGAGACGGCGATGACGATTCCGTCGTCGCGGACGCGGCGTACGCGTGGGTGGGGCCAGTCCTCGAGGGCGTAGAGGATCGCGAAGTCGTCCATGTCGAGCCAGCCGCCGACGGTGCCGTGGGGGTCGTGTTCGGCGTCGGCCATCAAGACGGCGGCCTGGCCGGCGCGTGCGTCGAGGCCGTGCGGGCGACGGGCGGCGACGATCCGGACCAGCTCCGGGGTGAAGTCGCAGGTGGGCTCGAACTCCTCACGCAGGCGCCAGGTCTGCCCGGGGGCGGCGATCCACCAGGGGGAGCAGTCGGCGACGCGTTCGCACGCGATGCGGGTGGCGACCGGGCGCGGCAGGTGGTCGTCGAGCATCAGGGCGTCGATCCAGGCGTTGACGAGCTCGGCCGCGCCGTGCGCGCCCAGGACGTGGTCGCGCTTGTCGGCATCGCGGGGCGCGGTCATCGGCCGGCCCCCTTGCCGGCCGGGACGTCGGAGGCGAGTTCGGCCGCGAGCGCGCCCAGGCCTGCGGTGCGCAGCCCGGCCAGGATTCGGGTGTGCTCGTCGATGTCGCCGCGTGCGGTGGCGAGTTGGAGGCGGCGTGCGATGTCGGCGCGGGTGGTGGCGGTGGTGGGGTCCGGACGTGCGGGGGCGATGGCGCTCACGATGATGTGGCCCTTTCTCGGTCGACGGATCGGATGTGGGTGGGTCTTCGGGGCGGCCGCGTCCGTGACGGTCGGTGGTCGCCCCGGAGACCGGGGATGTCGCTACGCCTGGCGGTCGATCTCTGCCGCGCATTCCTCGTAGGGGTCGATCGGGCACGAGCCGTGGCAGCCGGGCGTGCACTGCGCCTCGTCGCCGAAGGCGGCCTCGATGTGCCGGATCATCGCGGGTCGCCTGCGGGCTTGGGCATCGACCGGCAGCTCTCGGCATGCGTCTGCGCCCATGCGCGGGCGCCTTTCTCAGCGCGTTCCTCGGCCTCGCCCGGTTCCGCCTCGACCCATCGGTCGGAGTAGTCGTAGCGGCCGTCGCGCCACCGCACGTTCTCCCGCCGGAGGCACCCGGTGCAGCTCGCGGCCGTGGTCCGGCCGGAGTCGTCGGTGGTCAGGTCGACGGTGGCGCCGCCGACGGTGAGGTAGCGGGCGAGGACACCCTCGGGCCACCGGGCGCGCTGGGAATTGGTCACGATATGTCCTTCCATGAGGAGGTGTGGATCGGGTCGCTCGTGCGCCCGCCGTCGCGGCCGGGTCCGTCGGAGCCCGGCCGGGACAGCGGTCACACGACTACGCAAGGACGGGCAGAGCAGGCCGTGGTCGCGACGGACGACGACGTTGTCGGCGAGCAGTCAGGGTGGGCGGGTGGACCATCGGCGGCTCCTTCAGGGGTAGATCACGCCGGTGTTGGCGCAGCGGTCGCAGCCCTCGCCGTAGCAGCGGCAGAGGGTGATGCGGACCTCCTCCTGGTCGTCGGGGTCGTCCGGGGGCGCGGTGGGCGGTGGCGGGATGGTCCCGGCGGGCGGGAGGTAGTCGTCGGCCCAGGGGTCGGTGGTGGCCAAGTGGGTTCTCCTCGTCGTGGGTGGGGTCGCTCGTGCGACCACGGCCCCGGCCGGGCCGGGGCCGCGATCGGGGTTATCGGCCGAGGGTGGTGTTGGGGCGGGGGACGCGGCAGGTGCGCGCGTGGCCCGCGGCCCAGGTGCGGGCGGCGTCGGAGATGCGTACGCGCGCGTCCCGGGTGTCGCGGCCCTGGGTGTCCCAGGTTTCGCCGGCGGGGCAGCCGGTGCAGCAGGCGGTGATGACGAGCCAGCCGAAATCGCTGCTGGGGGCGAGGTTGACGCTGCAGTCGCCGGCGGTGGGGACGGCGGTCCGTGCGGTGAGGATCGACGACATCGTGTGCTCCGTGGATGGTCGGGTTCGGGTCGCTCGTGCGCCCCGCGACCCCGACCGGCGGCTGAGCCGGTCGGGATCGCGATCGCACGGACTACTCGAAGTCCTCGTCCTCCTCGTGCTCCTCGTCGCACGGCGGGATCAGGCGTGAGCCGTGGCAGCCGGGCGTGCAGGCGATCTCGTCGCCGAACGTGTCCTCGACCTCGCCCCACTTGGTGATGTGGGCGGTGATCTCCTTGCGGGCGAGCGTCAGTGCCCGGCGCAACTGGTGCGGGCTCAGGTCCTCGACGGGGATCGGTTCGACGTCGACGCCGAACAGCGCGCGCACGTCGAAGGTTTCGGTATCCGCGACCGGATCGACGGCGGCCCGCGGCTCGGGCAGGGGGTCGGACGGGTCGTTGTGGTGATGGCTGGTGGGCAGGACCTCGCGGTGTACGTCGCGGTGGACCAGGTCGACCGCGACTCCGGCTGCGGTGATGTGTTCCGCGATCCTGCGGGCCGCGCCGACCGCGCGATGCCTGCCGCCGATGCATCCGGTGGCGACGGTGATCGGGCCGATCGCGGCGTGCAGGTTCAGGGCTGCGGTGGCGACGGCGGCGGTGAGTTCCTCGACGCCGGGGGTGGCCAGGACGTGCCGGTGGACGTCGTCGTCCAGGCCGGTGCGGTCGCGCATCGCGGGGTCGTGGTGGGGGTTGCGGAACGCCCGGCGGAGGTCGCAGACGATCTCGGCTGCGGGCGGCGGCGCGGGGTGGCCGTAGCCGAACGACACGACCCGGATGCCCGGGTTCGGCGCGGGTTCGCCTTCGAGGTGGGCGAACATCGCGTCCAGGTCCTCGAAGAACGTGCCCTCGCCGCGGGCGATCTGCTCGGTGGCCTCGCGTTCGCCGGGCATCCACTCGGGGGAGCGGGTGAGGTCGTCGTGGTCGGCGGTGATGTCGGCCGCGGTGTCGTCGGAGGCGTGTGCCGGGTGGTGGTGGGTGGGTTCGGGCATGCGAGATCACTCCCGTGACGGGGATCGGATGGTGGCGGGGGTCGGGTGCTCGTGTGCCCGCCGCCCGGACCGGACCCCGTCGGGGTCGGTCGCGGTGGTGGGCTCGCGTGCCGTGAGTGGTTGTGGATGGGCGATGCTTGCGTGAGGTCAGGACGTGTAGCCGAGTTCGACCGGGTCGGCTCCGCTTTCGAGCGCTTCTGCCGTGGTGCGGTAGTGGTGGGCGTTGTCCTGGTGGGCGGTGATCGCGCGGCGGGAGAAGTCCCGGTCGGCGGGCCGCGCGCTCGGGTCGTCGGCGGTGGTGCGGGCGTCGTCGCGGGCGGTGTCGCAGCGTTCGGCCTCGACGCGCAGGATGGCGATCTCGGCGGCCCGCTGTGCGGGGGTCCAGGTGATGTCGGGCATGGAAGGTCGTCTCCTGTGGGCGTCGGGGATCACGCGGGTTGTGCGGCGGCCAGGTGCGTGCCCGGTCGGCCGGGGCGGCGGCCGTTGACGGTGGGCGTCGCCGCGTCGGCCTGCGTGCCGAGGTACGGGAACTCCGTCTCGCCGGACTTGATCCGGTACATCGCGACGTCGGCGGCGCGCAGCAGCGTGGTCCACGGACTGCCGGGCAGGTCGGCGGCGTGGGCGGCGCCGACGGAGGAGGAGACCTCCAGGAGCGTGTCGGCGTGCGGGACGGGCTTGTTCAACCGGGTGCGCAGGGCGAGGAGTTCGCGGTCGGTGTCGGTGCGCGGTAGGCGGACGATCGCGCCGAATTCGTCGCCGCCCAGGCGGGCGGCCAGGCCGCGGCGGACGGCGCACCAGCGGTGCAGGCGCCCCGCGAGTGCGACCAGGACCCGGTCCCCGGCGTCGTGTCCGTGGCGGTCGTTGATCTGCTTGAACCGGTCGCAGTCCACGAGCAGGACCAGGACGTCGTCGGCGCGGCGGCCGGTGGCGAGGAGTCGACTGCCGTGGTCGACGAGGGCTCGGCGGCGCGGGATGCCGGTGAGTTCGTCACGGCCGGCGGCCTCGAGGCGGCGGCGCACGCGGACGTCGTCGGCGACCGCCAGCGCGAACGGTACCGCGGCGGCGGTGGTGAGCAACAGGGCGCGTGAGCGCTGCCGTTGCGGGGTGTGGATGGGCATGATGGTGGCGATCCCGTCTCGTGGTGGGGCGGGTCACGGAGGCGCACCCGGCTGTCCAGGCGTGGGGTGCGCCTCCTCGTCGTGGGGGTTCGGGTCGTTCGTGTGCTCGCCGTCCCGGGCCTGCGGCGCCGGTCGCCGCTCCGGCCCGGGGCAGGTTCCGGGTCGGTCGACACGCGGCCCGGGCGGGTCACCTGATGTCGAAGATCAACTCGTCGCTGCGGGTCACCATGAGGGTGGTCTCGCAGATGCCGCACCTGCGGGTGAGGTAGGTGCGGTCGTCGTCGACGGCGGGCATGTCCTGGTCGCAGCAGAGGGGGACGTCGGCCGGGTCGAACTCGTCGCCGATGGTGAGTTCGAAGCCGTAGCTGGTCGTGGGTGTCGCGTACATGTCGTCTCCGGTTCGGTTCGGTGGGGCGCCGGTGGGGTGCCGGCCGGCCGTCGCGGTCCCGAACGGCGAGGTTCGGGGCCACGACGGGCGGCCGGTCAGCCGACCATGCCGGTGATGCCGTTGATGAGGCCGTGTACGAGCTGGTCGGCCAGGCCCGCGAGCGAGTCGGCGATCTGTGAGCCGGAGAGCATCGCGCCGCCCGCGAACGCGGTGGTCGCGATGAGGATCGCGCCTCGGGTGCGGGCCCAGAGGAAGACGACGACCAGGACGACGATGCCGCTGCCGACGCTGATCGCGGTGCCGCCGGTGCCGGACACGGCCGGGGCCGTGGCGGGTTCGGCGGCCAGTGCGACGGTGGGGGTGCCGAGGACCAGGACCAGGGCGGCGCCGAGGGTGGCGGCGGCCCGGCGCAGGCGTCGGGTGCGGGTGTGGGTGGGCATGGCGATGTCGCCTCCTGGCGAGGGTGGGTGGATGGGTGTTCGGGTGCGTGGTCGTGCGCCCGCGAAGCCGGCCACCCCCTCCGGGGTGGGGCGGGGTGGCCGGGATCGTGGGGGCAGGATCAGTGGTGGGCGGGCCGTCGGGTGCCGGCGTGGGGTGTCGAGCCTGCGGGCATGAGGACGTCCCGGTTGCGGCCTTCGGCGGCCGGGCCGACGACGCCGCGGCGTTCGAGTTCGTCCATGAGGCGTCCGGCCTGGTTGTAGGTGACGCGGAGTTTGCGCATGAGCATGGATGTCGAGCCGAACTGCGTGGCGACGATCAGCTCGGTGGCCAACGCCAACAAATCCTCCGTGGCGTCGTGTTCGGTGGCGTCGGTGTCCGGCGGGGTCGTCGGGGTGGCGGGTGCGGGGGTGGGTGCGAGGGCGTACCGCACGCGGGGGCCGTCCCCGATCTTGATCACGGTGCCCTGCTCCTGGTGGTGTCCGAGGTGTTGGTAGGTGGTCTTGCGGGAGACGCCCAGGGTGCGGGCGAGTTCCCCGACGGCGGTTCCGTCCGGGCCCGCGTCGCGCAGCACCTCGAGGAGGCGTTCGCGGGCGGGTGCGTCGGTCGGGTCGGGCTTGGTCGGCGCGGTGTCGTCGGCGGGGGCGGTCCAGGTGGCCGGGTCGGTGGGGTCGTCCGCGGTGCCGGTGTGGGGGAATGCCTCGGCCTCGGTGTCCGGGTCGGTGCCGACGCCGAGTTCGCGCAGGCGGTCGGCGTGGCGGCGGTCGCGGTGCTCGGCCAGGTCGCGCCAGTCGCCGGCGTCGTCGCTCTCGGTGCTGCCGTCCGGGGTCCAGACGGCCAGGTCCACTCCGCCGCGGGGCCTTTCGGTGTCGTCGTGGTCGACGTCGTGGCCGGTGGTTGCCGGTGCGGACCGGGCCGCATCGGACGTGTCGGATGTGGGGGTTTGCCCGTTGGGGTGGGTGGTGAAGAGGTGGGCGCAGCGGTCGTTGGTCCACCGGTCGGTGTAGTCGGGTCCGGCGACCTCGATGCTGACGGGGTCGAGTGCGGGTTGCCACGGGGCGGTGACGGTGGCGATGCGGCCGATCGTGCGGGGGCTGAGCCGGTGTCCCTTGAAGGGGCGGGGTTTACCGGAGCCGACCTTGACGAATCCGTAGCCTTGGCCCGGCGCGTCCCGGGGATCGACTTTGTAGTCGCCGTCGAAGATGTACGCGTACTCCGCCGCGTCGGGGGTGTGCATGCCGATCTTGTTGTTGCACTGTGCCTTGATGTTCGTGTCGTGGATGGCGCTCGTCGTGCCGCGCAGGCCGCAGATGACGACGTTGACGCCGGAGTCGCCCGCGATGCGGATGATCTCGCCGAGGTTGTCTCCGGCTTTGCGCAGCGGGTGTTTCGCGGGGTACTTGGTCAGGGTGTGGTCGCCGAGGAGTTCGGCGCATTCGTCGACGACGATGACGATTTCGGGGACGTCGGCGGCGATCGGCAGCAGGTCGGTGTCGTGGTCGAGTTTGCGCTGTTGGTAGGCGGTCTTGCGGGTCTTGGCGATCCGCAGCGCGGCGGCGGTCATCCGCAGGGCCTCGTCGGGGGTGGGTGCGACCCAGTCCACGCCGGGGTTGGGCACGTCGAGGCCTCGTCCCTCGTCGTGGGCCTGCTTCCACGGGGCGATCCACGGCAGGGCGAGGTTTCCGGCGTTGAAGTCGATCACCCACACCAGGCAGTCGACCATGCGCGCGAACTCGGCGAGCATGACGTTGAGTTCGTTGGTCTTGCCGCTGCGTTTCTGCCCGATGAGCAGCGTCGAGGACTGGCGCTTGTGCAGGGTGGCGGGGCGGGTGTTGCGGTACACCCCGACCGTGAAGGGTTCGTTGATCGTCAGCGGGGTCAGGGTGTCGACGGGGTAGGGCACGACGTTCGCGAACGCGTCGACCGTGCAGACGTCCAGCCTCACGACGCTGCGGTTCGCGCCGGGGTGGGCCTCGACGCCGCATCCGTCGGGCAGGCGCAGGTCGGCGGCCAGGGCCGCGCAGCAGCGGGCGACGTCGTCCACGCCGGTGCCGCCGTAGGGGAGTTGGATCTCGACCGAGTAGCCGGGGGACACCTCCCACTGGCCGGTGGGCCAGGGCGTGATGTCCAGGATCGAGGCGTCCTTGATCCGGCAGACGCGGTCCAGGCGGGCGACCCATTCGTCTTCGAGTTCCAGGCGCGCGGTGACGATCGCCTCCTCGACGCGGAGCGCCTCGGCGGTGGTCTCGTGGCGGCCGGTGGCGCGGGTGATGCCGTAGGTGGTGACGCCGCCGATCGCGAGGGTGGCCAGGCTGCCCGAGGTCCAGGGGGAGGCGTCGATCGCGTGGGTGGCCCAGGCGCCGTATCCGGTCCACAGGGCGCCGTGGGCGAGGGCGGTCGCGCGGGTGATCCTGTGTCTGACGTGGGACAGGGCGGGGCCGGCCAGTGCTCCGGCCGCGCCGACGGCCAGGCCCCAGCCGGGGGCGGCGGCGCTCGCGTTCGCGCAGGCCGCAGCGGACAGGGTCGTTCCGGCGGCGCTGATCGCGGTCCACACCGGGGTGTGCCGGCCGGACCAATCCACCGCCGTCTTGGTCTTCTTGCTCACGACGTACACCTCTTCGTGGAGGGCTGGGGGAAGGGAAGGGCCGGGCCCGATGCAGCTCGGGCCCGGCCGGTGAACAGTGGTGGTGGTTCGGTCAGGCGACGTTCCAGCCGCGCTCGCCGGTGCGCGGCAGTTCGTGCCGCTTGAGGTCGTCCGCGTGCGCGGCCCGGAACATCGGCGCGACCTGCGCCGCGGCCGAGGCCACCGCGAGTTGCGCGGTGTAGACCTCGTGCAGGGCGGCGAGTACCGACGGGTGGATCGCGTAGCCCTGGGTCAGGGCCTGCACCCACAGCCGGAAGCCTTGGGCGAGGTTTGCGTGCACCTGCTCCAGCTGCTCGAGGTGGGACTTGACCTGCATCATCGCGCCGGCCTCCTGCGGGTCGACCGCGTAGCGGCCACCCGCCTGGATGTACTCCGCGGAGGCGTCCAGCAGGGTGAACGTGGACATGGCGTGTCCTCTCGTGCCCGCCGTGCCCTCGGTGGGCACGGTCGGTGTGGCGGATGCCGGGGCATCGCCCGGCAGGGTGTGCTTCGGCTGCTCCGGCACGCTCGGCGCGCCGGCCTCGCCGGTGTCGGGGGCGGTTTCCTTGGCGGCCTCCTTCTGCCTGATCGCGTTCTTCTTGTCCTCGATCGACTTCCTGGTCGCCTCCTTCTGCGCCTTGGCGTCGTCGCGTTCGGCGCGGCGTCGTGCGGCGGCGGCCTGGCGCTCGCGCATCCGGCGCCACACCCGGGTGGAGGACTCCCGGGCCCGGCGCATCCGGTCCGGTCCCGGGCTGGTCAGTTGCCAGGCCCCGGCGGCACCGGCGGCCAGGCCCGCGGCCGCGACCTGGCTGGCCGCGCGGAGCCCGCGGCGGGCTCCGGCGCTGCTGCGCCAGGCGCGGCGGGCGGCCTGCGCCGCGCGGGATGCCCGCGAGGCCGGCGCGGTTTTGCCCACTCCCTGGTTCTTGCGGCCGCCGGGCGTCTTGGGGACCTTCGTGTCCTTCGCCCCATCCCTCGAATGTCCGTCGGGCCGGGCGCCGTTCGTGCCGCCGGCCCGGCGGGCCAGGGCCTGGCGCAGCCTGCGCGCCGCCGAACCCGGTCCCGCCCCGCCCGAGAAGCGGGGTCCCTTCGCGCCGCCGCGTCGGCCGGTGCCGCCGGTCGGCGCGGCGCCGTGCGGCTTGGCGCCGCCGTTCGACCCGTTGCGGCTTTGGATCAGGCGGGCCGCGCCGGGTCCCATCCGCGCGCCCGGGGCGCGCCCGCGCCCCCCACCGCCGGCGTGTCCCGATCCGCCCCCGGATCCGGGGGACTTGCCGTGCGTCCCGGACCGGGGAGCGCCGCCGCGGGGCGGGGCCAGGCCGACCGAGCCGAACGCGGCCGGCGCCCTGCCGCCCCGGCCTCCAGGTCCGGGGCCGCGGCCGCCGTTCGCGCCGCCACCGCCGGTACCGGCCCCGGCGCGAGGGCCGCGCGGAACGCGCTCGCCCCCGAACCTAAGCCCGAGACCGCCCTGTTTCCTCGACCGGCGGCCGGCCCGCTTCGAGGCGCCCCGGCCGAGGGCCCTCGCGGTCGCGGTCACGGCCAGGCCGCCCCCGGCGACCGCGACCGCGATCAGCGGCGACGTCGCCATCGTGAGCGCGGTCGCGCCGTTGGCGGCCGCGAGGGTGAGCGGCACTCCCGGCAACGGGGCCGCCGGGTCGGCATCCGCCTTCCCCTTCCGGGCCGGGGCCGGCTCACCCGGCTCCGACGCCCCCGGTCCCGACGACGGCGGGAGAGCCGGGGCGGAGGCGGGCGGCGTGTCGGTCGTCTCGTCGTCCGCATCGATCTCCGGTTCCAGGACCGGATCTGTCTTGATCACGATGATCGGCTCCTCGGCCTTCATCCGCGCAGGACCAACCTCCGCGAAATCACTGTCGGTTACCGTCACCCGGTGACGTCACCGGTGACGGGATCCGGGTGTCACCCCCCGGCTGGGCCGTCACCGGGTGACGTCACCGGTGACACGAAGAAGCACCTGGTCAACCCCGGTGACACTGCCCGTGTCACCTGGTGGGGGCCCCGGTCCCCCTCCCCCCTCTTTCGTGTCCTCGGGGGCCGAGGGAGGGGGGAGGGGCAGAGTGGGGGGGGGACCCCCGCGCAGGGGGTGAACCCCCCCCCCCACGAGAAAAATGTGTGTTATATTGGGGGGGGGTTGGGGGCCGCGGGGCGCCCGCGCCCCCCCCCCCCCCGGCGGGGCGGCGCGGGGGGGGGGGGGGGGGGGGGGGGGGTGGGGGGGGGGGCCCCCCCCCCCCCGGGGCCCCCCCCCCACGCCCAGTCTTCACTGTGTGTAGTCATCGGGCGGGTGTGTGTCGGGCCCGGTCGCGCACGGCACGCACGCCCCGAGGCTGGTGGGGATCACGTATCCGGCGTCGATCCGGCACGTCGGGCAGGTCCGCCGGGCCCGCATCGCGGCGGCCACCGATCGCCACCGACCAGCAGTCATCGGGCGGACCCGCCGGGCCAGGTCGACCCGGTACAGATACGCGACACGAGGCGGCCTGCCACGGCGCCGACTGCCCCACATCACCTGCCCGACCGGCTGTTGACCGGCCGGGCGCAGCCCCCGCGCCCGCAATTGGCGGCGGGTGGCCAGGCCCTCGGGCGCCATGCGCCACGCGTAGGTGGGCATACCGCCGTGCCGACGACCCTCGGGATCCTGGTACCGCGCCCGCACCCGCGTCATCACGCACCGCCCCATTCCTGGCGGGCGGCCTTCAGACGCAGGTGCGCGGTGGTCTTGCCCATCCCGGTCCGCTGCTGGACCACCGAGAGCGTGACCGCCTCCGCGCCGAGTTCGCGCATCAGGTCCAGCACCGCGTCGATCTGGGATCGCCGGTTCGCCGCGCGCCCTCCGGAGTCGGAGGTTCGCGGTTCGCGGTTCGCGGAGCGTGTGCTCGCCGTCGACCCCGGATCGTCGGTTCGCGAACCGGCCGCCTGCCGAGCAGCGGGCTCGGCAGCGCCGGTTCGCGATTCGCGATGCGCCGCTGCGGTTCGCGAACCCGTGGAGTGCGCGGCTCGCGGTTCGCCGTCCGAGGAGCGCGCCCCCGCCGCCGACGCCGGTTCATCCGTTCGCGAACCGGCCGGGTTCGCGGTTCGCGGTTCGCGAACCGGCCCGGTGGTTCGCGAACCCCCGGGCTCCAGTTCGCGAACCTGTCCCGTTCGCGAACCACGAGGACTCGCGACTGCCGCGTCGGGTTCGCGAACCACGTCGGTTCGCGAACCGGGCTCGACGCGAACCAGGTCCACGCGAACCGGCTCGTCGGTTCGCGAACCGTCCGGGTTCGCGAACCGATCGGGTTCGTGGTTCGCGTCCGTCGCGGGTTCGCGTTCACCGAGCCGGAGTTCGACGCGTTCGCGCAGCGGCGCCTTGAGCCTCCAGAAGGGGCCGTGGTTCGCGCGCATGTCGGCGCGGGCCAGGACGTGGGCGCGTTGGCGGTCCAGGGCCTCGGTGTAGGAGGTGATCTCCCACAGGATCATCCGGCGGCGGATCACCGCGGTGGAGATCGGCGCGAGCAGCCACCGGGACCGGCGGATGGTCTCCATCCGCTTCCCGGTGATCGCGCCGATCCTCGACGCGTACACGTGCGCGGCCACCTCGGAGAAGATCACCCACAACAGAACCAGCGCGCCGTGCCCGATCTGGCCGGCGAGTGTGTGTGCGGCCTGCCAGTTCAGATAGATGGTCGCGGCGGTGAGCGCCCGGGGGACCCAGACCACCCACCGCAGTTCCATGTCCGCGCGGATCAGGAGCAGGCGGATGATCGTGAACGCGGGGATGGCCACGTCGATACCGACCGGCAGCAACCAGGGCCAGGACCAGCCCCACTCCCGCGCCGCAACCTCCAGCGCGGTGTAGGAGGAGAGCAGGCCCAGCGTGGAGACGACGGTGGCGGCCAGGACACCGACGACGAGCAGGATCCGCTCGCCGAACGACAGCGGCGGCACCTTCCCCGCCGCCGTGTCCGCCTCCCGAATCCTGCGCCGCGACTCGGCGGCGATCTCCCGCCGCTTCGCACGCCGCGCGGCCCGCGACGTCGCATCCGCCATCAGCCGCTGCGCCGTCTCGCGCGCCCGCTCGACGTCGGCCCGCTCGGCCGCCGCCGCCCGCCGCTCCCGTTCCGCCTGCGCACTCGTCTCGGCTGCCCGGGTCTCCGCTTCGGCCAGCACCCGCGCGGCGTCGGCCCCGGCCGCCTCCGTCGCTTCGCGCGCCCGCTCGTGGATCTGCTCGGCCCGGCCGCGCAGTTCCTCGGCGTACTCGGCGGCGGCCGCGCGCAGCTGCTCCGCGCCGGCGGCCGCGTCGGCGAGCGTGCGCTCCGCGACCATGCGGGCGTCCGCGATCCGCTGCCGGGCCGACTCCCGGATCGTCTGCGCCTCCTCCTCGGCCTCCGTCGTGATCCGCGCGGCCGTGCGCCGTGCGCTCTCGCACCGTGCCTCGGCCTCGGCCGCCCGCTCACGCGCGTCGGCCACCAGGCGCTCGGCCTCGACCGTCGCGGCCGTGACCATCCGCCGCTGCTCGGCACCGGCCGCCTCCCGCACCCGCTCGGCCTCGGCGTCCGCGCCGGCCACGGTCTCGGCCGCCCGCTCGCGCGCGTCGACGGCAATCCGGTCGGCCTCGGCCTGCGCTGCGCCGACCTCGGCCGATGCCTCACGCGTGATCCGGTCCGCGTCCGCCAAGGCCGCGTCGGCCAGGCCGCGGGCCCGGGCCAGGATCGCCTCGGCTTCGCGTTCGGCCTCGGCGAGCAGCCGATCGGCGCGGTCTCGGGCGTCCGCCCCCGGGACGAGCGGATCCGGGCCGGCCGCCTCGGCCGGTCGGCCGTTCGTCGGGGCCGCCGGAGCGGGTCGATCCGGCGGCCGGGTATCCACCGGGCGCGCCCGTGAACGAGGCACGGCGGCAGATTTCTTCGTGTCGCGACGGGCAACCACGTGCGCCGTCCTCCCTGTAATAGGGGAGAGCGGCCACCCCGAGGGGGTGGCCGCTCTCCTGGTGTCCTGGCCGGCGGCCGGGCCGCCGAGGGCGTCTCGTCGAGACGACGAGCCGGCTCCCCGACGCGCCGCGCCGAGTGGGCGCGGCGCATCGGGCAACCGCCCGGCCCCACGAGGAGCCGGGCGCGATGCGCGCGTCTAGCGGGTGGTGCCGTCGGACATCAGGCACTCGAACGTGCGCACGGCAAGCGCGCCGTCGCGGATCCTCGTCAACAGACCCAGCGCCGAGTTCTGCTCGCGCGTGCCGTCGGCATAGGTCTCGAACTCCTTGCGGCCGTCGGGGTGGACGATGGTGATGCGGCGAATGGTGAGCTCCTGCGCCATGGACGGTCTCTCCTCGATATCGACGGGATCGGGCGAAGGTCGGGGCGCGGACGAGCGAAGTGCCCGAAGCGCGGTCGCGGCGGGTCGAGCGGCGGTCAGCCCCGACGGACGTAGGCCGCCGCGCGCTGCCCGCTCAGGGCGTCGCCCAGGATCCGGCGGTGGTCGAACGCCAACCCCCGAGGCAAGCGATCGATCGGGACCCACCTGACGGCGGCCGCATCGTCACCGGCCCGGGCGGTGGTATCGGCGGGAACGGTGACCCCGTACGCCGCCGAGACATACCGGCCGCGCGGGTCCCGGTCCGGGTCGTCGTAGACGCCGACGAGGACCAGGTCCTCCGCGTCGACGCGGACGCCGGTCTCCTCGAGCAACTCCCGCACAGCCGCAGCCAGGCTCGTCTCGCCGGGATCCACCCACCCACCCGGCAAAGCGAGCATCCCCTCGTGGGGCGGCCAACCCCGCGTGATCAGCAGGACCTCGCCCTCACGGATGCACACCACGTCGGCGGTGTACGTGACGCGTTCGGTGGTCTCGTCGGTCATCGCGTTTCCTCCCTGGTCGGGACTGCGTGATCGCGGTCTCGGGATCGGTTCGGGGACGGCCGGACGTTCCACCGGACGACCGCCCCACGGGTTGTGCGCTCCGGTTCTCCACACCGCTGCGCCCCGCCGGAACGGGGCGCAGCGGTGTGGGCAGCCGTCGGCCGAGGGGCCGATGCGCGGTGTTCGGGTTCAGCCCTGCTCCTCGTCGTTGCGATCGACGGGGGCGTAGAGGATGAAGGGGATGCTCACGACCATGGACGCGACGATGACGAACCAGACGATCGCGAACACGACGTCGGCGCTCACGCGGCACGGTCCATGTGATCGGTCGTCAGTTCGGGGGAGGCGACGACGAGCAGGATCGTGTCCGAGGTGGGGGTGCGGCCGTGCATGACCGTGTTCATCAGGGCGCGGGCGCGGATGGCGATGTAGGGGTCGATGTCGAGCAGGTCGCGGGCCCGGCCGGTGGCCGCGCCGGGCATGCCGTCGAACAACTCGATCGGGATGCCCAGGAGCGCGTCGAGGCGGGCGGCCATCGCGGCACGGGTGGTGGCGGGGGGCGGGGTGTCGATCTGTCGGGCGCCGGGCCCGGGCATGCTGGGGATCACGGTGGTCTCCTCAGGTCGGTTCTGTGGGGTTGCCGAGCCGTGGGTCGGTGATCGGGTTACCGGCCCACGGCCTACTTCGTTCGGGTGTCGGTGGGCGGGTGTCGCCAGGGCGCGACGGTCCGGGGCGGGTCGGACCGCCAGGGCGCGGCGGTCGGCTGCCGCCGGATCCTTTCGGTGCCGTCGTCTTGGTCGCCGGCGGCCGACGGGTCAGGTCGCGGAGCGGGCGCGGTTGCGGGCGGCGCGGCGCTTGAGCGCGCGACGCTCATCCTCGCTGAGCCCGCCCCACACGCCCGCGTCCTGGCCGGACTCGAGGGCCCAGCCCAGGCACTGCTCCATCACGGGGCAGCGGCGGCACACGGCCTTTGCCTCCTCGATCTGGAGGAGTGCCGGGCCGGTGTTGCCGATCGGGAAGAACAGCTCCGGGTCTTGGTCACGGCAGGCCGCGACGTGGCGCCAATCCATGTGGTGTCCTCTCCCGGCCGCCGTCGGGCGACCTGTGTTGTGGGTGCGGTGATCGGTACGTGCGCGGGGCCGCGCCCCGGAGTCCGGTGCGCGGCCCCGGTGATGACGGACGGCTCAGCGCGCGGCCATCTGCGCCTGGGCGAGGGCCTCGGCCGCCCGTTCGGCGGCGGCCAGGTCGGCGGCGGCCTTCGCGCGCAACCGCTCCAGCTCGGCCATGTCGGCGTCGGTCACGGGGATCACCGCTGCCCAGCAGCGCGGCGGGCGGCGTCCATCCGGACCCGGCGCAGCGCCTCGTTGGACTGTCCGCCGTCGGCGGGCCGGGGTTCGGTGGGCGTGGGGTCGTTGTTCGATACGGTGGGGTTCACAGGCGTTTTCCCTTCAGGTTTGGGCCTGTTCGCGGTCGTCGGGCCTTCATCCCGGCGGCCGCTTTCGTGTGGTGGCCGGTCGATCCGAGCGGCCATGAGGGTCGACACCGCGATCGATGTCGGCCCTCATGGGGGCTGGGTCACGGGCGGCGCGGGCCGGAGCCGAGTCGGCGGCGGGTGATCAGTCGGTCCAGCAGCGCGCGGTCGACGCGGCCGGGGCCGCGGGTTCCCCGCGAGGGCGTGGGACCGGGTTTGGTGCTGTCGACGATCGCGTAGACGGGTCGGCCGGTGGTGGCGAGCATGCCGAGCAGGAGCGGGCTGCCCGGGTCGGGCTCGTCCGGAGCGGCGGTGGCGTGTTTGCTCATGTGCGGTCCTTTCGATGGGGGGTGTGCGGCGCCCGGGCGGGGGTGGTCACCGCCCGGGCGCGCGATCGTGGGGTCAACCTGTGGCCAGCTCGTGTTCAGACGAGTTCCTGCCAGTAGGAAATGGGCTCGGTGCCGGTGTCGCTCTTGCCGGAGGGGTGGGGTCCGAAGGCGAATTGCTCCAGGAGCACGTACAGGTCGTCGGCGGTGGTGACCGGCATCTCGGTCACGGCGCCTCCGGCCGCGACGGTGAAGGTCTCCGGGTGGTCCGCATCGGAGGCGGAATGCCAGATCAGGCGGACGCCGGGCGCCAGGTGCAGGCTCGCGCCGCCGTCACGGTGTCCCTGCCACAGGGTTGCGTCGCCCAGCCAGACGCGGCCCCGGTCCAGAGTCGTCCGGGCGAAGAACGCGGCTTCCCGCTCGGCGGCGCGCCAGCCGTCGACCTCGACGATGTGTGCCATCCGGGCCGCCGCGTCGGTCAGGTCGGTCGGCGGCTCGACCGGGGGCTCGGCCGTGTGCGTACCGATTCCGCCGACGTCGGACGGTGACTGATCGATCGAGACGACGACGGGTGCGGGCCGCCTGCCGTGTCGCAGCGCGGTCAGGGCGCGCAACGCGGTGTCCTCGCCGACGATCGCGAAGAACACGGCGACGGGGCCGGCCAGGACCAGGCACAGCGCGGGGTGCAGGCCCAGTACCTGGCCGGCGGTGTAGCCGATCATGGCCCCGGCCACGGCGAAGACGACGAACGCGCCCTCGTGGGCTGCGGTTTCCGCGACGCGGACGGCCAGACGGACATGGCGGGTGCGGGTGCCGGTGTTCACATGCCACTCCTAGGTAGGGGAGGACGTCGGTGTCGCCCGGCGCTCCCGGCCGCGCCCCGCCCGCGATGTGCGATGCGGACGGGGCGCGGTCGGCAACTCCGGTGCCGACTCGGTGTCTTGGCGGTGCGACAAGGCCCCGCCCGCGTGGTGCTGTGCGGGCGGGGCGCGAAGAGCGGATGTCGGTCAGGCTCAGGGGCGGGAGGGCGCGGGGTGGTCAGCGCTGCGGGCGCAGCGTTTCCCGTGGGACCTCGAGGCCCGCAGTTGGCGCCTGTGCCTTTGCGAGGTTATGGAGCCGGGCTTGCTCCTTGTCCACGCGGTCTACGGCCGGCAACACGGCGGCCCACTCGGCCGCCCGGCGCTCCGGGAACATCCGAGCCTGGTGCTTCGCGAACTCTGCGTCCTGTTTGGCCGTCTTCTCGCGGACCTGCTTGCGCTGCGGCTCCTCGTGCCGCAGGCGGGCGGTGAGGGCGGCGAGCCGTGCGCCGTCGATGCAGTGGGCGGTGCCGGTGCACGCCGCGCAGCGCCAGCGGTGGGCCTCGTAGGTCGAGCGGGCCTTCTCCACGCTCGGTACGGGAAGTACGTGCATCACGGCTGGGGCCGTCGGGACCACGGGCTTGGGCAAGACCTTCGTGCTGCGCCGGGACCCGGCCGACGGGATCGCCTCGGCCAGGCGCAGCCGCCACGCGGCGGCGGTGAGGGCGAGGTGAAGGGCACCGGCGAGGGGCCGGGCCGTCGGGCAGTACGTGGTGTCGGTGCAGGTCGCGCACTGGGCGCGGTGGGCGGTGTAGGCCCGGTGGGCGGGCTCTGGGGTGCGGGCGCGCCGGGCGGCCCGCGCCTTCGCCTTGTGCAGTGCGCGGGTGTCACAGCCGGACATCGCCGGGGCGGACTCGGCCAGGTGCCGCTCCCACGCGGCGAGCGCGGCGGGGAAGACGACCAGGTCGAGGTCGAGCAGGCGGTGGCTGCCGTGGCATCGCCGCGGGTCGGGGGAGCCGACGCCCTCGGTGTGATGGGGCACGAGGACACTCATCGCGGTGCCGCGCACGGGGGTGATCGGGCACCAGGTGTCGCAGTCCGGGCAGACCAGCGATGGCGTGGTGGGGTGGTCCAGGTCCATCCGGTGCGGGTCCACGGTGGACAGGGCGAGAGCGGGGCGTGCGCTGAAGTTCCTTGCGCGGGTCCTTTTCGGGCGCTTCCGCGCCGTGGTGGTGGGTGCGGGTGCAGCAATCATCAGGCGAACTCCCGGCAGGAGAAAGGAGAAAGGGGTAGCGACGGTGTCGCGGTGCGCGGTGCTCTCTCCGCCTGCCAGGACCACCGGGGAGGATCCCGACGACCTGGAAAGCGGACAACGCATAGCGCTGCGTGCTGGTAGTCCGGGCGGTTTGGTGGTGCTACCGCTCCTGGCCGCATAGCGCGGCGACTACCTGCTGGTGGTGCGTGGTGCTGGGACCGAAATCCCACTCCCGGCACCATCCCGACGGGGATGGTTCCGGTGGCAGGACGCCGGGCGTGGCTAGGCCGCAACGAGGACGGGGCCTGCAACGGTGTCGACTACTGCGGTGGTCGGCAGCGGCTGCGCCACCACTCGTGTGGCCGGGTGGGCAATCTCGATCGGGGACTCGATGCCGTGCTTGGCGCGGATCTCGAGGGCGACAAGGTCGATGAGGAGGGCGAGTTCATCGCCGGTGGGGAGCCAGGGGTAGGCCGCGGCGCGGGCCCATGCCTCTTGGGTGACGTCGTCGACGAGGTCGACCAGGTCGTCGACCGCGAGCCGGTCGGCAGCGCGGGCAGCCAGGCGAGCGGAGTGGGTGTGGTACAGAGCATCGAGGGTGGTGACGGGCATTGAGTGAGTTCCTTTCGAAGTGGGCCAGCGGTACGAGGGAGCAGGAGAGGGCCTTGCCGTACGAGATGCTAGTCAACAAAACCAACTTAGCTGATACAGTCGGACTCGTGTCAAGCAACCTGGTTAAGTCGTGGGAGCTAGCTCGGCGAGAGAGGCCGCCATACGATGTCGCTCATGAGCCACGAGGATGTGCAGCCGTACCTGCGGATCGTCCAAGACGTACGCGACCAGGTCCGTTCGGGGAAACTCACGGCTCACGAAAAGCTGCCCAGCACGAGGGAGTTGGCCGCCGAGTACCAGGTCGCCCTGGGAACGGTTCAGCGTGCTCTCGCTGAGCTGCGCACGGCCGGGCTGATCTACTCCCATCAAGGTCGCGGGTCTTACATCAGCGGCTCGGCCAGCATCGCCGACCAGGACCCGACGAGCCGAGCGATCGCAGCCCTCGAGGAGAAGGTTGCCGTCCTGGCAGCACGACTGGACAAAATCGAGAAGACGAGTGGATGACGTGCTCTCACTGATGGAAACCCGCTCGGTCTGCATGGCAACGAGTCAACCCGTCGCTGGCCCGAACCGAAATGCACTACCGATGCAGTGACAGTGCACTGGCAATGCATCGGTGAACCCTTCGAGGGGGAGGCGGTCCTAGGGTGGATCACGTAGAAGCCTGGACGGGGGAGAAGGCGGTCATCCTGCAACGAGCCATGAGACTTTCGAATGCAGCTTTTGCGGATCATTTGGGTATGGCCGTGAGAACGGTGGCCGGATGGCACGCCCAACCGGCCAAGGAATTGGTACCCACGACTCAGGCAATCCTCGATACCGCGCTCCATCGCGCAGAAGATAGCGTGCACGCTCGTTTCCGTCATATGGTTTCTGGCACCAAAGTTGAGGCCCACAATTCGGAAAGAAGAGCAGCATTCGCGGCGGCAGAAGAACGTCTTATTTCTGCCCCTCATGCAAGTGCCGCACTCGCCTGGCTGGATCACCGTATGCGCGGAGAGCCAACAGGAACCGCTCGCCGCAGAGCGGCGACCCACCTCGCATCACTCGACACTCGTGCTCTGCATGACCGAACTCACCAATATGGAGACATCCAGCGGGAAGCCACTGCATCAGCACTCGCCGAGTACTACAGTTTTGATCAATTGAAGCATGGACTCTATGCGACACAATGCGAGGGCGCTCCCCTGAAAACCAGTATTGTCACCATGCCTCGATGGTTGGATATATCGCTACCAGTAGCGTCCGAGAGTTCCAGATTCAACTTCCTGGGAACGTCATCAGTAACGCCACAACAGCTTCCGGCATTCGCAATCGATGCTGCGGTTGGCAGGTTATGCGAAGTAGTAGTTCGTCAAACTAGGCTCGTCAATGCTCCAATCTATCGTCTTCTCTCAAGCCGTATCCAGCCCGGTTTCTTCGAAGCAGACTTCGCCCTCACGGAATTCGTCGAGTATGCCCTGACCATGGATCTGCTTGAGCAGGAGATGATGGATGCACTCGTCGACGGCCGTGCCATCAAGCCTGGGTCATTACCTCTGCGAGATTTCTATATGGGAGATACGAGTTCACTTCTCAATCTACGGCAACGACTATGCGCCGGTGGAACACTGGCTTTGTGCGCCTTCGCTCGACCTGCACGCGCACGACGGGGCAGCCGCGCCGACTACCTGCTCCTGATTCAGGAGAGAGGGGGAAAGGTGCTCAATGCCTCACGGCGTCTGTCGGTCATCCCCAAGGCATTTCACGGTCCGTTGGTCGACTTCGCCGAAGACACGCACATCGCCGCAACCCTCGAACGCGAGATGGAAGAAGAGTTGTTCGGGCGAGGAGACGTCGACTCCACAGAGTCTGCTCTCGCTCACGCTGACCCAATGCACCCAAATCGACTTTCTGCGCCGATGCGTTGGCTGACAGAGCACCCCGATCACTGGCGAATGGAACACACCGGATTCGGGATCAACTGCATGAGCGGCAACTATGAGTTTGCCACGCTCCTCGTTATCGAGGATGAAAAGTGGTGGGAGGAGTTCGGCGGTGAAGTACGCGCGAACTGGGAGTCATCGGGGTTGAGGCGTTACTCAAGCCGGGACCGGCGGGCACTCACCGAACTGGCTCACGACCCTGCATGGAGCAACGAGGGCCTCTTTGCACTCATGCAAGGCTTCCGGCGGCTGTCTGAGACCGGCGGCGACCGGGTTGATATGCCAAACATCGAATTGAGGTTGTAAGTGGCAGACAACTGGTACAAGGGCAATGCAAACGATGACGCCCCGCAGCATCGCGGTTGGCTGTTGGGGCACTTCATCGACCCTGCCGTCGGCAACATCCGTGCAACCGGCGATCTCGAAGTCAAATGGGGTATTCATCCGGCCGGGCAGTCCCGCCCGGAATGGACCACGGACGACCAGCGCACCACCATGCTGCTACTGATCTCGGGCTGTTTCCGTCTAGATCTCACTACTGGTAGCACAACTCTCAAACGCCAAGGCGACTACGTCGTATGGGGCCCAGGGATCGATCACTGCTGGGAAGCCCTAGAGGACTCCGTGGTTGTAACGGTCCGATGGCCATCAATCTCTGGGCACTGAGGCCGAGTTAACCCACGGGGGACTGTGCCTCGTCAGGCATCGCCGACTGCTCCCGAGGGGCATCCCCCTCGCGATCGAAGTTCCGTGGTCCGCCCCGAACACGGTGGGAGGAACCGTGCTGGAGGTGCGCGAGCGCGTTACCCCCGCCAGCTCCCAACCGAGGCTGAGACTCGCGCACTTGAGATTGCCCCAGACGCGGTGATGGCCATCCGGCAGGAGGGCTACACCGCCGACCGACGTGTCATCGAGGTCATCACCACGCTGAGGCACCAAATTCTGCGCATCCAGTACAACTTCCCGCCGGATGCGCATGCGAAGAAATCATGACCATCGACGCCGCCGCTGCTCCCATACTGCCCGGATGGATGATCCCGACGGTCTACGGCATGACAGTCCTCATGTCCTACGACACGGGCAGCTCCGGCTCGACACGGAGCCAATGTGCACCCTCGGTAATCCCCGATAGCGGTATGGTGGTGCCGCTTTCGATGACCATGAAAGCAAAGAGCCCCCTGGACCTTAGGCAAGTCCATAGCGGGGGCTCAGCACGCTGCACCTTCTGTACAAGGGGCATCGCAACGATGAGAGTACCCGTACGCGCTCGCGTACACACGGCACCCCGCCGAGACCGCGATCTGAACGTCGCTCCGGCCGCTGTTTCGCGTTGCCCAGCAACGCCCTCATCCGTCAACGGCCCTGTGTCGCTTCCGGGGCTCCATGACAAAGCCCTCGCCACGACGGTGACTTGGTCACGGTCACGTCGGCGAGGGCTCATGAGCTTCCGACCGCACGTCCGGCGATCGGTCCCGTCTGCACCCGTCTCGGGGCGCACCTCTGTTGTGGTGTTGGGAGTGGATGACGAGTAACGCACTGGGCGGCTGAGCCGCCCGGGACGCCGGTCCCGCAGTGCTACCAACACTGCGGACCTTCGTCCCCACCGACAACTACTCGCTCAAAGCGAGGTCTGATCTTCCGGCGCCAACCGGTCTGACCAGGCAATACATGGGTTCTCCGCAGAACCAAAACCCACCGCGCTCCGCGAGGGGGCTTTCGTGCACCCGCTCGCTAGAGAGGCTGCGTGCTCATTTTGCATGACGCAGTGACGTCATGTCTCGTCGGCATGACCGAATTCACTCGGATCAACGTGTCCCGAGGCGTACCGCCGCAGGTCGGCGCACCTCACCAGACCCTGAATATCGGCTTGTTTGAGCCGATCCGCATCGATGTGTCGGCACCTGCGCCACACCCCGCCGACACGCCGAAACGATCTTGCTCACACCGCGCTCGCGGCCGGGGCGTCACACGGACACCACCGCTCGCACCAAGGGACGTGTCCACCTCCGTCACCGCCTCCACATTCGCCTCCCCTGCGCCCGAACTGACCCCTTCGCCGGCCGCAGCTGGAGGTGCGTGGTGACCGCCGCCGCAGTGCATACCGCGGCCGTCGCCGTCCCGACGGCGGTCCCCGTCGACGAGCTGCGCCTGGTGCCGGTGGCCAAGTCCGCGCAGGAGGTGGGCTCAACGGAGTCGCGTCGGGCCCGGCCGGGCGAGTTCGTACACGCGGTGGAGTGGCTGGTCGCGGCGGGCCTGCATCCGAGGATGACCGGTCGGACAATCCGGGTGGTCGAGGATCTCGCACGCCGGATGGACCACACCGAGGGCACCGTCCTGTACGGCCTAGACGCGATGGCGCAGCGACTGGGTCTGTCGCGGTCGGTCCTGTGTCGTGAGGTGCGATACCTCCGCGAGGCCGGCGCGCTCGCGTGGATGGTGCACGGCACCCGGCGGAATCTGCGGGTCCCGGGGCGCAAGTACACGGCGACCGCCACTGTGTACGCCGCGACCGTCCCGCCGATCTACGACACCGCGATGGGCCACCGGGTGGACGGGAGCGGGTACGCCGCCCGCCGCATCGGGGTCACCGACGCGGGTCGGGCGCTCGCGATCGCCCGCGCCCGCCGGAACCACGAGGCCCGAGTCGCCGCAACCGCTCCGATCGCCAACGGAAAACCGGTGAACCCGGACATTCCACCTGTGGACAACCCCGGGGATGGCATCGCCCCCGACCTGCACGAATCCGGCGCTGACACCCCTTCTTTTCCCGCCATACCCAATGCTCGTAGGTTGACGCTGGTAGGTCGGTTGAAGAACACGCGACGCAAGCGCGCGCGGCACACAGCCTCGATCGATCCCACCCTCACCCCCGTCCCCGAGCCCCAGCCGCGGACCTCCGCCCAGGTGCGGCGCGACAACGAGATCGCCCGGCGCGTACAACTCCTGGTCCGGTGGACCCGGGGCGAGAAGACACGCCGACTGGCCTGGGCGCTGCGCCGGTTGATCGACCGGGGCCTGCCAGCCGACCACATCGCCGCGCACTTGGCCGCCTGGCACCTGCTGGACTGGGTTCCGGCGAGCCCGGCCGCGTTCGTCAACGCCAGATTGCGCGAGGAACACCGCCGCGACATCGAGCACGCGGCCGCAGTTCGGCCACAGGACAACGCCGACTGGTGCGCGGCCCTGGCTGAGTTCGCCGTACACACAGCACCAGCCTCCGACACGGGGGCAGCCGCGCCGCGCACAGACGCCGACCGGGCTGCGGCCCGCGCGGCGGCGCGGTGGGACTGGGACAGAGTGATCGACGCACTGGAACGGGACTACGACGACGCCTGCGATCTGTACGGCCACGATCTTGTCTACCGGGCCGACGTCATCCGCACTTCGAGAACGATCCGGCTGGGCACCTGATGGCACCTCTGCCACGCACTCCCTCACTCAATGAAGCCACGGCCCTGATGACCATGGACACTTCGCCGAGTTCCGGCGCCGTAGCCCCCGGCCCTCCCTGCAATGAAGCCACGGCCATCGAGGTCGTGGACACGAACATCGGCTTCCGATCAGCGGCCCGTGATGCGTGCCTGCAATGAAGCCACGTCCCCTCGGGCCGTGGACACTGCGGCTCGCATGGGCGGAATGGCGGCCGTCGGCCAGCTGCAATGAAGCCACAGCCCGTAGGCCGTGGACACACGGGCACGCATCTCGCGGTCGTGGACGACCCGGTCTCGCAACAGAAGGCACGTCCCTTCGGGCCGTGGACACTTCGTACCACCGAGTCAACTGCTCCGACTCGTCGGCATCACTGCAGTGAAGCCACGGCCCTCAGGATCGTGGACACCAGGGGCCGCCACGCGCAAGATCGCCAAACTCAACCTGCAATGAAGCCGCAGTCCGGAAGACTGTGGACACGTCGCTGGTCCTCGTGGGTGGGTACACGGGGAGCGGCCTTCAATGAAGCCACGCCCATCGGGATCGTGGACACGGTGCTGCTGGCTCACGTCACGGAGGAGGCGGAGGACCTGCAATGAAGCTACCCGTGGGCACCAAGGAGCGCGGGCATGTCCGTAGTCACAAGCACACCTGCAATGAAGCCACGCCCTCGAGGTCGTGGACACAGCGGACCGGCGGCCTGCGGGTGATCGGAGCGGCTCTGCAATGAAGCTGCGGCCCTTCGACCCGTGGACACCCGTTCCTGCTGCGGGACGCGCGCAAGCTCGCCAACCTGCAATGAAGCCACGCCCTTTCGGGCCGTGAACACCTCATCGGCGGCCTTCAACTTTGCGCAACTGCAATGAAGTCACAGCCCTCGGGGTCGTGAACACCTCAACTTCACGTTCGGCTCTCCCTCGGCAAGTCGACCTTCAATGAAGCCATGCCCCTCAGGGTCGTGGACGCGGCCTGCTCGATGGCCAGCGCATTCGGCACCGGCGGCCTTCAATGAAGCCACGGCCTTCAGGGTCGTGGACACAAGCAGGTCCCGGCGCACCTGATCCCGTGGATCGACCTTCAATGAAGCCACGCCCCTTCGGGCCGTGGACACCTGTTCTGGCGCAGGTTGTCCTTCATCGCGGTGCTGCTGCAATGAAGCCACGGCCTTCGGGGTCGTGGACACGTGCTGTACACAGTGACGAGTGCAGCGCTTCAGATCCTGCAATGAAGCCACAGCCCTCGGGGTCGTGGACACGCGATGGCCGCCTGGATCAGCGTCTGAGCGTGGGTGCTGCAATGAAGCCACAGCCCGTCAGGCCGTGGACACACGGGCACGCATCTCGCGGTCGTGGACGACCCGGTCTCGCAACAGAAGGCACGTCCCTTCGGGCCGTGGACACTTCGTACCACCGAGTCAACTGCTCCGACTCGTCGGCATCGCTGCAATGAAGCCACGCCCCTTCGGGCCGTGGACCCCGTGCACGAGTGTGGGATCCGCATCGTCGGCGACAAGCTGCAATGAAGCCACACCCCTCGAGGTCGTGGACACCGCCGCGGTGGTGTCGAGTGCGGCGGTCACGTCGGCCCTGCAATGAAGCCACGCCCCTCGAGGTCGTGGAGACGTGCGTGCGCTCGGCCACCGAGACCTCGCCGGGGTTCCTGCAATGAAGCCATGCCCCCTTCGGGCCGTGGACACGCCGGCGGGTACTCGGGCGCAGCGTCGGTCTCGCCCCTGCAATGAAGCCACAGCCCTTGGGGTCGTGGACACCGGCGGTCTGGTTGTCGAGACCGAGCGCGGCAACGTCCTGCAATGAAGCCACGGCCATCGGGGTCGTGGACACTCGGTGATGATCTAGCTCGACCTATCAGGCCGGAGCCACGGGCCTCGGGGTCGTGGTCACGCCCTCGACCAGGTCGGCGAGTTCGCCCCGGTCGACCTGCAATGAAGCCACAGCCCTCGGGGTCGTGGACACCACCGAGTCATCTGGACGGCGGGCGAGGGCGGCGGCCTGCAATGAAGCCATGCCCCTTCAGGCGTGGACACATCCTGGACTCGATGGGCGTGCTCGCGCACATAAAGCCACGTCCGTTCGGGCCGTGGACACCTACGTGCCGTCGGTGCGCGAGGTCCTGAACGGCGCGCTGCAATGAAGCCACGCCCTTTCGGGCCGTGGACACGGTCGCATACAGCACGTCCGCCTTGCTGCTGGTCGCCCTGCAATGAAGCCACGTCCCTTCAGGCCATGGACACGCGAGGCCAGCCGCAGTGAGTCTTCCGGCGTTGGCCCTGCAATGAAGCCACGACCCCGAAGGCCCATGGACGCGGACCGGCCCCATCTCCGACAGGGTCGCGCGTCACCTTCAATGAAGCCACGAACTCGGAGGTCGTGGACACCTGGGCCCAGGTGCCGCGACCGCCTGGGCGACCCTTCAATGAAGCCACGACCATCCATGGACACTCGGGCGTCGGCGACTGCGTGACCCTGCACGCGCCCCTTCCTTCAACGAAGCCACGACCTCGAAAGACCATGGACGCAGCCTGGGTACGGCGTCGCCTCGCAACGCGGTTGTCCTTCAACGAAGCCACGGCCCCGTAGGCCGTAACACGCGGTGAGCTTCACCGCGGTGGACGGGCACGCGACCCTTCAATGAAGCCACGGCCCCGCATGCCTTGGATACCATCAGCCAGCGGAGTTCACGATCGAGCGCGTGCTACTTCAATGGAGCCACGACCTCACGGGCTATGGACACCGGCCGGTCGTGATGGACAGGACATCGGCGATCGGCCTTCAATGAAACCACGGCTTCGAAAGCCGTGGATACAGGGCCGCGTTGCCCTCGACGCTGCGCTAAGGCCTGTCCCGTAATTGATCTCGGGGCGTGTGGATCCGGGGTTCTCGCTGGGCCAGCCGGCGAGGGTGAGGTTGTGCAGGTGGGCTGTGCCGAGCATGGCGTGGTGGACGCCGGCGCCTTTGAGTCGGCAGTCGCGAAGGATCTCCCAGGTCTTCATGCGGGCGAAGACGTATTCGACGCGGGCGCGGACACGGCGATGTGAGGTGTGGTGTTCGTTTTTCCAGTCGAGGAGTTCGTCCTGTCCTCGTTCGCGTAGGTGGGGCACCAGGACTCCGGTGCCGCAGTAGCCGCCGTCACCGATCACCCGCGCGGTGCCGACGGCGGCCTTACTGAGGTTTCCGAGTCCGATTGACGGTGCGTCAAATGAGGGCATACCCGTTGTATGGGGATCTCGGGGATGACCCCGGTGGAGCGGGACCGCCGGGAGAAGATGCGTTTGCGGGCGGCTGGTTGGTTCGCGGAGGGTGTGTCGCAGGCGGAGGTGGCGCGTCGGTCGGGTGTGTCGCCGCAGGCGGTGTCGACGTGGCATCGCGCGTGGGTGGACGGCGGGGCGGACGCGTTGCGCTCCGCCGGCCCGCCGGGTGCCCGGCGGCGGGTGTCGGACGAGGGGTTCGCCGAGGTGGCGGCGGTGCTGGAGGCAGGGCCGGAGGCGGCCGGTTTCACCGGGCAGATCTGGACGCTCGCGCGGGTCGGGCGAGTGATCACGCAGGTCACCGGGGTGGTCTACGCGTCGCCGTCGAGCGTGTGGCGGCTTTTGAAGGCCCACGGCTGGTCGCGGCAGCGGCCCGCCCGGCGCGCGTTGGAACGGGACGAGGAGGCGGTGACGACCTGGAGGAGCACGGTGTGGCCCCGGGTAAAACCACCGCGAGGCGAACGGGTGCGGTGATCGTGTTCGCGGACGAGACGGCGCTGTCCCTGTTGCCGCCGGTCCGCGCCACGTGGGCCCCGCGGGGTTGCACCCCGACACTGCGGGTGCGGATGGGGAAACGGCCGAAGACCTCGTTGGTCGGCTGGTGCTGTTACCCACCGGGCGGACTGCCGAAGTTCCTCTACCGCATGGTGCCGGGCTCGGTCACCGACCGGGAGCTGATACGCCAACTGCCCGACATACACAGGACTTTCGATCGCCCGATCGTCCTGGTGTGGGACAACCTGGGCAGTCATCGCAGCCGCCGGATGCGTGCGTTCGCCGACCGCGTCGACTGGCTGACCCTGGTCTTCCTGCCGCCCTACGCACCCGATCTCAACCCGGTCGAGGGCAGTTGGGCGCATCTGAAGAGCGGGGCCCTGGCCAACCTCGGCGCCCGCACCCTCGACGAACTCGTGAGGTGCCCTTGATCTTCCGGACAGCGACCCACGTAGGGTTGTAGTGAACCGGAAAGAGAAAGCACGTGCCGCAAAGATATACGCAGCAGTTCAAGGAAGAGGCCGTTCGCATGGTGTTGGACGGTCCTCGCCCGATCATCCACGTCGCGCGCGAGTTGGGGATCAGCGACACCACT
>NZ_JBITHP010000036.1:0-86402 GCF_044458105.1 Embleya sp. NPDC050493
CGCGGTCTCCGGCAAGTCGCCCAAGGACGTGCTGGACCAGCTCCAGAAGGAAGCCGAAGCGGCGGTCGCGCAGCAGAAGAGCTGACGCACCACAGATACGTCCGAGCACCGAAGGAGGAGGACGGCCCCGTGGCCGAAACCGCCGTACGCAGAGCGCCTACCGTCGTCACCAGAGTCAAGAAGGCGCTGGCCCCGCTGCCGTGGATCGGCCCGGCCGTCCTCCTCATCGGTGTCGTGGTCCTGTGGCCCGTGGTCGTGATGGTCTGGAGTTCGTTCCAGCGCATCCGCCGCACCGGCATCGTGGTGGGATCCAACGGCACCGACAACTACAAGAAGCTGTTCGACGAGCCGGACTTCGTGGCCGTGCTGTGGAACACCGTGGTGTGGGTGCTGGTGGTCGTCGCGATCACGCTCGTGTTGTCGCTGTTCCTGGCACAACTGTTCAACCAGCACTTCCCCGGCCGGCGGTTCGCCCGCTGGGCGATGATCGTGCCGTGGGCGGCCTCGGTGTTCATGACCGCCGTCGTCTTCAAGTGGATGCTGCACGAGACCCACGGTGCGATCAACACGCTCATGGTCGACCTGCACCTGATGGACGCGGGCAAGGACTGGCTGGGCAGGCCCTCCACGGCGATGCCGTGGATGATGGCGGTCGCGGTCTTCGTCTCGCTCCCGTTCACCACGTACACGCTGCTCGCCGGGCTCCAGACGGTACCCGGCGAGGTGTACGAGGCGGCCAAGATCGACGGCGCGTCCACGTGGCGCACCTACCTGTCGATCACGCTGCCGCTGCTCAAGCCCGCGATCCTGGTCGCGGTGGTGATCAACCTGATCAACGTCTTCAACTCGTTCCCGATCATCTGGGCGATGACCAACGGCGGTCCGGGCTACGAGACCGCGACGACCACGGTGTTCATGTACCAGCTCAAGGCGTCCGACATCGGGGAGAGCGCCGCGATGTCGGTGGCCAACTTCGCGATGATCATCATCCTGGTCGCGTTCTTCCTCGTTGTCAGCCGTAACAAGGAGACCGACCGATGAGCACGAGCACCGCCGCCGGCCGCAAGCCGGGTACCGGCGCCGCGAAGCAGCCCGCGGGCGCCCCCGGCGGCGGGAAGCGACCCGGACGCGGGAAGTCCGTGCTCGGGGGCTCGAAGTACAGCCACAAGCAGCTGTGGTTCGGCGCGCTCGCCTGGGTGATCGCGATCGTCTTCGTCCTGCCGTACATCGAGATGGCGATCACCGCCCTGCGCCCCAAGGACGAACTGACCAGCGACGGCTACGTGCCGTCGAAGTTCGAGTGGGCCAACTTCGTCGACGTGTGGGACAAGTCCACGCTCGGCGACAACCTCAAGGTCTCGCTGCTGGTCGCGGGCATGTCCACGCTGCTCGTGCTGGTGGTCTCGCTGCCCGCGGCCTACTACACCGCCCGCAAACGCTTCCGCGGCCGGGGCGTGTTCCTGCTGCTCGTGCTGGTCACCCAGATGTTCCAGCCGACGTCGCTGCTGGTCGGGTTGTACCGGGAGTTCTACATCCTGGACCTGCTCGACTCGTACTGGGCGCTCGTGCTCGTCAACGGCGCGTTCAACCTGGCCTTCTCGGTGTGGATCCTGACCGCCTACTTCAGCGCGATCCCGGTCGAGCTGGAGGAGGCCGCGATGATCGACGGTGCCTCCCGTCTCGGGGCACTGCGTCGGGTCACCCTGCCGCTGGCGATGCCCGGCATCGTCACGGCGGTGATCTTCACCTTCATCGCCGCGTGGAACGAGTTCACCGTCGCGCTGGTGCTGGTGACCACACCGGACAAGCAACCCCTCACGGTCGGCATCAACAGCTTCCTCGGCGCCTACCGCGTCGAATGGCAGTACCTGTTCGCCGGATCCGTCGTGGCCATCGTGCCCGTGGTGATCCTGTTCGCCTACATCGAGAAGCACGTCGTGTCCGGCCTGACCGCCGGATCGGTCAAGTAGGTCCGACCGACTCCGGGAAGCGCGAAGCCCACAGGTCTCGGGGCCTGTGGGCTTCGCCGCGTGCGGATCCGGCGGCCGGTGCGGCGCCGGGCGACGCCTGCCCCGTCGCCGGTCGCGGTGCTACGGCAGGGTGATGTGGTACGCCTTGCGCAGCGTCTCGTGCACCGTCCACACCGTCTCGTCGCCCTCCTGGAGCACGCACGCGTCGCCCGGGCCGACCTCGATCGTCGCGCCGCCGCGGATCTCGATCGTGGCCCGGCCGGAGACGACCACGAACAGCTCGTTGGCCTCGGTGTCGGTCACCACGCCCGGGGTGATCTGCCAGATGCCGCGGATCTGCTTGCCGTCCTCGGACTCCCACAGGACCTTGCCCGAGACCTCGGGCGTGCCGGAGACGATCTGCGCCGGGTCGAGCGGGTCGGCTTCGAGCTCGGCGGCGGGGATATGGACGGCAAAAGTAGACATGCGGCGGAGCATATAGGTCTCTCCGGTGCCCCCCTCCCTCGGGTGATTCATGGGCTTTTCCGGCGAATCATCGTGCCGGTGCGGTGGTCCGTCGGCACGGGCGGGCACAATGCCGAAAGCGGGTCGACGGGCCCGGCGAGGTACCGAAGGGGTGAGCGATGGGCGAGGAACACGACGCGCGGCCCGAGGCGCCCGTGATTCCCGGGCAGGCCGGCGCGCCGACCTCGCCGGAAGCGGTGCCCGCGGGCGGGCTCTCCGACCGGGATCGGGACATCCTCGAATTCGAGCGCCAGTGGTGGAAGCACGCCGGCGCGAAGGAACGCGCCGTGCGCGATCGTTTCGGCTTCTCCGCGACCCGTTACTTCCAGGTGCTGAACACCCTGCTCGACCGACCGGAGGCCCTGGAGCACGATCCGATGCTGGTCCAGCGGCTGCGGCGGCTGCGCGAGGCCCGGCAACAGGCCCGGTCCACCGTGCGCCGTTCCGGGCACTGAGCGGCGGCCCCGATGTTCCCGCGCCGCAGGGACGAGTACGACGTGTTCCCCGGCTTCGGTCGGTACGGTCTGATCTGGACCAACGAGGACGCGTGGGCCGAGGAGGCCGACCCGGAGCCGGACTCCGCGGCGCCCGAGCGTGACCTGATCGCCGGCCTGCGCTCCGACGCGGCACCCGCGCGGGCCCGCTCGCGGCGCGGCCTGATCCCGGTGGCCGCGCTGCTGGCGATCTGCGTCGTGGCCGGTGTGCTCGCCATCGGCCGGGACGAGCCCGCCTCCCGGGTGGCCGCGGACCGGGCCCGGCACACGTCCGGGCCGGCGCCGGCCGCGGCACCGGCCGGCTCCGCCCGCCCGGTGCCGCCCGCCCGGGGGCCCGCGGTGCCTCGGGGAGCGCACGGCAAGGTGGTGCTGCTCGATCAGAGCAAGGTGCCCGCGCTCGCCGAGCGCATGGCCCGGCGGCTGGAGGCGGCGGGCTGGGAGGTCACCGGCACCGACGTGTTCCGCGGCTCGGTCCCGGCCACCACCGTCTACCACCCCGTCGGGCAGGAGAAGCAGGCCCGCGCGCTGGCCGCCGCGCTGCCCGGGATCGGCCGGATCAAGCCGACCTTCGCCGGCATTCCGCGGCACCGGCTCACCGTGATCGTGGTCGACGACCAGGTGGTCCCGCTGGCGGATCGCCTGCTCGGTTCGCTGACCACTGGGTAGGTTGGACGGCATGTCCACGAACCGGTCCACGCTGCCCGCACCCACCACGCCGGCCGGCAGAACGGGCCTCGCCGCGTTGCTCGGTGAGCCGGCCCGAGCCGTCGTCGCGCTCGACTTCGACGGCACCCTCGCCCCCATCGTCGATCGCCCGGAGCAGGCGCGCGCGGACCCGCGCGCGGTGGCCGCACTGACCCGCCTGACCCCGCACCTGGCCGCGGTGGTGATCGTGACCGGCCGCCCGGCGGCGGTCGCCGTCGAGTACGGCCGCTTTCGCGGCGTGCCCGGGCTCGAACACCTCGTCGTGCTCGGCCACTACGGCCTGGAGCGCTGGGACGCGGCGACCGACCGGATCAGCGCGCCCGAGCCGCCGCGCGGGGTGCACGAGGTGCGCCTCGCCCTGCCCGGCCTGCTCCGAAAGCTCGACCTGTGGGACACCACCCGGATCGAGGACAAGGGCAGCGCGCTCGCCGTGCACACCCGCCGCGCACCGGACCCGGACGCCGCCTTCGCGCTGCTGCGCGACCCGCTCGACGACCTCGCGGCGCGGCACGACCTGGCCGTCGAGCCCGGCCGCTACGTGCTCGAACTGCGCCCGCGCGGGATGGACAAGGGCCGCGCACTGACCGGCTTCCTGGCCGAGAAGCGGGCCGGCTCGGTCCTGTTCGCCGGCGACGACCTCGGCGACCTCGCCGCGTTCGAAGCCGTCGAGGGACTGCGCGACCAGGGCACCGCCGGCGTCACCGTGTGCAGCGGCTCGGCCGAAGTGCACGCCCTCGCCGAACGCGCCGACCTGGTCGTCGCCGGCCCGGAGGGCATCGCCGACCTGCTCACTGCCCTCGCCGACCACGTGGAACCGGCCCGGTAGCTCCGGTTCGTCCCGACGGACATCGCACCCGCACTCGGATCGGTGGGCCCGAACGCCCGCTCACAACGCGTCGGCATGCGGCGCCGAAGTGCCCGCACACGGCTCGGTGGTCGCCATCGCGACCGCGAAGCGGGCCCGCGGGTCCAGCAGCAACGCGGCCATCACACCCGCCGGTTGCGCCGTCGGCACCCGCAGGTCGGGCTGCACCCGGACACCGTGCTCGGCCAGCACGGCCCGGGCGCTTGCGTACAGGTCCGGCGTCAGCCGATACGCACACGGCATCGGCCCGACCGCGCCGCGGCCCGCCGGGACGTTGTCGGCCCCGTCGAAGTACACCACTTCGCCACCGGCCTCGGCCCGCTCCCGGGACGTGCGCACCGCCGCGGTGATCGCGTCCCCACGCTCGGCGGCCATCCGCAGCGTGGCCTGCGCGGCCACCAGATGCGCGGCCACCCGGCGCCGGCCCAGCAGACCCGGGTCCGCGCGTTCGAGCGCCGAGACGGGTCGGGTGCCGACCTCGACCAGCACCGCCACCGCGTGGTCCAGAGCGGCCGCGTTGCGCAGCAGCCGTTCGTCCCCGTCGCCGCCGAGTTGTCGGGTGGTGCCGTCCTCCCCGTACACGCCCGCCGCCCAGCCCGCCGCAGGCAGCGCCGTGCCGATCCGATCACGCGCCAACTCGATTGCCAGGGAACGCAGTTCGGGAGCCACATTGAGATTGCGCGGCCACAGGTACAGGGCCGGCGGGGCAGCGGTGTCCGCCGGCACGGTGAACTCGTGCAGGTCGTGCACGATGTGCGGGCGCGCCTCGCGCAACACCCGGCGGATCGCCCGCGCCTCGGGCGAATTCACCGCCACATGGTCCCGGTTGAGGTCCACCCCCTCGGCGGTCGCGCGCGTGCCCGCCGCCGATCCGTCCGGGTTCGGCGTGGCCAGCACCAGCACGGTGACCCGCTCCAGCAGTCGGCGTCCCGCCGGCGAGCGGTCCGCGGCCAGATCCCGGACCAGCTTCAGGCACGCCTCCCGACCGGCCGGCTCGTCGCCGTGCTGGCCACAGACGAACAACACCCGGACCGGCTCGGGCACCGACCGTGCGCCGGCCACGGTGATCAGGTCCACGGCCCGGCCACGCGCGCTCGTGCCGACCCGGGTCACCGTGACCCGCGCGGCTCCCCACCCGGCCCGCTCCGGGCCCGGCGCCGCTGCGACCAGGTCGCGCAGGTAGTCCCGCTCCTCGGCCACGGTCGTCCAGACCGTGCCGCCGCGCCGCTCGAATCCGGTCGACACCCGCCCGCCGCGCCCACCGCCCGCCGGGGCCGGTGCGAGCGCGACTCCGGCCACCAGCGCCATCGCGAGCACCGTCCGCGTCGCCCACACCCTCATCCCCGAACCACCGTCCCCTTGTTCGCCACGACCGTCGCACCACGATGGCCGACCCGTCGGGCCGTTCGCGCCCCTCCGGCCGGCCCGCCGGCAACCGAGCATGGCCCGGCAAAGGGAGTTGATGGCAGAGCCGGACTCGCCTAGGCTCGCTGATTCCGCTGTCCCACCCAGTGCAGTGATCGGGAACCGTCCTCGGCGCCCGGCACCGGTGGGCCGCGCGGGCCGCCGCCTTCGGGCAATCGGCCCGTGCCCTCCGCAGGGGCGCACCAGGACGTGGCATCGCACACGGCCGGGCTCCGATTTGTCGCCGCCACGAACCGGAGAAACATGTCCGCGCCCGCCACCACCGGCCCCGCCCTGCCCGCTTCCGACGCGCTCGCCGTCGAACGCGCCTACCTGGACGCCTCCCGCGCCGCCCTGCGCCGGATGCGCGAGGAGACCGAGGCGCTCGACCTGCGCGACGTCGGTGCCACCGCCGTCGCCAACGAGACCGCCCAGCACCTGATCGCCAAGCGCATCGCCGCACTGGCCGACCACGCCGGCTCACCGCTGTTCTTCGGCCGGGTCGACGGCCGGTTCGCCGACGGCGTCGAGGGAGTCGAACCGGTCGAGGTGAGCGCCGACCCGAGCAAGCCCGTCGAATCCTTCTGGATCGGCCGCCGACACGTGCACGACGAACTCGGCGACCCGATGGTGGTGGACTGGCGCGCGCCGCTGTCCCGCGCGTTCTACCGGGCCAACCGGGACGAGCCGCTCGGCGTCGAACTGCGCCGCCGCTTCGGCTGGACGGCCGGCGAGCTGACCGCGTTCGAGGACGAGCACCTGACCGACCCGAACGAGACCGACACCGTCGGCGGCATCCTCGCCGCGGAGATCGAACGCCCGCGCGTGGGCCCGATGCGCGACATCGTGGCGACCATCCAGCCCGAGCAGGACGAGATCGTGCGCTCGGACCTGGGCCACACGCTGTGCGTGCAGGGCGCGCCCGGCACCGGCAAGACCGCCGTCGGCCTGCACCGCGTGGCCTGGCTGCTGTACGCCTACCGGGACCGCCTCGCCCGCACCGGCACCCTGGTGGTCGGCCCGAACCGGTCCTTCCTCGACTACATCCAGCAGGTGCTGCCCGCGCTCGGCGAGATCGAGGTCGGCCAGACCACCGTCGAGGACCTGGTCACCCGCACCTCCAAGATCAAGGTCCGGGCGCCGGACGAGGCGGTGTCCGGCACGATCAAGGGCGACGCGCGGATGGCCGAGGTGCTGCGCCGCGCGGTGTGGTCGGGACTGCGCGCACCCACCGAGTCGGTGGTCGTGGTCCGCGACTCGCGCACCTGGCGGCTCGCGGTGTACGAGGTCGAGGAACTGGTCGCCGCGCTGCGCACGCGCGACGTGCGCTACGGCGCGGCTCGCGACATGCTCCGGCAGCGCATCGCACACGCGCTGCTGACCAAGATGGAGGAGCGCGGCGAGTCCCCGGACGACCGGGTCCAGGACGCGGTCGCGCGCAGCCGGCCGGTGAAGGCGGCGGTGGACGCGATCTGGCCGGCGGTGGACCCGCTCAAGCTGGTGTTCCGGCTGCTGGGCGACGCCGACTTCCGGGCCGCGTGCGCGGACGGCGTGCTGAGCGCCGAGGAACAGGCCGCGATCGGCTGGGCCACGCCGCCGCGCGGGGTGGGATCCGCCCGCTGGACCGTGGCCGACGCGGTGCTCGTGGACGAGACCGCCGACCTGCTCCACCGCACCGGCGGCTACGGGCACGTGGTGATCGACGAGGCGCAGGATCTGTCCCCGATGCAGTTGCGTGCGGTGGGTCGGCGCTGCTCCACCGGTTCGGCCACGGTGCTCGGCGACATCGCGCAGGGCACCACGCCGTGGGCCACCCCCGGCTGGCAACAAACGTTGCGGCATCTGGGACACGAGGGGGCCAGGATCGAAGAGCTGACCCGGGGCTTCCGAGTGCCGCTGCAGATCCTGGAGTTCGCCAGTCGGTTGTTGCCGCTGATCGCACCGGGCCTGGTGCCCGCGTCCTCGGTCCGCCAGGCGGCGGGCGCACTGGAACTGCGTGCGGTCGCGGCCGACGAACTGGCCGCGCGATCCGCCGAGGCGGCCGTCGAACTGCTCGACCACGAGGGCTCGATCGGCCTGATCTGCGCCGACGCGCGGGTGGCCGAGGTGGCCGCCGCACTGCGGGCGGGCGCCGTCGCGCATCGGGTCCTGGGCGCGGACGGCGACGGCGAACAGGCCCGGATCAGCGTGGTGCCCGCGTCGCTGGCCAAGGGTCTGGAGTTCGACCACGTCGCGGTCGCCGAACCGGCCGAGATCGTCGACGCCGAGACCCAGGGACTGCGCCGGCTCTATGTGGTGCTCACCCGCGCGGTCTCCGGGCTGGTCGTGCTGCACGCCCGCCCGCTTCCGGAGCCGCTGACGGCATCGGTGGGCACCGGCTGATCGGTGGGCGATCCCGGCAGGTGATTGGGCGTGCGATCGGCATCCGATACGAGTGAACCGCGTGTGTCGGAACGGTTGGTGGTCGGCTTCGCTCGCTCGTTCTGCCATGCTGGCCGGGTGGAACGCATCCAGGAGTCCGCGACCGTGACGCTGCGGGACCAGTGGGCCCGGCTCGTCGGTGAGCACGCCGAGGCCGGCGCCGTCGTCGAGAGCCTGCTGGCGCGCTATGCCGAGCCGCACCGCCGCTATCACGACACCGACCATCTGCGCACCGTGCTCGACCTGATCGGGGAGCTGGCCTACGAGGCCGACGACGCCGACGCGGTCATGCTCGCCGCGTGGTTCCACGACGCGGTCTACGACCCGGCCCGGGCCGACAACGAGGAGCGCAGCGCGCGGCTGGCCGAACGCGGCCTGCGCGAGGCGGGCGTGGCGCCGGCCCTGGTCGCCGAGACGGTGCGCCTGGTCCGGGTGACCGCCGAGCACGCGCCCGGCGAGTCCGACCACAACGCGCACGTGTTGTGCGATGCGGACCTGGCCATCCTGGCCGCCGACCGCGAGCGCTACGAGGCGTACACGGCGGCAGTCCGCGAGGAGTACGCGTTCGTCCCGGACGAGGCGTTCCGGGCCGCCCGCGCCGCGGTGCTGCGCGACCTGATGTCGCTGCCCCGGCTGTTCCACACCCGACTGGGCGCGGCCCGGTACGAGGAGGCGGCCCGCTACAACATGCGCGCCGAGCTGGAGCGGCTGGAGGGCACCATCCCGCGCCAGCAGTCCTGACCGACCCGCCGCCGACCGTCAGCGCGGTCGGTACCGCTTGCGCCGGCGCAGGCCCGCCTCGGTCAGCCGGACGACCAGTTCCCGGCTGGAGACCGGCTCGGCCCCCTGGGCCAGTGCCTGCGCGTACAGGTCGGCCGGGACGTCGTAGTGATCCCGATCGAACGCACGTTCCGGCGCGCCGAGCGCGCGGGCGAACGCGTGCAGCTCGGCATGCGAGACGTCGCTGACGAGGTGCGACCACAGTCGCCCGCGTCCGGGCCAGGCCGGGGGATCGATGAGGAGAGCCACACGCTCGATTCTCGTATACGTCGCGATCACGCACACTTGTGGACCATGAGCAAGGATCCGACCGACGCCGCCCTGTTGACCGCCCGCGCCCTGGTCCTGGCCGATCTGCGCACGCACGGCGTCGAGACCCCCGAGACCGTGACCGTGGTCGAGCACGCCCTGGTCGAGCGCAAGTGGTGGGTCGAGCAGTGGCCCGACGGCGCCGCATACGTCCCCGGACTGATCGGGCAGGACGTCCAGGAGGCACTGACCGAGCAGGGCACGGTGTGGCCGCCGTGCCCGCGGCACGACGACCACCCGCTCTACCTCGAACCCGAGCTCGGGGAGGACCCGCACTGGGTCTGCGAACGCGACGCCGAGGTGATCGCCCCGCTCGGCGGCCTCGCCCCGACTCAGCCGCCGAACGAACGTGCGGTCAACGACGCGTAGATCGGCCGTTCGCCACCCATCGGAGGCACCGACCAACCGCCCGCTCTCGGCCCGACCCACCGTGACACCGGCGTGCGAGTGCTCCGGGGGCCGGCGCCACCGGGTGGGCGCCGGCGTTGTCCAGCGTGCGCTCGGCGCGCCGCTGCTCCTCGGCGTCGGCGGCGCGCGGGTCCGAAGACCTCTCCGCCGTATTACCGCGAGGGAAAGTCCGAGGTGTCCAGTTCGATACCGAAGGGCCCGGGGACGGCGACCGATCCGCCGAAATCGACGCGCTGGATGCGCTGGTAGACCTTGCCGTCCGGCTCGGAGTACAACGTCGCCGCCGGGCCGTCCTTGTCCCAGCGATCGACGAGCAGGTAGAGCGGAATCGGCCCGTGTGCGTATGCCCGCAGCTTGTCGACACGATCGGTGTCCGCGTTGCTCGGGGAGGTGATCTCGGCGACGAGAAGAACCCGATCCGCCGGAGTCGGCGTGGCGACGTCTTCCCGTGCCACCACCACCAGGTCGGGAATACACAGCCGGCCGACCGACATGATCTCCACCCCGAGATGCTGAAAGACACCGCATCCTTCGGGGGCGGCCCGGCGCAGCTGCCAATGGAGGTCGTCCGCGATCAATTCGTGCCTGTGTCCCGGAGGCGGCGACATCGTGATGTTCTCTCCGTCGAACTCGGCGCGCCAGCCTTCGGGCGCCTCCAATTCCTTCCACATGGTCACGATGTCGCGCCAGGCGGTGGTCACTTCGATCACGGGTGCGGTCAACTCGTCCACCTCGCCCACCTCGATCCATGTCGTACGAGAACGACGCTACGGCCGCCCGGAGACCGTTTCAGGGTAAGTCGCCATCGCCACTCGAACGAGCGAACACGGCTCGAACACGCGGAAACGCGAAAGAGGCGGCCCCCGAAGGGGACCGCCTCTTTCGTAAAACAACCGACCGTGGGCCGGGACCACCGATCCTCAGTGGATCAGAAGTCCATGCCGCCCATGTCCGGGGCGCCGCCGCCGGCCGGAGCGGCGTTCTTCTCCGGCTTGTCGGCGATGACGGCCTCGGTGGTCAGGAACAGCGCGGCGATCGACGCGGCGTTCTGCAGCGCGGAACGGGTGACCTTCGCCGGGTCGATGATGCCCTCGGCGATGAGGTCCACGTACTCGCCGGTCGCGGCGTTGAGGCCGTGACCCGGGGTCAGGTTGCGCACCTTCTCCACAACCACGCCGCCCTCGAGGCCGGCGTTGACCGCGATCTGCTTGAGCGGGGCCTCGACGGCCAGGCGCACGATGTTCGCGCCGGTGGCCTCGTCGCCGTCCAGCTCGAGCTTGTCGAACGCGATGGTGGACGCCTGGAGCAGGGCCACGCCACCACCGGCGACGATGCCCTCCTCGACGGCGGCCTTCGCGTTGCGCACCGCGTCCTCGATGCGGTGCTTGCGCTCCTTGAGCTCGACCTCGGTCGCGGCACCGGCCTTGATCACGGCCACGCCGCCGGCCAGCTTCGCGAGGCGCTCCTGGAGCTTCTCGCGGTCGTAGTCCGAGTCCGAGTTCTCGATCTCGGCGCGGATCTGGTTGACCCGACCCGCGACCTGGTCCGAGTCACCGGCGCCGTCGACGATGGTGGTCTCGTCCTTGGTGACGACGACCTTGCGGGCGCGGCCGAGGAGTTCGAGACCCGCGGTGTCGAGCTTGAGGCCGACCTCCTCGGAGATGACCTGGCCACCGGTGAGGATGGCGATGTCGCCGAGCATGGCCTTGCGACGGTCGCCGAAGCCCGGAGCCTTGACGGCGACGGACTTGAAGGTGCCGCGGATCTTGTTGACGACGAGCGTGGCCAGGGCCTCGCCCTCGACGTCCTCGGAGATGATCATGAGCGGCTTGCCCGACTGCATGACCTTCTCCAGCAGCGGGAGGAGGTCCTTCACCGAGGTGATCTTCGAGTTGACGATGAGCACGTAGGCGTCTTCGAGGACGGCCTCCATGCGCTCCATGTCGGTCGCGAAGTACGGCGAGATGTAGCCCTTGTCGAAGCGCATGCCCTCGGTGAGCTCGAGCTCGAGACCGAAGGTGTTGCTCTCCTCGACGGTGATGACGCCTTCCTTGCCGACCTTGTCCATGGCCTCGGCGATCATCTCGCCGATCAGGGGGTCAGCGGCGGAGATCGAGGCGGTGGAGGCGATCTGCTCCTTCGTCTCGACGTCCTTGGCGAGCGCGAGCAGCTGCTCGGAGACGGCCTCGACGGCCTTCTCGATGCCACGCTTGAGGGCCATCGGGTTCGCGCCGGCGGCCACGTTGCGCAGGCCCTCGCGAACGAGCGCCTGGGCGAGGACGGTCGCGGTCGTCGTACCGTCACCGGCGACGTCGTCCGTCTTCTTCGCGACCTCCTTGACCAGCTCGGCACCGATCTTCTCGTACGGGTCCTCGAGCTCGATCTCCTTGGCGATGCTCACACCATCGTTGGTGATGGTGGGCGCACCCCACTTCTTCTCGAGCACGACGTTGCGGCCCTTGGGGCCCAGCGTGACCTTGACGGCGTCGGCGAGCTGGTTCATCCCGCGCTCGAGGCCGCGGCGCGCTTCCTCGTTGAACGCGATGATCTTGGCCATGTGGTGAAGTCCTCCCAGAACGGGGGTGAGTGCCGGACCGCACTGGCGCCCGCGACGGACGACCCGACCACCGCGAGGATCCCTCCCTCACGGGTGCCGAGCCTCACCGGCCCGGTCCGTTTCTGTCACTCTCACATCCAGAGTGCTAACGCCAATGATTAGCACTCGACCATGCCGAGTGCAAGCGCAACGGGAGGTCTCGACCCGTCCGCGTGCACGCCCGCGTGTGTCGCACGTGGGGTGGGCCGCACCGGAGACGACGGGCCGCGGGCGGTCCCGGGGCCGGACGCGCAACGACCGGGGCCCGGCCCCCGCGTGGCGGGAAGGCCGGGCCCCGGTCACCGATCGACCCGATTCGACGATCCGGCAAGGGATCGGTGGGAATCGAAGGATCGGACAAGATGTGTGCTGCGGTGTGTCGTGCAGTCCGTGGTGTGGACCGTTTCAAGCAGAGGAGCGGATTGCCCCCTGGTTCAGGCGGTGACGCGGACCATGTCGGCCTGCGGCCCCTTCTGCCCCTGCGAGATCTCGAACTCGACTCGCTGCCCCTCCTCGAGCGTCCGGTACCCGTCCATCTGGATCGCGCTGTAGTGGACGAAAACGTCCGCACCACCGTCGACCGCGATGAAGCCGTACCCCTTCTCCGCGTTGAACCACTTGACGGCGCCCTGAGCCATTCCTAACTCCCCTGTTACTGGCCCTTTCACGGATACTGCACGCCGCAGCTCCGGGTTCGTATCCAGAAGGACCCGGCCTTCCGCTACGACCGCGGCTGAATGTATCCGGACGGATGCCCGGAGCAACAGGTCAATCGGACGAGAATTCCCGAGTGAATAAAGACCGCATTCTTCGCGAGTCACCAGGAAAGCCGTATTTCAATTCGTCAGGAAAGCGACCTTCCGCACATAACGGGTGTGATCCCGACCACGGGTTTACCGACGCGTCGCCGCCAAAGCCGGGAAATGGACCCGGTTAAACACGTGTAACGATCACCCTCTCCGGGTGACGAAGAAATCCGCCGCCCGGTGCTCCGGGCGGCGGATTTCTCGGTTCCGTTTCGTGCCCGAGTCGATGAAGATCGGGACCGTCGGCCTATCGCGTCAGCAACCGCCCGCGACCGCCGGGATGATCGAAACGGTGCCCTTGTCGGGGGTGGCCGTGGCGAGACCGTCCGCGAAGCGCACGTCCTCGTCGTCCACGTACAGATTCACAAAGCGACGCAGCTTGCCCTCGTCGTCGAGGATGCGCGCGCGAATTCCGGTGTGATCCTTTTCCAAGGCATCCAGGACCTCGGCGAGGGTCGTCCCCTCGACGGACACCTCGGCCGCCCCGCCCGTGTAGGTGCGCAGGATCGTCGGGATGCGAACGTTGACGCTCATGCCAGGCCGGCCTTTCGGAAGGAATCCAGAGTGGGTCGAATGGTCGCGGTGGCGCCGGTGGTCGGCGTGACCGCGTCCAACGTCTTGAGGCCGTCACCCGTGTTGAGCACGACCGTCTCGGCATCCGGGTCCAGCGCGCCGGACGCGAGCAGTTTGCGCAGGCAGCCGACGGTCACGCCACCGGCGGTCTCGCCGAAGATGCCCTCGGTGCGGGCCAGCAGCTTCATCGCCTCGACGACCTCGGCGTCGGTCACGTCCTCCACCGCGCCGCCGGTGCGCTTGCACACGTCCAGCACGTACGGGCCGTCGGCCGGGTTGCCGATCGCGAGCGACTTGGCGATCGTGTCCGGTCGCACCGGGCGGATCACGTCCTGACCGGCCTTCCACGCCGCCGCCACCGGGGAGCACCCGGTGGCCTGCGCGCCGAAGATCCTGTACGGCGCGTCCTCGACCAGGCCCAGTGCGATCAGCTCGCGGAAGCCCTTGTCGATCTTGGTCAGCTGCGAACCGGACGCGATCGGGATGACGATCTGCTCGGGCAGCCGCCAGCCGAGCTGTTCGGCGATCTCGTAGGCCAGCGTCTTGGAACCCTCGCCGTAGTACGGCCGCAGGTTCACGTTGACGAAGCCCCAGTCCTCGCCGGCCGGGTCGCCGATCAGCTCCGAGCAGAACCGGTTGACCTCGTCGTAGGTGCCCTCGATGGCGACCAGCTCGCCGCCGTAGACGGCCGCCGTGACGACCTTGCCGGCCTCCAGGTCGGCCGGGATGAACACGCAGCTGCGCAGGCCCGCCCGAGCGGCGGCGGCGCCCACCGCGCCGGCCAGGTTGCCGGTGGAGGAGCAGGAGAGGGTGGTGAAGCCGAAGGTGCGTGCGGCCTCGACGGCGATCGCGACCACGCGGTCCTTGAAGGAGTGCGTCGGGTTGCCCGAGTCGTCCTTGACGTGCAGGTTCGCGATGCCCAGCTCGCGGCCCAGGTTCTCGGCCCGGACGAGCTTGGTGAAACCGGGGTTCAGGTTGGGCCGGGACGCGACGTCCGCGGCGACCGGCAGGAGCGGTGCGTAGCGCCAGATGTTCTGCGGGCCGGCCTCGATCTGCTCTCGCGTGACGGTGCCGAAGTCGTAGGCGACCTCGAGCGGGCCGAAACAGGACTCGCAGGCGTACTTCGGGCCGAGTTCGGTGCGTTCGCCGCACTCGCGACACGACAGCGCGACGGCCGGACCGAAGGAGGTGGAGGTGGCGCTGGTGGAGCGGGTGGCGGTGGGTGTCGCCATGGCGAGGGCCTTTCTGTCCTCATCTTTACCCGTGGGGTCCCACGGGCCGGACTTGGCACCTGTCCGATCCGCCGGTGCTCGCTCGCGCCGAAAGCGCGTCACGAGGAATGACGATCGGATGGTTGCCGGGGCTTCAACGGGCCGTTCCCTCTGCCCCTCTGGATGAGCTGCTATGGCGGTGGACACACCCGTCGCCGGGTGGCCGGTCCGCGTTTGTCCGGCTCGACGTGCGATCGTCGTATCCGGTGACGACGACTGTAACCGAACCGGTGCCGCGTCGATCATCCGGTCCACCTCGCGAGACGATAAAGGGTGACCGCGACCGAGGCCGGAACACCGGCGACGACAGGGGATTTCGAACGTGCAGCCCGAGGTGAGCGCCTGGCTTCGACGACGGTCCTCCGTCGCCGCGGACTGGCCCGTCGACAAGCTTCTTGACGCCAAACGCGACACCCGGGTCAGCGTCGTCCTGCCCGCGTTGAACGAGGCGGCGACCGTCGGGGACATCGTCAAGGTGATCCGAACCGAGCTGATCGAGCGCGCGCCGCTGGTGGACGAGCTCGTGGTGATCGACTCCGGATCCACCGACGACACCGCCGCGGTCGCCGCCGACGCGGGCGCGCGGGTCGTGCACCGCGACGACATCCTGCCCACGCTGGCGGCCGTGCGCGGCAAGGGCGAGGTGTTGTGGCGCTCGCTGCTGGTCACCGACGGCGACATCGTGGCGTTCGTGGACGCCGACCTGAAGGACTTCTCGGCGGACTTCGTCACCGGGATCCTGGGCCCGCTGCTGACCGACCCCACGGTTCGACTGGTCAAGGCCATGTACGACCGGCCGCTGGAGATCGGCGACACGATCGTGCCCGCGGGCGGCGGCCGGGTCACCGAGTTGGTCGCCCGCCCCCTGCTCAACCTGCACTGGCCGGAACTGGCCGGTTTCGTCCAGCCGCTCGGCGGCGAGTACGCGGCCCGGCGCTCGCTCCTGGAACGGCTGCCCTTCCCGTGCGGCTACGGCGTCGAGACCGCGATGCTCGTGGACACCCTGCGCCTGGCCGGTCTGGACGCGATGGCCCAGGTGGACGTGGGCGTGCGCCGGCACAGCCACCAGGACGAGGCCGGCCTCGGCCGGATGGCGGCGGAGATACTCCAGGCCGTGGAGCGCCGACTGCGCCGCGGCCCCACGGGCGCGCACCCGGTCGAGCTCAGCACCGCGCTGACCCAGTTCGAGCGGGACGAGGACGGCTTCCGGCTGCGCACGCACGACGTCGCGGCCCGGGAACGGCCGCCGATGGCGACCGTGCCCGAGTACCGCGCGCGGACCCGCCTGGTCGGGCGCTGACGGTCGTCCCGGTCGGGCGCCGGACGGCTGTTTCGCGCCATCGTTGTGGGCGAGGCGGGCCCGGTGCGGGTGCGCCGGCTCAGCCGCCCAGGACCGCGGCGACCCGACGGGCGGATTCGTCCTCGTTCGCCCGCACCCGTGCCAGCGCCGCCGCCTCGCGTTCGATTGCCTGCCGCTGGTAGGCCACGTCGACCGCGTACCAGGTGCCCGCCACGTTGTGCTCCGTCCGGCAGGCCACCGTCGCGCTCGCCGCGGCGATCTCGCGCGCACTCGGCGCGGGCGTGTCCCACGCCGGATCGCCGCCGGCCGCCAACGGGTCGGGGTAGTCGAACCCCTTCGCGCGCATGCAGGTCGACCACCGCGCCAGCACCCGAAGCACCCGCGGGTCGGCCCGCGACCGCTCGAACGACTCGACGTCCAGCCGACTCGGCAGCGCCGCGCGCTCCAGCACCGGATCCACGCCCAGCGCGAACCGCGCCTGGCCCAGGCAGCCCGGCCCCGGCCGATCGGTGCCCTCGGTCGGCGCCGGCGGCTCACCGTCCGCCCCGGCCGCGCCGTACAGCGCCACCGCCAGCTCCCGGCTCGGCGCCGGCGCGCTCGGCTTGGCCGTACCGCCGGCGACGGAGCCCGGCGGCCGAAATCCCCACGTGGCCACCTCGACCGGGTCGCCCACCCCGTAGCGGCGCTCGGTGCGCGACTTCAACACCGGTCCGCCGTCGGTGGCCGGCGGCGTCGGGTAGGTCAGGCCCAGCCGGGCCAGGCAGTCCCGGATCAGCACGGACTCGGCCGAGGCCCGCCGGGCGCGCTGTTCCCGGGTCGGCAGGTAGGCCGCGATCGGCAGGTCGAGCCCGGTCACCTCGCCGCTCACCGGAGTCGCCGTCGCCGGCGGCGGGGCGCCCGACGCGAGGTCGGCCGCGGGCGGGCGGTCGCCGCGGTCGCCGGCTCCGGTGCACCCGGCCAGTGCCAGGCACAGCACCGCGATCGCGGCCGACCCGCGGCGCCGGCCCCCTACTGCGCGGTCCAACTGCCGGACGCGTTGTTGTTCTTCAGCGCCGGGTCGAGATTGGCCGTCGACTTCGGGCCGATCTCCTGGACCGGACCCTGGTAGTTGCTGCCGTAGTAGATCCGCAGGATGTGCGTCGGGTCGTTGTTCCACACCGACGCGGCGTTGTTCTTCACCGGCACCCCCGTGCCGCTGCTGCCGTCCGGGGACCGCATGAAGGTGTAACCGGCGTAGTTGGCCATGTTGTACCGGTGATCGAAGCGCGCACCCTTGGTGTTCGAGTTGTAGTACAGACACGCGTCCCCGTCGTTGCACGCGCCGTCCCCCTCGGCGACCGCCGGTGCCGCACCGGCCGCGAGGACCAGCGCGGCGGCCACCGCACCCGCACCGAGGCCACGATTGCTGCGCATACCCGATTCCCCCTTGCCCCGTTGCCCGCAGGCCCGATTTCCGGGCCCGGGTCCGATTCGTCGATCGAGTCGGCGGGCCGAGTCACCCGGTCGCATCCGAGCGAGACAGGCCCGACGAGTCAAGAGAAAACACACCTTCGCTACTCCCGGTAATGACATGCACACGTGATTCTCGCCACACCGTTCGAGTCGCAGGCGCGATCGGGTCGGGTTTGCGCACCGGGATGCGTGGCTAGGGTCGGGGCATGAGTGCTCCCCCTCCCGCCGGTGTCCTGGTCGCGTCCAATCGTGGTCCCGTGTCCTTCTCCCTGGAGGACGACGGCACGCTTTCGGTGAGCCGCGGCGGCGGCGGACTCGTGTCCGGACTGTCCACCGCCGGGCAGGGAACCGGCGCCGTGTGGGTCTGCTCGGCGCTCGGCGAGGCCGATCGCACCGCGACCCGGGCCGCTCCCTCGGGCCGGCTGGATCTCGCCGGTCACGACACCGGCGGCCTGGCGGTGCGGATGCTCGACATCGACCCCGGCACCTTCGCCCGGGCGTACAACGCCATAGCGAATTCGACCCTGTGGTTCGTCCACCACCTGCTCTACGACACCCCGTCCAAGCCGGTCTTCGACGCGCGCTTCCGCAAGGAATGGGCCTCCTACGAGGCGTACAACCAGGCCTTCGCGGAGGCGCTGGCCGACGAGGCCGCCGAGGGCGCCAAGGTGGTCGTGCAGGACTACCACCTGACCCTGGTGCCGGTGCTGCTGCGCCGGCTGCGGCCGGATCTGCGGATCGGGCACTTCTCGCACACCCCGTGGGCGCCGCCGGACTACTTCCGGCTGCTGCCCGACGACATCGCGCGGTTCGTCCTGGAGGGCGTGCTCGGCGCCGACCACGCGGGCTTTTTGACCCGGCGCTGGGCGCTCGCCTTCCTGGACTGCTGCGCGGACGTGCTCGGCGCGACGGTGGACCGGGACGCGATGACCGTCACCCATGCGGGCCATGTGACCGAGATCGGCGTGCACGGCCTGGGCGCGGATGCCGAGTTCCTGCGCGAGCGGGCGTCGCGTGCCGACGTGGACACCCGGCTCGCCGGACTGCGCGAGGCGGTGGGCGATCGCCGGGTGATCGTCCGGGTGGACCGCACCGAACTGTCCAAGAACATCGTCCGGGGCCTGCTCGCCTATCGCGAGCTGCTGCGCACCCGACCGGAATGGCTCGGTCGGGTGGTGCACGTCGCGTTCGCCTACCCCTCCCGGCACGACCTGCCGGAATACCGCGAGTACACCGCGGCGGTGCAGCGGGTGGCCAAGGAGATCGACGACGAATTCGGCACCGGCGACTGGCAGCCGCTGATCCTGCACGTCAACGACGACTTCCCGCGCTCGCTCGCGGCGTACCGATTGGCCGACGTCGCGCTGGTGAACCCGATCCGGGACGGGATGAACCTGGTCGCCAAGGAGGTGCCGGTCGTCTCGCTCCTGGACGAGGCGCACGGGGGTTGTGCGCTGGTGCTCTCGCGCGAGGCGGGAGCGTGCGAGGAACTCGGCGAGGACTCGATCGTGGTCAACCCGTTCGACGTCTCGCAGACCACCGAGGCGCTGCACACGGCGCTCACGATGGACTCGACCGAGCGGCTGCGGCGCACCAAGCGGCTGGCCGCCGCCGCGGTCGCGCTGAACCCGCAGCAGTGGTTCCTGGAGCAGTTGGACGCGCTCGGCAAGTAGGCACTGCGGGCCGCCGCCCGCGCCTGCCGACACCCGCCCGCGCCCACCGGTTCGACCGGTGGGCGCGGGCGGTCGGGCTCAGACCGCCGTGGGCGGGGTGGCGCGGCGGCGGCGGGTGATCAGCACGGCCACCGTGCCGGTGCCGATCAGGGCGACACCGGCGACACCCGCGCCGACCAGGCCGGCCGGTCCGGTCAGCGGCAGGCTGCCGCCGCCGGACTTGCCCGCGCCGCCGCTCGTCCCGCTCGACCCGCTTGTGCCCGCGGCCGTACCGCCGGTCGAGCCGCCTCCGGTGGTCGTCGCGCCGGTCGTGCCCGAGGTGCCGCCGCCGGTCGTGGTGCCGGCCCCGGCCGTCGCGCCGGATCCGGTCGTGGCCGAGCCGCCCTTGAAGGAGACCTTCACGAACGCGTCCTGGCTGCGGTCGGGCGAGCCGTGCGCGGCCATGGTCAGCACGTAGCACTCGGTCCGGAGGCAGTCGACGTCCTTGCCCGCGCCGTTCTTGTAGGTCGCCTTGACGTCGGTGAGGGTGGCCGAGAACGTGCCGTCCGGGTTGATCCCGTCCGGGCCGTACGCCTTGAGCCACTTCGAGGCGCCGTAGTTGCCCGCGTTGGTGGTCCAGTCGGCCTCCTTGGGCCCGAACACCACGTAGATCCCGTTGCCGCTGCCGGCCGCGTAGCCGGAGCCCTCGACCGTGATCGACGTGCCCGCCGGATCCAGGCCGGTGCTCGGCGTGACGGTCAGCTTCGCGCCGCCGGCCGCCGCCCGCGGTGCGGCCTGCGCGAGTTGCGCCGGTGCCGCCGGTGCGGCGGCGCGCAGCGATCGGGGGGCACCGCCGGGCGCAGGCGCGGCGAAGGTCAGCGCGACCTCGGCGGTCGGTCCGCCCTCGACGCCGACCCGGACCTCGAACGCGGGCGCGTCCGGAGCGAATCCGGTGCCCACCCGCAGCGGCGTCGCGACGACGCCCTGCCCGTCGGCGGCGAGCGTGCGGCTGCCCGCCCGGTCGGCGGTGTCGCCGCCGTACAGCGCGACGGTGACCCGGGCACCGGGAGCGAAGCCGCGGCCCACGACGGTGATCTCGTCGCCGGCCGGGGCCAGTGCGGTGCTGCGCGACACCGTCGCGGTGGGTCCGGCCGGGCTCTCGGCACGGGTGTCGGCGGGTGCGGCCGAGGCAACGGCGGCGGCGCTCAGCACGCCGGCGGCGGCCAGGCCGAGCGCGGCGGCCGAGCCTGCGGCGCGACGGACACGGGGGGAGGTGTACATGTCGGCTCCTGGTGGGGTCGGGGCGGCGACGCGCGACGGCGGGTGTTCAGCCGGTCGGGTCGGCGGTGACTTCGGTGGGGGAGGCGGCGGCGTCCGGCGCGGTGTCGGTGTCCTTCGCGGCGGCAGCCTCCTTGGCGGCGGCGGCGGCGGCTTCGGCGGAGGAGGCGGCAGCGGCGCGGCGTCGGCGGAGCACCGTCGCGGCGTAGGCGATCAGCGCGCCGAGCAGCAGCGTGATCGCGCCGAGCAGCAGCCACGGCGGCGCCCATACGCTCGTCGATTTCGCGGTCACCGTCGCCGGGTTGCCGGTGACCTCGACGTCCGCGGTGAGTCGACCGGCCGGGAAGACGCCGTCGAAGCGCTGCACCACCTCGTGCGTCGCCCCCGGCAGCAGCTCGGGCAGGGCGGCTCGGGCGGGGCCGCCCAGTCGCCAACCGCCGGGCCCGGAGACGGTGGTCTCGACGCCCGCCGTGGTGCGTACGTTGCCGGTGTTGCGCACCCGGTAGCGCACGACCGCCTCGGCGCCGCCGAACATCGCGATCGGGTTGTCGTAGGACAGCCGCAGGTCCTCGATCGCCAGGCGCGGTACGGCGGGCCCGTCCACGCGCAGGTAGATCCGGGCGCCGACGCGTCGGTCCACGTCGAATCGTTGTTGTCCCGGGCCGGTCGCCTCGGCCTTGATCGAGGCGACGATGGCGCCGGTGTGGTCGCCGGGGCTCGCGTCCGCCGGGACGGTCAACCGGAACGGGATGTCCGCGCGTTTGCCCGGCGCCACCGTGTACGACTCGGCGTCGAAGCCGATCCACGCACCGACATCCTTCGGTTGCTCGGCGGCGGTCAACAGGGTCATCCCGCCGTCGGCGGCGAGCACGGCGTCGGTGGCGTACACGCGCAGCGTCAGCGGCTTGTCCCCGAAGTTGGACACGCCGACCACGTCGACCAGGGTCTGTCCCGGCGCGGCGGTCGACACGAAGTGGTCGCGTCCGCCCGCCGGTTGCACGCCCCAGGTGAACCCGTCGGCGGCCCGGGCGGGCGCCGCGAGTGCGACGAGTGCGGTGAGGGGCAGGATGGTGGCGAACAGGGCGCACAACAGGCGGGCGGCGGCGCGCATGGGGGTGGGGCTCCTTTGTCGGGCGCCTTCGGCGCCGGCTCGCGAGGGTCCGCTTCGTTCTCTCCCCCGCTTCGCTCCTTCGAGAAGAAAAGCGGTCCCTCGCTCGGGACTTCGTGTCCCCGCGTTTCGTTCCGGGGCACGAAGTCCACGCTTGCGGCTCCACCGCTCTCCGCGCTGCGCGGGTCGATCACCGGGGGGCCGCCGGGTCGGGGGCGCCGACGCGCCGGGCGGTGGGTCGGCGCTGCCGGGATTCGCCGGACACGGGTTGGGGCGGCGCGGCGGGGCATCCCCGGACTCGGCGGCGGCGGGGGATGGCCGTCGGCGGCGAGTCGGGGGATGGCCCGGTCCGAGAGGGGTCAGATGAGGGTCAGAGTCAACGTGCCGGTGTAGGTGCCGGGCACGGTGATGCCGGGGACGCCGAGCTTCAGCGCGCCCGCACATTCGAACGAACCGGCGCTCGCGCCGGCCGCGGACGAGCACAGGGTGCGCGGTCGACCCAGGCCGGTGCCGGGTTCGGCCTTGGCGCCCGCGGTGACCTGCGGGGTGGCGCCGCCGGTGGGCAGCGTGCCGGTGACCGACTTCGCGGTGGGCGTCCAGCCGAGGTTGTCGCCGACGATCCGGCCGCCGGCCGCGGTCAGGTCGCTGGCCTGGCCGGTCAGCGTCCAGCCCGCGTTGGTGCCGCGCGCGTCGGAGACCGTGAGCGGGTTGAGTGCGCCGCCGGTGAATGCGTCCTTGCCGTTCAGGGTGACGCCCGGGAGTGCGACGTCGGTGCCGCCGACGCCCAGGGTCAGCGGGCCGCCCTGCACGTCGGTGGTGATCACCTGGTAGCCGGTACCGGGGCCCGGCGGGACCGTCGGGGCCTTGAACGCGACCGGCAGGAAGGTGTCCTGGCTGCGGTCGGGCGAGCCGTGCGCGGCGAAGGTGACCACGTGGCACGTGGTGACGGAGCAGTCGAACTCGACGCCGTCCTTGTTCTTGTACTTGGCCTTCATGCCGTCCAGGGTCAGCGTGAAGCTGCCGTCGGCGTTCAGCTTGGCCTGGCCCGGCGAGGCGGCCGGGTTGGTGCGCACCCACTTGGTCGCCTGGTACGGCGCCGGGTTGGTGTTCCAGTCGGCGTTCTTGGGGCCGAACGCGACGTAGATGCCGTTGCCGCCGTCGCGGACCGGGTCGAAGCCGGTGCCGGTGACGGTGAACGTCTGGCCGGCCGGGTCGGCGCCGGTGGCCGGGGTCACCGCGAGCCCGGGCGTTCGCACGGGCGGCGTGCCGTTCTTGAACGCGACCGGGGTGAAGGTGTCCTGGCTGCGGTCGGTCATGCTCGCGCCGTGCGCGGCGAAGGTGACGACCCGGCACTCCTGCTTCAGGCAGTCCACCTCCTTGCCGTTGCCGTCGGTGTACTTCGCCTTGACGTCGAGCGTCGTGGTGAAGGCGCCGTCGGCGCTCATCTTGCTGCCCGCGACCCACGCCTGGGCGCTGTAGGCACCCGCGTTGGCGTAGTAGTCGTCGATCTTGGGTCCGAACAGGACGTAGACCCCGTTGCCCGAGTTGCGCACCTTGTCGAAACCCGTGCCGTTGACGGTGATCGTGGCGCCGTCCGGGTCGACGTCGACGGCGGGCGACACACTCACGGACGGGGTCGTGGCGGCCTGCGCGGGCGAGGCCAGGCTCACGCCGGCCAGCGCCAGCGCGGCGGTTGCGCCCATCGCCCCGAAGCGGATCAAGCGGTTCGCGGGCTGGGGCCGCGCTCCGTTCGTCATCCTTGGCTCCTCCATCTGGCAGTGTGCACAGTGCGGCGCCCGGACCTATTAGCGGTAGGTCCGGGCGCCGTCCGATGCAGAGGAGGTAAGGCTAACCTAATTAATGGGATCGTAAAGAGCGGATGCGGCGCCCCGGCAGCGGAGTGCGTCACACCCGGACAAGTCCGAGTACGGGTGGTGTTCCCGTGCCTACGCGGTGATCTGACGACGATTCAGTCGCCACAGCAGATACAGGGACGCGGCGATCGCGGCGATCCGGATCATCCCGGGCAGCAGCTCGCCGAAGCGGTCCCACGCCTCGTCCCGGGTCAGATCCGCGCCCAGGTGCCCGGTGGCGCGCATCCACATGCCGATCGCGAACGCCAGGGCGGTCGCGCCGGGGACGTAGAACGCGGCGAACCGGCGTTCCTTGAGCGACCACGCGCCCGCCGTGAAGACCACCAGGTAGCCGAGCAGCACCACCACGGTCGACGCCACGATCGCACCGATCGCCATCATCGCGATCGCGAACACCTCGCGCACCTGCGTGCGCAGCGCCCCTGGACCGAACATGCCCAGGGCCGGCGTGGGTTCGGTCAGCGAGTCCTCGTCGTCCCAGGTCGCCGACGTGTCCGAGACCACGCCGATCGGATAGGCCGGTGCGTGCAGCGAGCCGTCGCCGTACACGTCGGGGGCGGGTCGCTCCGGCGTCCCGCCCTCCGGCGGGGTCCGCCACCACAGCGGCTCCTCCTCGGGATCCGCGAGCGGGACCGGCTTGGTCGCGGCGCCGCCGGCCGCGGTCTCGGCGAGCGTGGGCGGACCGGCCGCCGGGGGCGCCTCGGGGGAGACCCGGGGCGGCGGCGCGGCCGGCTGCGGGGCGGCCGGCTGCGGGCGGTTCGGATCCGGCACGGCCGGAATCGGCGTCGCGTCCGCGCGAAAGCCCATCTGGCGCGCCACCGTGGCGTAGCGCGAACCGCGCATCGACATCGCGCCGACGCCGTCGTCGGCCCCGGCGGTGCGCAGGTCGCCGAGCCGGTACAGCTCGTGGCCGACCACGGCCTCGGGGCTGCCGAGCCGATCCAGGACGACCTGCACGGTGCCGGGGGTGTGTGCGTTCAGCCGCTCGCGCTCGCTGTTGATCTGGCTGCGCAGCCGCTCCACCAGTCGGGCCCGGTCGGCGGGGCGCAGTCTGCGCTGGGCGGCGTCGCCGACCTCGCCCAGGTACTGCAGAACCAGATGATCGCTCTCGAAGTTCACGCCCCCACCCCACCCCCGCCGAAGGATCGTCGCATCGGCACGACGCTTGCATCGGTAAAGCGACAACTCAGCGTAGGGGCCCGGGCGAAGCGGAGCGAGGGGTTGACCGAAATGGTGATCGCCCGGACCACCCGAGGCGGCGTCGACGGCCGATATTCGGTCGCCGAAGGGCACCGGGATCTCGGGAGCGGTGATCGTCGGCGGGCGGACCGTCTAACGTTGATGGGATGACCACAGCTGCGTCGCCCACCCGTGCCGAGGCGGATCGGCCCGCCGAGTCCGGCCCCCGGACGCTCGCCGAGGATCTGCGCGGGCGCACCGACGCGGCCCTCGCCGCGTTGCTGCGGGCCCGACCGGACCTGACCACCCCGGTCCCGGTGGACCTGACCCAGCTGGCCACCCGGGCCACCACGCGGGCCTCGATCGCCCGGGCCCTGGAGCGGCTGGACCGGTTCACCCTCCAGGTGGTGGACGCCGCGGTGGTGCTGCCCGACGGATTCACGCCGGCCCGACTGCACCCCCTCGTCGGCGCGGCTCCCGAGGCGCTCGCCCGGGCCGTGGCCAATTTGCGCGAGCAGGCCCTGCTGTGGGGCCCGGACGACGCGCTGCGGGTGGTGCGCACGGTGCGCGACCTGGTCGGCGCGAGTCCGGCCGGGCTGGGCCCGGCGCTGGTCGGCGCGTCGGCCGCGACCGCGCCCTCCCGGCTCCAGGAGGTGCTCGCCGATCTCGGTCTGGGCTCCACCCACGACGCGGTCTCCGCGATCGCGGCGATCACCGAACTGTTCACCGACCCGGCCCGCCTGGACGCACTGCTCGGACAGGCTCCCGAGGCGGCGCGCGAGGTGTTGGACAAGCTGGCCTGGGGCCCGCCCACGGGCAGCGTGCGCGGCGCGGACCGGCCGGTGCGCGCCGACGCGGCGCGGACCCCGGTGGAGTGGCTGCTCGCCCGGGCGCTGCTGGTGCCGGCCGGCCCGGACGCGGTGGTGTTGCCGCGCGAGGTGGCGCTGCACCTGCGCGGCGGTCGGGTGCACCGGACCCTGGAGCCCGCGCCTCCCGAGCTGCCGACGCGCGCGCACGATCCACAGGCTGTGGACAGTCTGGCGGCGGGCTCCGCGTTCACCGCCGTGCGTCGGGTCGAGGACCTGCTGGAGGCGTGGAGCGCGGGCGGGCCGGCCGTGCTGCGGGCCGGCGGCCTGGGCATGCGCGAATTCAAGCGCACCGCGGTGCAGTTGGACGCACCCGAGGCCGAGGTCGCGCTGTGGCTGGAGTTGGCCTACGCGATGGGCCTGGTCGCGGGCGACGGCGAACCGGACGAGCAGTGGTTGCCCACCCCCGCCTACGACACCTGGCGGCGCACCCCGGTGGGCACCCGCTGGGCCGCGCTCGCCGGTACCTGGCTGGAGACCACCCGGGTGCCCGCGCTGGTCGGCTCGCGCGACGACAAGGACCGGCCGATCGGCGCACTGGGCCTGCAGGTGGACCGCACCGCCGCGCCCGAGGTGCGCCGCCGGATCCTGGCCACGCTGGCCGCACTGCCGCCGGGCTCGGCCACCGATGCCGACTCGCTGCTCGCGCACCTGACCTGGCATCAGCCGATCCGGGCCGCGCGGCTGCCCGAGGCGTTGTTCCGGGCGATGCTGGTCGAGGCCGAACTGCTCGGCATCACCGGACGGGGCGCGCTCGCCGGATACGCCCGCACGCTGGCCGAGGGCCGGGTCTACGAGGCGGGCGACGCGCTGACCCCGCTGCTCCCGGAGCCGCTGGACCACGTCTTCCTCCAGGCCGACCTCACCGCCGTGGCCCCGGGTCCGCTGGTCCTGGACCTCGCGCACGAACTGCACCTGGCCGCCGACGTGGAGTCCACCGGCGGCGCCACCGTGTACCGCTTCACCGAGTCGTCGGTGCGCCGCGCACTGGACGCCGGCCGCACCGCGGCCGACCTGCACCACCTGCTCGCCACCCACTCGCGCACGCCGGTGCCGCAACCGCTCGGCTATCTCGTGGACGACGTCGCCCGCCGGCACGGCCGGATCCGGGTCGGCACCGCGGCGGCCTTCCTGCGCTGCGACGACGACGCGCTGCTGGGCGAACTGCTCGCCGACCGCCGCGCCGCCGGACTGCGGCTGCGCCGACTGGCCCCGACCGTGCTGGCGGCGGAATCCGCGCCGGACACGGTGCTGGAGAAGCTGCGCGCGCTGGGCTTCGCGCCGGTCGCCGAGTCCGCCACCGGCGACCTGGTGCTGACCCGCCCGGACACCAGACGCACCCCGCCGCGCTCGGCACCGCCTCGGGTGGCCGGCGAACCGCCGGCGCCGAGCGAGGCGCTGCTCGGCGCGGCCGTCACCGCGATCCGCGCGGGCGACGCGGCCGCCACCGGCCGGGTCGACGACGGCGCGGAACGCGACGGCGAGCCGGTCGAACTGCCGCGCACCTCGGCCGCCGAGACGCTGCTCGCGCTCCAGGCCGCACACGCCGACCGGCGGGCGGTGTGGATCGGACACGTCACCCGCGAGGGCCGGGCCACCCAACACATCGTGATCCCGCTGCGCCTGGAGGGCGGCTACGTCACCGCCCACGAACAGGGCACCGGCGAGATCCACACCTACCCACTGCACCGCATCACCGGCGTCGCCGACACGAACTAGGCCGGACACGGCCCGGCCCCACACGGCCCGGCCCCACCCCGGGCGCGTCGGCGCCCCCTCACATCTCCCGACGCCCGATCCGCCACACCGCGAGCCATACGCACAGGGCGGACAGGACCAGGGACAGCGCGAGGTTGTCGCCGTACTCCCCGGGATCGTGCCCGCGCAGCAGGTCGACCTGGGAGTTGAACAACTGGGACGGCAACCAGGTCTGCACCGGCCGCCACAGCGCCGCGAGCGGCATCAGCACGAAGCTGACCAGGGTCGCGCCGAAGATCGCCACCGGCCGGCGCAGGAACGCGGCCATCGCGGCGACCACGCTGAGTTCGAGCACCACGCCCACGATCCCGTAGAACGACCCGTAGAAGACGGCTTCGGCCGGCAGCGGGCCGAACATCCAGTGCACCTGGGCCCAGGCGATCAGGCTGCCCAGCAGATAGGCCAGCGAGACCGCCGCCGTGGTCACCGTGTACCGCGGCAACACCAGGTCGCGCGGGCTGCGCATCCGGGTGCGGTGGAACGCGGCCAGGCCGGGTCGATGGTCGACCGCCAGCGCACTCGCCATCAGCGCGAGCCCGACCAGCACGCCGATCTGGCCGGCGGCGTAGGTGTACACCGCCATCCCGCTGTCCGCCCGCAACCCGCCCGTCGGTGCCACCGCGTCGATGTGCAGCGCCTCGACGATCCGGTCGCGGTGCCTGGCGAACACCGGGCCGACCAGGCCCACGCCCGGATAGGCCACCAAGAGCAGCAGCCAGCGCCGGGTACGCACCAGCCGCAGCCACTCCAGGCGCCACAGGCCCAGCCGACGCGGCCCGCGCGGGACCCGGTCGACGCCGGCCACCACCGCGGGCACGGTCGGTTGGGTCGAGGCGGGCGCCTGCACCGCGCCGGATCGCGTCATCGGGGACCGCCGGTGATGGACAGGAATGCCGCCTCCAGGTCCGACTCCTCCGGCGCGACCGAGACCACCCGGGCCGAGCAGCGGCTGAGCACCTCGGCGAGGTGCCGCTCGCCGGCCTCCAGCGACCGGGCCTCGACCCGGAACAGGCCGGGTCGCAGCGACGATACGCGCGCGACCCAGTTCTCCGCCGCGAACGCGCGCAACAGATCGGTGCCGCCGCCGCGCACCCGCACCAGCCAGCTCGGCCGCATGTGCGTGTCCACCAATTCGGCGGTCGACCCCTGGTAGAGCAGCCGGCCCGCGCGCATCACGCCCACGTGATCGCAGACCCGCTGTACGTCGGCCAGGATGTGGCTGGAGAAGACCACCGTGGTGTGTTCGCGCAGGCTCGCCACCAGGTCGAGCACGTCGGCCCGACCACGCGGGTCCAGCGCGGAGGTGGGTTCGTCCAGGATGAGCAGTTCGGGATCGGCCACCAGGGCGGCGGCCAGGCCCAGGCGCAGCGTCATGCCGCGGGAGAGCGAGCCGGCCTTGCGATCGGCGCACCCGGACAGTCCGGTGCGGTGCAGCGCGACCTTGATCTTCTCCCGGGGCAGCCGTCCGTCGACGAGGTTTCCGGCCAGTTCGACCACCTCGGACGCGGTCAGCCACGGTTCGAATTCGGGCACGTCCGTGGACACCGCGACGCGACGCCGTTCGACCCCGAAGAGCACCTCGCCGTAATCCGCCCGGCGGGTGCCGCCCATGATCGACAACAGCGTGGTCTTGCCCGCGCCGTTCGGTCCCACCAGGCCGTATACGCAGCCGCGCGGCACCGTCAGGTCGATGCCGAAGATCCCGGTGCCACCGCCGTAGTCCCGGGTCAGGGCGCGTGTGGACACGGCGGGACCAGTCGGTTCGCCGGCGTGCTCGGGGGTCTCGGCGGCGGTGCGATCGGGACGGGGAACCCGATCGTCGGAGGCCGACGACGTTTGTTGCGCCATCAAGTATCCAGGGTAGGTAGACGGGCCGGTTTGTGTGTTCCTCCGTAAGGATGGGTCTGGCGCTCCTCCCTGGGCAGTAGTGCCCCTGAAGCCTGCTCCTGCCGACGACAAACGGTTTTCGGAACACGGCCGCCGCGCGGATGGTTGAGACTTGTTGGTCCCGTCCCCTCCACCATGCGGAAAGGTTGGCCCGTGCCCGATGGCCCGCTGATCGTCCAGTCCGACAAAACCCTGCTCCTCGAGGTGGGGCACGAGGCCTCCGGCGACTGCCGTCGAGCGATCGCTCCGTTCGCCGAACTCGAACGCGCACCGGAGCACGTGCACACCTACCGGCTGACCCCGCTGGGCCTGTGGAACGCGCGCGCCGCGGGCCACGACGCCGAGCAGGTCGTGGACGTACTGCTGCGCTACTCGCGCTACCCGGTGCCCAACGCGCTGCTCGTGGACGTGGCCGAGACGATGGGCCGCTACGGCCGGCTCCAGCTGTCCAAGCACCCCACCCACGGCCTGGTGCTGACCAGCACCGACCGTGCGGTGTTGGAGGAGGTGCTGCGCAGCAAGAAGATGATTCCGCTGGTGGGCGCGCGGGTGGACCCGGACACCGTGGTGGTGCACCCCTCCGAGCGCGGCCAGATCAAGCAGGTGCTGCTCAAGCTCGGCTGGCCCGCGGAGGACTTCGCGGGCTACGTGGACGGCGAGGCGCACCCGATCGAGCTGGCCGAGGACGGCTGGGGACTGCGGCCGTACCAGCAGGAGGCGGTCGAGGGCTTCTGGCACGGCGGCTCGGGCGTGGTCGTGCTGCCGTGCGGCGCGGGCAAGACGCTGGTCGGCGCGGCGGCGATGGCCACCGCGAAGGCGACCACGCTGATCCTGGTCACGAACACGGTCTCGGCCCGGCAGTGGAAGTCCGAACTGGTCAAGCGCACCTCGCTGACCGAGGACGAGATCGGCGAGTACAGCGGTACCCGCAAGGAGATCCGGCCGGTCACCATCGCCACCTACCAGGTGGTGACCACGCGCCGGAAGGGCGTCTACCCGCACCTAGAGCTGTTCGACTCCCGGGACTGGGGCCTGATCGTGTACGACGAGGTCCATCTGCTGCCCGCCCCCATCTTCCGGTTCACCGCCGACCTGCAGGCCAGGCGCCGGCTCGGCCTGACCGCGACGCTGGTGCGCGAGGACGGTCGCGAAGGGGACGTGTTCTCGCTGATCGGTCCCAAGCGCTACGACGCGCCGTGGAAGGAGATCGAGAACCAGGGATACATCGCGCCGGCCGACTGCGTCGAGGTGCGGGTGACCTTGACCGAGATCGAGCGGCTGGCCTACGCGACCGCCGAACCCGAGGAGCGGTACCGCTTCTGCGCGACCACCGCGAGCAAGACCCGCGTGGTCAAGGAGCTGGTCGAGCAGCACCGCGGCGAACAGACCCTGATCATCGGGCAGTACATCGACCAACTCGACGAGTTGGGCGAGGTGTTGAACGCGCCGGTGATCAAGGGCGAGACCACCAACAAGGAGCGCGAGCGGCTGTTCGACGCGTTCCGTACCGGCGCGGTGCAGGCGCTCGTGGTCAGCAAGGTGGCGAACTTCTCGATCGACCTGCCGGACGCGACGGTGGCCATCCAGGTGTCCGGCTCGTTCGGCTCGCGACAGGAGGAGGCCCAGCGGCTCGGGCGGGTGCTTCGGCCCAAGGCCGACGGCCGGGGAGCGCGCTTCTACTCGGTGGTCGCGCGCGACACCATCGACCAGGACTTCGCCGCACATCGGCAACGGTTCCTCGCGGAGCAGGGATACGCGTACCGGATCGTCGACTCCGACGACCTGGACAAGCAGAGGTAGTCCGGGACCGGGGCGTTCGGTCACTCGGTCGGGCGCTGCTCGACCGTCTTCGTGGTCCGCTCCCGCCGCCACCACGGGGTGCGGCGGGGGTGGACCCGGGCGGCCAGGTGGCGGCCGAGGAATATGTAGGCCAGGAACGCGCCGGTCGCGTTCAGGATCACGTCGTCGATGTCGAACGCGCGGCCGACGACGAACAGGCCCTGCACCGCCTCGACCACGAGCATCAGCACGCCGACGGTGAGCAGGATCCGGAGCGGGCCGCGCAGCCGGGCGGAGACCACCGGGAGCAGCACGCCCAGCGGTGTGCACAACACCAGGTTGCCGCCGACCTGCCGGACCGCGTCCCGGACTTCGGGACGGTCCAGGTAGGACCGGATCGAGTCGCCCGGGTCGGTGTTGCCGGTGACCAGGTCCTGCGAATCGGGCTGTGGGGTGAACGTCACCCGGGCCAGCACCAGGGCGAAGGCGACCAGGGCCAATACCCCGAGCCCGATCGCGACGGCGCGCAACACGCGGGCACCGCGCGAGCGGGTGGGCCGGGGGTGCTCCGCGGGGTCGGCGGTCGTCGTGCGCCGCTCGTCCCCGGTGCCGAGCGCATCCACCGTGTCCACTCCCGACTGTCGGTTCGGCTGCCTGAGCGGGCGTCTGCCCGCGCGCGGCCGGACCATGCGGGGTCACGGCACGGCGTGTCGACCGAGCAGGGTGACCCGAACGGCCGTACCGGCGAACACCCATGTGCCGCGCGCGACCGTCGCGGTGATGTGCGCGGGCCGGCGCAGCCGGGCGCGGACCAGGTCGGTGAAGGGGATCGCGGTGGCGGTCCCGGCGGGGACTCCGGCGGAGGAGGAGCCGCGCAGCGTCGGCATCCGCAGCGATCGGGGGGCGGGGAGATGCGTCATCGTGCTCATGTCCTCGACGCTAGGTGGACCGGCATGACGGGCGCGTCGGCACCAGGGCGCCCGCTGCGGTACCTCTCGCGGATGACCGCCCCTCGTGGGTCGACCGCGCGACCGACCCGGTGGGTCGGGGGAGCGGTCCGGTCCGCCCGGCCGGCGGAGCGGGCCGGTCCGGTCCGGATCGACGTCGCGCGTGGCCGTGGGTTCCCCGGCGGGGACATCTGCTTCCGATGCGCCCTTGACCCGAATACGCCGAAACGATCAAGGATTTCGCAGTTCACGGCATTGTCCGCATGCGGACATCGGCCCGCAACGCACCGCGTCGTAGGCTGAACGAGTGAATGCCCTCATGGTTGGTTTCGACCTGGATATGACGCTTGTCGATTCCCGTCCCGGCATCGGGGCGGCCTGGGCCGTGCTCGCCGAGGAGACCGGCGTCCCGATCGACATCGACCTGGTCGTCTCCCGGCTCGGGCCGCCGCTGGAGACCGAGGTCGCGAACTGGTTCCCGGCCACCGAGATCACCGCCGTGGCGGCGCGTTATCGCGAGCTGTATCCGGACCATGCCGTGCGCGGCACGGACGTGCTGCCCGGTGCCCGCGAGGCGCTTGCCGCGGTGCATCGACACGGTGGGCGCACGATGGTGGTGACCGGCAAGCACGAGCCCAACGCGCGCCTGCACCTGGACCATCTGGACCTGGCCGTGGACCACCTGGTCGGCGACCTGTGGGGCGAGCAGAAGGGCGCGGCGCTGCGCGCGGCGGGGGCGAGCGTGTATGTCGGCGACCATCTCGGCGACCTGATCGGGGCCCGGGTGGCGGGCGCGATCGCGGTCGGGGTGGCCACCGGTCCGATCTCGGCCGAGGACCTGCGCGCGGCCGGCGCCGACGTCGTACTCGCCGATCTGACCGAGTTTCCCGCGTGGTTGGACGCGCACGTCGCCGATCTGCGGCTGGCGGACCTGCGCGAGCGGCTGCGCGGCCTGGGCAGCGTCGCGGTCGCCTTCTCCGGCGGCGCGGACTCGGCCTTCCTGCTGGCCGCGGCGGTACGCACGCTGGGTGCGGCCGACGTGCTCGCGCTGACCACCGAGTCGCCGAGCCTGCCGGCCGCCGAGCGCGACGCCGCGCGGGCCTTCGCGGCGGACCTGGGCGTGCGTCACGAACTGGTGCCCAGCGACGAGATGGCTCGCGAGGGGTATCGCGCGAACAACGGCGATCGGTGCCGGTTCTGCAAGACGGAGTTGATGGCGGTGCTCGGGCCGGTGGCGCGTGCGGCGGGGATGACCCATCTGGCCACCGGCACCAACGCGGACGACGCGCGGGTGGGCTTTCGGCCGGGGATCGCCGCGGCGGCCGAGGCGGGGGCGGTCACCCCGCTGTTGGACGCGGGTCTGACCAAGGCTCAGGTGCGGGCGATCAGCCGGGCGTGGGGGCTGCCGACCTGGGACAAGCCGGCCGCGGCGTGCCTGTCCAGCAGGGTCGCCTTCGGGGTGGCGATCACGCCGGCCCGACTGGCCCGGGTGGAGCGGGCCGAGGCCGCGTTGCGTGCGGTCCTGGCCCGGGAGGGGATCCCGGTCCGCAACCTGCGCGTGCGCGACCTGGGGCAGTCCGCGCGCATCGAGGTGGACGCGGCGCTCAGCGCCGCGGTGGACGGCCACGCGGCTGCCCTGGCGGCGGTCCGCGAGGCCGGCTTCGCCGCCGTCGAGGTGGACCCGCTCGGCTACCGCGAGGGCGCGATGAACGAACTCCTGGCCGACCCGGAGCCGTACCGCTAGGGCCGGTCTTCGCGCGCCGGGTGCCGCGGCGTCAGATCGTCTCGGGCACCGGGCGACGCCTGCTGCGGACCGATTTGACCAGACCGGCGGCGGCCACCGCGAAGCCGACCGGCATCAGCGCACTGACCAGGTAGACCGCGGTCGGCAGCGCGTCGGCGCCGATCAGCAGCGGTGTGACGGTGGCGAGTGTGGCGAGGGTTCCGATGGCGAAGAGCACCGCGCCGATGCGGACGAGCCGATCGCCGGGGCCTGCGGATGCGTTGTACACACGCCCAGGGTAGATGCCCCGATCCGGCCCCGATGCGCCCGGGGCGGGATCCCCATGTCCGGCCGAGAACGCGACCATTAGCCTGGACGAGTGAACGGGGTCACTACGCGTTCCTGCTCGGATTCGATGTGTGCGCCCCACCCAGCCTGGTAAATGCTCGTAAAAGTCCCGACGAAGCCGTCCCGACACGATCGAGGTCTCCCGTGCCCACCGGCAAGGTCAAGTGGTTCGACACCGAGAAGGGCTTCGGGTTTTTGTCCCGGGACGACGGAGGCGACGTGTTCGTACACGCGTCGGCACTGCCGCAGGGCCTGGACACGCTCAAGCCGGGCACCCGGGTCGAGTTCGGCATCGTCGAGGGGCGACGGGGCGAACAGGCCCTCTCGCTCCGGGTCATGGACCCGCGTCCCTCCGTCGTCGCCGCGAGCCGCAAGAAGCCCGACGAGATGAGTTCGATCATCCAGGACCTGCTCAAGGTCCTCGAAGGCGTCGACAAGACGCTCGAACGCGGCCGCTACCCCGACAAGCGCGCGACCACGAAGGTCGCCGAGCTCCTGCGCGCGGTCGCCGACGAACTGGACACGTGACGCACTCGTTCGCGTGGCGTCGGTGCGCTCGGCCTTGCGGCCTGCGCGGTGTCCTCGAGCGCCGGACGGGCTGATTGTCCGATCTCCCGTCCGGCGCTAGGGGAGTTGCAGGGCGCCGGGGGGGATCGGTGGGACCAGGCCCTCGGTGGCGGCTCGGGTGAGCAGGTGGGTCACTGCCGCGTGGCCGGCTTCGCCCAGGTCTCGGGTGAACTCGTTGACGTACAGGGCGATGTGCCGGTCGGCGACCACCGGGTCCATCTCCTGGGCGTGTTCGAGGACATAGGCGCGCGACGCGGCCGGGTTCGCCCAGGCGTGCTCGACGGACGCGCGTGCCGCCGCGGCCAGGGCGGGCAGGTCCAGCGATCGTTTGGCGATGATCGCGCCGAGCGGGATCGGCAGCCCGGTGTCCGACTCCCACCAGTCGCCCATGTCGGCCAGGCAGGTCAGTCCGTAGCGCTGGTAGGTGAAGCGCGCCTCGTGGATCACCAGGCCCGCGTCCACGACGCCGTCGCGCACCGCGGGCATGATCTCGTCGAACGGCAACACCCGGATCTCGCCCACGCCGCCGGGTACGTTGCGCGCCGCCCACAGCCGGAACAGCAGGTAGGCGGTGGAGCGTTCGCCGGGCACCGCGACCACCTTGCCCGCCAGCGCCGCGGGCGTGCTCGCGACCGGGCTCAGTACGAGCGGGCCGCAGCCGCGGCCGAGCGCGCCGCCGCAGGGCAGCAGCGCGTACTCGTCCAGAACCCACGGCAGCGCCGCGTAGGAGACCTTCAGCAGGTCCAGTTCGCCGCGCTCGGCCAGGCCGTTGGTGATGTCGATGTCGGCGTAGCGCACCTGTACGGGCGGCGCGTCCGCGAGCAGGCCGTGCGTCCACGCGTGGAAGACGAACGTGTCGTTCGGGCACGGCGAGTAGGCCAGCGACAGGGTCATCGGGTCGGGCTCCCTTCGAGCGCGGCGAAGGCCGAGGCGAGTGCGCGCAGCGCGTCGGGGATGCGCCACGCCGCGCGGTCGCGCGGGCCCACGGCGTTGGAGATGGTGCGCAGTTCGAGCATCGGCACGCCGAACGCGGCGGCGGCGGTTGCCACTCCGAAGCCCTCCATGCCCTCGACCGCGGCACCCGGGTGCCACCGGGCCAACTCGGCGGCGCGCGCGGCGGTGCCGGTCACGGTGGAGACGGTGAGCGCCGGACCGGTGGCGAGCGCAAGGCCCGCCGCCCGCAGGGCGTCACCCACCCGGGCGACCAGTTGCGGGTCGACGTCGAACGCGCTCGTCCCGAAGCCCAGTTCCTCGATCGGCACGAACCCGTCGGCGGTCTGCGCACCCAGGTCGGCGGCCACCACGCGGGTGGCCAGCACCGTCGAGCCGACCGGCGCCGAGCCCGGAAAGCCGCCGCCGATACCGGCGTTGATCACCACGTCGTAGGCACCCCGGGCGAGCGCCGCAGCGGTTCCGGCGGCGGCCGCGGCCGGGCCCGCGCCGACCGCGAGCACGTCCGGGCCGGGAGTCCGCCAGGAGCGCGCACCGCCGAGCACGGCATCGCGTTCGGCGGCCACGGCGGTGATCACCAGGATGGGCAAGAGCTACTTCTTCTTGACCTTGAACGCCCAGATGCCCCGGTAGCCCTGCTCGCCGTCCGGCTGCACGACCTGGACCAGGATCGGCTCGTCGTCCTTCTGCGGCGACCCGTACTTCAGCCGAATGTCGGAGTAGAACGTGGTCTTGATCACGGACTGGGTCTGCGGCTTGCCGTCGAACAGGAGCAGCCAACCGGCGTCGGCGATCTTCTTGTCCACGCCGACCGAGAAGCTGCCGCCCTCGTCGACCGAGATGGTCTTGAGCTTCGTCTTGTTCAGGCAGTCCGACACCTTCGCGTCGTCGATCGTGCCGTCGTCCTTGTAGCACTCGGCCTCGGAGTGGACCGACGTACTCCCGGTGACCAGGGTCACCAACGGGGTGGGCTTGTCGATGTTGCAACCCGTCAGGGCGAGCGCGCCCAGGACGGCGGCGCCGGCGAGCGCGGCAGGGCGGCGAGTCTTCATGATCGGAAGATTACCGGGCGGCCCGCAGCCGGATGCCGGGGGACCGCTTGCGCCGCGCTCGGCGAGTCGTCAGTTTGCGACCGGCGGTCACCAGCGCCAGCGTGAGCACGCCGGCCGCCACGCTCATCCCCAGCGTGCCGTTCAGCGGCAGGGCGATGCCGATGCCGCCGCCGATCACCCACGCCACCTGGAGTGCGGTCTCGGTGCGGGCGAAGGCGGAGGTGCGCACCTCCTCGGGGATGTCGCGCTGGATCATCGCGTCCAGGGACAACTTGCCCAGCGCCTGGGCGAGACCGGCGACCGCGGCCACCGCGAGCACGGTGACCAGGCTGTACATCACCGCCGCCCAGGCCGCGCAGGACGCGGACACCAGCAGCACGCCGACGATGATCGCCTCCGGCGCACGGGACTTGAGCCAGGCCCCGAGCCCGGTGCCGACCGCGTTGCCGACCGCGGCGGCGACCACCACCGCGATGGTGGCCTGGGTCGCGGACAGGTCGGCCACCGGGTGTTGTCGCATCAGGAAGCCGAGGAACATGATCAGGAAGCCGGAGAAGCCGCGCATCGCCGCGTTCGCCCACAGTGCCTGCACCACGGACGGGCCCACGCTGCGCAGCCGCCGCGAGGTCTTGACCCGGGGCGGTTTGCGACCGGGCTCGCGCACGCCGGCGCTGCCCGCGACCGTCTCCTCGGCCCTGGGCTCGGGCAGTGCCTCGGTGGTGTCCCCGTCCCGGCCGGCCCGCAGCTTGGTCAGCGACACCTTGCGCTTGTGCTCGACGCCGGGCGCCTCGGCGGTGAAGGAGGCCCGGTCCTCGCCCTCGGCCGAGTCGACCTTGGCGGGCAACGTGAGGGCCAGGATCGCGCCGACGGTGAACACGACGCAGGCGCCGTACAGGATCCCGGGTGTGCCGAACGCGTACTTCAGACCGCCCGCGACCGGTGCCGCGCCCATCGTGCCGATCAGGCCGAACAGGGTGATCCGCGAGTTCGCCTTGACCAGCGAGACCGAGCGCGGCTGGAGCCGGGGCACCACCGCGCTGCGGCTGACCCCGTACACCTTGGAGGAGACCAGGACGCCGAAGGCCGCCGGATACAGCTCCAGGCCGCCGTTGTTCACCGAGCCGGCCATCAGCCAGCACAGGCCGACCCGGACCAGCATCGCCACCGCCATCGCGAAGCGGCGACCGCGGCGCATCCGGTCCAGGATCGGACCCATCACCGGGGCGAGCAGTGCGAACGGCGCGAGCGTGATCAGCAGGTACATGGCGACCCGGTCGCGCGCCTCGCCGGTGGGCACCGAGAAGAACACGGTCGTGGCCAGGGCCATGGTCACCAGCGCGTCGCCCGCGTTGTTGATCAGATGCAGTTCGATCAGCTTGGCGAGGCCGCTTTCTCCGGCCCCCTTGGCCCGGGCCGCGCCGCGTAGTTTGCCGAAGCCGCCGGTGAACAGTCCGCCGAACCAGCCCAGCGCGCGACGCGCCGGACCCCGGTTCTTGGCGTACGACCCACGGGTCGAGCCCGGCGCACGAATGGTGCGCCGTGATGCGGTGGTGGTCTTGGAGGCTGCCACGCCGGGATCCTGCCCTCGCTCCCTTGGTTGATGCGGTCGCGACACGCCAGGAAGGGCTCGCTCCGCGCGCCCGTTCGGGAATCGGACGTGTTTTGAGGGTATCGGCGGTGGAGACCTTCGACGCGTGAGAGAGAATCACTCTCGTGAGTGCCGCGACCCGTAGTCGAACCCCGGACCGCCTCTGCGCCGAGGCGGTTGATCTTGCCTTCGCTGCCGCCGAGGAAGCCGCAGGTCAGGACTCCGTCGGCGAGCATCTGGGTGTTCAGGTGGATGGTGATCGCCTGGTCACCCACCTGTTCGCGTGCCGCGAGTCCGCCTACCACGGCTGGCGGTGGGCGGTGACCGTTGCCCGCGCGCCCCGCGCCAAGCTGGTGACCGTGGACGAAACCGTCCTCGTCCCGGGACCCGAGGCGCTGCTCGCGCCTGCCTGGGTGCCGTGGAACGAGCGCCTTCGTCCCGGCGACCTCGGCGTGGGCGACCTGTTGCCCACCGACGCCGACGACCCCCGTCTCGAATTCGGTTACACCGGAGCGGACGAGACAGAGGAGGAACTGACCGAACCGATCGCGTTCGGTCCCAAGGCGGTCGCGTACGAACTGGGGCAGGGGCGCGCGCGCGTCCTGTCGCCGGTCGGCCGCGATCTGGCCGCAGATCGCTGGGACGAGCAGTTCGGCCGGGCCACGCCCATGGCCCAGGCCGCCCCGGCGCACTGCACGAGTTGTGGATTCCTGGTCAAGATCGGCGGCCCGCTCGGGCAGGCGTTCGGAGTGTGCGCCAACGAGTACTCGCCCGCCGACGGCCGGATGGTCTCGCTCGCCTACGGCTGCGGTGGCCACTCGGAAGCGGCGGTCATGCCCGCCGCGACGCCTGCCGCCGAGCTGTCCCTGGACGAGTACCGGATCGAGACCGTGCGGATCCGCCCGGTCGAGAGCCCGGTGGACGAGGACGGCATGCAGCCCGGCGAGGACCAACTGGGCCACTCCTGATCGATCCCGTGCACGTGTGCGCGACCTCGCGCGACACGCCCGACGTCCTCGACCCCTACCCGACCGACATGCCGAAGCCGCCACCGATCCGGTGGCGGCTTCGGGTCGTTTCGGGTTCGCGTCAGCGAGCCGTGCCGCGGAAACCGACCGGGCCCTCGCCCGGGAACTGCGCGGATCCCTGGAAGCGCGCGCCGTCGTCGAAGAACGTGATCGTCGCGTTGCCCTGGGGGCCGGACCAGGAAAGCTGGGTGCCCGTCGCCGGGCGCGCCTTGTCCGGAATCACGGCGTTGCGACTCTGGACGACGATCGCCAGGTCCGCGTCGTCGTGCCAGGCGGCGTCCGCGTCGCCCCACTGGATCTGCGTGCGATAGGTAGCCACGTTGTCTCCCCTTCCGTAGCGAGCGGGGTTTCCCCCACCCGTGTGTCTACTCCGGCGTCCTCGGGTCTCGCCAGGGAATCGGGGGTAGTTGTTTGTGTGGGTTTTGTGTGAGTTGATCCACTGCCGTCCACACGGTGGGATCACCGGGAAGCCGTGTGCCCGGAAACGCAATAGGGTTCCGGCCACATCCGCGAACGAGGGACGGCGCACGGCATGGGCATCGAGGACCGCTTTGGCACCGCTTCGCTTCGGCGAGCCGTACTGGACGCGTGGGCCGCGTCGCCCGCGCGTTTCCGGGAGGACGCGAACGCCGAGGAGGAACTCGCCCTCGGCGGCTACCGCGACCGCCTGGTGGTCGAACTCGCGCAGAACGCCGCCGACGCGGCGGCCCGGGCGGGCGTGCCGGGCCGGCTGCGGCTGACCCTGCGCGACGGCGTCCTGGTCGCGGCCAACACCGGCGACCCGCTGCACGCGCAGGGCGTCGAGGCGCTGTCCACGCTGCGGGCCTCCGCCAAGCGCGACGACGGGCCCGAGGCGGTCGGCCGGTTCGGGGTCGGCTTCGCCGCGGTGCTCGCGGTCACCGACGAGCCGTGCGTGCTCTCGCGCACCGGCGGCGTGCGCTGGTCCCTCCAGGAGGCGCGCGACCTGGTCGCCGACGCGGCCCGAGGCAACGCCGGGCTGACCGACGAACTGGCCCGGCGCGACGGCGGTGTGCCGGTGCTGCGGTTGCCGATGCCGGCCGAGGGCACCCCGCCCGAGGACTACGACACCTGCGTCGTGCTGCCGCTGCGCGACGGCGCCGCCGCGGACCTGGCCGGCCGGCTGCTCGCCGAGATCGACGACGCGCTGCTGCTCACCCTGCGCCGGATCGCCGAGATCGTGATCGAGACCCCGGACGGCGTGCGCACGCTGACCTGCCGGGCCGACGGCGGTGCCCTCGTGGTGGCCGACAACGGCGTGGAAACCCGCTGGCGGGTCGGCGAGGACGGCGGCGCGCTGGAGCCCGAGCTGCTCGCCGACCGGCCCACCGAGGAGCGCCGCCGGGCCGCGTGGTCGGTGTTGTGGGCGGTCCCGCTGGACGCCGCCGACCAGCCGCGCCGGCCGAGCGTACGGGCCGTGGTGCACGCCCCCACACCCACGGACGAGCCGCTCGGGCTGCCCGCGCTGCTCGTCGCCTCCTTCCCGCTCGACCCGACCCGTCGGCACACCGCGCCCGGCCCGCTGCGCGACTTCCTGATCGAGCGCGCCGCCGAGACCTACGCCACGCTGCTGGCCACCTGGCCGACCACGACCACCGGCATCCTGAGCCTGGTGCCCGGACCGACCGCCGAGGGCGAACTGGACGGGCTGCTGCGCCACCGGGTGCTGAGCCGGCTCGCCGACACCGCGTTCCTGCCCGCCGCCGCGCCCGCCTCCGAGGCCGAGCCGGACGACCCGGACGCGCTGCTGCTCGACCGCGGCACCGCCGCGCGCGACCGCGACCTGCTGCGCCCGCGCGACGCGGTGCTGATCGAGACCGCGAGCCCGGGCCTGGTGGACGCGCTCGCGCCGGTGGTGGCCGGGCTGCTGCCCGCCGGGCTGGACCGCAGCGCGGCGCTGCGGGTGCTGGGGGTGCGCCGGCTGCCGCTGGCCGAGGTGGTCGACCAGTTGGCCGGCATGGACCGGGACCCGGCCTGGTGGCGGGCCCTGTACGACGCGTTCGACCCGGCGGCCCGGGACGCGCTGGGCGCCCTGCCGGTGCCGCTGGCGGACGGCCGGATCGTGCGCGGGCCGCGCGGGATCCTGCTGCCCTGTCCGGACACCCCCGACTTGGCCGCGCCGGCCGTGCTCCGACTGCGGGTCGCCCACCCGGACGCGACCCACCCGCTCCTGGAGCGGCTGGGCGCGGTCCGGGCCACCCCGCGCGCGGTGCTCGCGGACCCGGCGGTGCGGGCGGCGGTCGCCGAGAGCGAGGACGGCGACGACATCGCCGAGGCGATCCTGGAACTGGTCCGGGCCGCCCGGATCGGCCCCGGCGACGAGCCCTGGCTGTCCGCGCTGCTGCTGCCGGACGTGGACGGCGACGCGGTCCCGGCCGGCGAACTGATGCTGCCCGGCAGCCGGATCGCCGCGGTGGTCGAGCCGGGCGCGCTCGGCGTCGTCTACCCGGACCTGGTCGAGCGCTGGGGCGAGGACGTGCTGGAGGCGGTCGGCGTGCTCGGCACCTTCGGCCTGGTCCAGGAGGACGACGTGGTCCTGGACCACGACGGCTGCGACCACGACCTGGACGCCGAGGACGACTGGCTGGACGACGTGCTCGACCACATGCCCGACCAGGGCGTGCCGCCGGTGCTGGCGACCTTCGTCGCGGTGCGCGACCTGGACCTGGTCGCGGACGACGCGTGGGACGAGGCGCTGGAGGTGATCGCCACGCCGCCGCTGCGCACCGCGGTGATCGAGCCGGCGCACGCCCTGCTGCCGGACGGCGGCACCGCCCGGGTGCCCTCGTACACGGCGTGGTGGCTGCGCGGGCACCCGGTGCTGGACGGCCGGCGGCCGGCTGGTCTGCTCGCCGCCGACGGGGACCGGCTGCTGCACGGGCTCTACGACGAGGTGCGGGCGAGCCTGGACCCGGTCTTCCTGACCGCCCTGGGCGTGCGTACGACGCTCTCGGCGCTGCTGGCCGACCCGGACGGCCCGGACGAACTCCTGGAGCGTCTGGCGGACCCGGAGCGGCCCGTGACGCGCGATCAGTTGCGGGCGCTGTACACCGCGCTCGCCGACGTCGCACCGGAGCGGTTGTCCGCGCCGACCGAACTGCGCGGCGTCTCGGGCGGGCGGATGACCGTGGCCGACGTGGCGGACGCGCTGGTGGGCGACGCGCCGGACCTGGCGGCGCTGGTCGCGGACGACGCGGCGCACGTGGTGCTGCCGGTGCGCCCGGACCGCGCGGAGGCGCTGGCCGACCTGCTCGACGTACCGCTGCTGTCCGAGACGATCCCGGGCAAGGTGCTCTCCGAGGGCACGCCGCACGAGGTGCCGGACGACGTGCTGGCGGCGATGCCGGACGCGCCGAAGGAGTACTTCGAGCACGAGGAACTGATCGTCTCCGGCCCGAACGGGACCGAACTCGACGCGGACTGGCGCTACATCGACGGTCGAGTGCACGCCACCACGTTCGAGGGCGTCGCCCGCGGCCTGGCCTGGGCGGCAGGCGAGTGGCACCGCCGCTTCGAGGTGGAACAACTCCTCACCCACCCGGAGAACGCGGACCACTTTGCGACGGAACGCGACTTCGACGGGGTGTGAGGCCGGCGAGCCGCCCGGTCCGAGGCGGACTCGGGCGGCTCGCCGGGCACGCGGGGGACGTGCCGGTGCGGCGAGCACGGGCGGGCCGCGGTACGAAGTCCGCCCGTCGCGTTCTCAGCGCAGGTCGGCGCCGTACACGTGGTCGACCGTCATCGTCATCAGCACCCGGCGGTCGCTCACCATCGCCGCGCGGTATTCGGCCCAGTCCGGGTGCTCCCCGGCGGCGCGCCGGTAGTAGGCGACCAGCGCCTCGACCTCCGGGCCGTCGGGGTCGGTGCCCGGACCGGTCAGGGTCACCGTGCCCTCGGCGGTGGCCCAGGAGCGGCCGTCGGGACCGGTCACCTCCAGCGCGGCGCGGGGGTCGCGGCGCAGGTTCGCCGTCTTGGCGCGGCCCTGGGTCATCGAGACGTACAGGAGACCCGCCTCGGGGTCGTAGTACGGCATCACGGGGGAAAGCTGGGGGCGGCCGTCCGACTTGATCGTGGCCAGGACGCCGAGCCGGCTCTCCGCGAGCAGCGTGCGCGGGTTGAACGGTGTGTCGGTCATATCCGGAGCCAATCCCCGATCACCCGCCGGCTATTCCCCGCCGCGCGCACCCGGGTGACCGGCCCGCCCGGGCAATCCGGCGGCCAGGAGTTCGGCCAGGTGTACCGGGCGGTGATCGCTCAGGTGGGTGATCTGGGTGCGGCAGCTGAAGCCGTCGGCCAGCGTCACCGCGTCCGGCCCGGCGGCTTCCAGCGCCGGCAGCAGCCGGTCCGCGGCGACCGCGCGCGACACCTCGCCGTGCGCCGCCTCGTAGCCGAAGTTTCCGGCCAACCCGCAGCAGCCGCCCGCGAGTTCGCCGGTCAACCCGGCCCGGGTGCGCAACCGACGGTCGGCCGCGTCGCCCAGGACCGCATGCTGGTGGCAGTGCAGTTGGCCGGTCACCTCACGATCGAGCACCGGCGGCGACCAGTGCGGCGCGTACTCCTCCAGGGCCTGGGCGAACGTCCTGACCGAGTCCGCGAGGCCGTCCGCCGCCCGGCCGAGCAACTCGGGTACGTCGGTGCGCAGCGCCGCCGCGCAGGAGGGTTCCAGGCCCACGATCGGCAGCCCGGCCTCGATCGCCGGCCGCAGGGTGCGCACGGTACGGGTCATCACCCGGCGCGCGACGCCCAGTTGCCCGGTCGAGACCCAGGTCAGGCCGCAACACACCGACCCGGGCGGCACCACCACCTCCAGCCCGGCGGCCTCCAGCACCTCGACCGCCGCGCGGCCGACCTCGGGCCGGAACCGGTTGGTGAAGGTGTCCGGCCACAGCACCACCCGACGGCGCGAACCCCCCTCCACACGTGGCCGATCGCGCCACCAGCGGGTGAACGGCTCGGCGGCGAACGGCGGGATCTCCCGAGTGCGATCGAGTCCGGCCAGGCCGAGCGCGGCACGCCGCAGCGCCGGCACCCCCGCCGCCGCGTTGGCCACCCCCGCCAGACCCGGCACCGCGCCCACCGCACGGGCCCACAGCGGCAGGTTGCCCAGCGCGTAGTGCGCCGCGGGCCGCAGCCGACCCCGATAGTGGTGGTGCAGGAACTCGGCCTTGTAGGTGGCCATGTCCACGTCCACCGGACAGTCGCTGCGGCAACCCTTGCAGGACAGGCACAGGTCGAGCGCGTCGCGGACCTCGGTGGAGCGCCAGCCGTCGGTGATCACGTCGCCGATCAGCATCTCGTGCAGCAGCCGGGCCCGCCCGCGCGTCGAGTGCGCCTCCTCGCCGGTGACCCGGTACGACGGGCACATCACGCCGCCCGAGGAGGTGTCCGCGGTCTCGCGGCACTTGCCCACTCCCACGCAGCGCCGCACCGCGGCGGCGAAGTCGCCGCCGTCGGCCGGATAGCCGAACTCCACCGGCACGGGCGTGCGCATCCCGGTGAAACGCAGATTGTCGTCCACAGGGTGTGGACGAACCAGGATGCCCGGGTTCAGCAACCCGGCCGGATCCCAGATCGCCTTGAAGGCGCCGAACAGTTCGACGATCTCCGGTCCGTACATCCGGGGCAGGAACTCGGCCCGGGCCTGTCCGTCGCCGTGTTCCCCGGACAGCGAGCCGCCGTGCGCGACCACCAGATCCGCCAGGTCGGACGAGAAGGCCCGAAACGCCGCGACGCCGCGGGTGGTGAGCAGGTCGAAGTCGATGCGGATGTGTACACAGCCCTCGCCGAAATGGCCGTACGGCAGTCCGCGCAGCTCGTGCCGCGCCATCAGCTCGGCCAACGCGCGCAGGTACGCGCCGAGCCGCTCGGGCGGCACGGCGGTGTCCTCCCAGCCCGGCCACGCCTCCGAGCCGTCCGCCATCCGGGTCGCGGTGCCGGACGCCTCCTCGCGGATCCGCCACAGCGCCCGCTGCCCCGCCGGATCGGTGACCACCCGCGCCGGTCCGGAGCCGGCCAGCGCGTGTGCCCGCGCCGCCGCCTCGGCGACCGAGTCCCCGCCGACCTCGACGAACAACCAGGCGGCGCCGGGCGGCAGTTCGACGTCGCGTGCGGATGCGGCCAACGCGACCAGGCCCGCGCTCAGGCTCTCCACGGTCAGCGGACCGTGCGGCAGCAGACCGGGCGCCGCATCCGCCGCGGCGAAGTCGTCCGGAAAGCCCAGCACGGCCAGGACGCGGGCCCTGGGCGCCTCGACCAGGCGCAGACCGGCCCCGAGCACCACGACGCACGTGCCCTCGGTGCCGACCAGGGCCCGGGCCAGGTCGCGGCCGTGCTCGGGCAGCAGCCGGTCCAGGGCATAGCCGGAGACCCGGCGCGGCAGGGCGGGAAAGCCCCGCCGGATCAGCGCCAGGTTGGCGTCCGCGAGCTCGGCGAGCGCGGCGTGGATCTCGGCGGCGCGGCCCGTCGTGGGCACCGGCTGATCGCGGCCGACCCGCATCCGGGTGCCGTCGACGGTCGCGATGTCGAGCCATTCGACGTTGGCGCTCGTCCGGCCCCACGCGACCGAGTGCGACCCGCACGCGTCGTTGCCGATCATGCCGCCGAGTGTGCAGCGGCTGTGGGTGGACGGGTCCGGGCCGAAGGTGAGTCCGTGCCGGCCGGCCTCCCGGCGCAGGTCGTCGAGCACCACGCCGGGCTCGACGTGGGCGATCCGGGTCGCCGGGTCCACATGGCGGATCCGGTTCAGGTGCCGGGCCAGGTCGAGCACCACGCCGTTCCCGGTGGCTTGCCCGGCGATGCTGGTGCCGCCGCCGCGCACGGTCACCGGCGCGCCCAGCTCGTGGCACACCGCGAGCGCCGCGAGCACGTCCTCGGCGTCCAGCGGCGCGACCACCCCGGGCGGCACCCGACGGTGGTTGGAGGCGTCCATCGAGTACAGCGCGCGGGCCTGCGGGTCGAACCGGACCTCGCCGCGCACCCGCGCCCGCAGCGCGCCTTCCAGGTCCCCGAGCTGTGCCGTCACCGCGTCATCCTCATCCGTCGTGCCCCGCCGACCGAGCCGAACACGCCCGCTCGCCGGGCTCCGGACCCGGCCCCCACCGTCCGTCGGGCCGAGCACGAAGCACCGGCCCCGGTCGCGTACCGTCCACCCGCCGAGACGCCTCCCGCCACATGCCGGCCACGATCGTCTCATTGTGCGGAATACACATCACCCACGAAACGGACACGACTACGCTCTCCGCGTGGCCGAGATCCAGATTCCCGCAGCGCTCATGCCCGCCGACGGCCGGTTCGGTTCGGGTCCGTCCAAGGTACGTCCCGAGGCGCTCGCCGCCCTCGCGGCGACCGGTACCTCTCTCCTGGGCACCTCCCACCGGCAGGCGCCGGTGAAGAACCTGGTGCGCCGGGTTCGCGAAGGTGTCGGCAGCCTGTTCTCCCTGCCCGAGGGCTACGAGGTGGTCCTGGGCAACGGCGGTGCCACCGCCTTCTGGGACATCGCCGCGTTCGGCCTGGTCGAGCGCAAGTCCCAGCACCTGTCGTTCGGCGAGTTCTCCTCCAAGTTCGCCACGTCGGTCAAGGCCGCGCCGTGGCTGGACGAGCCGACGGTGATCAAGTCGGAGCCCGGCACGCACCCGCTGCCGCAGGCCGAGGCGGGCGTGGACGTGTACGCCCTGACCCACAACGAGACCTCGACCGGTGTCGCCATGCCGATCGCCCGCCCGGCCGGCGGCGACGCGGGCTCGCTGGTGCTGGTCGACGCGACCTCCGCGGCGGGCGGGCTGCCGGTGGACGCGGCCGAGACCGACGTGTACTACTTCGCGCCGCAGAAGAACTTCGCCGCCGACGGCGGTCTGTGGCTCGCGGCGTTCTCGCCGGCGGCGTTGGAGCGGGCGCAGCGGATCGCCGCGTCGGACCGCTACATCCCGCCGTTCTTCGACCTGGCCACCGCGATCGACAACTCGGTCAAGGACCAGACGTACAACACGCCGGCGCTGAGCACGCTGTTCCTGCTCGCCGACCAGCTCGACTGGATCAACGGGCAGGGCGGCCTGGACTGGGCCGTCGCGCGCACCGCCGACTCGTCGAGCCGGCTGTACGGGTGGGCCGAGAAGTCCGCCTACGCGAGCCCGTTCGTGGCCGACCCGGCGGCCCGCTCGCAGGTGGTCGGCACGATCGACTTCGCCGACTCGGTGGATGCGTCCGCGGTGGCCAAGGTGCTGCGCGCGAACGGCATCGTGGACACCGAGCCCTACCGCAAGCTGGGCCGCAACCAGCTCCGGGTGGCGATGTTCCCGGCCGTCGAGCCGGCCGACGTCGAGGCGCTGACCGCGTGCGTCGACTACGTGATCGAGCAGCTCTGACCCGCGTCCGCAACGCCTGACGGGCCGCCGCTCCGGACCGAATTGGTCCCGGGGCGGCGGCCCTTCGGCACGCGTGCGGCGAACCGGCCTCTGGTAGGCGGCCCTTCGGCACGCGTGCGCCGAACCGGCGTAGAGAAGGCGGCCCTTCGGCACCCCTTGCGGGGTCGTCGGCGGTCCCGTCGTCGGTCAGTTCCGGTTTCGGCCGCCCAGCCGGCGATACGCGAAGAACAGCACCACCAGGCCGGCCACGGCCAGCAGCCCCGGGCCGTAGGTCTTGGCCTTGTCCGTGGTGGACTCGCCGTCGCCGTCGTCACCGGCGGACGTGGTCGGGTCCGCGGAACCGCCGCCGTCCGACCCGGATCCGGACGTACCGCCGCCGGGCGCGTTGCGCACCAGGTCCGGGCGGTTGTCGCCCTTGAGTTCGACCCGGCGCACCTGGCTGCCCTTGCCCTCGCTGCCGAACAACAACTCCCTGCCGTCCCGGCTCCACGCCACCGACTCGCCCTGGCGCTGGATCGGCACGCCGACCCCGGCCAACTCCTTGCCCGGCGCGGCGAACACGGTGGCGGAGAAGTAGCCGCGCAGCACGAACCGGGAGCCGTCCGGCGCGAACGCGCCGTCGGTCACCGTCGGGCCGGCGGCGGCGATCCGCTTGAACGTGTTGATCCCGGTCGGGGAGAGCTGTTCGGGCTGCTCGTACAGGCCGCCCTCGCCCTCCTTGCTCGCGATGTAGAGCCTGTTCGTGCGCGGGTCCATCAGCAGCGCCTCGGCATCGCGCGGACCGTTGTCGTACTTCACCCGGAACTTGGTCGCCTTGACCGTCGCGTCGGCGAGCGTCGCGGGTTCGGCGAAGCGGTAGATCCACACCTCGGGCCACTTGCCGTGCAGGTTGTCGCCGATGTCGCCGACGAAGACCGCCGGTTTGCCCGCGTCGTCCTTGCCGATGGTGATCGCTTCCCAGTCCCGGGCATCCACGCCGGCCAGCGTGATGGTCGCCTTCGTGGTGCCGTCCTTGCCGATCGCGTACACCTTGGGCGCGTCCGAGCTGTCGTTGTGCGTCCAGTAGACGTCCGGGTGCAGCGCGCTGGCCACCAGGCCGCTGGACTCGGTGATCCGCTCGTCCTTGATGGTGAACAACACGTCCGCGTCGGCCACCGCCGATGCCGGCGTCGCCACCACCAGGGCCACCGCCGCCGTCAGGGCGCCGAAGCCGCGCGTCCGTCCCCGTCCCACCCGCTTCACCCGTCCCGTCCAGTCATGGGTCCACCCTGCCGGCCCGACCCCGATCGCCGCCGAGTCGGGGACCACTTTGCGACAGGTGGGCCGAATCCATTGCGGTTTGCCGGGCATCGGGGATGGGATGGGAGTTCGTGGGCGTCGGCATTCGGAGTCTTCCATGACACTGATCAAGGCATGTCTGAACGGCGCACGGCGCCCCGAGGAGCACCCGGCGCTCCCGCTGACGCCGGCGCAGATCGCCGCGGACAGCCGCGCCGCGGTGGCCGCGGGGGCGTCCATCGTGCACGTGCACCCGCGCGGTCGCGGCGGCCGGGAGAGCCTGGCGCCGGACGTGATCACGCCGGTGGTCCGGGCGATTCGCGGGGCGGCGCCGGGGGTGCCGATCGGGGTGAGCACGGGCGCCTGGATCGAGCCCGACGCCGCGGCCCGGCTGGCCGCGGTGCGCGCCTGGACGGTGCTGCCCGACCTGGCGTCGGTCAACCTGTCCGAGGAGGGCTCGGTCGACCTCGCGTACGTGCTCGCGCACCTGGGTGTGGGAGTCGAGGCGGGGGTGTGGACCGAGGCGGACGCGGAACTGCTGGTCGAACGGGACCTGGCCGCGGTGTGCACCCGGATCCTGATCGAGGTCGAACGCGCCGACGTGGGGGAGGCGCTGGACGAGGCGGGCCGCATCCTGGCGGTGCTCGACCGGCACGACATCGCGGTGCCGCGCCTGCTGCACGGCGCGAACGAGTCCGCGTGGCCGGTCCTGGACGCGGCCATCGCGGCCGGTCTGGACACCCGGATCGGCCTGGAGGACACCCTGCTGGACCCGGAAGGCCGCCGGGTCTCGGGCAACGCGACGCTGGTGCGGATCGCCACGGACCGAGCTCTCGCGGCCCGCTCGGCGGGCAATCCGCACTGACCGCACGGCGGCGTCCGCGCGCGGATCCGCCCCGTCGATCCCGCGTGCCGGGAGTGCGCGGTCGCGCGCCGGCCCGGGTGCCGCTCCGGCCCTAACGCATCAAGGCGCCGATGATCACGGCGATGAGCAGGAGGGCCAGGGTGGCCGTGACGACGCGGGTTCTGGTGCGGGGATTCACGCCCCAGAGCCTACGCGGCGCGGGCGCGCGGCCGAATCCCGGCCGGGCGCCCGCCCTCGCGGGTCACACCATCGAGGCCGCCAGGCGGCGGCGGAAGGCGGCGAGCACGCTGCGGTCGCCGGTCTGCGAGACGACCGTGCCGGGGCGTCGACCCCACAGGTAGAGCAGCAGTTCGGCGGGCTCGCCGCTGACCGCCGCGTCGGCGAACCCGCGGTCGCGGGACATCGTCACGCCGGAACGCTGCATGGTCAGCCGCCAGTGGTGCCGGTTGCTGTGCACGCCGATGGTGCGCCCGCTCGCGCCGTCGCGCGTGCCGCCGTCGTAGTGCGCCGGGAGCAGTACCCCCAGCACCTCGTCGATGCCGTCCAGGGCCTGCTGGGCGTCCAGCGGTCCCGGGGTGCCGACGGCCATCTCGATGTCGGCGCGGTGCACCGCGGCCTCGCGCGCCATCCGGCGGACCAGGAAGCCGGCGGTGCCCGGGTCGGGCCCGTCGCCGTCCACGCCGTCGGCGACGCCGGGGTCGAGGGCCTCGCCCTCGATCGGGTCGAGCGGGTCCCGCCGGGCCATCTCGGTCACGAGCGCCGCGTGCGCCCGGTTGTAGGTGTCGAGCAGATCCCCCTTGGTCGAGCTGTTCGTGACCGGGTGCGCACTGCCTGCGCCCGGGCGCGCGTTGTGCGCGACCGGGCGCTGCTCCGGGCGTAGTTGCCCGGCGGCGCCGGTGTACATGAGCACGGAATGTCGTACGACGTCGGCGACCGTCCAACCGGGACAGGACGGTACCGGCGCGTCCATGTCCGTGACGGCCGCCTGGCCCAAGCGGAGACCCTCCGCCTGGAACAGGTGCTGGAACCGCACGTAGTCCATTCGTCGAGGATTCCAGCGTTTCGGGTGACGTGTCGATGGTCTGCGTCACCCCAGGGCGTGAATCCCGCGTCAAGAAAGGGTGTATCGCACACCAGTGCTGACGCTGTGTCAGATCTTGACCACGGGATTACCGAACTCCGACCGTGTCGCCGAGACGGCGGGCGTCGCCGGCCGCATCGCGCGCACCACCGAGCCCGGCCGCAGTCGGACTCCGGCGTGCCGGGCGAGCAGCACACCGACCACGAGCGCCGCGGCCAGCGAGATCAAGCCGCCCACGAGCAGCCCGGTACGCGGCCCGAAGCTCTCCGCCAGCCACCCCGTCAGCGGGCCGCCCAGCGGGGTGCCGCCCATGAACACGAGCATGTAGATGCCCATCACCCGACCGCGCATCGCCGGGTCGCTGCCGAGCTGCACGGTCGAGTTGGCCGCGGTGTTGAAGGTCAGCCCGGCGATCCCGATCGGCACGAGCAGCAGCGCGAAGCTCCAGTAGCCGGGCATCAGCGCGGCGATCGTCTCCAGCAGCCCGAACACGATCGCGGCGCCGACCAGCACCCGCAGCCGGGTCCGGCCGCGCTTGGCCGCGAACAGGGCGCCCGCCAGCGAGCCGACCGCGAACACCGTGTTGAGCAGCCCGAACGAGCCGGGTCCGGCGTGGAAGACGTCGTTGGAGAAGGTCGCGAGGGTGACCGCGAAGTTGTAGCCGAAGGTGCCGATGAAGCCGACCAGGGCGATCGCCACGAGCAGGTCGGGACGGCCGCGCACATAGCGCAGCCCCTCGCGCAGTTGGCCCTTCTCGCGGGCCACCACCGGCATCGTGCGCAATTCGGACTCGCGCATGGCCAGCAGGCCGAGCAGCACCGCGATGTAGGAGACCGCGTTGACCGCGAACACCCAACCGGTGCCGATCGCGGTGATCAACAGGCCGCCGACCGCGGGGCCGACGATCCGGGCGAGCTGGAAGTTGGCCGAGTTCAGGCTGACCGCGTTGGCCAGGTCCTTGCGGCCGACCATCTCGATCACGAACGCCTGCCGTGCGGGATTGTCCACCGCGGTGGCCATGCCCAGGCCGAACGCCAGCAGCCACACGTGCCACACCTGGACGGCATCGCTCAACACCAGGACCGCCATCACGGCGGCGAGCAGACCCATCACGGTCTGTGTGCCGATCAACAGCAGGCGCTTGCGGTAGCGGTCGGCGATCACGCCGCCCCACAGGCCGAACAGCAGCATGGGCAGGAATTGCAGACCGGTGGTCACCCCGAGCGCGGTGGCGCTGCCGGTGAGCTTGAGCACGAGCCAGTCCTGGGCGATGCGTTGCATCCAGGTGCCCGTATTGGACACCGTCTGCCCGGCGGCAAACAGCCGGAAGTTGCGGTTTCGTAGTGATGAGAAGGTGCCGGCTGTCGCCGCCACGGGCTCCCCTTTCGTCGTACGGTCGGCCGAGGCCGGATGAACATCCGTCCCCGAACCGAACCGCGACGCGGGCTCTCGCGCCGGCCTAGGCCTGCGCCAACTTCTCCAGCACCGGCAGGGCCGCGCGCAACGCCTCGTTCTCCTCGGGCGTGAGCCGGGACAGGTGTTCCGCCAGCCAGGCGTTGCCCAGCCTGCGGTTCTCCTCCACCACGGCGGCGGCGGGCTCGGTCGCGGAGACCACGACCTGCCTGCGGTCGTCGGGGTGCGGCTCGCGCCGCACCAGGCCGCGCTCCTCCAGGCCGGCGATCACGCGCGTCATCGACGGCGGCTGCACCTTTTCCTGCCGGGCGAGTTCGCCCGGGGTCATGGCGCCGCGCACGACGAGCACGGTCAGCACCGAGAGCTGGGTGGGGCTCAGCGTCTCGTCGGCCCGCTGGTTGCGCAGGCGACGGGAGAGCTTCAGCACCGAGGCACGGAGGGCGGCCACCGTGGCACGGTCGGGTTCGGACGGGGACACGTTGTTAGCTTAACTCTTTACTCTCGCTAACTTCCAATGGTTTGCCCGCACGGGATATTCCCGGGGCCGCCGTCGGGCCGTGATCGGGCCGGTGACCCCGCATCCCGGGCCCGACGGAGATCCGCACCCCCGACGGCGACCCGGCGTCCCACGCTCCCGGCGCTACTTGACGCCCAGCACCTGCTCGATCGGGTCGATCGCGAAGTGCACCACGAACAGCGCGGACACGATCCACAACAGCAGCGGGATCTCCCGAGCCCTGCCGACCGCCGTGCGCAGCACCACGTACAGGATGAAGCCCGCGCCGATCCCGGTGGTGATGCTGTACGTGAAGGGCATCAGCGCGATCGTCACGAACGCCGGCGCGGCGACCGTCATGTCGTCCCAGTCGATGTGCTTGACCTGCGTCATCATCAACGCGCCGACCACGACCAGCGCAGGCGTGGCGGCCTGCGCCGGCACCAGCTTCGCCAGCGGCGTGAACAGCAGCGCGAGCGCGAACAGGCCGCCGGTGACCAGGTTGGCGAGCCCGGTCCGGGCGCCTTCGCCGACGCCCGCGGTGGATTCGACGAAGACCGTGTTGGAGGACGCCGAGGCGCCGCCGCCGGCGATCGCGCCGACCGATTCGACGGTGAGGATGCGGCCCAGGTTCGGCACCTTGCCCTGCTCGTCGAGCAGTCCGGCCTCGCGGCTGACCCCGATGATGGTGCCCATGCCGTCGAAGAAGTTCGACAGCAGCAGCGTGAAGATCAGCAGCGACGCGGTGATGAAGCCCACCCGGCCGAACGCGCCGAACAGGTCCACGTCGCCGATCAGTCCGAAGTCGGGGGTGTCCACGACACCGTTCGCCTCGGGCGCGGTCAGGCCCCAGGTCGCCTTGTCCAGGCCGGCCGCCTGGTGCACGATCACCGCGAGCACGGTCGAGGCGACCATGCCGATCAGGATCGCGCCCGGCACCTTGCGGACGACCAGTACGAACGTGAGCACCAGGCCGAAGCAGAAGACCACGGCCGGCCAGCCCTGGAGCGTGCCGCCACTGCCGAGCGCGACCGGCACGGTGGAGTTCGCCTTGTCCGGCACCCGGGTCACCACACCCGCGCTGACCAGGCCGACCAGGGTCACGAACAGGCCGATGCCGACCCCGATCGCCTGCTTGAGCACCAGCGGGATGGCGTTCATGATTGCCTCGCGCAGCCCGGTGGCGGCCAGGATCAACAGGCCGATGCCCTCCAGCACGACCAGGCCCATCGCCTCGTCCCACGTGGTCTGCGGCGCGATCTGGAACGCGACCATCGCATTGATGCCCAGCCCGGCGGCCAGTGCGAGCGGCATGTTGCCGATCAGGCCCATCAGGATGGTCATCACCGCGGCCACCAGAACGGTGGCGGTGACCAGCTGCGGCTGGGAAAGCTGGTTGCCGAACTTGTCGTGCGCGGATCCGAGGATGATCGGGTTCAGCACGATGATGTAGGCCATCGCAAAAAACGTGGCGAGTCCACCGCGTATCTCGCGCAGCGGCGACGAACCGCGCTCGGAGATCTTGAAGAAGCGGTCGAGGCCGCTCCTCGTCGTGGAGGGGACCTCGGGGGTGGTCGCGGCGGCGGCCTGGGGGGACATGCGGAATCCTCGAAGCGTGGGAACGGGTAGTCGAGACACGCACACGGCACGATGGGACGAAGTACCGGGAGACCCTGAAAAGGGTGCCAGACACCACACCGAAAACGGGAACCGGTCCCTGCGTTCGTTCGTCGGGGCGCACGCGGGGCCGGTGCGGGCGGCCAAGTAGCCTAGGTTTCGTGAGCAGGCACGGGAGCGGGAAACGACGGCGCACCTCGCCGGATCCGGACGACACGGGCGCACCGCACCCGGGCACGGCCGCGGACCCGGCGTCGGGGCACGTCGAGGACGCGTACGACGCGGGCTCCCCGGGCAGCGGTGAGTACGACGTGAGCCCGTACGGCAGTGGTGAATACGCGGCGTACGGAGCGGAGACGTATCCGCGGACCGACTACTCGCAGACCGACTACGCGCAGGGGGACTACGCGCAGGCGGACCACGAGCCGACGCAGTACGCGCAGGACGCCTACGAGCCGGCCCGGTACGAGCCCGCCGAGTACGAGTCCGGCGGCTACGCGGCCCACTCGGCGCCCGGCGGGGGGGAGTCGTACCCGTCCGAGGTGCCTCCCGCGGCGGGCTACGGCGCGAGTGCCTACGACCCGGCCACCGATCCTGCGCTCATGGGCGGGACCGCTGAATTCGCCGCCGTCGTCGACGAGTCGGCCGAAGCCGTCGAGCGCAGGTCCACCGAGGACCGACCCACCGAGAGCCGATCCACCGAGCGCCGACCCGCCGAGACCCGCGACGCGGACACCGGCATGCGTCCCGCGCCGCCTCCGCACGAGGGCAACATCATCAGGCTCGTCGCCGTCGGCAGCCTGATCTGGTTCGCGCTGTTCGTGCTCGCGTGGTTCATGCGCGACACGCTGGCGGACGACGACCGGGGCTGGTGGCCGTGGTGTGCGCTGGCCGGGTCGGGCCTCGGGCTGTTCGGGCTCTGGTACTGCCGCCGACTGCAAAGCGCCGACGAGGACTGAGCCGGGCGGCGGCCACTCGGCGCGAGCAATCCTCGCGACTGATGGCAAATAGCCACAAAATCCGACATTCGCTGACGTAGCTTCAGGGCATGATCGAAGCCCCCGCCACCATCACCGGGCTGACCACCGCCGAGGTCGCCGAACGCGTCGCGGACGGCCGCGTCAACGACGTGCCGGCCCGGTCCAGCCGCAGCACCTCGGCGATCGTCCGGGGCAACGTCTTCACCAGGTTCAACGCGATCATCGGCACGTTGTTCGTGGTGATCCTGATCGTCGGCCCGATCCAGGACGGCCTGTTCGGCCTGGTCATCGTCGCCAACACGGCGATCGGCATCATCCAGGAACTGCGCGCCAAGCACACCCTGGACGCCCTGGCGGTGGTCGGCGAGGCCAAGCCGCGGGTGCGCCGGGACGGGCACACCGCCGAACTGTCCGCGCGCGATCTGGTCCTGGACGACGTGTGCGAACTGGGCGCGGGCGAACAGGTCCTGGTCGACGGCGTGGTGATGGAGGCGGACGCACTCGAACTCGACGAGTCGTTGCTCACCGGCGAGATCGATCCGGTCCACAAGAAGGTCGGCGACCGGGTGATGTCCGGCAGCTTCGTGGCCGCCGGCAACGGCGCCTTCCGCGCGGGCAAGGTCGGCCGCGACGCGTACGCCGCCCGACTCGCCGAGGAGGCGGGCCGATTCACCCTGGTCGACTCGGAACTGCGCCGGGGCCTGGACCGGATCCTCAGCTACGTGACCTGGTTGATGATCCCGGTGGGAATCCTGCTGATCATCAGTCAGCTCCGTACCCACGACGGTCTGCCGAACGCGCTGCGCGGCATGGTCGCGGGCCTGGTCACCATGGTGCCCGAGGGCCTGATGTTGCTCACCTCGGTCGCGTTCGCGGTCGGTGTGGTGCGGCTGGGCCGCAAGCAGTGCCTGGTCCAGGAACTACCCGCGATCGAGGGCCTGGCCCGGGTCGACGTGGTCTGCCTGGACAAGACCGGCACGCTCACCGAGGGCGGCATGGACGTGGCCGAGGTGTGCCCGCTCGACGACACGCTGCCGATCGACGCGGCCCTGGGCGCACTGGGTACCTCCGACCGGCGGCCGAATGCGAGCCTCCAGGCGATCGTGGACGCCTACCCCGCGCCGCCGGATTGGCCGGTCACCGACGTCGCCGCGTTCTCCTCGGCCCGCAAGTGGAGCGGCGCGAGCTTCGACGGGCACGGGACGTGGCTGCTCGGCGCGCCCGACGTGCTGCTGCCCGAGGACCACCCGGTACTCGCCCGAGTCGACGAAATGGGCGGCCGGGGTCTGCGAGTGCTCCTGCTGGCGACCGCCGACGGGCTGACCGACGAGGCGGGCGGGCGGGCCCATCCCGCCGCGCTGGTGGTGCTGCAACAGCGGCTGCGTCCGGACGCCGCGGCGACGCTGCGCTACTTCGCGAGTCAGGACGTGGCGACCAAGGTGATCTCCGGCGACAACGCGCTCTCGGTCGGCGCGGTGGCCGCCAAGCTGGGCCTCGCCGGTGCCGAACACGCGGTGGACGCACGTCGGTTGCCCGAGGACCGAGCCGAACTCGGCCAGGCGTTGGAGGACAACACCGTCTTCGGCCGGGTCACCCCGCAGCAGAAGCGCGCGATGGTCGCGGCCCTCCAGGCCCGCGGTCACACGGTCGCGATGACCGGCGACGGCGTCAACGACGTGCTCGCGCTCAAGGACGCCGACATCGGCGTCGCGATGGGCGCGGGCAGCGGTGCGAGCCGTGCGGTCGCGCAGATCGTGCTCCTGGACAACAGCTTCGCGACGTTGCCCTCGGTGGTGGCCGAGGGCCGCAGGGTGATCGGCAACATCGAGCGGGTCGCGAACCTGTTCCTGGTCAAGACCGTGTACGCGCTGCTGCTGTCGCTGCTCACCGGCGTCGCGGGCGTGGTCTTCCCGTTCCTGCCCCGCCACCTCACCCTGATCGGCTCGCTCACCATCGGCGTACCGGCCTTCTTCCTGGCCCTCGCCCCGAACGCCGAACGCGCCCGGCCCGGCTTCGTCCCGCGCGTACTGCGCTTCGCGATCCCCGGCGGCGTGGTCGCCGCACTGGCCACGTTCCTGTCCTACTGGTTGGCCCACCTCAACCACGGCTCGAACCTCGACCAGGACCGCACCACCGCCGTGATCACCCTCTTCCTGGTCGCGACCTGGATCCTGGCGATCGTCGCCCGCCCCTACACGTGGTGGAAGATCGCCCTGATCGCGGCGATGGCGGCAGCCTTCCTGATCGCCCTCTACGTCCCCCCGGTAGCCGACTTCTTCGCCCTCTACCCCCAACACCAGGGCAACAACGGCACCGCGGTGGGCATCGCGCTCGTCGCCGCCGCCCTCCTCGAACTCGGCTGGCACATCTCGGGTTGGCTCCACCGCAAGAACGGCCGGGGAACCGGGAGCCCCTGACGGTCGGGATCGGCGGATCGGGGCCGGCGCGGCGGATGCCCCCGTCATGGGCGGCTCGGGCGGGGCGTGGGGCGCCGGGCTTGCTACTCCCCGGTCAGACCAGGTCGCCCGGGTCGGTGTTGGCGCCGCACAGTATGACCGCGACCTTCTCTCCGGCCGCGGGCGTGTAGGCGCCGGTGGAGAGGGCGGCCAGGGCGGTGGCGGCGGCGTGTTCGACGACGATGCGGAAGTTGTCCCACAGCGCCTGGCGGGATTCGATGATGGCCTTGTCGGAGACCAGGACCGAGAAGGCGCCGGTGCGTCGGGCCGTGGCCAGGGCCGTCGCGGAGACCCGGCGCGCGCCCAGGGAGTCGGCGGCGACGGAGTCGGTCGGTACGTCCACGACCTCGCCCGCCTCCAGCGCGGCGTTCAGGGCCCGGCAGTGTTCCGGTTCGACCGCGACCGTGCGGATCCCGTGTTCCTCGGCGGCGGTCGCCACGCCCGCGAACAGGCCGCCGCCGCCGACCGAGACGATGATCGTGTCCAGTTTCCCGGGCACACCGGCGAGCAACTCCGGCACCAGCGTGCCCGCACCCGCCGCGATCAGCGGATTGTCGTACGCGTGCGACAGCAGCGCGCCGGTCTCCCGGGCGAAGCGCTGCGACGCCTCCAGCGCGTCGGCGTACTCACGGCCGACGAGCAGCACGTCCGCGCCGTACGTCCGCAGCCGCTCGACCTTGATCCGCGGCGCGGTCTCCGGCAGGAACACCGTCGAGCGCACCCCCGCGCTGCGCGCCGCCCAGGCGCAGGCGAGGCCCGCGTTGCCGCCGGAGGCGATCACCACGCCGGCCTCGGGCATGGTGCCGGCCTCGATGTGCGCGGTGGTGAAGTTCGCGGCACCGCGTGCCTTGAACGACCCGGTGTGCTGGATGTACTCCAACGCGAGCCACACGTGCGGTGACGGGTGGATCGGCATCATGGTGACCGGCTGGGTCTGGCCCACGATGCGTTCGGCGGCGTTCCTGATGTCGCCGTAGGTCAGTTCGGGTGTGGCGGTATCCATGACGCCCGACCCTATGGGTTGTCCACCCGCCCACCCCTCGCAGACCCGCGCGTTCGGCGCGCGGGCGGCGCCGGCGCGACGTGCTCGGCACGGGCCGCGTGTGGCGCATCCGGGCCGCGCACGTTGCGATGCGGGAATGGTCCCGCACCGCCCGTCACCGTCCCGACAGCGCAAGGCTCGAATCGGCCCGATCCATGACAGCCTGTCAATTGTGGGGGTGTCGCCCGTGGGTCGAAGCTGACTCGCCATCAGTTCTTTCCCGACGAACGGTAGGGAGGTGGGATGTCCAGCCACTCCGGTGACGGGCAGACCCCCACGGCCACATCGCAGGCCCAACCCCAGGCCCAGCCCCAAGTACAGCGCCTGAAGGCGAATTCGGTCGGGCTCGTCGGGGTCGTCTTCATGGCGATCGCGACCGCCGCGCCGATCACCGCGATGACCGGCAACCTGCCGATCGCGGTCGGCTTCGGCAACGGCATCGGCGCACCCGCCGGCTACCTCTTCGCCACCCTGGTGCTGAGCGTGTTCTCCATCGGCTACGTCGCGATGGCCAAGCACATCACCTCGGCCGGCGCCTTCTACGGCTACATCTCGCACGGCCTGGGCCGAGTCGTGGGGATGGCCTCCGGGCTGCTCGCGGTGCTGGCGTACGTGGTCTTCGAGGCCTCCATCGTCGGCATCTTCGCCTACTTCGCGGACACCACCGTCAACGCCCAGTTCGGCGTCGACCTCAACTGGGCCGTCTACGCGTTGGGCATGCTCGCGGTGACCGCGCTGCTGTCGTACTTCGACATCCACCTCACCTCACGCCTGCTCGGCGTGCTGCTGGTCGCCGAGATCGCGGTGCTGGCCGCGATGGCGATCGCGGTCCTGGTCCAGGGCGGCGGCCCGGACGGGTTGTCCACCGCGCCGATCAACCCGGCCAACGCGTTCGAGGGGGCTGCCGGTCTCGGCCTGTTCTTCGCCTTCTGGTCCTGGGTCGGCTTCGAGTCCACCGCCATGTACGGCGAGGAGTCGCGCAATCCGAAGAAGGTCATCCCGCGCGCCACGCTGATCTCGGTGATCGGTGTCGGTCTGTTCTACGTGTTCGTGTCCTGGATGGCCATCGACGGCAGCGGACTGGAGAAGTCGAAGGAGATCGCGAGCGGTTCGACCCCGCTGGACGTCTTCTTCGGCCCCACCGGCGAGTTCATCGGCGGCTGGGCGGTCGACTGGTTCCAGTGGCTGCTGATCACCGGCTCGTTCGCGTGCGGCATGGCCTTCCACCAGTGCGCCTCGCGCTACCTCTACGCGATCGGCCGCGAGGGCTTCATCTCGCGCAGGCTCGGCAACACCCACCCGGTGCACGGCTCGCCGTACTTCGCCTCGTTCGTGCAGAGCGTGATCGCCACCGGCATCGTGCTGCTCTTCCTGGTCACCGATCAGGACCCCTACATCCACCTCTATACGCTGCTCGCGATCCTGGGCACGATGGCGATCCTGATCGTGCAGACCCTGTGCTCGTTCGCCGTCATCGGCTACTTCCACGTGGGCGGGAACCATCCGGAGACGGCGCACTGGTTCCGTACCTTCCTGGCCCCGCTCCTGGGGGGCATCGCGATGATCGCGGTGGTGGTCCTGCTGTTGCAGAACATGGAGACCGCCGCCGGCGCCGCGTCCGGATCGTTGCTCTTCAAGCTCACGCCGTACATCGTCGGCGGAGTCTTCGTCGGCGGCATCGCCCTGGCCCTGTACATGAAGGCCAGGAGCCCGGAACGGTACGAACTGATGGGCCGCATCATTCTGGAGGACGCCGGCGAACGGCCCGACGACGACGTGCTCGACGTCCCGGTGTCGGTCCGGTCCTGAACCGGCTCCCGGGTCGCGCCCCGGGGCACATCGCAACATCCGAACCCGAGTCCGGAACCGTAAGGGGCGCGCGGCCACACCGCGCGCCCCGTCGCGCCATCGCCCACAGGAGTGGGGTCGGGGCGTGCGATCGCATTCCCGAGTGCGCCATATGGACAGTGGGTTAGGCAAGCCTTACCTTCGGATCATGACGTTGCTTGATCTTCGGCAACCGGCACCGTGCCCCGCGTTCGCGGAGACCTTCCGTGCGCTCGGTGCCGCGTGCCCGCTGATCGCGGTCGAGCCCGGACGGCCGGGAGCGGATCGGCTGCACGCCGCGCGGCTGGCGAGCGACCCCGACGTGATCGCCGGCCTGTTGGCCGCCGAGCGCCGGCGGATCACCGCGGCGCTCGACGTCGAACCACGTGCCGACGCGATCGCGATGTGGGCGCTGCACGGCTACGCCTGGTACGCGTGCCTGATGCTCGCCGGGCCCTGGTTCCTGAACCGCCGCGTGCCGCTCGTGGGCCTGGCCGACGTGTGGATCGACGTCGACTCCGACCGCTCGGGCCGGTCCTTCACGGTCACCGCGGGCACCTTCGCCTGCCTGCCCGACGACCCGGACGCGGGCGCGACCGGCGCGCGCGTGGTGGCCGACGAGGCCGCCCTGCGGGCCGAACTGCTGCGCGCGGTGTCCGAGCACCTGGAGCCGCTGCTCGGCGCGTTCCGGTCACACCTGCGCCGAGGCGAGCGGGTGTTGTGGGGGATGGTGGCGGACGAGCTGGTGAGCGCCGTCTGGTATCTCGGCCGCATGCTCGGCCCGGCCGAGGGCGACCGCGCGGTCCGCGACCTGGGCGAACTGCTCCCCGGGAACACCGGCCGCTTCAAGCGCGAAGCGGGCTTTCGTACCCTGCGCGGCACCGAGGGCCGCACCCACCGCAACCGCACCCAGAGCGTGTGCTGCCTGTGGTACACCATCGACCCGAACGCCCTGTGCGGCACCTGCCCCCGTGCCGACGACGAGCGGCAGGCGGCCATTCTGGAAGGCCGTGCCTGAGCGACCCCGCGGCAGCCGGACCCGACGGGCCGGACGGCCGTGCGCCGGCAACCCCGGCCGTGCGCCGGGCATGACGGAACCCCGCGCCCTTGTGGGGAACGGGGCTCCGGATGAGCGTCGAGAACTCAGTGCTTCAGGTTGCGGACCGTGTCGTCGTAGCCCGGGACCTCGGTGATCGGGCGGGTGCCCGGACCGACATACAGGGCGGCCGGGCGCACCAGCCGCGAGGTGCGCTTGTGCTCCAGGATGTGCGCACTCCACCCGGCGGTCCGGGCGCAGGTGAACATCGAGGTGAACATGTGGGCCGGCACCTCGGCGAAGTCCAGCATCACCGCGGCCCAGAACTCCACGTTGGTGGCCAGGATCCGGTCGGGACGTCGAGCCTGGAGCTCCTCCAACGCCGCCTTCTCCAGTGCCGCGGCCACCTCGTAGCGCGGCGCCCCGAGCTCCTTGGCCGTGCGCCGCAGCACGCGCGCGCGGGGGTCCTCGGCACGATAGACCCGGTGGCCGAAGCCCATCAGGCGCTCGCCGCGGTCGAGGACGCCCTTGACGTACGCCGTGGCGTCGCCGGTGCGCTCGATCTCCTCGATCATGTGCAGCACGCGCGAGGGCGCACCGCCGTGCAGCGGGCCGGACATCGCGCCGACCGCGCCGGACAGACATGCCGCGACGTCGGCGCCGGTGCCCGCGATCACGCGCGCGGTGAACGTCGAGGCGTTCATGCCGTGCTCGGCCGCCGACGTCCAGTAGGCGTCGACCGCCTTGACGTGCTGCGGGTCCGGCTCGCCGCGCCAGCGGATCATGAAGCGCTCGACGATGGTCTGCGCCTTGTCGATCTCGCTCTGCGGCACCATCGGCTTCTCCAGGCCGCGGGCCGACTGGGCGACGTACGACAGCGCCATCACGGCGGCCCGGGCGAGATCGTCCCGCGCCTGGGCGTCGTCGATGTCGTGCAGCGGTTTCAGACCCCACACCGGAGCGAGCATGGCCAGCGCGCTCTGCACGTCCACGCGGACATCGCCCGAATGGATCGGGATCGGAAACGGTTCGGCCGGTGGCAGGCCGGGGTTGAACGCCCCATCCACCAGCAGGCCCCAGACGTTGCCGAACGAGACGTGGCCGACGAGGTCCTCGATGTCCACACCTCGGTACCGGAGCGCGCCACCCTCCTTGTCGGGTTCGGCGATCTCCGTCTCGAACGCTATGACTCCTTCGAGCCCGGGTACGAACTCGGACATCAGGCGGCTCCTCATGCGATCTCGACTGACTTGTGGCCGGGTCCTTCATACCCCGCACTACCACACCGTGTCTTCCCCCGAACGAGGCCGGGGCGCATGGTGCCGATCATGCTCCGCACCTGGGATCCGCCGGTGATTCGGGGAGGTGTTCCGCTCGGTCCGGGCGAGGCCGGGATGGTGCCTCGCCTGAAGGTATGGGCCGATCGAAGTCCGTCGGTCAGGATATCTCTTGATATCGAGACGACCTACGCCGGAACACGCCCGGGCGAGTGAGGTCCGGCACAAACCGGCCGGGTTCGGTCGTCCCGGCATCATCCGGCAGGGGGTGACCGTGCCGGCGGCGGGCGCCGAGTGGTACTCGTTGTCCGTGGAGTTCACCGAGCTTGCCGCCATGCGCCGGCAGTACCGAGGCGAAGGCATCGACGTCTGCGCACTGCCGCCGACCCCCTTCCCGTTGTTCACCGCGTGGCTGGCCGAGGTGGCCGCTGCCGAGTTGCCCGAGCCGAACGCGATGGTGGTCGCGACCGCGACGCCGGACGGCCGGCCGAGCATGCGCACGGTGCTGCTCAAGGAGTTCGACGAGCAGGGCTTCGTCTTCTATACGAACTACGGCTCGCGCAAGGGCACCGAACTGGACGCGAACCCGGCGGTGAGCCTGCTCTTCCCGTGGCACGCGCTCGCCCGCCAGGTGATCGTGAGCGGATCCGCCGAACGGGTGTCGCGCGAGACCACCGCCGAGTACTTCCGCTCCCGGCCGCGCGGCTCGCGGATCGGGGCCTGGGCCAGTGAGCAGTCCAGCGTGGTGTCCGGGCGGGACCAGTTGGAGAAGCGCTACGCGGAGGCCGCGGCAGGGTTCGCGGACATCGACGACATCCCGGTGCCGGAGTTCTGGGGCGGCTACCGGGTCCGGCCGGATGCCGTGGAGTTCTGGCAGGGGCGGGAGAACCGGATGCACGACCGGCTGCGCTACCTGCGCGAGGGCGGCGAGGGCACCCGGTGGCGGTTCGAGCGACTGAGTCCGTGAGCACGTTCGGCCGGTTCGGTGTGCGGGTGGGCGCGCGGCCTGATCGGCGTGAGCCGGCGCCGAAGGCGCCCGACAAAGCAGCGACCCGCAGGTCGCTTCTCCGTCCACCTCGGTGAGGTGGAACGAAGGCCGGGGGACGATCCCGGCGACCTGCGGGTCGGGTGTCTGCCTGGTGTTGCCGGCCGCCTGCCTGCGTCCGTCGCGGTGCACTCACGACGGGGCCTGCCGAGCCGGTAAACCGGAGTGGCGGCTAGCGGGCAGCCACCTCACGCGTCCGAATGCTATGCAACTTCAGACCACCTCCTCTCCCGTGTGCCAGTGAGGTTAGATCGGCCCGAGAGCGGGTGCAACGCATTTTCGGGGTGCCCGATCCCACATCGAAATCAGGAATAGATGCAGGGCACATTGGGATTGGATAGCGCGGGTGCCCCCTGCCTCGAAGCGCCTCGCCCGGGCCGTCCTCGCGGACGTGACCCCGCTCCGCGAGTTCCCCGACTTCCGTCGTCTGTGGTTCGGCCACTCGGTCTCCTCGCTGGGTCAGCAGATGACCGCGGTCGCCGTGGCGATCCAGGTGTACGCGCTGACCGGGTCCAGCTTCGCCGTCGGTCTGGTGGGGCTGTGTTCGGTGGTGCCGCTGATCGTGTTCGGGCTGCTCGGCGGTGCGATCGCGGACAGCGTGGATCGCCGACTGGTCGGCCTGGTGACCGCGAGCGGGCTCTCCGCGGTGTCGATCGTGCTGGCCGCGCAGGCGTTCCTCGATCTCGGCCAGGTGTGGCTGCTGTACGCGGCGGTGGCGGTGCAGTCGGCGTTCTTCGCGGTGAACAACCCCGCGCGGACCTCCATGCTCCCCAAACTGCTGCCCGTGGAGCGGTTGCCCGCCGCGAACGCGCTGAACTCGATAGCCATGGCGCTCGCGATGACGATCGGGCCGATGCTCGGCGGCCTGGTGATCGGCCTGTGGAGCTTCCAGGCCGCATATCTGATCGATGCGCTCGCCTTCTCCGCGGCGCTGCACGCGATGTGGCGGCTGCCGTCGATGCCGCCGACCCGGGCCGAGGGCGGGCCCAGGCGGGCCTCGGTGCTGGAGGGGCTGCGCTTTCTGCGGAGCAGGCCCAACATCCGGATGACGTTCCTGACCGACATCGTCGCGATGGTGTTCGGCATGCCGCGCGCGCTGTTCCCGGCGATGGCCGCGACGCTGTACGGCGGCGGGGCGACCACGGTCGGCCTGCTGGTCGCGGCGCCCGCGGTGGGCTCGCTCGCGGGCGGGTTGTTCTCCGGCGGGCTGGGCCGGGTGCAGCGGCAGGGGCGCGCGGTCGTGCTCGCGGTGATCGCGTGGGGCACGTGCATCGCGGTGTTCGGGCTGGGCGGCCCGCTGTGGCTGGGCCTGATCCTGCTGGCCCTCGCCGGCTGCGCGGACACCATCAGCATGGTCTTCCGCAACACGATCATGCAGGTGGCGACCCCGGACGAGATGCGGGGGCGGCTGGCCGGCGTGTTCATCGTGGTGGTCGCCGGCGGGCCCCGGCTCGGCGACTTCGAGGCCGGGTCGGTGGCGGCGCTGAGCACCGCGCGGATCTCCGTGGTCAGCGGTGGACTGGCCTGCGTGATCCTGGTGATCGCGCTGTCGCTGCGATGGCGCGGCTTCTGGCGCTACGACGCCCGCGACCCGCAGCCGTAGCAACCCGGGCTGCGGATGGGGTCGGCCCGACCGGGCAGCACCGACCCGATCCGGCCGCGCCGACCCGGTCGGATCGGCGCGGCCCGGTCGAACGGCGCGGTGCGCGGCTCAGCCGCGCGGTGCGATCCACACCTGTTCGGCGTGTGCGGCCACCCGGCCCTCGGCGTCGTAGAGCGTCGTCGCGGTACGCACCTTGCGGCCCTCCCGGCCGAGTCGGCGACCGAGGACGACGCACGGCTCGTCCGGGTAGGGCAGCGCGTACACGTGCGCGGTCATCCGGCCGAGCAGCAGCGCGGTGTCCCGGTCCATCCCGGTCCAGCCGCCGGGGCAGTCGAGCGCGGCCCAGACGAACTCGGGGCCGACCTGCTCGCTTCCGGGCGCGACCAGCGAGGCGTGCGGGGTCCACACGCATGCGTTGGTGTCCGGCCGGTCCGTGAGCATGCCCGGGAACAACCGCAGGCCGTCGCCCTCGGCCCGTTCGGTGCCGCACACGAAGCACTCGGTGTAGGGGTTCCACGCGGCGAACCCGGGGAAGGACCGGCTCGCCTCGACCGCCTCGGCGGGGGTCACCGGGTCGATCGGCGTGGGCAACGGCAGCGCGGCGTCGACCGCTACCGCCTCGGCGATCGGCCCGTCGTCCCGGTGCAGCGTCAGCACACCCGTGCCGGCGTCGTGCGCGAGCGCCAGCGGTCGGTCCAGCGGCACCGCGCGGCGCAGCGTCACGGTCACCCCGGAGGCCGTCCCGCCGCTCGCGCGGCCGGCCAGCAGACCGGCCAGGTAGCCGCCGTTGCCGATGCCCGGCGGCCCGTTGAACCGGCCCGGGACCACGATCGTGGCCGCGCGCGGGTCGGGCGCGCCGACCGACTCGGTCGACCCCGGGTCGGCTGCCTGATCGGACGCCTGCTCGGCCCCGGTCGGCGTGGACGACCGATCGGCCGACGACTTCCGGTCCGGGGTCCGCCGATCCGCGGCCTGCCGGTCCGAAGATTGGGACCGTGCGTTGGGATGCACTGCCGGGTTCACCTCAGATAGAAGATCCGGTCCGCGTGTTCGGTCAGCAACCGCTCGTTCCACGCGGCTCCGCCCTCGACGTTCGCGGACATGAACACCGGGGGTTCGATCCCCCGGGAGACCAGGTGGCCGATCACGCCGACCATGAGCGCCTGGAGCACCGCGGAGCACACCACGCCCGAGGTCGGGCCGATCCGCTGCGGTACGCCATCCGCCTCGAGGGCGGCGTCGCCCGGCGGGATGGCGGTGTCCAGCACGACGTCGCAGTTGTCGAGGACCCGGGTACCCGACGGATGCCTGGGCGATTCGGCCTCGCTGGCCACGACCGATGTGACGCCGACCACGAGCGCGCCGCGCTCGCGCGCGCGCCGGGCCATCTCCACGGGCAGCCCGTTGCGTCCGGACAGCGAGATCACCACGAGCACGTCGCCCTCGCGCAGGCCCGCGCCGTCCAGCACCGGGCCGGCCAGCTCGGCGAGCTTCTCCACCGCGGTGCTGACGGTGATCGGGCGCACGGAGAGTTCGTTGCCGGGGGCGATCAGCGGGTTGGCCAGGATCAGGCCGCCCGCGCGGTAGACCACGTCCTGCGCGGCGAGCGCGGAGTGGCCACCGCCGAAGACGAAGAGCCGGCCACCGGCGGCCAGCGACTCGGCGATGCGGTCCGCGGCCCGGTCGATGGTGGGCAGTTCTTCGTCCCGCAGCCGTTCCAGCAGTCCGATCGCCGCGTCGAGGTAGCGCGCACCCAGCTCGACCATGCCCGGTCCTCCCGTTTCCTTCGGTGCGTTCGGAGCTTCGTCCTCGGATCCGCCGTGCGTACGCGGATCCGGCACCTTACCGCCGGATCGCCTCGTAGCGGTCGAGTGCGACGCGTCTTTCCTCGGCGTGCTCGACGATCGGATCGGGATAGCCCGGGACGCCGATCCTCCACGGCTCGTGCACCGCCTTGCCCGCGATGGCACGCAGTTCGGGCACGTAGCGCCGAACGTAGTCCCCGTCGGGGTCGAACCGGCGGCCCTGGGTGATCGGATTGAAGATCCGGAACCACGGCGAGGCGTCGGTGCCGCAGCCCGCCGTCCACTGCCAGCCGTGGCTGTTGGAGGCCGGGTCGCCGTCCACCAGGTGCCGCATGAAGTGTGCCGCGCCGCGGGTCCACTCCTGGTGCAGGTCCTTGACCAGGAAGGACGCGACCACCATCCGTACCCGATTGTGCATCCAGCCCTCGGCGAGCAGTTGCCGCATTCCGGCGTCCACGAACGGGAAGCCGGTCCGGCCCTCGCGCCACGCGTCGAACAGCGCGTCGGCGTCCGGGCCGGTGTCGTAGCGCATCCCGGCCATGTCCCGGTTCAGGTACTCCCGCGCGGTCTCCGGGTGGTGCCACAACACGTCGGCGTAGAACTCGCGCCAGGCCAGTTCGGCGCGGAAGGTCTCGTCGACGCGGCCGGCGAGCAGCGTGCGCGGGTGGATCTCGCCGAACTTCAGGTGCACCGACAGCCGCGAGGTGCCGGCCAGGTCGGCCCGGTCGCGCAACTCGCGGTACCGATCCAGGCCGTGCGCGCGGAACGCCTCCCAGGTCGCGCGGGCGACGCGCTCGCCCGCCTCGGGCAGCCGTACCCCGGCGGGCGCGGGCGCGGCGGGTGGCGCGACCGCGTCGGTGTCCGCCCACGCGAGGTCGGCGGGCAGCGGCAGCGGGTCGGGCCGGCCGTGTTCGAGCCACGCGCGCAGGAACGGCGTGAACACCCGGTACGGCGTCCCGTCGGTCTTGACCACCCGCCCCGGAGCCACCGCGTACGGCGACCCGGTGGCCCGGAACGGCACGTCGAGCGCCGCCGCCACGGCCGCGTCGCGGGTGCGCCCGTAGGGCCCGAAGTCGGCGGAGACGTGCACCTCGGCGGCGCCGACCTCGCGCACGAGCGCGGGCACCTCGCGGGCCGGGTCACCCACGCGGAGCACCAGGTGTCCGCCGAGTTCGCGCAGGTCCTCGTCCAGGGCGCGCAGCGAGTCGACCAGGTGCGCGCGGCGTGCGGGCCCCGAGGCGTCCCACAACACCGGGTCGAACACGAACAGCGGCAGCACCCGGGCGGGCTCGCCGTCCCCGGTGCCGGGAAAGCCGGTGCCGGCCGCGGCGTGCAGCGCCGGATGGTCGGCCAGCCGCAGGTCCCGCCGGAACCAGAGCACGTGTACACGATCGAGGGATCCGGACGGGCGCGAGGTCTTCCGGGATGGCAATGGCATACCGGAACGTTATGACCGTACGCACTCGACGACGTGGGCCCACACGGGCGGGGCACACGTACGGATGACGCGGGGGCACGCGCCGGACGGCGCGAGCGGGGCAAACCGCGGGGACCCGATCGGCCGGACGTCCGCATCGGCGGTTCAGGTGCGTCAGAATTGCACGGCAGGACCACCCAAGAACGGAGCCGCTGGTCGTGAGTGGACTCATCGACACCACGGAGATGTACCTCCGGACGATTTTCGAGCTGGAGGAGGAGGGCGTGGTCCCGCTGCGGGCGCGGATCGCGGAACGGCTCGAGCAGAGCGGGCCGACCGTGAGCCAGACCGTGGCACGTATGGAGCGGGACGGGTTGTTGACGGTCGAGGGCGACCGTCATCTGGAACTGACGACCGAAGGGCGGGGAATCGCGACTCGGGTCATGCGCAAGCACCGACTCGCCGAGTGCCTGCTCGTGGACGTCATCGGATTGCCCTGGGAACAGGTGCACGCCGAGGCGTGCCGTTGGGAGCACGTGATCAGTGAGCAGGTGGAACGTCGCCTGCTCGAACTGCTGCGCTACCCGAAGGAATCGCCGTACGGCAACCCGATCCCGGGCCTGGAGGAGCTGGACCAGGAACTGCACGCCGACTCCTTCAAGGAAGGCGGGCTGGTCACGCTGCTCGAGTCGGCGGGGCCGGAAGGCAAGAACGTCGTGGTGCGGCGGCTCGGTGAGCCGCTGCAGACCGACGCCCAACTGATGTACACGTTGCGCCGGGCCGGGATTCGTCCCGGGGCGGTCGTGAGTGTGCACGAGTCCGCGGGTGGCGTGATGGCGGGCAGCGGCGGCGAAGCCGCGGAGCTGTCGCCGGAGGTCGCGTCGCACGTGTTCGTGGCCGCACGGTAGTCGCGGGTATACCCGCGGGATTTCGGGCCCTCGTTGCCGGTTGGTTCGGCATCGAGGGCCCGTTGCGTTCCGGGTGGCTCGCAAAGGTGTCCCCACCCGGCCCACCCGGCCCACCCGGCGCACGCGTGCCGCCGGGTGGGCCCGCTGCGGCCTTGCCGGCAACCGGCCGCCCGGTGGCGCCCGGCGGCGGGGGCGCGTCGGTGGGCCGGGTGGGGCGGCGGCGGTCCGTGTGTGGGGGAGTTACCTGGCCTCGACCATGGAACGGCCGCAGGCGTAGGCGATCGGGCTGACCAGTTCGCGGGCCTCGGGGAGCCAGCGGTTGACTTCGGTGGGTTCGCGGGCCCACGAGGCGCTGCCGGAGCTGCCCATCCGGGACGGCGGGGCGACCACCCAGTCGCCCTCGCCCTTGGGGATCAGGTCGATCGCGCTGGTGCCCCAGCCGATGCGACGCAACATCTCGCCCATCTTGTCCCGGGCGCCGGGCAACACGAGGAACTGGAGCCGGCGGGTCGGCGTCGCGATCACCGGCCCGAGCGGCAGGCCCATGCGTTCGAGCCGGGCCAGCGCGAGGCAGCCGGCCTGCTCCGGGACGTCGATCACGTCGAAGCCGCGACCGGTGGGCAGCAGGATCGCCGCGTCCGGATGTTCGTTCCACCAGCGCCGGACCAGCGCCGGCGAGCTGGCCGCCTGGACCGCCCAGTCGCGCAGGATCGGGTGCGCGCCGGGGGTGGCACACGCGGGATGACCGCAACTGCAACGACGCCCCGCACTGTTCTCGACCACCGAGGCGCCGGGAACCACGTCCCAGTGGCGGTCCTCGGCGTAGCGGACTGCGGTCTCTACAAGCGTGTCGCGGGCGAGTTGCCGGGCCCCCAGGGTGTCTTCCACGTGCTGCACAACTGCGCGGCCCCGCGATGGTTACGGCCGGGCGGCGCCCCGCTCGCGGCCGCCTGTACGGTGCACCCCGAACGGCGCCGGGTCGCGCGCCGCGCGGCCGCGCTCCGGGCAGGTGAGACCGGATGATCAGGGGCGACGAGATCATCGCTCGCCATCCGGCGCAAGGGGGGCGCATGGGTGCAGAACCGGGGGCGCAATGAAGGGTGCCCTATCCGCTGCTCTATACGGGTCACTACGCTCCGTACGCGGATGACATTTCATACGACTGCCGGGCAACATCGGCAATTCCTGCCGATCCGGATCTTTCGGCGTGGGGATGGCGTCCGCTGGACACGCATCACGGACTCATCAGGCATCAGGGCACGGACACGAGGGGACCGCACGATCCCCGTCGCGCCGGTCCCGCATGTCGCAATCCCGCACCAACGGTCGGGGAGGGAACGCCGATGGCCGCGCGAACGCAGGCGACGAGGCAGCCCAACGAGAGGCTGACGGCACTGATCCAGGAGGCCGGCTGCTCGAATGCCGGGCTCGCCCGGCGGGTCAACATGTGCGGGGCCGAGCACGGCATGGATCTGCGCTACGACAAGACCTCGGTGGCCCGTTGGCTGCGCGGTCAGCAGCCGCGCGGCGCGGTGCCGAACCTGATCGCCGAGGCGATCGGCCGCAAGCTCGGCCGACCGGTCACCGTCGAGGAGATCGGCATGGCCGACGGCCGCTCGCTGGCGACCAACGTCGGCCTCCAGTTCGCCGCCACCCCGGCGGCCACCGTCGAGGTGGTCACCGAGCTGTGGCGCAGCGACGTGAACCGGCGCGACTTCCTGCTCAACTCCTCGGTGGCGGTGGCCGCGCTGGTCGCACCCAGTCGGGACTGGCTGATCACCGAGCCGGACGCGCAGGTGGCCAGGATCGGCGGGCCGCGGGTGGGGGCCTCCGACATCGAGGCGGTGTGTGCGACCACGGACATGTTGTCCGCGCTGGACCACCGGTTCGGCGCCGGGCACATCCGTCCGGTCGTGGTGCATTACCTGGGCAGCGTGGTCACCCAGCTGCTCAACGGGACCTATTCCGACGAGACGGGCCGAGCGCTGTTCGCGGCCGTGGCCCGACTCACCGAGCTGGCCGGCTACATGGCCGTGGACACCGGCCAGCCGGGTCTCGCCCAGCGTTACTACATCCAGGCCCTGCGGCTGACCCAGGCCGCGGGCGACCGCGCCTACGGCGGCTATGTGCTGGCGGCCGGGATGAGCCACCTCGCGGGCAGCCTGGGCAACCCGCGCGAGATCACCCAACTCGCCCGCGCCGCCCAGGAGGGCGCCAAGAACGAGGCGACGCCGACCACCCAGGCGATGTTCCACGCCGCCGAGGCGCGCGGGCACGCGCTGCTCGGCGACGCGCGCGCCTGCGAGGCCTCGCTGGCGCGGGCCCAGTCCGCGATGGACGTCGCCGTACCGGACGAGGATCCGTCCTGGATAGGGCACTTCTCCCAGGCGTACCTCTCCGACGAATTCGCGCACTGTTACCGCGACCTGGACCGTCCCCGACAGGCCGAGGCGGCGGCCCGCGCGGCCCTGGACGGGCACGCCGACACACGGGTGCGCCGGCGCGCGGTCGACACCCTCCTGCTCGCCACCGCACACCTGCAGCAGAACCGGCTCGACGAGGCGTGCGCGGTCGGCGCCGAGGCACTGGACCTGGTGGGGCGGCTGCACTCGGCGCGCGGCCTGGAATACCTCAAGGACTTCCAGCGCCGGCTGGAACCGTACCGGGACGAGCACGTGGTCCGGGAATTCGCCGAAGCCGTGCACGCCGTGCCGGTCTGAGCCCCGCCCGGGCCGCCGACCTGCGGCGCAGCGGGCAACACGGCCCGCCGCCGAGGGCGCGGACGGCGCCGCCGCGAGGTGCGCCGCTGTTCGTCACTCGAACGTCTGAGTTACCGTCGGGCGGACGGATTACCGGCCGCCGGGCGGCCCGGACGGTCGCACGACCGCCGGACACGACGGCCTCGGGCGACGAACGGGTGGATGGCATGGGATCGGCTGGATCGGGCGGACGGGGCCCCAATGGCGAGCAGCCGGGGCCCTCGCCCTTCGGCCCGCTCGAACTCCCGCGCGACGAGACCGAGGTGCTGCCGAGGTTCGAGGACTACGCGGACCAGGGACCCCCGCAGGGCTACGGCGCGCCGCAGCCGTACCCCGGGCGGCAACAGCCCTACGACGCCGACGCGTACCGGCCGAACCCGGCCCACCCGAGCCCGCCGGGTGCCCCGGCCGAGCAGCCCGGCGCGACCCGGCTCGGCCCGCAGCCCGCGTTCGCGCCGCCGGCCGGACCCGGCCAGGTGCCGCCGCGCCCGTCGCACGCACCGCCGGGGGCGCCCGCGGCCGCACCGACGGGAGCCCCGCCGGCCGGGCCCGACCTGTTCCGGCCGAGCCCGTCGCCCGCCGCCGGACCGGCCGACGCCACCCAGGTGTTCCCGGCCAACCTGTTCCGGGACGAGGGACCGCCGGCCGGAACGGGAGCGGTGGACGCACCCGGGCAGCCGACGCCCGCGCCCTACGCGCCGCCGGCCGCGCCGCCCGGCCACGCGTCGCCGTCCGCCGGGTATGCCGCGCCGCAGCCCTACACCCCGCACTACGCGCCGCCGACCGGCCCGCCGCACGGCCCCGGCCCCGGTAACCACGCCGACCCGGGTCCGGCCGGCCGCTCGCGGACCCCGCTGATCGCCGCCGGTGTCGGGGCGCTCGTGGTGGTCGCCGCGATCGGCGTGTTCGCCAGTGGTGCGTTCGGCGACGACGAGAAGAGCGACACCGCGGACAAGGGCGCCGCGGCCGCCACGACCGGCGCGCCCGCCAAGCCGGGCGCCTCGGCCGGCGCCACGCCCGGCACCACCGCACCGCCCGCCAAGGCCGACGACGGCGCCGCCGAGCAGGCGACCGCCGTCGACCGACTGCTCCAGGACGGCGCCGGATCCCGGCAGACCGTGTCCCGGGCCGTGCAACAGATCCAAAAGTGCGAGGACCCCGCGGCCGGCGCGCAATCGTTGACCGAGGCCGCCCGACAGCGCGACCAGCAGATCGCCGGCCTGGGCAAGCTCACCACCGACAAGCTCAGCGGCGGCACCGAACTGGTCGCGGGCCTGCGCGACGCGTGGGCCGCCTCCGCCGAGTCGGACCGCGAACTCGCGGCCTGGGGAACCGAGATGGCCCACGGCGGCTGCAAGGGCCACCACGCGGAGAACACCGACCACAAGCGCGCCGCCGACCGCGCGAGCGGCCGGGCCACCACCGCGAAGAACAAGGTCGTCGGGCTGTGGAACCCGATCGCGACGACCTACAACCTCAAGAAGCGCACCGCCGGCGAGTTCTGACCCGCGCGCCCCGCCGGCCCGCAGCCGGGCGGACGCCTTTCTCGGCCCATGCGCTAACTCCCGCGTGACCGTCCGGCAACAGCGCCGTAACACACGTCGGCGAGTCTCACCCCATGGAGACAGGCACGAGGGCCGAACCGCTGATCGGGTTCACCATCGGCGTCACCGCGGCCCGGCGCCGCGAGGAACTCGTCGCGCTGCTCCGGGATCTGGGCGCCAAGGTGGTCGACGCGCCCACCGTGCGGATCGTGTCGCCGGCCGACGACCCGATCCTGCGCCGGGCCACCGACCGCGCTCTGGAGCAGCGACTCGACTACGTCGTGGCCACCACCGGGGTGGGCTGGCGCGGCTGGTTCGCCGCCGCCGAGAGCTGGGGGCGCGCCGCGCGATTGACCGCGGCGTGCCGGGCCGCCGTACTGGTCTGCCGCGGGCCCAAGGCCGGCACCGCGGTGCGGGCGTGCGGCCTGCGCGAGGTGTACTCGGCCGGGTCCGACGCCGGCGACGAGGTGCTGGCCTGGCTGCTCGCCCGCGACCTGCGTGGGCGGCGGATCGCGGTGCAGGAACACGGTGCACCGCCGGAGGGTTTCGTCGACGCGCTGCGGGCACGCGGCGCCGACGTGCTTCGGATCCCGGTCTACCGCTGGGGTCCGCCGGACGATCCGGGTGCGGTCCGCCGCCTGGTGGAGCAGACCGTGCGCCGTGAGCTGCACGCGCTCACCTTCACCAGTGCGCCCGCGATCGGCGCGTTCCTGGAGGCCGCCGAGGAACAGGGCCGCAGGGCCGACGTGTTGGCCGCGCTGCGCGCCGACGTGCTGCCGGTGTGCATCGGGCCGGTGTGCGCCCGGCCGTTGGCCGAGCAGGGCGTGGAATCCGTGTGGCCCGAGCGCGGCCGGCTCGGCTCGCTGGTGCGCACGATCACCGAGGCGCTGCCCGCCCGGGCCCGCCGCGAGCTGCACACCGACACCGAGCGCCTGGTCCTGCAGGGCAACGCGCTGCTGGTCGACGGCCGGACCATCTGGCTGCCGCCGGTACCGGGCGCGGTGTTGCGCGCGCTCGCCGAGAAGCCGGGCTGGGTGCTCAGCCGAGCCGAACTGCTGCGTCGGGTGTGGGCCGACACGCGCACCGACGAACACGCCGTGGAGGCGGCGGTGGCCCGGCTGCGCACGGCGCTGGGCCCGTACGCCGGCCTGGTCCGCACGGTCACCAAGCGCGGATACCGGCTGGCCGTGGACCCGTGAGCCGCCGGCCGCGGCGCCGCGAGCGAAGCGGTATATTTCCAGCGCCCGCCACCCCCCGCCTGGTAGGAGCCGAGGGCCAACCCGCACCATGGCTGGGTGACAGGGGGTGAACACGAACCTTGATACGCATACGGAAACGCACACGACTGTCGGCGGTCGTGCTGTTCGCCACGACCATGGCCGGTGCCGCCGCGTGCTCCGGATCCTCCGACACCGGCCGGATCGCCGACACGGTGGCCAGCGCCGGGCCGAGTTCGGCGCGACTGTCCTCCACCGGCTCCAAGCCGGACCCGGCGGACCGCCCGAGCGGCAGCGTGCCGCCGGTGGTTCCGCCCGCCGCCGCCGGTGACACCGCCGAATCGGGGGTCTACGGCAGCGAGTTGCTGACCCACCTGCGGACCACCCCGCACGGGGGACACGTGACCAGGGTCCGGGTGGTCAGCTCGTACAAGGTCTACAAGGTCACGCTCGAAACCGACCTGGTGCGCGGCGACGGCTCGAATGTGCGGGCCGAGGAGATCGTTCGCGACCGGGCGGGCAAGCTGCTCACCGAGACCGCGCAGTGGGCCGAGGACCACCCGGCGCTGTGGGTCGGCGGGATCGAGATCCTCGACTCGGACCGCGACGCGATTGACTTCCGGCTCGGCGCCGAGCGGGACGACCGCAAGCCGGCCGCGGACGACTACGGCGCCGCGATGCTGGCCGCGCTGCACACCACCGCGGAGGGGACCCGGCTGCAGCAGGTGCGGCTCACCCTGGACCACAAGGGCAAGTACGAGGTGGCGATCGACACCGACCTGTCCTCGCACCTGCCGGGGGACTACACGACCGAGGCCGCGCAGGCGTTCAACACCGCGGCCCGGATCCTGCGCGAGGCGCAGAACTGGATCCGCGACCACCCGGGCTTCGAGGTGGCCGCGCTGCGCGTATACGACCTCGAACGCGGACTGATCACGATAAAGGTGGTCGACTGAGTCGACCCGAGTCGACCGCGTGGACCGGGCCGGCCGGGCCGACCGGCCGTCGCCCGCGCTGCGGACCGCCCGGTTGCCGGGATCGGTCCGGTCTGCGGCATGATCGGTGGGAATCCGAGGTGATCGAAAGCATCCCGCCCGAAACCGATCGGGAGCGGAACGGGAGCGGATCGGCGAAACGGAAGCGGAGACAGGGGAGGAGGCGCCACGATGGCACGTATGCGCCAGAGCACCGTTCCGTGGTGGCGTTGGCGGGCCCAGGTCCGCTCCGCGCTGCACATGTTCGGCGACCCGACGTTCCAGCGCGAGTCCTGGCTGGCCGGCCGCCCGGAGTACGGCTCGATCACCGATGCCGTCTATCGCCTCGTCGGCGACTCGTGGCTGGACCGCTGGTCCGCGAGCACCTACGTCGGCTGCCTGGTCGCGGACGCGGACGAGGCCGCGCTGGTGGACGCCGCGGTGCTGGAGATCCTCGCCGTCCTGCACGACATCGGTGAGGACGCGCCCGCGCCCGCCTACCTCACCCACCCGCGCTGGCCGCAGGTCGTGGCCACCTCACGGGCCGCACACGTGGCGCTCGCGAAGACGGACGAGGACGACCCGGACGCGCCGCCCGACTCGCTCGACGTGCTGCGCATCCGTACCGGCGGGCGCTGAGCCCGCGCGGGACGTGGGATCCTGTACGACCGGCGGGGCCGGCCCGCAGGCAGGCGGATCGGGCCCCGCAGCCGAGCCGGCGGACCGGACATCCGGAAGGCCGTACGAATGCCGCAGTTGGAGAAGAAGGGCGCGTCCATGACCGAGCAGACCCAGCCAGTCGACGGCACCGGTGCCGGGGCGACCGGCGGCCAGTACGTCCTGACGCTGTCCTGCCCGGACAAGCGCGGCATCGTGCACGCGGTCGCCAGCTTCCTGATGATGACCGGCTGCAACATCGTGGACAGCCAGCAGTTCGGCGACCGCGACACCGGTCTGTTCTTCATGCGCGTGCACTTCACCGCCGAGCAGGGCGTCGAGCTGGACGCGCTGCGGGCCGGCTTCACCGCGGTCGGTGCGTCCTTCCACATGGACTGGCAGATCCACGACGGCGACGCGCGGATGCGCGTGTTCGTGATGGTCAGCAAGTTCGGTCACTGTCTGAACGACCTGCTCTTCCGCAGCAGCATCGGCGCGCTGCCGATCGAGATCGTGGGCGTGGTGTCCAACCACCGCGACTTCGAGGAGTTGTCCCGCTCGTACGGCGTGCCGTTCCACCACATCCCGGTCACCCGGGAGACCAAGCCGGAGGCCGAGGCGCGACTGCTCGCCCTGGTGCGCGAGAACGACGTGGAACTGGTGGTGCTGGCCCGGTACATGCAGGTCCTGTCGAACGACCTGTGCAAGCAGCTCGAAGGCCGCGCGATCAACATCCACCACTCGTTCCTGCCGAGCTTCAAGGGCGCCAAGCCCTACCACCAGGCACACGCGCGCGGGGTCAAGCTGATCGGCGCGACCGCCCACTACGTCACGGGCGACCTGGACGAGGGCCCGATCATCGAGCAGGAGGTCGAGCGGGTGGACCACGCGGTCACCCCCGCGGGCCTGGTCGCGGTCGGCCGCGACGTCGAGTGCCAGGCGCTCTCGCGCGCGGTCAAGTGGCACTCCGAGCGGCGCGTGCTGCTCAACGGGACCCGCACCGTCGTCTTCACCTGAGCGCACGGCCGGCGCGTGCTGCTCGGGGGCGCCCGCACCGTCCTCTTCAGTCGAGCGCCCGACCGGCGCCGGCCCGGCGCATCCGCCACTTCAGCGCACACTCAGCACGAACGCCGCCACGCCGACCAGGGCTGCCGCCGCCCCGGCGAGCCGGCCGGCCCGGGCGGCGCGCGGGAACTCGGTGCGCTCCCGAGGGCCGTCCCCGTCGAAGTCGCGGACCACGGGTCGCATCCGGGAGCGATGCCGATCGCGGCCGAACACGACGCAGGCCACGGCGGTGATCCAGGCGGCTACCCCGACGACGAACATGCCTCGGGAATGTACGCCCGACCCGGTGGGCTGTCACCGCGGCGCACGGGGTGCACGCCGGGGCGCACGCCGGCCGTGCCCGCGCCGACCGGAAAACCCTTTGCGGGGTGGGCGGTTGCCGTGGCTTGATGGAGGCCGAGCCGAGACGGGTCCTTCCGTGTGACCTGTCCTTGTAGGGAGAGGAGCGAGCCGGTGCGGTTCCGTGACAACAGCCGATGCCCCGTCAAGGGTGCCTCGGCCCGCCGCGTGTAACCCCTGCTTCGCTTCCGCTCCGCGGGACCCGCGGTCGCCAAACCCTGCGGCCCCGCCACCGGCCGCCCCGTGCCGCACCCGGATTCACCACCCGGAGTGCGCCGGGACGGCCCACCCAAGCTTCGAGCCGATGTGCTCATGTTTCGTCGTACCCACTCAGGAGAGTGACCAGTTATGTCGTACACCGAGGTCCCGGGCGCCCGGGTCCCGATTCGCATGTGGACCGACCCCGCCGCGGTCGAGGGTCAGGCCATGCAGCAGCTCCGCAACATCACCACCCTCCCGTGGCTGCACGGCCTCGCCGTGATGCCCGACGTGCACTTCGGCCGCGGCGCCACGGTCGGCTCCGTCATCGCCATGCGCGACGCGGTCTGCCCGGCGGCGGTGGGCGTGGACATCGGTTGTGGGATGAGCGCGGTCAAGACCACGCTCACCGCGGCCGATCTGCCCGACGACCTGTCCCGGGTGCGGTCCAAGATCGAGCAGGCGATCCCGGTCGGGATGGGCATGCACGGCGAGGCGGTCGACCCGAGCAAGCTGTACGGGCTCTCGACGGCCGGGTGGGCGGAGTTCTGGTCGCGCTTCGACGACGTCGCGGACGCGGTGAAGTTCCGGCGCGAGCGGGCGATGAAGCAGCTGGGGTCGCTCGGATCCGGGAACCATTTCGTCGAGTTTTGTGTAGACACATCCGACTCGGTATGGCTCATGCTGCACTCTGGCTCGCGCAACATCGGCAAGGAACTGGCGGACCACCACATGTCGGTGGCCCAGTCGCTGCCGCACAACCGGGGCATCGTCGACCGGGACCTCGCGGTCTTCATCAGCGGCACTCCGCAGATGGACGCGTACCGCTCCGACCTGTACTGGGCGCAGGAGTACGCGGCGAAGAACCGGGCGATCATGATGGCCCTGTTCCAGGAAGTGATCCGGCGCGAGTTCCGCAAGGCCCGGGTGGGCTTCGAGGAGCCGATCAGCTGTCACCACAACTACGTCTCGGAGGAGACCTACGACGGTGTGGACCTGCTCGTGACCCGCAAGGGCGCGATTCGGGCGGGCCGTGGTGACCTCGGCATCATCCCGGGCTCGATGGGCACGCGGTCGTACATCGTCCGGGGCCTGGGCAACGAGGCCGCGTTCAACTCCGCCTCGCACGGTGCCGGCCGCAAGATGAGCCGGAACGCCGCCAAGAAGCGGTTCACGGTCGAGGACCTCGCCAAGCAGACCGAGGGTGTGGAGTGCCGCAAGGACTCGGGCGTCGTGGACGAGATCCCGGGCGCCTACAAGAAGATCGAGCAGGTCATGCGTCAGCAGCAGGACCTGGTCGAGGTCGTCGCCGAACTGCGCCAGGTGATCTGCGTCAAGGGCTGAGCTCCGACGCCGGATCGGTCGAAGTCCCGCCCTCCGTGAGCAACTGCTCGCCGGAGGGCGGGACTTCGGTGTTTCCGGGGGTTCGTCGGAGTGGTTCTTCAGGAGGTGCGGGTGGTGCGGGCGAGGATGTGGACGGCTCGGGTGAGGGTGGCCAGGGCGGCGGTGGCGGCGAGGGTGCGGGCGATGTTCCAGGCTATCCAGGCGTTTTCGACGTCGTCGCGGAGCTTGGCGGGGTCGGCGATCTCGGCGGGGTTGCCGGCGTCCTCGATCTTGTTGTTCAGCGGGATGTTGCCGCCCATGGTGATCAGCATGCCGAGGAAGGCGAGGGCCACGCCGGCGATGATCCAGCGGTTCGCCTCGGTGTGGCCGAGCTTGCGGGTCCGGACGATCGAGATCACGCCGAGGATCGGGGCGCCGAAGAAGCACGCGAAGAAGACCGGGTTCTCGATCCGCTTGTTGACGTGCTGGAGGAAGTCGATGAAGGTGCGGTCGTCGACGTCCGCCAGGCCCGGCATGATCGCGACGGCGAAGCAGAAGTAGACACCGGCGACCAGGCCCGTGGTGAGCAGGGTGGCGCCGAGCAGTACGGCGGCGGTGCGGGTGGGACGTGGGGTGGGGTGCGAAATGATGGACTGCTCGGTCATGCCTGGATCCCCGTTTTCGAGTGACTGGTTGCCGGGTGCGGGTGCGGAGTTTCGGGTGCTCGGGTGGCGGTGGTGGCGCGTCGTCAGCGGGTCAGGGCCATGACGAGGCAGGCCGCCGCCGCGATGCCGGAGAGTGCGCGGACGTGGTTCGCCCTGGTCCAGTCGGCGAGATAGCCGGCCCAGAGGCGTTCCTCCGCGGCGGAGTTCGGCTCGACCGCGGCGAGTGCGTTGTTGCGGGGCACGTGGTAGCCGCCGGTGAGCACGATCGTGCCGACCAGGTAGAGCACGGCGCCGACGAGCAGGTACACCGCGTACGCCTCGCCCCACGAGACGACCGCCGCGATGCCCAGGCCCACGCACAGCAGGGCGGTGCCGAACAGGCCGGCCATGAAGGGGGCGGTCACGGCCGTGACGTTTATCGAACGCATGGCCGCGGCCCCCTGAGCCGCCGGCAGCCGACCGAGGCCTGCCATGACGAAGGAGGAGAAGCCGAAGAAGACTCCGCCCATGGATGCGCAGCCCAGGGCCGCGACAAGCGTCAGGATGAACAGGGGGCCGCTCATGGTCACACCTTCCAGACGCCGCGGGCGGCGGCGTCACGTGCGTAGTCGGAGAAGTCGCGGGGTGCCCGACCGAGCGCGCGCTGCACACCGTCGCAGACGTGTGCGTTGCGCCCGTCGAGGACCTCGCCGAACAGGAAGGCCAGCAGGTCGATGACCTCGGCGGGCACCCCGTGATCGGCCAGGACCGCCGAGTATGCCTCCAACGGGACCTGCACGAACGTGATTTTCCGGCCCGACGCACGGGCGATCTCGGCGACCGCGTCGGCGAAGGTGAGCAGCCGCGGACCGGTCACCTCGTATACCTGGCCGAAGTGCCCGTCCTCGGTGAGCGCGGCGACCGCGACGTCGGCGATGTCGTCCACGTCGACGAAGGGTTCGCCCACGTCGCCGACCGGAAGAGCGACCTCGCCGCCCAGGATCGGGCCGAGGAACTCGCCCTCGTCGAAGTTCTGCGCGAAGAAGGAGGCCCGGACGATCGTCCACTCGGCGCCGGACGCGCGCACCCGGGCCTCGGCGTCCTGCGCCTCGGGCTCGCCGCGGCCGGACAGCAGGACCAGGTGCCGCACGCCGCTCTCGACGGCGAGGTCGGCGAACGCGCCGACCGTGTCCGCACCGCCGGGCGCGGCGATGTCGGGCTGGAAGGAGACGTACACGCTGTCGATGCCGCGCAGCGCCGGGGCCCAGGTGGTGCGATCCGCCCAGTCGAACGGGACGAGTGCCGACCGGGAGCCGAGCCGAACCGCACGGCCCAGCCCGGTGAGCTTCTCGGCGATCCGCCGGCCGGTCTTCCCGGTCCCGCCCAGGACCAGCGTGGTGGTGCCGGTGTTGCCGGTGGTGTTCGCGGGGTTCTGCTCGTTCGTTGTCATGGCTCTATTCAATGCCCGCGGGGTGAGACTGAACATCGCTCAAACGCCCAATTACATGTTTGATCGTCTAAGGTTTCGGCATGGATGCTCTCGCGAGTCTGCTCAACGGACCTCGGGCGCAAGGCGCCTTCCTGCTCCGTTCGATGCTGAGTCCGCCGTGGTCCATGCGCATCCACGACGAGGCGCCGCTGACGATCGTGTCGATGGTGCGCGGCCATGCGTGGATCGCGCTGGACCGGGGCGAGGCCCTGCGACTGACCGCCGGCGACGTGGCGATCGTGCGCGGTCCCGACCACTACCGGATCTCCGACGACCCGGCCTCGCAGCCGCAGATCATCATCCATCCGGGCCAGCGCTGCTCGACCCCGGACGGCCGGGACCTGGCCAAGGAGATGGCGCTGGGCGTGCGCACCTGGGGCAACAGCGCGGACGCCGAGACGATCATGTTGACCGGGACCTACCAGATGGCCGGCGAGGTCAGCCGCTCGCTGCTGGAGGCGCTGCCCACGCTCGCGGTGGTGCGTCACAGCGAGGGGGACTTCCCGGTGATCCCGCTGCTGGCCGACGAGATCGTCAAGGACGACCCCGGGCAGGACGCGGTCCTGGACCGGCTGTTGGACCTGCTGCTGATCGCCATGCTGCGCACGTGGTTCGCCCGGTCGGGCACGGATGCGCCGGGCTGGTACCGCGGTTACCGCGATCCCGTGGTCGGGCACGTGCTGAGCCTGATCTACAACAACCCCGAACAACCGTGGACGGTCGCGTCGCTGGCCGCCGAGGCGGGGGTCTCCCGGGCCTCGCTGGCCCGCCGGTTCGCCGAGTTGATCGGCGAACCGCCGATGACCTTCCTCACCGGCTGGCGCCTCGCACTGGCCGCGGACCTGTTGTGCGACCCGAACGCCACGGTCGGCGGGGTCGCGGAGAAGGTGGGCTACGGCGACGCGTTCGCGCTCAGCACGGCCTTCAAGCGGGTCCGGGGGCTGAGCCCGCGCGAACACCGGGCCCGGGCACTGCGGCGCGAGGGTGTGGGCATCGACGGCTCGCGGCACCTGATCGCGGACCGCGTCTGAGCGCTCGGGTGGGCCCCGCCGGGGTCCGGCTCGGCTCGCTCACCCCGACCCAGGACTTCGCCTACCCGACCGATACCGCCGAGGGGTTCCCGGCGGTCGCGCTCGCCGACGCCACACTATGCGAGGTGATCAACCTGGGCACCGGCACCGAGGTCTCGATCGGCGAACCGGCCCGGGCGCTGATCGTGACCTCCGGTCGGGACGCGGAGATCGTGGTCGACCCCACCCGCCTGCGCCCGACCGGCAGCGAGGTCGAACGCCTGCTCTCCGACAACACCAAGGCCCGCGAACTCGCCGGCGGGAAGCCCCGCGTCGACCTCCCCGAGGGCCTGCGCCGCACCTCCGCCTGGATCGAGGCCAACCCCGACTCCTTCGCCCCGAACCGCTACCAGGTCTGAACCGGCCCGGAAGCGCATGTCGGCGGCGTGGTGTCGGGCGGTCTGCGGGCGACTGGTGGGTCGAGGTGTACGCGTGGCGGCATGGTCGCCGGGTGGGGCGCCGGGTCGCCGGTCGCTCGCTCATTCGTCGGGTGGGGTGCCGGGTCGCTGGGCCGGTCGCTCGCTCGTACGGGGGTGGGGCGCCGGGTCGCTGGGCCGGTCGCTCGCTTGTACGGGTGGGGTGCCGGGTCGCTGGGCCGCTCGCTCGTCGGCCGCTCGCCGATCGCTTGCTCGCCGATCGCTCGCTCGCCGATCGCTCGCTCGTCGGCCGCCCGCCGCCCGCAGGCCGCCCGTCCGCCGGCCCGGGGCGGGCGTGTTCGGGGGTTCAGTAGGCTCGGAGATCGACATCGGCGAAGTGAATCGAACCCGAATCGATCGCAAGCAATCCGAACCGAACCGATCCGAACGGCACGCGCGTGGCACTTGCACCTCGTATCACGGTCGTCGAGACCGCACGACTGGTTCTGACTCGGCCCCACCCCGAGGACGCCGCGGCGGTGTTCGCGGTGCACGGGGATCCGGAGACCAACCGGTACAACCCGCACGGACCGATGCGGTCGGCCGAGGAGGGGGTCGCGTTCCTCACCTCGATGATCGAGGACTGGGAGCGGGACGGGATCGGCTACTGCGCGGTCGCACCGCGTGCGGATCCGGCCGGGGTGTTCGGCTTCGCCGGGACGCAGTTGACCCGGCGGCTGCGACCGGACGGCATACCGGTGTTCAACCTCTACTACCGTTTCGCGCCGATCGCGTGGGGCCGGGGACTGGCCCGCGAGGCGGTCGACGCCACCCTCGACCTGGCCCGCGGGACGCTCCCGACGATGCCGATCGTCGCGGTGATCGACGCGGCCAACGTGCCGTCCCTGACCCTGGCCCGCCGGGTCGGTTTCCGGGCAAGCGACGCGTTCGTGGACCGGGAGGGCCGCGACGTGTACATGCTGCCGCAGGACGGCGCGGCGGACACGGACTAGGCCGCCGAGTCGGCGGCGGCGCGCTCGGCGGCGGCCCGCTCGGCGAACACGGCGCGGGCGACCGTGATGCCGTTCAGCGCGGCGGGGAAGCCCGCGTAGCCGACCATCTGGGTAATCGTCTCGACCACCTCCTCCTCGGTGCCGCCGACGTTGAGCAGGGCGTGGATGTGCACCGCGAGCTGCGGCGCGGCCGTGCCGAGCGCGGTGCACAGCGCGACCGTTGCGAGTTCGCGGGTCTTCAGGTCCAGACCGGTGCGCGAGTACACGTCGCCGAACGCGAATTCGAGCACGTAGCGGCCCAGGTCCGGGGCGATGTCCCGAAGCGAAGCGATGACCTGTTCGCCGGCGTGGCCGTCGATCTCGGTGAGCGCGGCCAGACCGCGGCGGTAACGCTCGGCGGTGGTCTCCGCCGGCGCCGGCGCGGAAACCTCGTCCGGCGTGGCCTCGGCCGCCGCCGGATGGGCCTCGAAGACCTCGCGCGCCGCGGTCAGGCCGTTGAGCGCGGCCGGGAAACCGGCGTACACGCAGACGTGGATCAGGGTCTCCACGATCTCGCGCCGAGTACAGCCGACGTTGAGCGCGCCGGCCAGATGGAATCGCAGCTGCGGCGCTGCGTTACCGATCGCGGCCAGGGCCGCGACGTTGGCCAACTGCCGCTGCCGGAGCGTGAGTCCGGGACGCGAGTAGATGTCGCCGTAGCCGAACTCGACGGTGTACCGAGCCAGATCGGGAGCGATGTCGGCGAGGCTTTCGAGCACGGCGGGCCGATCGGTACCGGCAACCTGCCGCAGTACGGCAAGGCCGCGCTCGTAGCGGTTGTCCTGGGCGTTGGTGGTGGCGGTCTCGGGTGCGTTGTTCATGACCGGGACCCTACGAGTTGGAGTGAACTCGAAGTCAAGGGCGCCAAGTCGACGCCGGGGTGCGGCGGTGCGGTGGTGCGCGGTGGGTGGTGGGTGGTGGGTGCCGTGGTGCGTGGTGCGTGGTGTGGTGCGGTGGGCGGTGCGGTGCGGTGCGCGGCGCGTCTTGAGTCGGGGTGCGTTCGTGTTTCCGGCGGTGGTGGGGGTTGGTGGGCTTGGGCGCGGGTGGCTTTGTGCTCACCGGTCGGCGTGGCCTGGTGGAGATGGGCCCGGTCCCAGGGTCACCGGCGGTCAGGAGCCTTGGGTTTCCCGGCGAGATGCGGGTGTCGCGTGCGGGAAAAGCGCTGGCAACGGCGGAGCGGGAGGGCGGCCCGGCAAGGTTCGCCGGGGAGCCTTCCCGAGTGGGCCGGGCGTTCTCGGCGTGCGGCCGCGTCTTGGTCGGGTAGGGCGCGGATGGCCTTGTGCTAACCGGTCGACGTGGACCGGCGGAGATCAGCCCGGTCCCACAGTCACCGGCGGTCAGGAGCCCTGGGTTCTCCGGCGAGACGGTGGCGTCGCCTGCGGGAAAGGCGCTGGCAACGGCGGAGCGGGAGGGTACTGCCGTCAGGTCCGCCGGGGGGCCTTCCCGAGTGGGCCCGGGCGTTCTTGGCGTGCGGCCGCGTCTTGGTCGGGTCGGGCGCGGGTGGCCTTGTGCTCACCGGTCGGCGTGGCCTGGTGGAGATGGGCCCGGTCCCAATGTCACCGGCGGTCAGGAGCCCTGGGCTCCCCGGCGAGATGCGGGTGTTGCCTGCGGAGAAAAGCGCTGGCAACGGCGCGGAGGGTGGGCGGCCCGGTCAGGTTCGCCGGGGAGCCTTCCCGAGTGGGTTGGGCGTTCTCGGCCGGCGGTCGCGCCTGGGTGGGCAGCGGGTGGCTTTGTGCTAACCGGTCGGC
>NZ_JBITHP010000037.1:0-82899 GCF_044458105.1 Embleya sp. NPDC050493
CAACCCCGCCCGCAGGCCCCGAACCTGCCGCATGTCCACACCCACAACATGCTCTCGACAGACATATCTGGCAAGACCTAACGAAGTCCTACTAGTGAAGAGTCTGGACACCGAGGCCGTCCGCGCGGCCGCGCGGGACCCGCAAACGCGGGCGATGCTGCGCGAACTGCTCGCGGTCCTGGACGAGTACGACGACAAGGGTGAGTCCGCCTCGGCCTGAACCGGCCGAGACCACGAGGCCCGCGCGTTCGCGCGGGGCCTCGTCGTGGAGGACCCAACTGCCGGCCGACGACGCGGATACACCACCACGACAGCCTCGACAGCGCCCTCGATGCTATCGCCGCCATCGACCGTGCCGGGCGGCGGTCCTCTCCCCGGGGACGGCGGTGGACTGTGCCTCGGCGGCGGTGACGGCCGCTTCCGCCGCGCTCTTGGCGTGGTTGGCGGCCCGGACGCCGTGGTTCTTCAGCCAGGTAACCGGCCGGGTCCGGCCGATCCTGCGCAGGGCGGCCGGGGTCTGGTAGCCGGTGAGCAGGATGAGCGCGGTCTCGGAAGTGCTGTAGTCGAAGGCCCGTTCCAGGGCAGGGAAGTACTCCAGCATCTGCGCGCGGAGCCTGTTGATCGCCCTGGTGCGGTCCGCGACAGGTCCATGCTGCGGGCGGTCAGGATCTTCAGGTCGACCGCGATCTCGCCGGTCTCCTGCAGGGGTTGCAGGTCCCGGCGCATCCGGGCCTGGTCGGCGATGACGAAGGCGTCCTTCGCGTCGGTCTTGCCGTCACCGCGGTAGGAGCCGGAGGCGTGGTGCACGGTCCGGCCGGGAATGTAGAGCAGCTTCTGTCCGTGGTCGACCAGCAGGGCGATCCACAACGCGGCGCCGCCGGCGTTCAGGTCGACCGCCCACGTGACAGGGTCTCCGTCGGCCAACTCCACCACATCGCCCAGCAGTTCTAGCAGTTCGGCCTCGTTGTTCGGCACCCGGCGCGAGAGCACCTTCGCGCCGTCCGAGTCGATGACCGTGCAGTGGTGCTCGGCCGTGCCCGCGTCCGTCCCCGCCCACAGTTCGGGCACCGGACCTCCTCCTCGTCGTTGTTCCGCTCTCCCAGCAGACGACCTCGCCGACGTGTCCATACAAGCGATCCGGTTCGCGCATCCCAATGAGCGGTCGAGTCGTCGCGGGGCGCCGGGCGGCCAATCTCTCTAAGCCACAAACACGGCGTAACCATGACAGCCACACCCGGCACCCCTGGGTGTGTCCCGATCTTACGAATGACCCGAATCAACCCACGAAGAAAGGTATGGAATCCATACCCGGATCTCGATCGCCGACAGATCGGTCGGGAGTTCCGGAGCAAGGCCCGGGCGGAGAACGGGAGACGGGGGCCATTCGGTCCGTTCTCGGTCGGGCCTTCGGCGTTCGACGGCCCGGAGCACTTCGTCGCGTGTCGGGACGGGAGTTCCTGCCAGGGCGTTCATCGGGTTCGCACAGCGGGCAGGTGGCGCCCGACTCGATAACGTCGTGTAAACGGAGGACGCACACCGTGCCGCAGTGTTCGCCGGCGCTCTCCCAGCCGTGGTTCGCTCCGGGGTAGGGCGCTTAAGAAGTCGTTTCATTTGGCGTACCTGCGGTAGCAGATGGATGCGGCGGCGATGCTGACGAACGCTCCGAAGTGCGATCGCGGCCGCCGGTTGTGGGTCGCGACCGTCGGCGCTGGCCGCGCCGCTTGCCCGGGTCCGTGGGCGCGAAGCGAACGGGGCCCGCCACGCGCCGCGGTGTTGGCCGCTAGCGCGGCGCCCAGGGCCTGGCGGGCGAGGTCGGCCATGAGGGAAGGCTGCTGCCGAATGCCGGCGGCGGATCAGGCAGGGTCGTCGGGGGCGATGCCTTGTGCGCGGGCGAGGGCGAACAGGACACGTTCGATGGTGTCGAGGCGCTGGGCGATGCTTCGGTCCCCGGGGGCGCCGACGGCGTCGGCGAGGGAGTCCACGTTGCGGAACGCCGTCTGCTGCTGCTCGGTGACGGTCTTGAGCTGCTCCGAGTGCTCGGCCAGGGTACGGCCGGTGCGGAATGCTTCGGCCTCGAGGTCTCGCAACCGTTCGTCGTGCGTCGTCTCTCGCGCCATGGCCCCATCCTGTCAGACGAACGACACGGCACGCCCGGGCCGGGGTCGTATCCGACAGGCGCATGCGGACTGCCGGAGAACGGGCGGCCTCAACCGTCTCGGAACCGGCCCGTCCGGGCCTGACGCTCCCGGCGGGCCGTGCAAGGGCCCGCGTCCAGGAATCCCGCCTGCTGGATCCGGGAGAGTCTGTGCCCGCCTCCCGGGCTCGTGGGCGAGGAGGATCGGGCTCTCGGACCACGTTGTCCCGGCGTTGTGGCGGTGGTGTCGGAGACTGGACGCGGGGCCGCGCGTCGGTGTGGTCCGGTGGTGTGCGGGGCGTCGCGCAGGGCGGAATCACGCGCAGAGAGTGGACGGTTTCCGCGCCGACGGTGGCGTTCATCCGTCCGATCAACGACTTCTCCAGCAGGCGGAGTTGGGTGGCGTAGGTGGGTGAGGCGGGGTGCAGGTCCAGGCGGCCGGTGTCGGGGTCGTAGTGACCGGCGCGGACGTGTTCGGCGTATTCGGGGCAGGCGCGGGGCCAGATGTCGGCGATGGACCCACCGGTGAGCGGCTCGGCCCAGCCGCGGTCGACGAGCAGCTGCTCGAGGAGACTGCCCAGGGGCTGTGGGTCGCGGTCGTCGGTGCGGGCCGCCCAGGACCTGCTGGCGCGGGCCCGTTTCGCGGGGGCCTCGCCGGTGCGGTCGCGGGCCGCAGCAGGGGCGGCAGCGCGAGGCGGGCTGGGTCCTGCGGGCGGACGTCCTCGGTGGACGCGATCACCTGGCGCCCGCGCTGGTCAGCTTCGTCGTGGTCGACGTCGCCAGGCGCTGCGCGAGGTCGATCAGACTCGCCATCACCAGGAGCGCCCCCAGTTTCGGGTCGTCGGGGTCGTGGGTGACGTCCTACCGGAGCCGGTTCCGTTGCGCGGTGGTCGTTGCGGCCGGTTCGGGCAGGCCGTCCTCGCGCTCCCGGTCGTCGACGGGCGGATCCCCAGCCGGGACCGAGGCGTGACCGGCTCGTCATGCGTGGGGACTTTCGGTCAGCCAGACGTGTCCCGGCGGGACGAGAGCGTGGTGAAGGCCTTCATCGGGCTGAGGAATCTCGCCGTAGTCCTCATTGTCGTCCTCGACACGCAGACCGTGGACGACCGCCTCGAGCACGTTGGGCAGGCGGGGCAGGTCGCCGCGACGGCACTGCTCGAGGATCGCCATGCGGCTCGGGCAACAGCAGCAGGTCGCGGCTGTCGTGGGGACCGACGGCGATCGGCGCACGGGCGAGGTCGTGGGCCTGGGCGAGCCAGTGGTGGGAGTCGCGGACCTCGCCGCGGGTGCGGTGGGTCGAGGTAGAGGCAGTAGGCGGCGGTGTGGCTGCCGGCTCCGGCAGCGAAGCGCCACCAGAAGTCGGCAGCCTCGTCGCGGCCGGTGAAGTGCAGCAGGCAGGCGAACACCAGGGCTCCGCGCGGCTCGATCCGGCTGTCGTTGACCAGCCGTGACAGGCGGTGTGCCGCGTAGGGGGAGGCCAGGACCATCGCGTCGGTCGAGCCGAGTTCCCGCGCGGCGCGTTCGTGCCTCGACAGGGTCAGGCCTCGGCCCAGGCGGCCGGCCTCGATCCCGGTGGGGGTGTCGGCGCGTTCGCGGGCGAGCTGCTCGCGGGCGGGGGCCGGGTCCAAGTCGTCGTACTCGTGCGAGCACCCGCGCGCTCCGCATAACTTCCTCACTACTACGCCCGCATAGGTACGGTCCGGATCCGGCACCCCGCGTGGACCCCGTAGAGCCTTACGCGGTTGTCGGATATCACCAGGTTCGAAGGTCGTCCGGTGACAATGCCTGAGTCGGGCTGATCGTTTGGGTATGCATGAGAATATCGAACCAATCACGTAGGGAGCCGCCCGTCATCGAGAACTCGGGGTCGCGTGTTGGTTCGTATAACGGCCCCACCGACCGAATCTTTGCGGGGCTGGTGAAGAATCCACAATCGCCGCGTGCTTGAGTTGGATCAATAATGAACGCGGGGGTCTCCACCCGGCCGAGAACTGATTCGGTGAACGCGGCGTCCGGTACAGGTATTTCACTATGGATTCTACCCGTCGAGAAGGTGAATCCAATCGACTGATATCCCTCGCTCAAATGCTTCCGCAGTAAGCTACCCGTGTTGGGTTGAGTGATCTCCGGATTGGACAGCGTCAAGGTTGAAGCAACCGCCGTATGTGCTGCACCGCCGAGATATATAACCTTTGCGTCATGCGCTTCGAGCCACCATAGCAGGTGGTCCGCCATTCGGGCCGCCGCATAGCGCAGAATATCGCCACGTGAATTCGAGTGGTATCGGTAGAAGTCCACGATGGCGAGCGCATGTCGTTCCAACAGACCACTGTTGCTGAGAGGCTGTCGTGATACCAGGGAATGAATCCGACGGGCTTCTTCCAGAACGGCCTGCTGTTCTGTGGAACCGAGAGCACGAAATCGTCGAGCATGTTCCTGAATATCGGCCGTCGGGGCCAGGCGGTTCAATAGTCCAGCCAGTTCGGCTGCCTCCGCGTCTGGCAGTTTTCCGGCACAGCCGTGAGCAATGGCATCGTAGGCGCTCGAGCGTGTTGCATCCGCGTTCAGCCCCAGGATTCGAACTTCATCATTCGTGTGGCTGGCATTCCACAATCTGACCCAGTTCAGTAGACGCATTGTCTCCACGGTGCTCCAGAAGGGGCGGGCTTGTGCCAGAAGTCGGTGCAGATTGTCCTGTCGTCCACGTACGGACGCGTCGAGTTCCACGCACAGCGTCCAGTCTTCTTCCAACGCTATTCCCCGAAAACCGTGGAATGACACAAGGTGTGTCACGATCCGCGTTTGCTGGCGGGCGAATTCGCGGGCTTTCCTCGTCGTCCCGCCGAGCCCCACCACCCGGGCCGATCCGACCTTCTGCAGCACGGAGCGGAGCTCCCGGTTCGGATAGTCCAAGGCCACGGACACCGGTAGAGCTATGCGCCGCAGTTCCAAGACGTCGGGGTCTTCCAAACCAGTCATGCTGTCCCCCAAGCGGAGTTCTACACCCGGTCGCCGGGCTCGTTCTCTTCGGCCGCAAATTCGAGCAGAAAAACCGGGTCGCCGGATATCACCGGAGTTACGCTGGTCAGTGTTAGGTCGGCCGAGTCACCAAGCATTCGAAACTGCTCGGCATCCCTCTCCTTGCTTCCTAGAATGAGGAGTACTCCCAAGTCACGCTGGCTCACCATGGCGTTGCCGACACTGCCCGTCGGGGGGACCAATCGCTCCGCCACGAGTACCTTGCCAGTACGACCTGCGGCTTCTCGACAGCGTCGCAGAATCGATCGGCTCGATACGTCCGGCCAGTCGTGGATGACGTGCGAGAGCAGGTAGACGTCGCCGTCGTCCGGCAAGGCATCGAAGAAACTCTGTCCGACCACCCGCGCGCGCCCGTCCAATCCGGCTTTGCGGAACCCTTCTGCCGCCCGGGCAGCAGTCTCTGGCAGATCGACCAGGGTGCCTCGCAGATGCGGATGCGTGCGCAAGAGGACGGATAGGATTTCCCCAATTCCGCCTCCGACGTCGACCACGTGACCTACGTTGCTCCAGTCGTAGACCTCGGCTAGGCCGGGACCGAGCCGGCCAGCATGAATCGCCATTGTGGCGTCGAATGACGCGGAGAGCTCCGAATCGCCGATGATGTCCGCCCAGAAGGGCCGTTCGTGGAGCTTTTCCCATACTGGGCCACCGGAGCGTATCGCCTCCGGCAGCTCCGAGGTCACCAGATCGATACGTCGGATGAGCCCATCCGACTGGTCGAGTATGCGTGACAACCCTCCAGGATGGTCCTCCTGCAGCACAGTTCCCAAATCGCTGAGTTCGACCTCGCCCGAGACGCTTTCAAGGATGATCCCGACGTTGACCAAATGGCGCAGGAGGCGGTGCAGTGATTCCGGATGCGTATATGTCGCGGTCGCCAGGTCGACGGGATCCGATACTCCCGCCGCAATCAGGTCCGGGAGGCGCAGGGTGACTGCCGTCCGCAGTGCCCAGGGGGTAAAGAGAGTGGCCATCGCAAACACTTGCTCGAAGGCCGTTTTCCCTGCAAGCGCCGTGGCACCGGCTCCTTCGTCATCGACCGGTTCACTGTGCAGATTCTGCTCGGTCACGTGCGTCGTTTCCTTTCTCGGCGTCTGTGGAATAGAACTGAGCAGCCCATCTGCGGAATTGTGGAATTGGGCCGTCACCGTGTGCCAACCTCGGGTGCAGCACGTACTTCTTGTGCTCCCAGATCTGAAAATCGAGTTTGAAATCTCTCCAGAATAGTCGACCGACGGCATTGGTGAGCACTGCTGCGGTCAGGCTGTTGATTGCGGAGCCGAAACGGCGGCTGTCGGCCTTGGCGGCGACTCGAAAGCGAATCTCCAAATCCTTCGGTCCACGCAGAGTCGGCATCATCTGGATGACTACGGAAAGCTGCGGGCGGGTTAGTACGGCCGAGACGTACTCGAACCCGAGGCCGTGTGCCTCGACATCGAAGTCGACGTCTATGCTCCCGACGAGTGGTACGTCCCGTCGAACGGCCGGACCTATGCGAAGTATGTGCCCTTCGGTGGACATAACGTTGCGCAGGCGGGGTCGGTTGTAGCCGTGGACTGGCGTGATGTGGCCGATGTCGACCGCGTTCTCCACAACGTCCTGCGGGTGCCCGCGAAGACGGGCGGTGAATTGCCTGGTATGCGGATAGTCGTTCAATGCGAGTTTCGGAATGTGCCATGTCGGTGCGCTTGCGTCACGGTGGCGCCAAACGAAGACGACACCGTTGACCTCGTCGACCGGACGGTGCCGCACGACGGCCCGCGGCGGTGCCGTCCCGTACTCGGTGCGAACGCATTTTCCGGATACGTCGAAGGCGAAGCGGTGGAAGGGGCACACCAGGTGTTCGCCGTCGACGGTGCCGCCGAATCCGATGTTCGCGCCCAGATGCGGACAATACGGATCGACAGCCCGGATGGTCCCGCCGACGGTGCGGTAGACGAGGACTTCCTCGCCGGCCAGCAGACGTCGCGCGGTCTTCCCCCGCCGGACCTCGTCACTGAAGGCCACAGCGAACCATCCGTTGGGGTATCCCGCGCCGGAGTGCATCGTGGCCGCCTTTTCCGGGGTCACCGTCCTGACCCGTCGTCGAGCTCGTCCCACCACCACGAGATAGCCGGGTAGGGCAGAGGCGCGCGGTCCTGTGTCGTCGGGTGTGGAGCCCATCCGGGGAATTCCTGAAAGACTTCGCCGGTGTGCGGGTCGACGTTGTAACGCGCTGCCTGAAATCCCCATTCGATGATTCCCCGCCACGTGTGCTCGAGGTTACGGACACATGTGCTGAGCGCAGGGCTTCCGTGCTTGTGGACCCGCTGCGCAAGCGCCGTGAAGAGTGCCGAGATTCGGTCGCAGATCAGATAGGCCTCACGTAGGGCGTCCTGCGGTGTGCATCCTCGCTCGTGGGCGATCACAGTCACGATGTTGCTGCTGGTATCGCCGTTCCGCGCCTCTTTGGCGTACGAGGTCAGATCGTTGATGATGAGCGCGAACGTGGACCAGGACTCCATCAGGGCCCGTACGTGTCCCGCAGCGCTCTCGCGGGGCGCTAACTCGATTCCTTGGGCGATGTTCAGGCTCGTCACCCAGCTCGCCAGGCCACCGGTGTGCATCCTCATCATCAGGTAGTCGTTCAGACCGGGCGGCTTCCCGCGCTCGGCGTTTCCGACGTCCCACGCCATGCCGAAGAACCAGGCGCGCGCCGTCTGGCTCCATTCCAGCAGTTGCAGTGGCGTGGCCGATCCGGTGATGCTGCGGACGAGGTCGCGCAGGGCGTCGGAGAACGGTAGCTCGGAGGCGAAACTGGCCCGCGGCTCCTCGCACAGCCGCACCAAGCGCGCAGCCATCTTCAGGAAATCCGCCGCGTTGACGCTGGTGGGTCCGTTGTCGTAAAACATGTCGTCGGTGGCGAAGCCCCAGTACAACCATTTCGACACATCGGCGACCCGCTGGGCGTCAGCCTCGGGGAGTGCCATCGAGTAGATGAGGGCGGCCTTCGTCCCGATCAAACGGCTGCGCTGCGCGTCATCGAAGTAGAGCTTGAAGCGGTCCAGCCACTCGACGCAGTGTTGCTCGATGGCGTCGGCGTCCGGATGCACGGCTTCGGGAATCGGACAATATAGAGGTAGAAGTTCCAGTCGGTGATTTCGTTCCTTGGTATCGCTGTCCACTTGATCTCGACCCTTCTTTCGGCGTCTCGTCGATCTTTGGGAAGCCGCACCATCGGTCAGCGTGGTTCCCAGCGTGTACGGACGGGCCCGGCTGGCCGTAGGGAGACAAGCTGTGCGAGCGGCAGTTCGGCGTCCTGTGACACGACGCGGTATCGCGACAGCAGGCTGCCGATGACCGTGGTCGCCTCCAGCATGGCCAAATGTTCACCGATGCAGACCCGCGGCCCGCCACCGAACGGGAAGTACGCGTATCTCGGCCTCTTGTTCGGCCCCCGGAACCGCTCGGGCCGAAAATCGTCCGGATGCGGCCAGAAGTCCGGATGACGATGGGTCACCCACGGGGACACCATGACGTCCGTCCCGCGCTTGATGCGGTGTCCGGCAAGAACGGTGTCCGCCGTGACCCGTCGGGCCACGGCATAAGCGGATGGGTACAACCGCATGGCTTCCTGGACAGCGCCGCGTACGAAGTCGAACTCCCCAGGGCCGATTGTGGGTTGGTTGAGGGATTTCGCCACGATTTCCTGGATCTCGGGATGGCGACCGAGGAGGTACAAGGTGAAGGTCATCGCGTTCGACGTCGTGGTGTGACCCGAGACCAGGAAGATGAGCGCCTGGTTGCGTACTTCGTCGACCGTCGGGCGTCGGCCGGTTTCCGGATCTCGGGCTGCGCGTATCCGCCCCACCAAGTCGTCCGGATTGCCCTTGCGAGGGCGCGCCAGTATTCCGTCTACCGTCTTGTACAGCTCCTTCCTGAGGGCCAGAAAGCGTCTCGACGAAAGAATCGGGGCACCGAGCGGCAACCGGGGGACGGCGCTGGCCCGCCCGCGTACACGAGATCCAATCAGTGGAACCAATCGCTCGAATTTCTCGATTGCCTCTTCCACTCCATCGTGGCCTCGAAAGAGCGTGCGGCTGAGGATGCGCAGTGCGTAGCGCTCCAGGACCGGAACCAGGTCCACGATTCCGTTCGTCTGGACATACCCTTCTTGGCGGAGTCGGTCCGCTTCCTCTTGCATGAGTGCCACATACTGGGAGACGTGTCGTGGGGTGAACAACGGTTGGAGCAAACGCCTCTGCCGGCGCCATGCGTCACCCTCCGTGGTCACCAGATTCTCGCCAAACATCTCTCCCAAGCTGGCGAACGACGAAGTGTTGCGGCCGTACGTTTCCAGGTCCGCGAAGACCTCGCTGACAACTTCCGGGCGATACACGGCGACGACTTTGCGGTTCCATCGCTTCGAGCCGATCCTGAACTCGACGATGTCGCCGAATTCGTGAAATCCGGCGTGCAGGGTACCGAGAAGATCACGTTTGAACGCGCCTGCCATGCCGAGCACGGGGTGGCCGTGGGGACCGGGGATAGCGCCGTCGAGTGTTTCGGGGGTTTCGGTCATCAGGCCCCCTGCCTTAGCGAATGCAGCGTTTCGGCTGCTGCCGAGTGCGGCCGCCTCGGAAGGGATGTCGTGCGGAGCTGGACACTCACCGCGTCGGCAATGTGGGTGAGCAGGTCGGTCCCGTCGGCTCGGCCTCCGCAGGCCGCCAGATGCTCGAGCGCCAATTCCATGTGTCGGAGCGCAACGGAGGCTGCCCGGGCGGCCGCCGCAACGACCGCCGGATCGGAAATTGTCTCTTGAACGTTGGTCTCGCTGGGGCTCACGCTCAGCAGACGTGATAGCGACGGTGACTGTTGGATGGCCAGGATCAGCGGCAAGGTGTACACGCCTGCGCGTAGATCGCCGCCCACCGGCTTTCCGAGTGAGGCAGGGTTTCCGTAGAGATCCAGGATGTCGTCGATGATCTGGAAGGCAATGCCCAACTCCAAGCCATAGCGGGCGAGTGCCTCGGCTTGGGCGGGAGTCGCTCCGCCCTGTCGGGCGCCGAGCCAGCAGGCCGTCGCTAGCAGACACGCCGTCTTACCCTCGATCGACGTCCGGTACTGCTCGATCGTTCGCCGTGGATCGAACGCGGTTTCCATTTCCTGAACCTGACCGCTGCATAACTCCTCCAATGTTCGTGATATTCGATCCAGGTCTTCCACCGCCAGCGAAGATGCCACGAGATAGGCCTGTGCCAGCAGCATGTCGCCCGCCATGATTGACCGGTTGTTACCCCAGAGCGAGTTTGCCGTGGGCCGATCGCGCCGGGTTGCCGCGGAATCCATCACATCATCGTGGTACAGAGTCGCAAGATGTAGAAGTTCGACGGCCGTGGCAGCCTTTATCGCACCGTCGGGGATCTCCGCCGACACAGCGTGAGCGCTCGCCAGCACCAATAGAGGCCGAAGCTTCTTTCCGCCCGCTCGAGTCAGATGTGCCGTCAGTTCCGGACGCGGAGCATTCGGTCCCTCGGTCGCATCCTGTAATTCGCTGTCTACTCGCGCGAGCTGAGCCGTAAGAGGATGCGGGATTTCGACCCAGTGTGCTCTTGATTCCGCCGACGCGCGCTTGTCGGTAAACGTGCGATGCATGATTCATTCCCTTCTGGAGCCCCTCGGGGTGTCTGCCGGTGATCGCGGCGGAATCAGTCGCCCCCGACTCCCCTGGGAGCCTGTGCGCGGGGAGCCGGGCGGGTCAAGAGCGAACCGCCCGTCCGAGACACCGTCTCAACGTGTCGCTGGGGGCTGTCGAGACAACCAGGCACGGCACTACGGTGACGCACTGACCACCGAAAAACCCGTCTCCGTCATTTCCAGGGACCGAAGGTCAGGTACACAACGGTGCGACTCGATGACATCGACCTGTTCGATACCGACAGAATCGTCTCGCGGGCTCCACACGAGGAACTCGCATTCCTGCGCCGGGAGGCGCCGGTCTGGCGACACCCCGAACCGAACGGCCCGGGATTCTGGGTGGTGACCAAGCACGCAGACGTCGTTTCCTGTTCGCGTGACCCCCTGACCTTCTCCTCGGCCGCGGATCGGGGCGGAGTGGTGGGAATGCACGATCTGACCGAGGACCAAGCCGCACTAGCCGCGCTCGAAGGTGAGGTGCTCCTCTACATGGACCCGCCGAAGCACACGCGCTACCGCTCCCTGGTGGGTCGAGGCTTCGCCCCAGCGATCGTTGCGCGACTCACCCGACGGATCGAAGCCCTCACCACAAGCATCATCGACAAGGCGCTGGCAGCCAAGACCTTTGACTTCGTTGAGGACATAGCGAAACCACTTCCTTTGCAGGTCATCTGCGAGATTTTGGGCGTCCCGGAGAGCGACCGTGACGAAGTCTGCAGGTGGACAGACCGGATGTCCGCTTTGGACGACGAGGAAGCTGCCATGACGGCGCGTTTCGAGATGTACTCGTACATCGCCCGTCTGCGCGAGAAGCGGGTACGCGAACCCGGGGACGACCTGTTTTCGGACCTGTTGGCGGCAGCCGACGGGGAGCTCAGCGACCTCGAGCTGGACATCTTCTTCCTGCTCTTGGCAAGTGCCGGCAACGAAACCACGCGCAACGCGCTCTCGGCGGGCGTCCATGCGCTGATCACCCACCCGGACCAGATGCAACGGTTGCGGAGCGCGCCGGAACTGCTGCCCAACGCAGTGGAGGAGGTCTTACGGTGGGCCACTCCGGTGATGTACTTCCGACGAAACGTCACGCGAGAGACCCAGCTGAGGGGAGTCACCCTCAAGGCGGGCGACAAGGTGGCACTGTCCTATCTCTCGGCTAACCGGGACGAGGAAGTCTTTTCCGAACCCTTCCGCTTCGACGTCGGGAGGTCCCCGAACGAGCATGTCTCATTCGGGGGCGGAGGCCCGCATTTCTGCCTCGGAGCGAGCCTCGCGCGTATTGAAACCCGCCTGGTCGTGGCCCAAGTGGTCCAGAAGATGCCGACTCTGACGCTCGCGGGCGACGTCACCCGTCTGCGTTCCGACTTCCTCAACGCGCTCACCGGCTTGCCGGTGGAAATCACCCGGCGCGGTTGGACCGTCGGTTCCGCGGCTCCTCCTCCGGCCACCGGTTGACGAAGGACGACACGCACCGGACCGTAGACTCGACCAGTCCGGCATCGTCCGCAACGAGCCACCCCACCAAGGAGAATGCGTGAGCCTGTTGACCCGCATCGACGGACCGCATGACCTGGCAGGCCTCGTCCCTGCGCAACTGGAGCAACTGGCGGGGGAGATCCGCACGTTCCTCGTTGATGCGGTCAGCAAGACGGGCGGCCACCTGGGTCCGAACCTCGGTGTCGTCGAGTTGACCATCGCCCTGCACCGCGTATTCCACTCCCCGCAGGACAAGATCGTCTTCGATACCGGACACCAGTGCTATGTGCACAAGCTCCTCACAGGCAGGCGGGACTTCGGCAGGCTCAAGGGCAAGGGCGGGCTCTCCGGATACCCCTCGCGAGCCGAGTCGGCACACGACTTCGTCGAAAACAGCCATGCCTCCACAGCTTTGAGCTGGGCCGACGGTCTGGCCGGCGCCAATCGCCTGCGCGGGTGTGACGACCGCGTGGTCGCAGTGGTCGGCGACGGGGCGTTGACCGGCGGCATGGCCTGGGAGGCACTCAACAACATCGCGGCTGCCGGGGACCGTCCGTTGGTGATCGTCGTCAACGACAACAAACGCTCGTACTCTCCCACGATCGGCGGGTTGGCGAATCATCTTGCCTCCCTCCGCATGAGCAACGGATACGAGCGTGCCTTGGCCCGCGGCAAGGATTTCCTGGGGCGTACCCCCGTCGTCGGACGACCGATCTACGAAACGCTGCACGGCGCCAAGAAGGGGCTGAAGGACTTCGTCGCCCCTCAAGGCCTGTTCGAGGATCTGGGTCTGAAGTACGTGGGCCCGATCGACGGCCATGACATCGGCGCCCTGGAGTCGGCTCTGCGTCGGGCCAGGTCCTTCGACGGCCCGGTTATCGTTCACTGCCTCACCGAGAAGGGGCGGGGATACGGACCCGCCGAGCAGGACGAGGCCGACCACTTCCACGGGATCGGACCGATCCATCCCGACACCGGATTGCCCATCGCCACCGCGGGGTTGGACTGGACTGCGGTGTTCGGTGAGGAGATGGTCAAACTCGGCCGCGAACGCGAGGACATCGTGGCGATCACGGCCGCCATGCTCCAGCCGGTCGGGCTGGAGAGGTTCGCGAAGGAGTTCCCCGACCGGGTTTTCGACGTGGGCATCGCCGAACAGCATGCGGTCACGTCTGCCGCCGGCCTCGCGCTCGGTGGCCTGCACCCGGTCTTCGCCGTGTATGCGACGTTCCTCAACCGTGCCTTCGACCAGGTCCTGATGGACGTGGCGCTGCACAAGTGCGGTGTCACCTTCGTCCTCGACCGGGCGGGAGTGACCGGTTCCGACGGTGCGTCGCACAACGGCATGTGGGATCTGTCGATCCTCCAATGCGTCCCATCCCTGCGGATCGCCGCGCCGCGCGACGCCGACCAGGTCCGGCTGCAGTTGCGGGAAGCCGTGGCGATCGACGACGCGCCGACCGTCGTGCGGTATTCCAAGGGCGCTGTCGGGCCGGCCGTGGACGCCGTCGGCAGGGTGGGCGGCATGGATGTCCTGCGTTGCGACGGGCAACCGATCCCGGACGTCCTGATCGTCTCGATCGGCGCATTCGCGCCCATGTGTTTGGAGGTCGCGGACCTGTTGAACGGTCAGGGGATTTCGTCGACCGTTGTGGATCCGCGCTGGGTCAAGCCGGTCGACGACGCTCTCGCCCCACTGGCGCAGCGGCACCGCCTGGTCGTCACCGTCGAGGACAACTGCCGTGTCGGCGGCGTGGGCAGTGCGGTCGCCCAAGCCCTCCGCGACGCGCATGTGGACGTCCCCACGCGGGAGTTCGGCATCCCGCTCCGGTTCCTCCCACACGCCTCCCGTAAGGAGTTGCTGGCCGAAATCGGTTTGACCGCGCAGGACATCGCACGAGAAGTCACCGGCCTGGTCGCGATGCGCCAGCCGGAAACCACCCGGGCGGCGGCGCCGGCGGACGACTGATCAGCAGCAGCTTCGCCGGGCACTGGCTAGAACGCCGCGCCGTACAAACAAATACGTCTCCGCGTCCGAGCGCCGCGACCGGCTACATGCCGGTCGCGGCGCTCAGACTTTTATTCCGATTCGAACATGTGCGAAACCGGAATTTGGCGCATTTCCGTGAATCCGACCGGCCGCGCGCCCGCAAGAACAAAGCCCTCGTGGTGCCCTCCTCGCCGGATCATCTACGACCTCCGCGCGGAGCAAAATATTTGACCCCTTCCCGCCCCTCGATCGAATCCAGACATGATTTCGAGAGCCCTTGTGACACATCGTCGGCTGCTCGTACGCTGCGAACGCAAGCCCAACCCGCAAGGTGGTTGGGTGCGCATCTCGGTGCAGAGGAATCCCATACGTCCCACCGAAACCGGGGAAGGTGGCATTCATGACAGCCGCGAAGGATCGAAACTCCGTCCCCCTGGCGATCTTCGTAGGGTTCACCTGGGTAATGGAGGACGACCCCCTCGCCACATTACAGAGTCTGGGCTTCCGCATCCTCCGGATCGATTCGGCCGAACACGTAGAGGACGACCTGCGTCCTTCTGTCGTCGTCGCTCCCTTCGTCTCGCAACGCGATCGGGCCAGGTTCCTGGAAACCTCCCGCCGTTTCGACGAATCTCCGATCGTTGCCGTCGTCGCCAAGGCCACATCCGAATCGGCTCGACAAGCCCTGAGCTGCGGCGCCTGCGTCATCTTCGCTTCCTCGGCGCCTCCCGACGAAGCCGCCGAGACGGTACGACAGGCCAGCATCGGATACGCCCGCTTTCCTGTGCATGTGACTCGACACATGCACAGGAAAGCGGGCGTATCCGATGCTGGTCCTGTGCATGTGACCCAGCACGAGGACAGAATCCCTGATTTCACGGAAGAACAACTCGAATGGCTACGCACACTTGAAGACGAGTCTCTGCCCATGAAGGAGGTTGCCCAACAGTTCTCATGGTCCCGCGCCGAATTCTATCGACGACTACACTCGATCTTCGCATCTTTGGGTGTATCCACCAGGCGCGAGGCAGTGAAACGAGCCAAGGAACTCGGAATTCTCTGCTAGTGCCCGAACACCCCCCGACCCTTCCTCGGTCCGTGTTCTCTGAATCTCCCCGGAAGAGGGAACCGCGATGGTTTCTCGCGACACAAATCCGCAAAGCATAGTCGTCACCGGTTCGGCATCCGGTATGGGGGCATGTCTGGTACGGCGTCTCCGCGCCCAAGGCGCGAATGTCATCGGTGTTGACCGACACACCGCAGACGTCGTCGCTGATCTCGGCACCGAAGGCGGCCGCGACACCGCAGTGACAGCAGTGGCACGGTCATTCGGCGACACGTTGACCGGCGTGGTGACGTTCGCCGGTCTGTCCGGGCACTCCGCCGCGCCCGGCCGCGAGATCGTATCCGTGGACTACTTCGGCACGACCAGGTTCCTGACCGGCCTGCTTCCCCATCTGAAACGGCCGACCGCCGCAGTCGTTATCGGATCGGTCGGTGCGGTCATCGGCAGGGGCGTCTCAAGCGCACTCGTCGATGCCTGCCTGCTCGACGACGCGGAATTGGCGTGCGGCATCGCCGACGGTATGGGTGCTTCCGATACCTACGTGTCGGCCAAGCTTGCAGTCGCCCGTTGGGCCCGCAGACACGCCCCGTCGCCGGAATGGATCGGATCCGGGGTCAACTTGAACGTGATCTCCCCTGGCATGATCGACACACCCATGGTCGCCGAAGCACGGCGAACACACCGGGGGAACAGTGTCGTCGACAACATGAACGTTCCAGCAGGAAGGGCCGGGCGGCCGTCCGAGGTCTCCGCCGTTGCCGAATTCCTACTGGGCAACAGTTCTCGTTATCTCGTCGGTTCGGTGATCGTGGTCGACGGCGGACTGGAGGCCGCTCAACGGCCGGACGATTGGCCGTCGGCACGGCGTGGCTGACGACCTGCATCCCCTCACATCCGCCGTGGCGGCCGGCCTTCGGGCCGGCCGGCCCGACATACCTGGGGGTCAGGATGTGTCGGTCGTGTGGCCGGTGCTCCACACTTGCCGCAGGTGGTCGCCGAGAGCGCGGGCGACGGCCATGGCGCCTCCGCCGTGGGGCAGGGTGTAGTTGGTGTTGCCGTAGCCGTTGTCGACTCCGTCCTGGGTGTTGAACACGATTTCGGCGCCGGGGGGGAGCAGGCCGAGGAACCAGGTGGTGAGGACTTCGGAGGCGGCGGGGGCGGTGCACATCTCGAGGGTGAGGGATTCGCGGTCGGGTGCGTAGGCGCCGGTGAACATCCAGTCTCCGATGAGGAATCCGAATTCGATTCGGTCCCTTCCGGTGATCGTGCGGTGTGTCGTGCACACGGCGTCGGGGCGTCGGGCGAGGTCGGTGGCGAGGTCCTCGGCGGTCAGTCCCCAGGGGTGGCCGTCGGGTGGGGCGAGGAACCAGTGGGTGGCGTAGGTGGCGGGGTCGGTCATCGACTCTCCGGATGGTGTCGGTGTGGTCAGGGGGTGAGGACGACGCGTCCGGTGGTGTGGTGGGCGGCCATGAGGATCTGCCAGTAGGCCACGCTCGGGGCGTGGTTGGTGTGCAGTTCGACGCTGCGTATCTGGCCCTTGGACTCGGTGACGGCGTCGTTGTATCGGCGTATCTCGGACTCGTCCTGTTCGAAGATGTTCTTGTCCCAGATCATGGGTTCGTTGATCTTCGAGTCGGCGAGTCTGACTTCGGTGCGGCAGGTCGACTTCGTGTTGCGTACGTTCTTGGCCTCGACGATCGCGCCGTCTTCGGGGCGTAGTCCGTCGGCTTGGATCTTCTTGTCGGTGTCGGGGAGAGGGAGGTCGTATTCGGGGTATCCGGCGGTCCGACGCTGGTAGGCGTTGTCCGGGTCCTTCTCGTCGCGGTTGTTGGCGAACGAGTGGCTGGACAGGCCTGCCTGCCAGGCGTCGAATCGGGCGCGTTCCTGCGGGGTGAGGAGCGGGGTTCCCGGGGGCGGCGGCAGGGGTGGTGTGATCAGTGTCGGGTCGACCGGGGGTGGTTGGCCGAACGTGCCGGTGAAGAAGCCGGCGAGGCTCATGTTCGTGGTGGAGGCCAGGGCCACCGGTACCGGCACGATCGGGACGGGGACGGGGACCGGCAGGATGGGCGGCAGGCCGGGTAATCCGGGGGTTCCGCCGCCGCCTTGGGGAAGGACGACCCTGGCGCGGGTGCTGTCGAGGATGGGTGGCAGGTCGCCCAGGGCCCTGATGGCGGGGTCGGACAGCACGGCGTTCTTGAGGTGGTCGTCGCCGCCGAAGACGCGGGGTGGGAAGTGGAAGTCGTTCTGGTCCTTTTTCACGTGGGCGGCGTAGTTGTCGCAGGCCTGGGCGATCTGTCGGCAGGCCGCGGCCAGGTTCGCGACCAGGGTGGCGCAGTCTGTGGGTACGTTCGGTGCCGGTTGGTAGCCGACGAACAGCTTGAAGTAGGCGTCGAAGCCTTCCATGGCGATGCCGCGGCACTCGGCGAGCATCGTCCGGGCGCCTTCCTGCGCGTCGGTCAGGACTCGGTCGACGAGTCCCGCCGCGGAGCGCCAGCTGCCGCCGGCGGCGGAGAGTTTCCCGCGGTTGCCCTTGGAGGGGTTGACGACCTTCTCGAAGGATCCCTGTTCGTCGACGATGTGCGGCAGGTCCTGTCCGCGGGCTGTCGAGTTGCACGGGTCGTTAGCGGGGCCGCGCATCAGGTCGATGCCGGCGTTCACGGAGTTGGCCTGCAGCATCGACGCCGCGACGGCGTCCTCTGTGGCCAGGTAGTTCGCCGCCGTGCGCATCACCGTCGCCGAGGTCTCGCCCATCACCGCCGCGGCGAATCCGATCTGATCGACCGTCGCGCGGGCCGCCGGTTGGTACACCTTGGCGAACGCGTTTCCCGCGCCGTCGTCCCCGGCCATCCCTGCGGAGCCGCCGAGGTCGTTCGCGAGGCCGTTCGCGATCAGGTCGATCCGCTCCCGTAACAAGGAGAACCCCCTCGCGGTCACCATCAGCCGTTCCAGGCTCGCTTCGAACCCCTCGGTCATACCGCCCCCCGGCGTCAACAGAGTGTGAGCGACACCGAACCTATCGCGAGTTCGAAGAGTTGCATGGCGTCGCGGCGGAGACGCCTGCTTCCCGCCATGGCCGCAACGGCACGGAGTTCTTGGTTGCTCTGCGGGAGGAATCCGGCGTCCGGAGATTCGGGAACGTCTTGGGAAGCGTGGTGTCCCTATCCGTTGTTGCGGCGCGGTGCTTGCGGATCTCGTCCGGGAGGGCGTGGGCAGCGCGTTCGGCGGCATGGGCATCGTGGCGGGGGTCGGCCGCCGCACCGCGAGCGGCGGGCAGTCCCCGTTCTGGCCGGGGGCTGGGTACCTGGTCTCCCCCGTGACCGACGCCGCGGAGTCCGGTCGGTGCGGCGCGAGGGTCCGCACCGCGGGAAGTGGCGATGGCTCAATCGAGCGCCTGGCCGAGCGGTTCGCCGCGTGGGCGCTGGTACAACACCGAGCGCCCGCACCGCGCCCTCGCCGGCTGTACTCCGCTGGCTGCGCGGAACGAGGACGAGGCGCCCGTGCACCGCTTGGACGCCGCGGTGTTGCGGCACCTGCTGCTGGCCGGTGTCGGGCGGGTGGGCAAGGACGGCGTGAACAACCATGGCCTGGCCTACGTCGCCCCGGAGTTGGCCGGCCGGGGCGGGCAGAGCGTCGAGGTCCGCCACATGCCGCACGACGACCGCTCGACGAGGTCTTCCTCGACGGGAGGCACCTGTGTACCGCGTATCCCACCGGGCAGCTCACCCCCGAGCAGACCCGGGCGTTTCTTGAGCACGCCCGCGCGGAGGCGGAACGGCTCGGCGAGGAACGCCGCCGGGCGTCGCGCCGCGAACGCCGCGAACTCGCGCCGTTGCCCGGCGACGGCACCGCGACCGCCGGTTTCCGCCTGGTCGTCGAAGGCGACGGCCGAGGCGTCTCGCGGGCCGCCCAGGACGCGGTGCTGACCGCGCGCTCCGGTACCTCGCTCCCGGCTCGGACCCGGCCGGGCGCCACCCGAACCGGGCCCGGGTACGGAGACTCTGCCGGACCGTGTCGAAGCTGTTCGGTGCCGGGCTCGGTGTCTGGGGATGGGCGATCGTCGGTCTGGTCGGCTGGCCAGTCTCTGGCGACCGGCAGGTCGTCACTTGGGTCCTCTCTTTCGATGGACTCCCGGTTCTCTAGTGGGGGAAGCGACCACTCTTTCAGGGGACTTCTGGCCGGTTGGTGGCCGTGGTTACGCTTTCGGAATCGATCGTCGTGCAAATGCATACGCGATTCGCGCGGCCGGTCGGGTTGTCGATCGAAGGTGGAAGAGGTCGTGATGACGCAGATCGGTTTCGTCGAGCACGCGGACGCGTTGGTCGATACGCGATGGGCGAAGAGCAGTGCAAGCAATTTCGAGGGGAACTGTGTGGAGATGGCGAAACTCGACGATGGCGGTGTCGCGGTGCGGAATTCCCGGAGTCCGCATGGGCCGGCGTTGGTGTACACGCGGGAGGAGATGATCGCGTTCCTGGCGGGCGCCAAGACGGGTGAATTCGACCATCTGACCGAGTGATCGCCCTATTCGGGGTCGTTCAGGCGTGGGCCGGACGTGGCGCACCTGTTCGGGGATAATGACGCGCGTCGTCAGGCGTTCGGGAGTGTGCATGGTCGCGGATCGTCCGGTTCGGATCCCGTCGAAGGCGAAGGTGGCGCCGCTGGTTCGTCAGGAGAATCCCGCCGCGGCGGTGAAGATCCTGGGGGCGATGCTGCGCGACCTTCGCCGGGCGCGGGGGCTGGGCCTCAAGGACGCGGCGCCGGTGATCCGGGCTTCGATGTCGAAGATCTCCCGCCTGGAACGCGGTGAGCATCCACCGCGGGAGCGGGACGTGCTGGATCTGGTCGCGTTCTACGGGGCCGACACTCCGGAGACGATCGCCGAGGTGAACGAGTTGCTGCGGACTGCGGCGACGGAGTCGTGGTGGAGTCACTACAGCGACGTGACACCGGGCTGGTTGCGACGGTTGATCAGCCTGGAGGATTCGGCGGAGGAGATCCGCACTTACGAGGTCCAAGTGGTGCCGGGCCTGTTGCAGACCCGCGCGTACGCGAGCGCCGTGGTCCGGGCCGGGTTTCCGGGGGCGGAGGCGTCCGATATCGAGCGTCGAGTGGACATGCGGATGCAACGGCAGTCGCTGTTGCGGGGCCCGCAGCGGCCGACGTTGTTGGCGTTGTTGGACGAGTCGATCCTGTGGCGGCCGGTCGGTGGCCCGGCGGTGATGGCCGAGCAGATGCGGTTCCTGCTCGCTCAGATGCGCCGGCGTCGGATCTCGGTGAACGTGGTGCGCTACGGCGAGGCCGCCAGTGTGGCTCCGCCGTCGTCGGTCACGGTGTTGCGGTTCGCTGCGGGCGGCCCGTCGGAGCTGGTGTATCTCGAGCAGATCGACGGGGCGTTGTATCTCAGCCGGGAGAGCGAACTGGACGCCTACCGGCTGCGGTTGTCGAAGCTGGTGCAGGCGGCGGAGGACGGGCCGGGCACCGAGGCGATGCTGGAGCAGGCGATCACCCGGTACATGCACCAAACGTGAGGTCCGGGTTGGGTGGGCGTCGGTCAGCGGACGCGGGCGACGCCGCCCCACTCCTGCCATTCCTTCGTACGTTGGCGTGGCGCGAGTTGGGAGTCCGGCCGCCACAGGGAGACTTCGACCAGACCGGGATCGACGATGTCCATGCCGTCGAAGTAGGCGCGGACCTCGTCGGGGGCGCGAACCCTGCCCCACTCGGGGGTGGTGTGGGCCATGAAGTCGGTCACCGCGTCGCGGACGGCGGCGTCGTCGCTGACGAGTTGGCAGATCACCATGTAGGACCCGGACGGCAGGCGGGCTGCGACGCGGCGGATCAGCGCCGCGGGGTCGTCCTTGTCGGGGATGCAGTGCAGGACGGAGACGAACAACGCGGCGACCGGTTCGTCGAGGCGGATGAGGCGTTCGACCTGTGGGTGGGCGAAGATGGTGTCGGTGTGGCGCATGTCCGCGCGGATGACGGCGGTGTCCTCGTTCTCCTGCAGGACCACGCGCCCGTGCGCCAGCACGATCGGGTCCAGGTCGACGTACACGACGCGGGAGGCGCGGTCGATCGACTGGGCGATCTCGTGCACGTTGTCCTGGGTGGGCAGGCCCGATCCGTGGTCGATGAACTGTCGGATCCCGCACTCGGCGGCGAGGTGGCGCACGACCCTGCGCAGGAACGCCCGGTTGATGCGGGCAAGGGCCTGGGTGCTGGGCGCGATCTCCAGGAGTTTGCGGCAGGCGTCACGGTCCGCGAGGTAGTTGTCGGTGCCGCCCAGGAGCCAGTCGTACATGCGCGCCACGCTCGGGGTGTCCACGTCGATCGCCTCGACAACGCGTTTCTCCGCACTCACGGTTGCCACCCCTTCCGGGGTTGCCCCGGCGGGCGCCCCGAATCGCCGTGCCCTTCATGCTAGGTGCGCGGCGCGCTCTCGCGCAGCCACCCGTTCGAGGGGAGCCCGCCGATTCTCGGCGGGCGCGTGGGGGTACCGGGGTGGGGAGAATCGGCGCCCGACATCCGCCCGCCCGCCCCCGGCGGGCGGCCGGCGCGGCACTGCGGGGACGGCGGCCGGACGATCGGGTCGGTCAGGGGTGGGCGGGCCGTAGGGTGAGGGCGCGAACGGTGGGTTGGGGCAGCCGGCGTTCCGCCAGGACCAGGCGTGCGGCGACCTCGGGCACGTCGGTGCCCATCAGGGCGGCGGCGGCGGTCAGGGTCAGGCCCAGGCGGTAATGCAGGACCACGGCGTCCGCCTCGCGCACCGGCAGCAGTCGGTGGGCGCGGTCGCCGTGCCGGACGGGCCGGTGAGCGCCGACCGCCCGGCGAAGGCAGTCCCACGCGCGGGCGGTCGGGTTCGCGTCGCGCATCAGGCCGTCCCAGGCGCCCGCCAGGCGACCCAGGGCATCGTCGGCGACGCGGGTTCCCTCTGCCTCGTCGCCCAGGCGCGCTCGCGCGTAGCGCCGCCAGGACTCGCGGTGCAATTGCGCGAACGCGGCGACGTCGATTCCGACCGCCGCCTCCGGGGCCCGTTGCCGGGCGCACGTCGAGGCCGTGCCGGGGCGGGCCGGGGTGCGCGGCGGGCGTCCGATGGCGATCACCGCTCCCCGTCCCTGTGGTGGCGCCCGGCTCGACGGCGGCCGAGGGGGCCCGGGTCGGCGGCATGCGCATCCGACCACAGGCGCCGCAACACGTCCACGGGAACGTCGAGTTCCGCGCTCGTGGCAGCGAGAGCGGCCCTGTCGGGCACCGTCTCGGCACACGGCCGGTCCTTCGTCCCGCCAGGGGCGACCGAGTCCGGCTCGCGGGCGTCGGGACGCGAAGGCCGGGTGTCGCGCAAAACACGCAGCGCCGCGGCGAGCAGGCGGGTCAGGTCCTCGCGGCTGCGGTTGGGACGATGATCGAGGTCGCAGGCGACCTCCCACAACGCCCGCGCACCGTCGACGTCGCCGCCCACGGTCGCCACCAGGGAGTGAACCGAAGGCCAGGACGGAAGCCGCTGCTCCCCGTTCAGGAGTTCGGCCAGGCGTCGACCGTCGATGCCCGCGCGGCGGGCGAGGCGGTCCACGGGCGCGCCGTCGCGTTCGCACCACAGGCGCAGCGCCGCGGCCAGGCGACGGCTCGCATGGGTGGTCGCCGGCTCACCGCCGGCACCGACGGTGTGCGTCCCGCGGGGTTCACGCGCCGGGCGGTCGGCGCCGACGACCGCGCCGTAGCGGACGATGCGGCCGGAGTCGCGGTCGGTGTAGGACAGGCGCACCCGCAGCACCGCCCGGGCGCGGCCGGCGTCCTCGACCGCGCCCGCGAACGTGCGCAGCAATGTGGCCAGTTCCGCAGCGGCGGTGGCGCGGACGGGTTCGGGAGCGGGCGCTCGGCGGGGCGTGCCGGTGCTGGTTCTGGGCCGGGCCCGTTCGGCGGTGCGGCGGCAGTCGATGGTGCAGTAGCGCCGTTTACGGCCGGTGCCTGGGTGTTGGTCGAACATGATGCCGCACGCCGCGCACGCGGTGGTTCCGCGGTCGGTGTTCATCGTGCGGTTTCTCCCTTCGCGGGGCTGACACGGTCGCGGGACCGGGTCGCGCCCACCTCGTGGTGGGCGCGACCGGGTGGCGTTCGGGTCAGCGGACGTGGACGTAGCGGACGACGGAGCGGCCGGCCAGGGCCGCGGCGGTGGCCAGGAACGCAGCCGCGCCGACGTCGAGGGACCCGGCCCAGGCGACCAGCGGCGCGGTGGGAGCGCACACCACCAGACTCAGGCGCAGGGACACGTCCACAATGCGCAGGCTTCGTGTCGTTTCACCGTGCCCGCGACACGGAATGGTAGTTTCGGGAGGAACCGAATGCCGTGCAAGGGCATTTTGGTGGGTGAAGGGCATGATGCGTAGAGCACCTTTCATCTGACTTTCCCTCGACCCCGTCGGCGCCACTAACGCCGGCGGGGTCGCGTTGTCTTCGGGCTTCTGGACCGTACTGCCCCCGGTCAGGGCAGCGCCATCGATTCGCGGGCATGCAACGTGGCGTGACAAAAGCCGGGGAACGGCTTCCTTGACCGAGTCACTTTCAGTGATCGAATTCGAAGTCCCCGGCGTTGCAATCGGGAATTTTCCGTCATCGTTTCGCGATCGTCCCACCCAGTTTCGATCAATTTCCGCGAAATCCTGCGATCGCCCGGCCGGGCCGTCGGCGATCTCCGTTCTAAGTTCACTCGTTCGGGTCAATATGCGCGGGCATCGGCGCGTGCATACGCAAAAAATCCCCTCCGGGAAGGGCCGTGGACCACCGGCCCGAACACCGTCGGGGCTCGTGACGATCCCAGCACACGGCACCGACACCGGCAGGGCGGGGTGTCTCGGCCTCCGCTCGGACGCCGGGGTTCGCCGCGAAAGTTCTCGACGAGTCGCGGCCCGGGCAAAGCGCATGCCTACCGCGACGGGGCCGGGGTCCAGGTGGTGCAGGCGCGGTGTTCGAGTTCGTCAGCGCCGGGGACGCGGTTCGATGTGTCCCGACATCGAACCGCGTGAACCGCTCGACGTCGTCCGCGACGAGGGCAGGATGCCGTCTCCGCGGACATCACCACGTGCCGCTCCGGGTCGATGGTGCCGTCACATGGCCGCACGGTAGGCGATCAGCCATCCGGTGCCGATGTGGTCGCCGCGGCGGGTGAAGACTGCCGTGCCGCGTCGTCCGCCCGAGGGGTCGTCGTCGAGGGGGTGCGGGTAGGGCAGTGTGGTGGTGTCGCCGGTGTGGATGTGGGTGGTGAAGGCGGCGCCGTCCCACAGGTGGACGACGGCGCCCAATGGCGCGGTGGCGATGGTGGCCTGTGCCGGTGCGGCCTCGAGTGTGGTGTGGGTGGTGTCGACCGTCGTAACGCAAACCCGTTTCCGAACTTCGGTCGCTTGGGTCGCTTGGGTCGCTTGGGTCGCCGAAACGAATCTCCGTCGGGTCGGGGCCTATCCCTTGGGCAGCGTTATCCCCAGCTCGCGCATGGCTTCGGACGGCGGGCCGCCTTCGGAGCGTTGCGTCTTGTGTCCGGGGACCTTGGGCTCGAGGGTGCGGGGATCGACCGCTTCGGAGGGGGCGCCGGAGACGTAGGCACCGGACGGGGCTTGGTCGCGGTCGTGGGGGGCGAGCCAGAAGACGCGGCGGCGGTAGGTGCCGGAGGCCCTGGACGCCCTCGCTTGGGGGCCGAGGGTGGCGTAGCCGATCATGCGGCCGTCGCGGTGGAAGGCGGGGGTGCCGGTGCGGCGTGGGAGGCGGTCGAGGACCTGGCGGACGTAGTCGAGGTCGGTGGGGTCCTCGAGCCAGACGATGTCGGCCTCGTGGGCGATCTGGTCCGGCGTGATCAGCGCGCTCACGGGGTCTCCTCGGTGTCGTCGAGCAGGCCGATGCCCGGGTAGTACTTGCGTTGGTTGGACGTGGTCATCTGGCGGGGCGAGGTCAGGCCGACCGTCTCTCGGATCCTCGCCGCGAACGCGCGGGCGGAAACCGGGGAGGCGTCCTCGAAGCCGCACCAGGTGCGGTAGGCGGCGTACAGGCCGGTCTGTTCGGCGCGCATGCCCGGGGCGAGGGTGCAGCGTTCGTCGACGAAGCGCCCGATGTGGTCCTCGGTCTCCGCGTAGGCGTGAGTGGCGACGCGTACGCGGGGCGGGCCGGTGAGGTCGCGGTCGCCGGCGAGGTAGCGGCGGGCGCCCTCGACCAGCCAGGCCAGGATGCCGGGGCCCTCCTCGGAGACGAGGACCTGGGCGAGGTTGTCCACGCGGTGCTCGTCGGCGACGACGCGCTCGAACGGGACCAGGCGCATGCGGCGCCAGAACGCGAAGCCGCCGGAGGTGACTTCGGGGCGGTGGTTGCCCAGCAGCCAGAGTTTGTGGGTGGGTTCGAAGCTGAAGAAGTCCTGCCGCATCCGGCGGGCCTTGAGCCGGTCGCCGCCGGTCAGCAGCTTGAAGCGGGCCTCGTCGAAGCGGTCGCCGGGCTTGAGTTCGGAGCAGACGATGACGCGGCGCCCGTGGAGCTCGGCCAGGTCCGTGGGGTGGCCCTCGAACGGCTTGGCCATGAGGAATCCCGGCGGGGCTGCGTCGGCGTAGTCGCCGAGCAGCGTCACCAGCACGTCCAGCAGGACACTCTTGCCGTTCTTCCCGAGGCCGTACAGGAACGGCATGATCTGCGCGCCGACGTCGCCGGTGACCGAGTACCCGAGGAGCAGGTGCAGGAAGTCGATCATCTCGGCGCCCTCGGCATCGTCACCGAAGGTGTCGGTGAGGAACCGGTTCCACCGCGGGGTGGGCATCGAGCTCGGGGCGACGGTGCACGAGCGGGAGTGGTTGTGCTTCTCCGGGTCGGGGGCTGCGATGGCGCCGGTGTGCAGGTCGACGACTCCACCGGGGGTGCACAGCGCGTACGGGTCGGCGTCCAGGTGCTCAGCGCGGAGCACCATGCCGGGGGCGGCCTGGGCCTGCATGAGCATGGACTTGAGGCCCGAGGTGGACAGCGACCGGCGGCGGTGCTTGCGCAGTTCGGCGTCGGAGTGGGCCCGGTGGGGGTCGGACGTGGCGAGGGTCTCGGCCATGTCGCCGGCCGCCCACAACACGGTGTCGTCCTCGTCCAACTGCCAGCGGTGTCCCGCCCATCGGTACCAGCCCAGACCGGGGACGTGCCGGAAGTCTGCGCCGTACAGGGCGACGAAGGCCTTCGCGTTGCCGCGGTCGGAGAGCGAGTCGGGGACCAGCCCGTTCCTGGTGACCCCGCCCGGGCCCGGGACTCGGCCGTTGTCGGCGGGTCCGGTGTCCTGGGCGGGGAAGAGCGGCAGGGTCGCCTGGTCGGCGAGGATGCGGGCGGCGGCGGCCGCGGCGTCGAAGCGGGAGGGCGGGATACCGCTCACGGGCGGCCTCCGGGGTTCAGGGGCCTGGCGCGGCCGGCGGTCATGCCGCCGCGAATGGTGGACAGGGACCGCCGGCGGTGGCCGGGACGGGCGTGCTCGGCAGCCTCCAGGAGCAGACGTTCGGCATCCGCGGCATCGAGGTGGCCGGCGGCGACCAGGCCTCCAGCCGTGTACGCGGCCCGGTTGAGCTTGTCGTTGAACGCGGCCCCGGACGGCACGAACGCGCAGTCCGCGACCTCCTGGAGGACCGTGGCCAATGCCTTGGCCGCGACGCTCGCGTGGCCTCCGGCGGCGGCGGCGGCGAGACGGGCCCGCGGCGGCACCGGGTGGGGCGTGATCGGAGGGTGGGGCTGGTCGGCGTGGCCGGTGCGGGCGAGTTCGGTGGCCAGCCAGGTCGGGAGCAGGGCCGGTACGCGGCAGGTGCCCACGGGGGTGTAGACGCCGGACGGGGTGCGGGTGCCGGGGGCCACGATGTAGCCGCCGACGCCGCGCACGTCCACCTGCCAGGCCAGGGCCCTGCCGGTGCTCGAGCCGCTGGAGCACAGCCACTTGCGGGTCGGTGGGGTGCGGTACCAGACGTGCATGCCGCCCGAGGGAGTGCGCACGCGGAGTGTGTCCCGGTCCTGGGATGGGTCCGGGGCGCCGCGCAGCGCGGCGAGGAGGGCCAGGCTGTCGAAACCGCTCGCCAGGCCGGTCAGGTCGACGTGTTCACCGATCGTGATACCCGGCAGCAGCCGGTTCCGGTCGGGTAGGACGGCGTCGTGGGCGTCGACGTCGATGACGACCAGGTTCGCCGGGCCGCACGCCACACCCACGCCGAACCGCGATCCGCGACCCCACCAGGCACGGATGCGCTCCGGATCCAGCGTGGCGGCGTGGAAGCCGTGGCACCAGCGACCGGCCGCCAGGCAAGGACAGCCGGAGTGGGTGTGTCCGGGCTCGTGGCAGGCCTCGCAGTTCGCGGGCGGTGTCTTCCGTTGCGGGGCCAGCGGGTGCACCGGCCATCCGGCCCGCGCGCACCATCGCGCCACCGCCAACGCCTCGGGCACCGTGTCCCGTTCCCGCTCGACCACACCGGCCTCCCCCACCCACGATCCGCAGTCCCGACCGGCGACCGAGGTCCGGCAGCGGCCAAGGCGGCGATCCGACGGGACCTGTCGGTCGCTGCGGTGTCGCCGCCCGGACGGCCGAGCAGGCGTACACCGATGGCCGGTTCGATCCGGGTCGCTCGCGTACGGTCGCTGACTGGACCTGTCGATCGGGCGTCTTCCTTTCGGTCGCTGGCCGAAAGGCCAGGTCAGAGCGTTGTGGAGCGACGGTAGCGACCGAAGCGACTGAAGCTCCCAATTGGTTTCAGGCACGTCAGGGTAGCGGAGACCCGGCGCGGAACAGCGTGCACCCGGTGTCCGCGTGTCAGCGACTGTAGGTCTTCGGGATCAGCGACCGAAGCGTTTCGGTCGCTGATGCGCCGGTATGCGAAAGAGCCAGGTCACAGCGCCGGAGAGCCCGGATCAGCGACCGAAGCGACTGAAGGTCGGACTCTATGACGCACACGCGCACACGCGAATGTCTCCATAATCCGGAACTCCAGTCGCTTCAGTCGCTACTCACGAAGTCGAATGGCTCTGACCTGCGGGTTTCATCAAGCGACTCAAACAGCGACCGAAGACATCCAGTCGCTCGGCTCCACCTGCCGCGGCTTCGAACCGCGCCCGTGAACTTCACATGCGGACAGCGCGGTTCCTCTTGAGGATTTGGGTCGCTTCAGTCGCTCCGATCGCTCCCACACACGCCCAACCACATGGAGACCCCGGTCGCTTCGGTCGCTGCCAGAAGGATCGAGTGGCCCTGACCTGCGGATTCACCGGGAACGCCGCAATAGCGACCGAACGTCTCCGGTCGCCCCATCCCCTGTCGCCGGAGACTCGGGACCCCGCGGACACGCATCCACATACGGAGAATGCCGTTTCTCTTCCGAAGTTCAGTCGCTTCGGTCGCTTCCGTCGCTCACCCGACGACACGTTCACACATTCGCGCCGACAGCTCATTCCTTCGGTCGCTTCGGTCGCTCCAACCCCCGCGACGACTGCCCCGCTCCCCGACGAACCCGACACCGACACCCTTGCTCCGCCGGACGTCACGATCCAGCGGATCGAGCACTTGTCGAACACCCTGACCGCCGACAACCGTGGTCGGCACCCGCTCCCCCACGGTCATATCGGGCCGGCGTCTGGCGCTCAAGAACCTCCTCGACTTCCGCCGGCAATTCGCCCTGACCGATGTCGAGACGAACCGCCTCGCAGGGGCCGCCCGGCTGCGGTCCGGCTGCGCGGCCGCCGGATCCTGGTCAACCCCTGTCCACGCGGCGCGCTCCTGCAAACTCACTCTGGGCACCCCGGCCCCGCCCGGCGCCCTTGCCGCCGCAGGTGCACAGTCGGATCGGCATGCTGGGAAACGGTGGGCACGGTGTTCGCGTGTGCGCTCACCGGACACGGCACCACCCTGGTGGTGGGCGCACACCCTTGCCGTGGGCGGCACACGCGTGGATCCTCACCAACGACGGCGAACTGGCCATCACGGTCGAGAACGCCGAACCGGCCGCCACAACCGGGCCGTGGCGGACCTACCAGCCGACAACTCGCCGTCCGCCTCCCGCGTCTGGTCGCCGCGCGATGTGTCACCCCAGGGTCGACACATCGAACGCGGACTTGCCTGCCGGGGGCAACTCGGTTGCCTCCGCCGGGCAACCTCCACCAAAAAAGGCACGTCCTGCCGGCTCAGGGGCGGTTGTGAACCCACCCACCAGATGGCCGAGGTCGGGTTCGGTGAGGGGTCGCGCGCGACCCGGCGGGGCGCGTCAGTCGAGCAGGGTGCGCAGGTCGGCGGGGGCGGTGTCCAAGTCTCTGGCGGCCGTGGCGATGACGCGGCGGTGGGAGCGCCACACGACGTGGATGGCACCGTGGTGGGCCTCTCGCAGCCGGCGGGTAAGGGCCCCGGCGGTCAGGAACCGCCCTTCATCACCGACGACAGCCGCCCGCCGACTACGTCGCCCACCTGACGGAGCTTGTAGAGCAGGGGGCGCACGGCGATGCCGTGGCCTACTTCATGACCGCGGCGGTGGGCATGCCCGCCGAGGCAGTCGCCTGGATGCGCCAGGCCCCCTTCTGGGCCAGCGTGGAATCCACCGCCCGCACCCTGCCCTAACGACGACCAGGTTATGGGCCACACCATGTCAGGCCGGCCGCTGCCCGCCGACCGCTGGCAGTCCGTGACCGTGACCGTGCCTGTCGGCAGCGGGAACGCGGGCGCACCACAGATGCTCACCGGGACGCGGGAACTCGCCGCACTGGCCGACAACTTCGCCCTGCACGTCTTCCCGGGCCAGGAGCACAACAGCCTGGTCGTACCTCGGGCGAAGCGCCCACGCACCGAGGCGGGACCGGTATGTGCATCGGCCTGCGCCCGCCCGTGCGGCACACGAGACTTGGCGATACCCGGTCCCTGATCGGGCGGTACGCGAAGGGGGATTCGTGACGGCCATCAGATGCCCGACGAACGCGCTTCACCCGCACACCCCAAGGCCACGGGCTCCCTCCGCGATCGGCAGTGAACAGTCGAGCCATGGTGGGGGCGAACCACTCCTGGATGGGTGATCGCGGCCAGTGCGGAAGGAGCATCTAGCCGGTCATATTGCCGCGACCACGAGCGAGAGCATCGCGACGCACAGCGTGCAGGTGGCCAGGAATGCCACCGCGCCGCGTTGTACGCACGCCATCGGGCGTGCTCCGTCGAGGCGGGCCATGGTGCCTGCGGCGACGCCGATGATCACGGCGAACAGCACGGCCACCGCAAGTGCCAAGAGGAGCAGGGTCAAGTGAGCAAGGGAAGCGTCCATCGTGGGTGTCCCGAGGGTGGTAGGGATGCGTGGACATCAATGTCGGCGCCGTGGTATTCGCCAGTTTTCGGATGATTGGGGGCAAACCTGAACAGTCGTGGGGGCTGAGAATGAAGTTGCCGGCAGGGGATGGGTTGGCGGCGCGGTCACGGCAACCCCGAGTGGAGCGCGGGTTGCCAGCGGCAAGCGTTGCGGGTGCGTTCAACGGTCGGGCGGTGGCCTCGGACGCCACGGTGGTCACGATGGCGAAGGGCCTGCGCGCCGATGCCGTGCAGAATCGTCATCGTGTCACCAATGTGGACACCGATGGCGGACAACAGAATGGTCGTCAGTGCGGAACTCCATCTCGTTCCCCTGATGTCCTTCTTCCTTCCCTCGGCATGCAGCCCCCTCCTATCGGCGGAGGCCTATCCGAACGACATCACCGATTGGTGTGATAATCCACTATCCAGTGAATCGGGAAGCTTCCCGGTGGGCATAGGCGCAACAAGCAGGTTGATGCTCGTGCCAGGGGGCCCGAAACGGGCGCACTTCGGGTAAAGGCTCGGTCAATCGGATACGAGTCTCTACAGTGGACGATGACTGAAGAACCTCGGGGGATCTTGTGGCAAATGGCCGAGAGCCAAACCGAAAGCTGGCCGAACTGATCTTGGAAACCAAGTGCTCACGGAAGGGACTGGCCCGCCGTGTCAACGAGTTGGCAGCAGCCCAGGGATACTCCACCAGTTGTGATCACACATCGGTCGCCCGCTGGCTGGATGGCTCGGTACCGCGTGATCCGGTACCGGAATTGCTCGCCCAGGTATTCTCACAGCAAACCGGGCGTCTACTGAAACCGCAAGATCTCGACATGGATTCATGCGCGGATGAGATCTCCATCGGATTGCGGTACCCCCGAACCTTGGAAAACACCGTGGAAACCGTTACGCGTTTATGGAGATACGATTTGGAACGCCGGAAATTTCTGGTGGGCTCGGCCTTCGTCTCCGGCGCCGCTTCTGTGAGCAGCCGCGACTGGCTGATAGGGAATTCCCAGGATCGTCTCGCGGTCGTCGGGAGCGGAACAAATGTGTGCATGGAGGACGTGCGCCAGATTCGCGCACTGGGTGATCAATTCGAGCGTCTGAGCCACGAATTCGGTGCCCAGAGGATCCGCCGGCACATGACGAACTTCCTGAACTACGACGTGCGCCCCCTACTGGGTCTGCCGCGGACTGAAGAGGTGGGAAAAGAGCTCTTCCGGACGGCCGCCGAGTTCACGGCTGCCGCCGGGTACATGGCACTCGACTGCAACGATCTCGGTCTGGCCGAGCGCTACCACATCACGGCGCTACGTCTTTCTCAGGCGGCTGACGACAGGGGTTTCGGTGCTTACATGCTCGCCGCGCATATGGGACACCTGGCCCTCTACGCAGGTCATCCGGACGAGGCGGTGCAATTGGCGCAGGCGTCGCGGGAGAGCAGACGGCATCGGGCCGAGCCTCTGGCAGTGACGATCTCGTGGATCGTCGAGGCCCGTGGTCGTGCCCGAATGGGTGACCGCCCGGGGTGCCTGCGGGCGCTTTCCAGAGCCGAAAGCAGTTTCCCGACATCCAATGGATCGAGAGACTTCTTCGCTCCGTATCTGCGCTATTTCGACGAAGCCTATCTCGCGGATGCTTTCGCACACTGTTTCCGCGATCTCGATTGCCCCGAGTTGGCTTCGCGGTACGCACACGAGGCATTGCGTGGCCTTCCCTCGTCCTACGTCAGAAGAGCATCGATCAATACGGCCATCGTCGCCGGGGCGAGCCTTGACAAGGGCGAGCCCGACAAGGGAGCGAAGGAAGCGCTGGAAGCCGTTCGACTGACCAGCAAACTCTACTCACCGCGAGCCGTGAGAAGAATTGCGACATTGCGGAGAAGGTTCGAGCCGTACTCGCAAGTCGACGGCGTCCGCCAATTCCTTGTCGAGGCCGACCGTGTGACCGAGACGGCAACCAGCTGACAGTTGACCGCCGTCTCGTCCGGCCGCTGAAGGTGAGGGCGATCGGAGCTGTCGGCGAACTTGCCCACCGAGGTCACCGGGCCCGTGGAACGGCAGCCGAACGTGGTGTTCCGCTTGAGGAGCGATGCCGACGTGACGCTTGCCTCGCTCGCCCGGCGGGATCTCTCTGGGACGGTCGGCTGTCCTAAAGACGTCGGCGCTTTCCCCGGGCGGCCCGATCTCGATCCGCGGGCGTCACCGACGGCCTCCGCCCCCACGGCACCTTCGAGCACGGCTCTCCCGGCACGGCGCCTTGATCGTCGACGCGCCGTTCAAGCGCGGCCTCGTTGACGTCGGGGGTCTGAATTTTCAGACATCATGCAGATTCGAATCAAACCGGCCGGAAGCTGCGGGCTCGGTTCCGATGCCAAGGCAGTGTAATCGCGTGGTTCCTTCAATCGGGAGGATGCAATGACGAAGGCTTCACGACTCGCGGTCGAACTCGAGTCGGCCATCGGCAACTACATGACGGTTGTCGCCGGAAAGCTCTTGGAGGACGGCCTGCCTATTACCTCCGTGCGCGCGTACGGCGTCTACGACGATGACCCGGACGGGAGCGATGATGTGGAAGGAAGCATCAACTTCGGTCTCACCTTCCAGGCCGGACTCGTCCCCGGCGGGGAAGCGGGACTGGAGTGGAACGGTACCTCCGGATGGTTCTTCGCCCTTACACCCGCCAGCCACCGTGATCTCCATGGCGGGGCACGTTGGCTCCGGGCCGGATTGTTGCCTCCTCCCGAGCAGGTGGCTGCCTTCGTCTCGGCGATCCGGCTGGATGCCGCGAATACCGGAAGCAGCGAGCGACCCTTCTACCGGAGTACCAGGGAAGGACATCGAGATCTGCTGGAACAACTGGCGGTGTTCGCCCCCAAGGACGCGCGGAACCGGACCCTCGAATACGACCATTGGTTCCGCTACGACCATTGGTTCCGCGAACTCCAAGGACAGGCCTACCGTAATCGCGTCCTGGGCGCGCTGACGTCCCCCGACGACACGATCCTGAACCTTCCGATCCGGCGATCCGAACTGCACGCCCTTCTCCACATGATCGACTACGCGGAGGCAGCGGGCCCAGGCCGCGGTGTGGACGACCTTGTCATGCCCTTCACCGTCGACCTGAAGCAACGAATCGGATGCGGCCACGACAGTGCCCGGGAACACCGGCAAGCCATCACTCACGCCCACCACGCTCGTGAGCTGGAGAAGCAGTTCGAACGCATGCAAATGCCGGTCTCCGGGCAGGAGTAGACCGCACGGCGCGACCTCCGGCCGCCGATCGCAAGGCGTCTGCGGTGCGGCCGCAGTCGAGCGGCCCTGAACACTGGTCGCGGACCAACCTGGTCGACCGATCACGTACCGGCCGGGGGCGTTGCGCTCCTCGACCCCCGGAGGCTGATCGCCAAGTCGAACAAGTGGACTTTGTCTTCACTCGTTCGAGTTAATCGATGGCGGCCCGCCCCGGCGGGCCGCTGCCATGAACGCGTGACCCACACTCGAACCGCTCCCGACACCGCCTCCTCCCGCGCGTGCCGCGCCGCCCGTCATGGAACTGGAGGCCGGCCGGCACGACCTCGCCGTGCGCTCGCTCACCAGCGCCCACCTCGCCGCGCGACTGCCACGCCTCACCGGCGTCACCTTCCGTCTCGCCTGGCAGGCCGACCCCAAAGCCCTCGTCGCACTGATCGCGTGCCAGTTCGCCGCTGCGGTGTGCGCCGCGTTCGGGCTGGCCGCCACAGTTTCGCACCTGTTCGCGAATACCCCCACCCCCGGCCGCTTGCGGGACGCCCCGCCGGGCTTGGCCGTCGTCGTCGGAACACTCGTACTGCGCGCATTGCTCGGCGCGGCCGTCACCGCCACCCAGGCCCCACGCGCCCGGGCCCGCTCGCGCAAGCGGATGGTCGGTATGCGGTCGATGGCGGTGCTGCCCATCCGGTCCCCCCGGGAACAACTGCGGTGACCCGAATCCCCACCGTAGAACTCGGCACCGACGTCGCGGCACTACGCCGCGCGCCCACCGTGGAATGTCCGAACGGTGTCCATCGCTTTGACCTCCAGCCGATACGGGTCGGGACGGGGCACTGGTGTCACCGGCAACCGCCGAACCCGCGTCCCGAGGTCGCGGGAAGCGTCCAAGCGCTGGCCTTCTGGGCCGAGTTGGCCGACACGGTCGTCGTGGGCAGCAAGAACGATAACGAAGCCGACGAGCCGATGTACTTCGAGGGCACCGAGAGCTTTTGACGCTCCACGGTCCACGGCACCACGACGCAGGGCTCGCATCGACCGCGATGCGAGCCCTGCGTCGTCGACAACGACACGACGGAGCATCCCCGCGTTCGCGGGGCCGGCGTACGCCCCGCCGTCGTGCCGGTGCCGCCGTGTGGCGCTTCCCCGCCTGTGCGGGGCCGACCGCCGGGCACCGCCGAAGTACGCCTCCTTGGGAGGAACATCCCCGTTTGCACGGGGCCGATGCTCAAAAAGGACCTCTTCATGGGCCATTCCCGCTCGCGGGATGAACGATCGGATGTTAGCCGGTGCGGCGTTTGGGGAGCACGCGACTCAGTCCGGCGACGGGATCGTGTCTCAGGAACTCGGCTTTCGGACTCACGCAGATGCCGTCAGGAGTGAACTTCAGGATGGGGCGATCGCGAAGCGCGTTCCCGCCGGATTCGGGCCAGGGCTTCGGAGACCCCTCCCGCCTGGCTTTCGGGGCCCAGTGTCCGGGGATGCGGATGGTGTTGCGGAGGAACTCCCTCTGCTGGAGCTTGTACCGGGCGGGATGTGTGCGCGGATTGTGTCGACGTAGGTCGACCGGTTCTTCTCCTGCGGGGTCGTAGGTGAGTGCTCCGGAGGTTTGCTCGTACAGCAGGACGGCTTCGATGGACGGGGTACCGAGGCGGGAACGGGCCGTGAGGTAGTCGGGGCTCTTGGGGTCGTCGGCGTCGGTTCGGGAACGGCCCATGGGGAGGTCGTCGATGCCGATGGCCGTTCCCCTGGCGGTGTACGGGGCGCGGCTTCGGGGTGCGGCCTGGCGAAGTTCCTCGCCGAGGGCGCGTTGCCAGTCGTCCCAGGTCCGCGCGAGCAGGACGCCGAGTTCTCCTGTCGGGGGTGCCGTTCGTGTTCCGTAGACGGCGGCGAGGAAGCGGGGAGTGTCGTGGGGAGTGGAGATGCGCGGTACGTGATGGTGCCGGATGGTGCCGTTCGAGGCTCGGGTGCGTGTGGTGCGGCGTTGGATGCCTCGCAGGATGCGCCAGGTGACGGCGAGGACGTAGGGGGCGTAGACGAATCCGTCGGCGGAGGCGGGCGGTTCGACGGCGGGTAGGCCCTTGGCGTCGGCGGTCCACAGGACGCGCATTAGGGGTGTGCGCCGCAGGTGTGCCGGTCGGTTCGGGTCGTTGAGACGGTGGCGGTGGACCCGGCCTCGGCGTTGCAGCAGAAGGTCGATGGGCGCGAGATCGGTGTAGAGGAGGTCGACGTCGACGTCGACGGACTGTTCCAGGACCTGGGTGGCGACGACGATCAGTCGGGCGGGGCGCGCGGGGTTGGCTCGGGTGTGTCGATGTTCGCGGTCGGGATGTTTGCCCAGCTTGGCGAGGAGTGCTTCCTGTACGGGAAGGCGGTTGCGGTCGATGGCGCGCCCGTGCAGGAGGACGATCTCGGTGGCTTTCCAACCGGCGCTCTCGGCTTGGTCGAGGAGTGCGGCGTGCAGTTCGACGGCGCTGGCGACGCGGTTGCGCACAACCGCGATGATGCCTCCGGCGGTTCCTTCCCGCAGCAGGTTCCGGGCGAGGTCGTCGGCGCCGGGGTCTCGCACGAGGCGGATGTCGGTGTGCAGCACGGGCACCGCGGGCGGGGTCGCGCGTCGGATCAGTCCGTTCTCGTCGACAAGCGTGATCGGTGCCTGATCGTCGCTCGTTCCCGCGGCCGCGCGCGCGGGGCTGCGGTGCCCCGCACACCACGCCGTGGTGATGGCCTCGCGGACCGGCGCGGGCAGGGTGGCGGAGAGGACGATCACCGAGGCTCCCGCGTCGGCGAGCCAGGCGACCGCGTCGTGGAGCAGGCGTTGTTGGTAGAGCTCGTAGGCGTGGGCCTCGTCGATGACGACGACCTTGTTCGCGAGGCCGAACATCCGCAGGAACCAGTGGCGCGAACGTTGGGGCGCCAGGACGATCTGGTCGACGGTGCCCACGCCGAAGGGCGAGAGCAGTCCACGCTTTTCGCCCAAAAACCATCCGTTCAGTACGGCGCCCGTCCGGTGGCAACCCGTGGTGTTGACGCTGTCGACGAGCGCGGCAGGTCCGGCTGCCGCTCGTTGGAGTTCGTCGGCGACGGCCGAGAGCGCCGCGGTGCCGTGGACGACGGCGAGGTTGGCCTCCACGCCATCGCCGAGAGCACGGGTGAGATAGTCGGCCTTGCGGCGCGCGATCTGTTCCGCTGCGGCGCGGGTGGGCAGGGCCGTGTAGATGCCGTGGTGCCCGCACACCAGCGCCAGCGCGTGAGCCAGCCACCACGCGGCCTCGGTCTTCCCGGACCCTGTGTCGCCCTCGATGAACGCCAGCAACGGGCCGCTCGGTTCGCCCACGAGATCGATCAGCGTCTGCTGCGCCGGACGCGGCGCGGTCTTCGGGAACAGGTCGTGCCATCGGGCCGGGCGTGGTCGCCATGCGTCGAAACGGAGTTCGCGTACCGCTGTGGCGGCGTCGCGTCGTGCGTGGTCCCACCACTGCTCGACGGGCGCGGTGACGCTGCGATAGGCGAATCGGGACTCGTCGGAGGCCAGCCAGTCGGACAGCACGACCAGGCCCGCGAACAGCGGTATGACGCAGGGGCGTTCGGGCCTGACCAGTTCCTGCAGGTCCGCCACGTCGACATCGAGGATCCGGGTGAGATCGGCGAGCAACGCGCGGTGGACGCCGTCCCACTCGGCGGCGTGGCGGGCGCTCGCGTCCGCGATCGTCGACGCGTCGGGGATGTCGCCGTGATGGCCGCCCAGGAGAGCGGCCACGACGTGCAGGCCACGCCGGGAAGGACCTTCGTTGTGCGGGTCGCAGTCGCCGCAGCGACACCCCAGCAGGGTGGGCAGGTAGTGGGCGGTGAGGAGTTCGTGCCGCGGCGACGACTCGGCCGCGAGATCCGGCGGCAGCGGCAGGCCGGTCTCCCTCGCCCGGTTCTCCCATTCCCGTGCCGCGCCGAGGAGCCGCTCGTTCCGCGGATCCAGGAACAGCTTCTGGAACCCGGGAAACGCCTTGCCCGGCATGTCGTGCAAAGCCGCCAGCAGCATCAGCACCCGGCGGGCCGTGTCCCGGTCGCCGCCGCCGAAGGCGGCGATCAGGCGGTCGCGGACCGCGTCGGACAGGTACGTGTCGAACAGCCGGCCGCAGACCGCGGCCGTGTTCAGACAGTGCGCCAGCAGCGGATCCCACCGGGGCCCGGGGCCCACGACAAGGTTCCGATAGTCGGTCTTACCCCAACACCACAAATGAGGGAACGAATTTCGCGATAACCCCACGGGCGGACCTCTCTCCTCTCTAATCTCACACACGGAAGCCAGGCGATCACGGTCGGCTTCGATCCGAGACTAAGTGAAGAGGTCCTTTTAAGTGAGCGAAACGTTGGAACTCGTCGACCGCACACTGCGCAGCGACGTACGAGAGACACCCTGCATGCCCGCACTGACACATCCCCCCGACCCCGACGCCCCCCGGGTCGAACTCCTGCCGCTGCTCGACACCTTCGAACGAGCGGAGCACCTCCAAGGGATCACCCACCCCTCCCCCGGCACCGAGATCGCCCTCTACGAGCTCCTCCTCGGCCTGTGCTACGCCGCCGACGTCCACCCCGAGACCACCGACGAATGGCGCGCCTTCGTCGAGGACCGCGAACCCCTCACCCAAGTCGCCGACTGGCTGCGCTCACCCGAGTGCGACGGCCGCTTCGACCTGTTCGACCCGGCCCGCCCGTTCCTGCAGAACCCGCAACTCGCCCCGTTCATGGACGAACACGGCTACGGCCCGGCGCAACTCGTCCTCGAACACGCCGGGGACTACGCCCAGTTCCACGACCAGATCCACCTGCACCACCCCCGACGCCTGCCCCTGGCCGAAGCGTTCGCCGCCCTCGTCACCCAGCACGCCTACGGCCTCGGCGGCCGCGTCATGGCCAAGGTCGACTGGCTCGGCCGCGACTTCACCTACGGATCCGTCGGCCGCCTCGGCACCCGCATCCGCACCCTCGCCCTCGGCGACACCCTCGCCGACACCCTCCGCCTCAACCTCGCCCCCGTCCCCCGACCCGAGGACGTCGGCCGCTTCAACTACAGCTGGGACGGCACCCGCCCCCGCCGCGTCTTCACCGGCCCCGGCTCCAAACGCGCCCACCACCCCGAAGGCCCCGCCGACCTGCACAGCCTCCTCGGCCGCTCCATCCTCCTGCGCCCCGCACGCGAACCCGACGGCACGATCGTCGTCGACCGCGTCCTGGTCGGCGCCGGCGAACTCACCAAGAACATCCCGGTCGCCCTGACTCCCGACATAGTCCTCATCGGCACCCGCCCCCTCCAGGCCAGCGCCGAACGCGCCCTGTGGCGCGACGCCCACTCCCTCTACGCCGCCGCCCTCGACCACACCCTCGGCAACGACCTCTACGCCCGACTCACCCGACTCGGCCGCCCCGTCACTCTCCTCAGCGTGGGCCTGGTCGCCAAGAACCAAGACGTGACCGGCTGGGTCCGCGACACCTTCCCCTTCCGCCCCGGCCGCGAGGAACAACTCCGCCGCGCCGCGGCGGACGCCGTCGCACACGCCGAATACCTCACCACCGCCGTCCGCACCGCAGCCGCCGTCGCCCGCGACATCGTCTACCCCAACCCCCGACCCGAGGACAAGAAAACCCTCCTGCGCCGCTTCTACGCACCCGGCGAACTCTGGGGGGGACTCGAGGAACCCTTCCACGCCCTCCTCGACACCGTCGCCGCCGGCACCGACCCCCACCAGGCACTCGCCGACCACGCCCGCGTCCTCGTCGCGTCCGGCACCGACGCCCTGGACCGCCGCCTCCGCGGCCTGCCCCGCAGCGGCCGCGGCGCCGAGGCCCGCGCCCGCTCCCGCGCCCGCCTGCACGACGAACTGACCAAACCCAAATGCCCGCCACTCCTGACCGAGGCCGCCCGATGACCGACGACCAACTCGCCCTCTCCATCCCCCACCAAACCGCCCCACCCGCCCCCGCCCCGCAACCCGCCCGAAAGGAACCCGAACCCGCCACACCCGCACAGGCCCTGACCGCCTGGCTGTGCGACCTCGTACGCCGCCACCAATACGGCACCCTCGGCGACCTGCGCCGCCCCCACCGCCTCTCCGAGGCCCGCCTGCTCGCCGCCAACTACGCCCCCACCGAAGCGGATCGGAGCGCGTACGCGTTCACCGCGTTCCTGTTCGCCCGCTACCACCAGGGCGCGTCCCGCCCCTCCCACGGATTCGGCGACCTCGGCACCGCGATGCGCCGCATCGGCACCGACGCCGCCCGCGGCCCCGCCGACGACGGCTGCAAACGCCTGTTCAACCGCCTCGTCAACGCGAGCGCCCTCCCCGAGGCCGCACTGCAGAACGCCGTCGAACGCCTGCGGACCGGCGGCAACGTCGCCCCGTCCTGGGCAACCCTCGCCCTCGACCTCACCCGCTGGAACACCCCCGACCGCCGCGTCCAGGAGACCTGGGCACGCAACTACTTCACCCCGCCACGCCGCCCCACCCCGTGACCCCACGACCCGCCGCCCCAACGGCGGTCACCGACCCCACGAAGGAGAACACCATGACCAAGGACACCGACATGCAGCCCTACCTGTCCCTGCACTCCCTCACCACCTACACCAACGTCCTCCTCGTCCGCGACGAGAACGGCCTCCCCAAGGAAACCCCCTACGGCGGCGTCACCCGCACCCGGATCTCCTCCCAGTCCGACCGCCGCGCCCAACGCACCCACCTGCGCGACCGCGCCAACCTCGGCGAAGGCCCCCTGTCCGACTACACGTTCGGCACCCGCACCCGCGAATGGGCCCTCACCGCCGCAAAGGAACTCGAAGCCCTCGGCTGGAACCACGACGACGCCGTCGACGCCGCCCGCCACGCCCTCATCGGCCTCAAGGTCAAGTTCGGCGACAAGGACAACACCCGCAACCTCACCAAAGTCCTGCTCTTCGCCCACGACAACGCCGGCCGCGACATCGCCACCGCCCTCCACACCCGCCGCGACACCGTGATGCCCTGGCTCGCACAGGCCCGCGCCGCCGAAGCCAGCACCGCCAAGGCCAAGCCCAAGGGACGCGGCAAAACCACCGAACCCGCCGAAACCCCCGACACCGAACCCACCGAAGAAATCAAGGCACCGCCCCTCGACGCCGACATCAAGAAGGAACTCCTCGCCGCCCTCGCCCCCGCCGACGCCATCGACATCGCCCTCTTCGGCCGCTTCCTCGCCGAGATCGTCGAATCCCCCAACGTCGACGGCGCCATCCAGAGCGCCCACACCTTCACCGTCCACGAGGCCCAGGTCGTCGACGACTTCTACTCCAGCGCCGACGACGCCAAACTCCGCCGCAAGGCCACCGCGCTCGACGCCCTCGAGGACGGCGGCGCCGGCATGACCGGCTACCAGAGCCTGACCACCGGCACCTTCTACCGCCACGCCTGCCTCGACCGCCGACAACTCCGCCGCAACCTCCACGCCGCCGGCCTGACCCCCGACAAGGTCGAAGCCGCCGCCGTCGCCGCCGAGAAGGCCTTCCTCGACGCGTTCTGCAACGCCGTGCCCGCCGCCAAGAAGAACAGCACCGCCGGCCCCGGAACCCTCCCCAAATTCGTCCTCGCCACCGAAGGAACCCGCCCCTTCAACTACGCAGGCTGCTTCGAAACCCCCATCCACGAAAACGCCGGACCCGCCAGCATCCAGGGCACCCGACTCCTCCTGCGCCACCACGCCCTCCTGGCCCGCAAACGCGACGACATCGGCCCCGCCCGCGTCCTCACCTACGACGTCCACGTCCAGGAACTCCTCGACGACCTCCGCGACACCACCGCCGCCACCGTCACCGAGGTCGACCGCCCCGAGGACCTCGCCTCGTGACCCACACCCTCCTCCTCCACCTCGCCGGCCCCCTCCAGACCTGGGGCACACGCGCCCGCTTCAGCGAACGCGACTCCCACACCCACCCCACCAAATCCGGAGTCGTCGGCCTCCTCGCCGCCGCCCTCGGCCTCGACCGCGCCGACGACGACGGCCTGCGCCCCCTCGCCGCCCTGCGCTACGGCGTCCGCGCCGACCGACCCGGCGTCCTCGTCCACGACTTCCACACCGTCGGAGGCGGCCAATACCCCCTCCGCCCCCGCGACGTCCTCACCGACCCCACCACCGCCAAACGCGCCACCGCCAACCTCGAGGACCCCACCCGCCGCACCTTCGGCCCCACCGCCGGACGAACCCTCCGCGACTGGTACGGCGCACCCAAGGGCATCGCCCCCGACGCCGACGGCCACCTCACCGCCGCCAACACCCGCCGCCACCCTCTCACCGAAAACCGCTGGTACCTCGCCGACGCCGCCTTCCTCGCCGGACTCCAAACCGACGACCACACCCTCCTCCTCCGCCTGGCCCGACACCTCGAAGCCCCCGAACGCCTCCTGTGGCTCGGCCGCAAGGACTGTCCCCCCGCCGCCGACCTCCACCACGGCATCCACCCCGGCGACCTCGAAACCGTCCTCGCCCACGCCGCCCCACTCCCCAACGCGACCACCACCACACCCCGCGCCTGGCTCGAAGTCCCCCGCGACACCCCCGGCGCCGCACCTGTCCACGACCAACCCCACAGCTTCAAACCCCACGACCGCGTCCACGTCCTCCGCCACGAACTCGCCATGACCCTGACATCCGCCGCCACCGCACCCCGACCGGAGGGAACGTGACCACCACCGTCGCAACCGAGGCCACCTTCGTCGCCGCCCACAGCATCATCGAACTCTCCGCCCGCCACCCCCTCGCCGCCCGCGCCCTCCTCGACCCCCAGGACATGCACCGCCTGGTCATGAGCGGCTTCCACGGCTGGGTCCCCGACGGCGAACCCGACGCCCGCGCCCAACTCGGCGTCCTCCACACCTACGCCCTCGACCTCAAAACCGAGACCATCACCCTCGTCGTCCAGTCCAAACTCCCCCCGGACTGGAGCCGCCTCCCCAAGGCCGCCCTCCTCGACAAACCCCACAGCATCACCGCCGACATCACCCTCCGCCCCGGCCGACGCCTCCGCTTCCGCACCACGATCAACCCCGTCCGCGACCGCGTCCCCGCCGGAGCCCCCACCACCACACCGCAGGAACGACGCCGACTCCCCGACACCACCCCCGCACACGCCAAACGATGGTTCGGCGAACGCCTCCAACCCGCCGGGACACCCCCCGTCGGCCCCACCGGCGTACGCCGCATCGGCGCCCACGCCCCCGAACCCGACTACGCCGTCCGCATGCTCCCCAAACTCCGCTCCACCGGCACCCGCAACCTCCACATCACCCGCGCCGAAGCCCACGGCCACCTCACCATCACCGACCCCACCGCCCTCGCCGCCGCCCTCACCACCGGCATCGGCAAAGGCCGCGCCTACGGCTGCGGACTCCTCCTCGTCAAGGAGGAACCGACCACCACCTAGACACCCGACGGCACCGACACGCGGAAGCAGAAGCGGCCGCCGACACCGCATACGCGACAGGGCGGCCCCGTGACCGGGGCCGCCCTGTACACATTCCTTGAGTCGATGCGAACCACCACTCGGACAACGGCATCCGAACTCTGGTTGTCGGATTCAATCGCTCGGAGCCGGGGGGCATTCCGCCCCGCACCCCTCGTTCGCGAAGCCGACCCCCAGAGTGAACCTACTTGGCGTGGAAGAGAGCGTCCCTGCGCTCGCGGGGCCCACCACGCCCTGTCCACCCACGCCGTCGAACTCGATGAGCAATCCCCGCTCGCGCGGGGCCGACACGAGGCTGGGCAGGGTGCAATGGGCAAACGTGGGAACATCCCCGCCTGCGCGGGGCCGACATCCCACGCGGCCACGAACTCGGCCTTCTGCGCAGGAACATCCCCGCTCGCGCGGGGCCGATTGCGCGCGGTGGCCGGTGCAGACCTTGACCTGGGAAGCATCCCCGCACACGCGGGGCCGACCTGGATTCCGGGACTGAGATGTCGTGGTGGTCGGGACCATCCCCGCACACGCGGGGCCGACGCGGCCGAGTCGGGCGGTGCAGCGTGACGACGGGGACCATCCCCGCGTTCGCGGGGCCGACGCAGCGACCCCCCCCGACCCTCGTTCCAAGCCGATTCAGAGACAACCTTGGGCCGAGGGTCGGGCGACTCTCGGCCCAAGGGGCTAGCGATCGAACTTGTCGTAGATTGCCCAGATCCTGTAGACGGCCCAGGCCCCGCTGGCAACCTTCCCGACGACCGTGACGGCCCTCGGGAAACGTGTCCGGCGGGTGCTAGCCTCGAAGTTGTGGGTTGGGCCGCGGTCGCGAGGGTCTGTCTGGCTGGCATCCTCCTCGGATCGTGGCCCCTCCTCACCACCCTGCGGTGGAGGGCGGTATGGCGCCATGACTCACCTTCTCTGTTTGGTTGTGGGTGGAACCGATGGCCGGAACGTCATCGGTGGCTCGGGGGTCCAACCCCAACAGGGTGGACAGTTTCTTGTACGTAGCGTCGGGAACCCAGATGCCAGCGTCGTCGCGCAGCTTGTAGACGCCACGTTCGACGCGTTCAAAGAATTCCTCGTTCGCTAGTGTGGACATAAGATTGCTGATCACATTTGTCCTATATTGGGACTTTGTTGACCAGCCTGCCTCCTCGAGCGACCGGCCGGCGAGGTCGGTGGTCCAGACCGCATCGGGGTCGAGGACTGCGGATTCTCGGAGGAGCCCACGACCGCCGTTCATGTGCCGCAGCATGGTGACTGACAATTCGAATCGCGGATCCGAACGATCTACCCATTTCCAACCCGATTCGTCCGGAGGATCCTCCGAGGCGACTTCTCGCGCCATCTCGACCAGCTGCGACACCAGCGACTCCGTGTGTCGCCGTACCGTCCGATCGGCCGTCCGTCTGGCCCAGTCGCCGAAGTCCGACGCTCCCACCGGCGCGCTCAACTGCACGAGGGTTTCGAAATGTCGGGCCGCGGTGCGCAGCGACTCCATCATCTCCAGGGCGGTGGTTATCGCGAACGTCTCGATCGCTTCGGGAGCCTCCCGCAGAGCGCTCCTGCGCATGGTCCGGAGTTCAGTCATCGACCCCTGCGAACCGGCCAGGGCCCCTCGCAGAGCACATCCGAACGGAGCGTCGGGTTTCAGCCAGTCCGTTGACATACGCGTCCCCCGCTCCCGAAGTCTCATTTCTGACATGAAACCTTGCTCGAACTCTGAAAGTGTACATGGATGCGGAACGGGAGAGGTCGACCTCAACTCGCGGGAGGCTGATACGAGTTCCCGTCGCTGTGCCAACCGCCAATGGACCGGTGAACACGTCTGATGTGACCCAGCCCTGTCTGCTCCCGTTGCTTGGCCACGATGGGCGGAAGCGTCGCCAAATCGTCCGCTAACGACCAGCTTCGCGGGTCAGAGTGGGGAGGTTATGAGTCCACGGTCACCTCACGCCGATCACGAACAGGGGTTCCAGCCGTCTGACCCTCACACGATCGACAACCGAACACGACGAAGGGACCTGCATGCCCCGGCTGCCTGCTCAGGTTGGCTCTCAAGCCGGCCGGGGATCGCAGCACGCTGACCTACGACTCGCAGACCGCAGCGGGCATCGTGGCGGTCGGCTCTCAAGCTGGCCGGGGATCGCAACCGCCGGGTCTGCGCGATGCTGCGCGATCCGTCCATCGTGGCGGTCGGCTCTCGAGCTGGCCGGGGATCGCCACCAGTTCATGGGCACGGTCGCCGGAGTCATCGGCGCGGTGGCGACCGGCCTCCGGGTCGACCGAGGATTGCATCTACGCCAGGTCGTGAGCGTCCGCGTACGACGGCTGAGTGGCGGCTAGCCTTTACGCTGGCCGAGACGACGACACGCCTTGGAACAGGCCCGCCGACTCGCAGCCGACGACCGGACCTTGATCGATGCCTGTTCCTCCACGGATCAATCCCCGCTCGCGCGGGGCCGACCACGTCGCGAGACCGACGCGAACGCGGTGCTGTCGCCCCGCACGAGCGGGAGCGCTCCCTGCTCGTACGGGGGCCGACTCGCCGCGGTGACGACGCACGGACGGCCAACCTGGACTTTCGCCAGCGGGTTGTGATCTCAGTGGAGCAATCCCTGCGCCTACGGGGCCGACCAAGCAATCGAAGTCATCCGCGCGGCAGAGTGGGGAACATCCCCGGGCGCGGGGCCGACACTGGTTGGCCTGGGGATTTACCAGTGGGTAAACAGTGCTGCTCGAGTCGGGCCGCCTGTCGATGCTCATGCCCGCGAGATGTGGGCGGATCTCGGCGGACGGCATGAGGAACTCGGCGGCGAATCGGTCCGCTTCCCCCTCGCCGTCCGCCGTGGGGATCTCGTGCAGGACGAGGTGCCCGAGTTCGTGGGCGAGTGTGAACGGTTCCCTGTCGGACGGCGCCGTCGTTTAGGACGACGATGGGCAGGGTGCCGGGTGGCCAGGTGCCAGTCCGGAGATGCGCGGCGAACGCAGGTTTCGCCGCAGGACGATGATTCCCGCCCGTTCGAGCGTCTTGATCATGTTGAGGATCGGCCCGGTCGGCAGGTGGCCCGCACGAGCCGGGCCGCTTCTCGGGCGTCATGTCGTACGCATCGATTCGCGGAATCTTGTAGACGGGCTCGTTCTCGACCCTGCGCTGTAGTCGTTGCAGTCATTATCGTCGGGCCAATCCAGGAGTTTGCGGGTCTCCCCAATCCCCGTGCGGTTCACGCCATTGCGCTGCCGATGCGACCGCTCGCGCCGCTCGCTCGGATCTCCGTTCCACGATCCTGTCAGTGGTTGATCAGCCACCACGTGATCCAGCCGCCGACGGCGGTGCCAGCTCCGGTCGCGGCACCGCGCGTGGCGTTCTCCGCTAGGGCCCGGCTCGCGTGGATCACCCGCGTCCGAACGCGGGCTCGTCGGGTGGCGGGTGGCGCGGGGGTGGGCGTGGTGTCATCCATGGTCGTCTCCCGAGTCGTCGCACCCCTTCGGAGCGGAGTGGTGTCGGTCTCCAAGGAGCCTCGTTCGGGATTTCTTCGGCGACCGCTCCCCCAGGTCGTCCGGGTGTCTACGCTGGTGGCCCCGTCGATGTGGGGATTTCGGAATCGATTCGATCCGAAGTGGGTCGAACCGGGGGCTTGGATGGGCGGCGAGGACGGTGCGAGTGAACGGCTCAAGCTGCGGTTGCGGGAGCTGTACGAGCAGGCGGGCTCGCCCGGCTACGACCGGCTCGTCCGTCACGGCGCGGCCCAGCGGCCTGCGGTGGAGTTGAGCCCGTCGTCGTTGAGCGGCTGGTTTTCCGGTGTCTCGGTCCCCTCGGATCCGCGCAAGTTGCGGTGCGTGGTGGAGTTGCTGGAGCGTCTGGCCACCGAACGCGACCCCGTTCGCCGTTCGTTGCCCTCCCGAGTATGGGAGGAACGGCGATCGGAGGCCGTGAGCGAACGCCGCCCACGTGGTCGTCCCCGTCGCGGCCACCAGGATCAGGACCCGGTCGGGAACCGTGACAAGGAGGGGCGCGCGGGGCATCCGATCGGCGTGTTCACGGATCCGTACGCGTTGGAGGTCCATCGGGCGATCGAGGCTCCCGAACACGCCTGGGAGGGGTTGCCGGAGCTGCCGGTATACGTGCCGCGGGCCCACGACGAGCGGTTGCGGATGGCGGTGGATCGGGCGGTGGGGGGTTCGGGCTCGCTGGTCTCGTTGGTGGCGGCGTCCTCCACGGGCAAAACGCGGGCCTGTTGGGAGGCGATCCGGCGGCTGCCCTCGAATTGGCGGTTGTGGCATCCGATCGACCCTGGCCGCCCTGACGCGGCCCTCGCTGGGTTGTCGCAGGTGGGCCCGCGCACGGTGGTGTGGCTGAACGAGGCCCAGTTCTACCTGCTGACCGTCGACGGCACCGGCGAGAGGGTTGCGGCCGGTCTGCGCGAATTGCTGCGGGATCCCGCGCGGGGCCCGGTGTTGGTGCTGGCGACGCTGTGGCCGGAGTACTGGACCACGTTGACCGGGCCCGGTGACGAACATGCCCAGGCACGGGCCCTGTTGACGGGCTCCGACGTGAGTGTGCCAGCCGCGTTCGTCGGGGTCGATCTCGAGGCATTGCGCGTGGTCGCCACCGCGGACCCGCGCCTGGCCAAGGCCATGGCCGAGGGCCGCGATGGAGCCATCGCTCAGTATCTGGCGGGTGCTCCGGCCCTGTTGGCTCGCTTCCGCAATGCCTCCGCGCCGCTGCGGGTAATAATCGAAGCTGCGATGGACGCGCGCCGCCTGGGCCACGGCCCCGGCGTGCCCTGGAGCTTTCTGGAGGCGGCGGCGGAAGACTACCTCACCGACGACGAGTGGAACGAGCATGTCGTGGAGGGCTGGTTCGAAAACGCCATGGCCGCCGCCACGGCCCGCTGCCCGGGCGCCACCGTCGCGCCCCTGACCCGAATGCGCCCCCTCCACCGCGAACGTGTCGACCGGGCTCCGGTTTATCGCCTGGCGGACGTCCTGGAACAACACGGCCGCCGCACCCGCGGCGCACTGTGTCCCTCCTCGGCGTTCTGGCAGGCCGCGCTTGAGCACGCAAACGGTCCCATGGACCGGCACCAGCTCGCGGACGCGGCGCGGGCCCGACTGCGTCTGGACCACGCAAAAGCGTTGCTGGGCACGGTGATATCCGAAACGAACGACGCGGTGGCATCGGATCAACTGGCCATCCTGTACGAGAACGCGGGGGACCGAGCGGAGGCCGAGCGCCTGCTCCGCACGGTTGCCCAGGGAAATCCTCACTCGTTGGCCCGACTGGCCACGCTGCGCGAGGAGGCGGGCGACCATGTGGAAGCCGGGCAACTGATGCGCGCCGCCGCCGAGGCCGGTCACCCCGACGCTCTGGGCGTAATGATCGGAAGATGCGATTCGGCGGGCGACCACGAGGAGGCCGAACGCCTGATGCGCGCCTCCTTCAACGCCGGAAACCGGCAGGCCGCGCACTGGTTGATCGACCAGCGTATGAGGCCGGCGGGTGATCTCGCGGGCGTTGAACGGCTGGCCCGAGCCGGCGCCGCAGCAGGACACCCATACCTGCTGCTGGCCGCCGCCAAGGCATATGAGGACGCGGGCAGCCAGGCAGATGCCGAACGCGTTGCCCAGGCTGCCGCTGATATCGGCTATCCCGCAGTCCTGATGTGGCTGGCCAGTAGCCGCGAGAAGAGGGGGGAGCACGAGGACGCACAACGATTTCTGCAAATGGCTGCCGCCGCAGGCGACCGCGACGCACTATGGCGATTGGCACGCCTGCACGAACAGGCAGGTGAGCACACCGATGCCGAGCGACTCGCCCACGCCGCGGCTGCCGCCGGGAACCGCCACGCGCTCAAGGACCTGGCCTTACGGCGCGAACAAGCGGGTGATCATGTCGGCGCCGAGCGACTTGCCCACGCCGCCGACAAACTGGGGCGCAACCGCGTGATCCCCGAGTTGGTGGACTTGCGCCGGCGCGCTGGTGATCGCTCCGGCGCCGAGCGGCTGCTGCACGAGGCCGCCGCCCTCGGTAACCGCGACGCGCTGTTCGAATTGACCAAACTGAGCGAACGTGCGAATGACCCGGCGGGAGCCGAACGGCTGGCCTACGCCGCCGCCGACGCCGGGACGTTCCTCGCCCTGGTGTGGTTGTCCAAGACGCGACACGACGCGGGAGACGATGCGGGCGCCGAACGACTGGCCTACGCCGCCGCCGAGACTGGCGATGCCAACGTGTTGGGGCTACTGGCGGAGATGCGCGACGAGGCGGGGGACCGTGCGGGTGCCGAACGGCTGGCCTACGCTGCGGCATGCGCTGGCGGCACCCACGCACTGGAACAGTTGGCCATGCTGCGCGAAGTCACGGGGGACCGTGCGACCGCGGAACGACTGGCCCGTGCCGCCGCCGACGCCGGAAACCCCCATGCGCTGCGGAGAGTCGTCGAACTGCGCGAAGGAGCGGCCGGTGGTCCACTGACAGACCTGATGCGTCATGGTCTCGGCGAGTGAGAAGACGAACCTCCAGGGCAACACCCGAACAGCCCACACCTTCTACGAGTTGACGGGCACCCCACGCGAGCGGATCGTGCGACTGACGCCCGACCTCCTCCTGGTCGCCCGATCCGGACAGGCACCCGGACTGCACGCCGAACTCGACGCGCGATGGGACATCGTCGCCCAATCATTCGCCGCGGGCATCGGCCGCAGCCTCGTCCACGAAGGCTTCGCCGTGGACTGGGACACACAGACCCTCGTCGACAAGCACCGCCGCCGCTCCGTCACCGGCGTCGCGGACGCCCTGATCGGCTTCCAGCACGGCCGCTGCCTCATCTGCAACCAAACCATCACTCCCAACGACACCACCGCCGTCGACCACAGCTTCCCCTACTCGCTCATGCACCGCCTGGGCGTCGTCTCGGGCTGGCAGGGCCCCGACCTGGACGCCGTCCGGAACCTCGCCCCCACCCACTACGCCTGCAACGCCGCCAAGAGCGACCGTCCCCCCACCCCGGAACAGTTGCACCGACTCGCCCGACGCAATGAGGCGATCATGCACTCGCCCCACCCGCTGAAGAAGACCCTCACCCTCAGCCTGGAAGCCGCACGACCGGGAAGCGTCGACCCGTGGCCCCACTTCCTGCGGCACGTGCAAACGGCCTGCGGCTGAACCGCCGACATCGTTGGCAACCCGGGAACCATCCCCGCGTTCGCGGGGCCAACTACTACGCCAACGTCGAGTGGCGTGTGCGGAGGGGAGTATCCCCGCGCTCGCTGGGCCGACCAGAACGTGATCGTTCCGTATCCCGAAGATCAGGGACCATCCCCGCGCTCGCGGGGCCGACAGCACCCCGCCGGACTGGTGCAACATCCTGCCGGAACCATCCCCGCGCTCGCGGGGCCGACCGGGCCCGCGGTACGCGCGGTCGTCCCGGCGTGGAACCATCCCCGCGCTCGCGGGGCCGACGTCCCGCGCGCGGGCGGTTCCGTCGCGTTCGGGGAACCATCCCCGCGCTCGCGGGGCCGACCCTGGATGACCTGGGGCTCTACCGGTGGGTAACACCGATTTCGTTCAGTTGCATCTTGCCACCTGTTGTCGCCTGTCGTGAAGCGGATCTCCCTCGACTCCACGGTATTTCACCGTGCGGCTTCTCCCCGGCATTCCTCATTCCCGGCTTTTCGAGCAGATGCGGCGGGGTCAGGAATCGTCGTGTTCTGTGGGGTGGTCGGGGTCGTCGGCTGTGTCCCAGCCGTGTTTGACCTGTTCGTAGGTCTGCTTCTTGTTCCAGGATCCGGTGGTGGCCCAGGTGAGTTCTTGGACGTCGAAGGCGTGGGTGTCCTGGTTCCACACCAGTCGGGTACGGCCGTCGCGGGCGATGTGGGTGACCTGCCCATGTCGATGATCACCGACGTACACGTGTCGCGCCGGGGCCTTCCCGCGCCGGGGCGCCGGCGCTGGACCGTCCCGGTGGGCGCGGCGGGTCTCGACGAGGGTGGCGAGCACAGCGTGGAACAGCCCGTCGGTGATGGCCGTGTCGATCGTGCCGTCGCAGAAGCGTTCACCGCGGACCACCTGCGTGGCGGCGAGGACGGCTTCGTCGGGGGTGAGCCCGCCCGGCTTGTGGTGGTCGGGCCGGGGCGACGCGGTCCAGTCTGCGCGTGGGGTGACCGCGCCGACCTCGTACAGCAGCTCCACCGCGCGGTTCACCCGATCCGAGTAGACCGGAAAGGCGAGGGCGAGGACGCCGTCCTCGGCTTGTCGTGGCCGGGTCCAGACCACGTCGCCAGCCGCAGGGGTGACGAAGTCGTCCGCGAGCGACGCGAGTTCCGCCCATGCCTGCGTCCTGTCCAGGTGCAGGGCGGTGGTCAGATCGCCCTTTCGGGCGCGGCCGTCGTCCATTTGCGGCTCCCTTCCGAAACGAGGGGTCAGGATCTGATCGCGGGGCCCTGCGGGGCGCCGGTGCGGCCCAGGGCGGCTTGGACAGGGTGCGGCAATGTCGTCGACGAAAAGTCGTGCGCGTGGCGGCCGTTGGTGCCCCCGTGCCCAGTGTGCACCCCGGGGATCCCGATGGTGGCCGACCCGGCGATCTCCGGCCGGCCTTGCTCAACCGCTTTCGTCGCCGCACACCGGATCCGCGATCGCGCAGGTCACCACGAACCGACCATCCCCGCGGACGCGGGGCCGACTGGCCATACGGGCACCCGGGAATCGCGCACCCGGGACCATCCCCGCCTGTGCGGGGCCGACACGCCGCCGGCGGTGACCGTGCGCGCGATGGCGGGAACATCCCCGCGTTCGCGGGGCCGACGCCGCGTCCGGCTTGTTCTTCTTGCCCTTGCCTGGACCATCCCCGCGTTCGCGGGGCCGACGCACGCCACGCCCGCCGCCGCCCTACCAGCGCCGGACCATCCCCGCGTTCGCGGGGCCGACAACCCGCAGGTGAGGCTCGGGGACGACGCGCTGGGACCATCCCCGCGTTCGCGGGGCCGACATCCAGGAGGCGGACCGCCTGGCGTCCCGCGCAGGACCATCCCCGCGTTCGCGGGGCCGACTCTGGGTCACCTACTCGCACGGGTACGCCGAGGGGACCATCCCCGCGTTCGCGGGGCCGACCTGACGGCGGGCGAGACCCAACTGTTCAGCGGCGGACCATCCCCGCGTTCGCGGGGCCGACACTGGATGACCTGGGCTTCTACCAGCGGGTAACATCGTTTTCGTTCGGTTGCATCATGCTACCCATCCGCTCTCTCCCCCGACGCGGATCCCTCTCGACCTCACGGTAGTTCACTCGCCGGCCTCCTCACCGGCATTCCTCCACCGACGCCAACGAGAAGCCCGGCATCCGGCTGTGCCGTCTCTACCGCCCCCGGACGGACCAGACAACCGCTCGGGTTGCCGATGCCGCCTTGGGACAATCCCCGCCTGCGCCGGGTCGACGGATGCTTGCTCGGGTAGTAGTCGTGGCGCGTGGGAACATCCCTGCGTTCGCGGGGCCGACGTGGCCGGCGGGTATCCAGATCGCGGAGGCAGCATCCGCGCCTGCGCGGGGTGACCACGCACACGTCCGAGCCGTCAAGGACCACGGAACGTTCCCGTGTTCGCGGGGGCGACCCAGTCACCTCCTTTCCTCCGGACCGCCGTTCCGCAGGAATGCAGGGCTGCAACTCGATAGAAATTAACGATCGAGCCCGTCGTCAAAACGATCGCAAAGGCCTCGGTCGACCCCGGCACATAATGCGTGGCCAGTCTCCAGCCAGATCCCGGTCAGGCCGCCGATTCGGCGAGTCAGAGCCCGCGAAGCCGGTGCAGCATGAGCAGGGCCGAGACTGCGTTCGAGGAGCGGACCTCGCCTCGCACGATCATGTCCGGCGCTTCCTTCAGGGGCACCCACTCGATCCGGTCCGACTCGAATCCGTCCTCGGGTTCGCCGACGTGCTCGCCGGAGTCGGACCAGTAGACGTGGTGCACGGCATCGGACAGGCCGTTGGAGGGCTCGACGCTGAGCAGGTGGCGTAGCGGCCCGGGGCGCCACCCGGTCTCTTCCAGCATCTCGCGCGCTGCGGCGTCCTCGACGCTCTCGCCGGCCTCCACCTCGACGACGCCGGCGGCGAGTTCCCAGCCCGATGTGTCGGTGATGAACCGATGGCGCCACAGCAGGAGTACGCGGTCTTGTTCGTCGACGATTGTCGCGAGCGCAACGGGTCGCTGCCGAATCAGGTAGTGGTCGAGGTGGCGTCCGTCGGGGAGTTCGACGTCTGCGAGGCGGATCGTGAACCAGCGGTTCGCGTACACGTCCGTCTCGGTGTGCTTGATCCACTGCATGCGTCTCCTCCGGGGGTGGTGGTTGCGTCAGATGGGCATCGACAGGACAGTCTCGACCCTTTCGGCCACCTCGCGCACTGTCGGCACATCGGTGTGGTGGGCGAGTTCGTGATGGATGCCGTGCAGGCGGTCGGCGAGGCGTTTGGATTCCATTCCCTGTGCGGCGTCCAGCGTGGCGTCGGCGGCGACCACGGCGTGGTCCAGGTCTCTGCATGCGATCGCGAGCGAGGTCATGGTGGCGAGTCGGTGGACCTTGCCGCGGGCGTGAGTCCGTGTGCCGACCGCTTCCTCGGCGTATCGCATCGCGGGCCGATGGTCGCCGAGGCTCAGCAGGGCCTCGGCGGCTTGGGCTTCGACGCGTCCGGGCTGGACGTAGCCGGTCTCCGGGGGTTCCTCGGTCCGCCGGATACGTCCGTTGGAGTCCTCGGCCCGGCTCAGGCTCGCGCGTGCGGAGCCGGGTTGCTTCATCCGCGCGAATGCTTTCGCCTGCATGGCGTACAGGTCGGTGGCGAGCGCGGGGGACAGGTGCGGACCGGCGGTGCGGATGCCTGCTTCGGCGAAGGCGATCACTTGGCGGTAGTCGCGTAGGTGCATGGCTTGGGTGACCAGCAGGGCGATGACGTACCCGCCGAAGGCGTGGTCGCCGGACGCCTTGGCCATGCGAAGGGCTTGGTGGTAGTACCGCTGCGCGAGGCCCTGTTGGTCGGAGTCGTAGGAGCAGATGCCGGCGATGGCGACCAGGCCGCCTGCCGCGCGGAACAGCTCGCGTCCGATGCGATCGGGGTAGTGGCCGCGTACGGCCGGGGCCACGGTCTCGGCGAGGAATCGGGTGACGCGGGGCTTGGCGGCGAGGCCGCCCGCCTGTTGGTACATCCGTTCGTAGTGGGTGCGGGCGCCCCTGAGCATCTCCAGATCCTCGGTGCCTACGCGGCCGATGCCGAAGTGGGACGTGTCGAGGTCGTGTGGTGGGTTCTCCCATTCCCAGACGGGGGCGATGGCGGCCATGCCGGTGACGGCGGGGGTCTCCTGTGCGGTGGCTGCGTGGCGATGGTCGGACGTCCACAGTGCGGGTGCGCGCTCGACGAACGCGGGCAGGGTCGTGCCGGGGGGTCCGTCGGTGCGGGTGTCGAGGTCGACGTCCTGGGGGGTGATCTCGCGGCCGAGGCGTTCGCTGAGGACGGCGCACACCAGCTCGATGGAGCGGCTCCGGGGGCGTTGGCCTTTGAGCCATCTGCCGACCGAGGTGTGGTCGTAGCGGAGGGCGAGGCCGGATGTGGCGGCGAGGTCGTTGACGCGTTGTGCGAGTCCGGCGCGGGACATCCCGGAGTCGTCGAGCACAGCGGCGAGCAGGTGGTTCGGGCTCATGGGTCCCCTTGGTGTCGCGTGTCAAGCCCTGGTCGTCGAGCCTAACGATTCGCGGTTCACACCCCGTGTGAATCGCGTACGTGCGCGGCCGGTTCTCACACCTGCCGCCGTGTGCGGTGGAGCCCCGAGTCTGTGGGAACGGCAGTCGAATCGCGAGGAGCCCACGTGAGCGAGAAGCCGCTGATGATCCGGGTGGATCCGTCCGGAGATCCCGTGCGGCCGATCCGGGTCGTGCTCGACGTCGGTGACGAGGGCGAGGCACCGGCCTACGACCTCGAACGCGACCAAGCCCGCGTCCTCGTACATCAGTTGCAGGTCGAACTGGCCCGGACGCTGTGCAGTCCGCAGAACGGCCGCATCTCGAACTCGGGTGACTGACGTGCCGAATGCCGCCCCTGCTGCGGCCGGCCGCATACCCCGGTCCGGCGGCGACCACTGCCCGTGAGGAGCCGCCGGGCCGGGCCACCCGCGACGCGGGGCCGGCAGGGGCTGGAGGAGCACTCCCCTCGCGCCGTCCCGACGGCGGCACCGGCCCCGCCCGCGCCCATCATCCGCGCCCGTTCATCCACGATGGAGTCCTCGTGACCGACACCGAGGCGGTTGCCGAGACGGTGACCCTGCCCGCCTGGACCATCCACCTGTCGCCCGCCGACCACCCGCGGCCGTGGCGCCTGGCCGTGGCCTCGGCCGGCCTGCACGCGCCGGCCGTGCAACTCGACCGTGTCGCCGTCCACCTCACCGACGCCGAGGTGACCGCGCTCGCCGAGACGCTGCTGTGCCCCCGGCACCCGACAGAGCCGCAGCCGGGACGGGCCCGCGTCGTGCGCGACGGAGTCGGCCTCCTGTTGCGCGTCGTTGTGCACCCGGCCGACCGGGAGCCGGGCGTGATCGCGCACATCGAGGAGCACCACCGCGCCGACCTTCTCGACGACATCGCCCACCACCGACCCGACCTGATCCCCACCACCGCGCCACCCGAGCCGAAGCTGTGCCTCGACCCGATGCCGGTCACCGGCCTGACCATCGACCAGGTCACCGAGTTGCACCAGCGCCTCGGCTTGTGGCTCGCAAGCGAGGGCGTCCGCGCAGCGGTCGCCGACCGAGTTGTCCGGCGGCACCTTCCGGAGTCCGCGAGCAGCCGGTGACCAGCGACGTCGAGTACGCCCTGGCCGAGCACGTCGATGCCGCTCTGCGACTCGACATTGCCCGCGGCACCCTGGCGACGGAGGTACGGCTGCGCGGATCGGCGAGCGTCGCGACCTCCGAGGACAATCCCCGCCTGCGCGGGGCCGACCTCTTGTACGCCAGGTCGTGCGCGTCCGCGTAGGGAACATCCCCGCGTTCGCGGGGCCGACGGCAGGTCGCTGAACACCACGGGGCGGGGTGCGGGACCATCCCCGCGTTCGCGGGGCCGACCGAATCATCCATCCCCCAAGTGCTTCGAAAGCAGGACCATCCCCGCGTTCGCGGGGCCGACACCAGCTACGGCACGCCCTACATCGACGCCTCGGGACCATCCCCGCGTTCGCGGGGCCGACCCGTACGTCACGGGTGTGCCGGACGCCGGCGGGGGACCATCCCCGCGTTCGCGGGGCCGACAGGTGCAGCCCGTCGACGTCCTCACCGCAGGGTGGACCATCCCCGCGTTCGCGGGGCCGACAACGGCACGGTGTCCATGTCGATGGGCGTGCTGGGACCATCCCCGCGTTCGCGGGGCCGACCACCCCGCCCAGCGGGACAACCTCCTCCGCGAGGGACCATCCCCGCGTTCGCGGGGCCGACCGCGAGCTGGCGACGCTGCTGGACATGCACGGCGGACCATCCCCGCGTTCGCGGGGCCGACGGTCCCGGGGAACGGGTCTTCGTGGAAGGAAACTCACTCGCCCGCTGCGAGAGTATGGGGAAGTGATACTGACCGGTGAGCGTGTGACGGCCTTGAGGATGTTGCTGCTGAACAGGGTGGACTTCGAGCCCGGGTGCTCGGTGTTCGAGCTGGAACGGCCGTTGTTCCTGTGCGCTGGGGACCGGCTCTGGGCCGAGGACGGCAGGGTCGTGGTCGAGCGTGCGTCGGGTGACCGGGAGCGTCCTGCGGGGGGCATGGCGTCCGTGTATCGCCGCTGGCGGCTCCTTTAGCTTGGTGTCGAACCCGAGGGCCCGGCCGGTAGCTGGCTGACATCCGTGTGTCCGGGCTTTCGGTCGGAACATGTGATGTCGGCGGCTTTTGCCGGGTTCTGTGCCTCGATCGATGGGTGGGGAGGGATCGGGGCGAAGAGCGTGGTGCTGCAGGCCGTTGGTCAGTGGCATTGCCACAGGTCAAGGGCCTGATGCCAGCCTTACTGTCAGGTCTCCTGACAGGGCGTCAGCTTCAGGGAGGCCGCAAAACACGTGCTGACCTGCCCGTACCGGCTGCTTCATCAGATGCAGTCCGACTGGGCACAACTCGGTGGTCGTGTCGCCCTGGGTGCTTCATACAGTGTTCTGGTTGCACAGCACGCAGGTCTCCCAGGAGAACCGACGCAGTCGTGCCTGCTTCACATGCGTGGCTGTATCTCCGTACTCGGTGTTGAGATGGCGTCCGAGGACGACGATGGCCACGCTGTTCGCGCCTGCAGCCTTGAGTGCGGATGCCGCGGACTGGGCGTGATGTCCGGTGGTCCAGGTGTCGTCGATGAGGAGCACGTTCTCGCCCCGGACAGGCGAGGAGGTGTACCGCGACGAGGATGCGGTACGGCCGAGTTCGGTCGCGTTGGGCGTCGCGGTGAGAAGGTCGCGGTATCGGTCTCGGGTGACGCCCACCGTGCTCGCGACGATCGTCCGTAAGGGATGGTCGACGCGGCCGCTGGTAGTGGGCACGACGGTGACCGTTGTCAGGCCGGGGACCGAGCAGTGCTCGGCGATGCAGCGCTCGTGACGTTCGAGGAAGCGCCACAGGACAGCCGCCAGGCCCGTCCGGAAGTACTCCTGCTGGGGTCCCGCAGTGTTCTTGTATCGCCAGAGTTCGTTGGCGTACTGCTCGCGTTTGAGGGCCAGGCTGACGGGGATCACGGCGTCGGCCACGCCCGCCTCGAGGATTCGGCGTGCCTCGTGGCACGGCCAGCAGGTGGAGTACTCGGGCTTCGCCGGGCCCTTGCAGACCCGGCATACGGCGGGTCCGGGCACCAGGGGGTGCACGAGGAAGTTGGCGTAGCGCGCGGACAGTTCGGCGACGGTTGCCACGTGTGTCCGCCCGCCTATGCCCAGGTCAGTTCGCCCGTTGTGGGGACGAGGGAGTCGATTTGTCGGAAGACGTCCTCGGGTCCGTCGATCACGGTGGTGTTCGGCCGGGCTGCGTAGTCGCGTGCCCAGGCGTGTGTCATCAACGATCGCATGAGGAAGACCCGGCGTCCGTGTTCCAGGGCGAGGCGGGCCTGCATGCGGGCGCCACTGCGGTAGGCGGCCTCGATCACCACCGTGGCGAGGCTGTAGCCGCTCATGACGGCGTTCCGCATCGGGAAGGAGGTTTTCGAGGGTGGCGCGTCCGGCCAGAACTGGGAGATGACCAGTCCGCGATCGGCGATCTCCTGCTGCAGGCGGGCGTTCTGGGCCGGGTAGCAGCGACGCAGGCCGGTTCCGACGACGGCGATGGTGCGGCCACCGGCCGCGAGCGCGGCGCGGTGGGCCGCGGTGTCCACACCGGCGGCCAGGCCGGAGACGACGGTGACGCCCCGCTCCGCGAGCCCGCCGGCGATGGCACCGGCATGGTCGACACCCTCCGGGGTCGGCGTTCGGGTGCCGACGACGGCGACCCGAAGATCGTCTTCCATGTTCGCGCCGCGCAGGAAGAGGAAGGGCGGTCGCTGGTGGACCAGTCGGAGATACAGGGGGTATTCCTCGTCCAGGATGGTCACCAGCCGCATGCCCTCGCGCTCCCACGCGGTGATCTCGGCAACGATCGATTCCAGGTCCACGACGGGTTCCGTGGCGAACAGGGCGCCCTGCCCTTCGGGCCTCTCCAGGACCTCGCGCGCGCTGCCGACGGTTTCGACCCGGTCGGTGATCTCGGACCAAGAGCGGTCCGTCTGCCGCAGAAGGGCTACGAGAGCGGCACGCTCCAGCTCGTGATCCATGTCGCAAGTATAGGAACCGGCACCCTCTGGAATTCGTCGAACATCTTTTCGATCCGATAACGCTGCGCAACTTGAACCGATGTGGCGGCTGCGGACGGCTTTGACCTACGAGAGGAAACATCGCCACGCTCGCGAAGCCGAGGGGACACGAGACGGTATCCGGGGCGGTCAGCCCTCGGGCTGGCCGGGGACCGCTTGGGGTTCATCCCCGCGTCGCGGGGCCGACCCCATGGTCGTGGTATGTCTGGTCGCCTGTCTGGGACCATCCCCGCGTTCGCGGGGCCGACCTGGCCGAGGCGGCGCTGGGTCTCGGAACGGCAGGAACATCCCCGCCTGCGCGGGGCCGACACCACCAACGAGTGGACCGACGGAGAGCCCACGGGAGCATCCCCGCCTGCGCGGGGCCGACTGGGTGACGATCTCGTCCAGGCGCTCACGCGTCGGAACATCCCCGCCTGCGCGGGGCCGACTACCTGTGGATCTTCCGCCGGTCCGCCTTGTTCGGAACATCCCCGCGTTCGCGGGGCCGACATGCCCTGCTCGCTCTGACCGTCCGCGTAGTAGGGACCATCCCCGCGTTCGCGGGGCCGACGGTCGCTGCGGGCGCCGGCCGGCCGATCATCAGGGACCATCCCCGCGTTCGCGGGGGGCCGACCAAAACGCCCGGAAGTGAGCTACCGATCGCGGAGGACCATCCCCGCGTTCGCGGGGCCGACTGCACAGACACAGGGTCAGTCAGCCCGTAGAGGGGACCATCCCCGCGTTCGCGGGGCCGACGCCCAGCCGCCTTCCGACAAGGGTGCGGCGGCCGGACCATCCCCGCGTTCGCGGGGCCGACTTTTTCACACCCTTCTCAAGGAAGGACACCTCAGGACCATCCCCGCGTTCGCGGGGCCGACCTCGGCGTAGTCCCGGCTCACCGCCGGGGCCAGGGACCATCCCCGCGTTCGCGGGGCCGACGCTCACGGCTCACCGTGCCCTTGTGCAGGCCCGGGACCATCCCCGCGTTCGCGGGGCCGACCGCGCGGACCAGCCGATCCGGCTCCGCCTCGGAGGACCATCCCCGCGTTCGCGGGGCCGACCCTGGAGGAGGTACACCCGTGGCCTGGTGCCCAGGACCATCCCCGCGTTCGCGGGGCCGACCTCCAGTCCGATCGCGTCCTCGCCGTTCAGCAAGGACCATCCCCGCGTTCGCGGGGCCGACATGCTCGACACCCTCCAGGAGTACCCGACCCATGGACCATCCCCGCGTTCGCGGGGCCGACGCGAAGGAAAGGCTGCGGCTCGCCGATGCGGAGGGACCATCCCCGCGTTCGCGGGGCCGACGCCGAGGCGAAGCAGATCATGGAGGACCTCGGGGGACCATCCCCGCGTTCGCGGGGCCGACATGCGACTCCCGGCCGTCAGCAGCGTCGAGGCGGGACCATCCCCGCGTTCGCGGGGCCGACTCGCCACCCTGGCAGAAGCAATCGGTGCACCGGGGACCATCCCCGCGTTCGCGGGGCCGACGGCGCCGACCACCGAGGTGGCCAGCGTCACGAGGGACCATCCCCGCGTTCGCGGGGCCGACTCCTCTGCGCCCGGGTCGTGGAGCCCGACGAAGGGACCATCCCCGCGTTCGCGGGGCCGACATCTTGGCCCGCCCCTCTTGACGCTGTACGGGCGGACCATCCCCGCGTTCGCGGGGCCGACCGTGCCTCCACATGCCTGGACGAGGGCGAAGAGGGACCATCCCCGCGTTCGCGGGGCCGACCTCGCCGCCGTCACTCGCGCCGTGGCGTAGACCGGACCATCCCCGCGTTCGCGGGGCCGACCTCCCGCTCCTGTGCCGCCTCCCACTCGCGCTGGGACCATCCCCGCGTTCGCGGGGCCGACACCGGCCAACGGAGAGTTTCGCCGTTAGACGTGGGACCATCCCCGCGTTCGCGGGGCCGACACAGCCGAACTGGGCGATGGCTCGGTCCAGGTAGGACCATCCCCGCGTTCGCGGGGCCGACCGCAACTTCGCTATGGCTGAGTGGGCGTAACCCGGACCATCCCCGCGTTCGCGGGGCCGACCGAGCGCACGCCGAGCGTCCGGCCGAGGTGGCCGGACCATCCCCGCGTTCGCGGGGCCGACCTGCGCGAGGCGTCGGCGAACTACCCGGCGACGGGACCATCCCCGCGTTCGCGGGGCCGACGCCCGGGCGCGCCGTACAAGGCTGGACACGGTGGGACCATCCCCGCGTTCGCGGGGCCGACGGCGGCGAGTCCGTGGTCTACACGGTCGAGACGGGACCATCCCCGCGTTCGCGGGGCCGACACTGGATGACCTGGGCTTCTACCAGCGGGTAACACCGTTTTCGTTCGGTTGCATCTTGCCACCCATCCGCTCCCTCGACGCGGATCCTTCTCGACCTCACGGTAGTTCACTTGCCGGCCTCCTCACCGGCATTCCTCCACCGACGCCAAGGAGAAGCCCGGCATCCGGCTGCGCCGTCTCTACCGCCCCCTGGTGGACCAGACAACCGCTCGGGTTGCCGATGCCGCCTCGGAACCATCCCCGCTCGCGCGGGGCCGACCCCGCCTGCAGAGGCCGTCCGGTGGGCATCCGGTTTTCGGACGCGCCGTCACTTCATGATTCCGGGCTCGCGCGGGATCCGCACACGCATGCGGTTCAGGTGTATTCGATGTCGGTGTTCGTGCTGCCGCCCAAGCCGTCCGCGGTCGCCCGGCCGGTGTACCAGCACTCGCGGGTCGTGTGTTCCTGGACGCTGCCGGGTCTTTCCGCACAGGCGGTGCAGATGCCACCGGTCGCCGACCTGAACCGCGTCAGGTAAGGCGCGTCGGATGCCTTCCGCGTAGGCGCCGGATCCGTCCCGGCAGACCATCCCGACACTCCCGGGTGCTCACGCAGCCAGGACTCCAAGGCGTCCGCGCCACGACCGGGCAGGACGTCGATGCGTTCGCCGGTCTCGGCGTCGGTCGGCACCGTCGCATAGCGGTGCCGACGCTTGAGCGCGAAGTCGTCGACACCGAGAACACGGGGCACCTTGAGGACCGGCGAAGCAATGCCTTCCAGTACAAGGAGCGCGGTACACCGCGACATCCCGGCTCCCAGCGCCTTCGGAGTCCGCGCGCCAGCGCGGCCGGCGAATTCTCTCACCACGACGCGGACCCGAGCCGACGACCTAACGGTTCGCCGCTGACAGCGCTCCGGCAGACCTGGGATTTGCTCACGGAACGTGACCCGAGGACAGGTCGGCGTCGGACAGGCGAGACGGCGAACTCGGGCCACGACGACCACCCGGCGGGCATCGACGGGGACGTCCGTCACCGTGCGTTCGTGGAAGGCGCACACGGCCTGTCCGACCGCCGCAATCCGGGCAATCCACCGGCACGCCGGGAGCCCGAGCCCGCACCCGGATGACCTCGCCGCCGTCCGCGACCTCCTCAACCACCAGCGGCGCCGGACCCGAAAACACCGCGCCCACAAGCTCGTTCGCACTGAATACCTGCACATGATCACGGACTCACAGCGTGAGACAGAGCCCGGTGGAGACGTGGCACGTCCCAGCCCGAGTTGTCAGAACGGTGGTTCGGTGGAGTGGGCGCCGTTCCATGCGGGTGTGGTCGGTTTGCTGATCGGCTGCTGGAGGACTCGTACAGCGTCTTCGATGCGGCCGAGGTTGATGAGGCGCTCGGCACGGAGAGAGCTGTTGAGTTTCGGGTGCTGTTCGAGGACTGCGTCGGCTTCTTCGGTGCGGCCGGCTTTGTCAAGCATGTCGGACAGGGCCCAGGCCGCGTACCAGGTGTCGCCCTCAGGGTGCGTCCGCGCCTGCTCGATCGCTTCGTCGAGCAGGCCGCAGTCGGCCATGAGCGGGAGCCGCATTTGGAACAAGTCCCAGTCCTCCCTGCCGCCGCTTCGCGTCTTGAGGGCATCGAGGTGGGCCAGGCCGTCCCGGGGCCGGCCGTGGTCGGCGTACAGGGTGCAGAGAGTGTGGACGATCCAGTCCTCCGCGCCGTGTTCGGTGAGCGTGCGCAATACCTCGATCGCCTCATCGCTGCGTCCGTGACGGGCCAGGAGCTCGGACAGCGGTACAGCCACATGCCACATGCCGGAAGGTGTGGCACCGAACGTGCGGTAGGCGGCGATCGCGCCTTCCACGTCGCCGCGTTCCTCCAGCACTTCGGCAAGGCGCTGCGCGGCGTGCCCGTGGTGCTCGGACGCTGCGTACGCACGTAGTTCCGTGGTCCGATCGTGTCTGGCCAGCAGGTCGGCCAGCTGGTCACGGCCGTTGACGGAGGTGGTCTCGCGGGTGTGCAGCAGGGTGATCGCCTCCTCGATCCGGCCCTGGCGTTCCCTGATCGTGGCGAGCAGGCCGACTGCGTTGGACGGTTGCATCCGGAGGTTGTTGCAGTCGGGGTCGTCGCAAGCGGGGACCGCCCGTTCCACCCGGGCCTCCAAGAGGGCCGCGGCTTCCTCGTCCATGCCCGCCGTCCCGGCGACGTCGACCAGGCACTCGGCGAGGAACCCGTCCCGGATTCCGGTGCGCAGCAGCGTGAATGCCTCGCGGCTGCGGTCGTGGCGGGCCAGCAGGCGCGCGAAGAAGACCAGCGCCGTCCGGTCACCGGCCTCCGCGTACGGGCGGAACAGCGCGATCGCCTCCTCCGCCCGGCCCCAGCCCTCCAGCAGCTCCGCCCGGGCTCGGGCCGCCGGCCACCAGTTCGTGGCGACGTACGGAGCGAGCACCTCCAACGCCTGCTTCCGCCGACCCCGCTGCCCGAGCAGCCGTGCCCACTCCAGCGCGCAGAACCACTCCCCGCCGCCGGCCTGGAACTCCACTTCCCGCTCATGACCGAGTTCGAGAAGCCGCGCCACCAGCAGCGGAGGAATGCAGCCCGTCAACGTTCGGGCCCGGTAGTCGAGATCGGCAGCGTCCACGACCGCGCACCTTAGCCCTCACCACCGACACGGCCTGCACGTCGGAACCATCACACGTGATCCGGGGCCATGCCCCCGGCAGCCGGCCGGGCCGCCGCCATCCGCCGACACGTCCTCCGCATGCCCGCACCCGTCGTCGCCGAAGCACTCGGCTACCACCACAAAACCCCCACGCGCGTGGCCTCCGAAGCCGGCACCCCATGGAGTCGATACGCGCCCGGCGATTACTCAAAGCCACCGCCATCCCCGCGTTCGCGGGGCCGACCTGGGCACGGTGGGGATGGTGGTCGCTGGCCCGGGGCCATCCGCGCGTTCGCGGGGCCGACTGCTGCGAGTACGCGTACATGCCTGCGGACCAGGGACCATCCCCGCGTTCGCGGGGCCGACCCCACGCACACCCAGGTTCTCGACGCACGCGAGGGACCATCCCCGCGTTCGCGGGGCCGACTCGAACGCTGCCTTGTGCTCCGGGTGCGCGGGCGGACCATCCCCGCGTTCGCGGGGCCGACGTCCTCGACGACCTCGGCGTCGAGTGCCTCCAGGGATTATCCCCGCGTTCGCGGGGCCGACTGGTGGGCGGTGCGCGGATATCGAGTACTGCTGGGACCATCCCCGCGTTCGCGGGGCCGACCCTGCCGGTAGGACGGCAGGTTGGCCCGCTCTTGGACCATCCCCGCGTTCGCGGGGCCGACTCCGGCTGCCGGGACTGCTGCTGGGCGTGCTGAGGACCCTCCCCGCGTTCGCGGGGCCGACAAATCGGAAGGGGGCGAATAGAGGGCAACGGTAGGACCATCCCCGCGTTCGCGGGGCCGACGCCCGCCGGGTCGTCCGCAGAGGTTTCGAGAGGGGACCATCCCCGCGTTCGCGGGGCCGACCGGCAGGGTGTGGGCCTCGCGGTCGCCGGTCTGGGACCATCCCCGCGTTCGCGGGGCCGACGCCCGCCGGGTCGTCCGCAGAGGTTTCGAGAGGGGACCATCCCCGCGTTCGCGGGGCCGACCGGCAGGGTGTGGGCCTCGCGGTCGCCGGTCTGGGACCATCCCCGCGTTCGCGGGGCCGACGGCTGCGGTCTCCGCGCATCCCTGGGCGAAGTGGGACCATCCCCGCGTTCGCGGGGCCGACCGCCGGTGTCTTCCGGGCCGTCGTCGTCGGCCAGGACCATCCCCGCCTGCGCGGGGCCGACGACACCCGCAACGCGCCCGCGAGGTTCGCCGCCGGAACATCCCCGCCTGTGCGGGGCCGACAGCGCCAGCAACGCGAGCCGGATCAGGACGTACGGAACATCCCCGCCTGTGCGGGGCCGACATGGTCTCGGACATGACGCGTGGTGAGTACGCGGGAACATCCCCGCCTGTGCGGGGCCGACACCATGCCGCGCTTCTTTAGGTCGTTCAGGGCGGGAACATCCCCGCCTGCGCGGGGCCGACCGGCCCGGAGCAACTTGACCGCTTTGTGGGCGGGGAACATCCCCGCGTTCGCGGGGCCGACGACATCATGCCCGCGACCGACGCCGGGAGAAGCGGACCATCCCCGCGTTCGCGGGGCCGACCAGAAGCAGCATCGGGCCGTCCAGGCCGACGTGGGAACATCCCCGCGTTCGCGGGGCCGACGGGGTCCGGCTGTTCGGCGGTGACTGGTCGCAGGGAACATCCCCGCGTTCGCGGGGCCGACTGTTCGAACACGAGGTTGCCGGGGCGGCGTCCGAACCATCCCCGTGTTCGCGGGGCCGACGTCGCCCCGATCGGTCGCGACGAACGCCGCGGGACCATCCCCGAGTTCGCGGCGCCCATGCGACAGAGTTGTAGACGGTGACGAAGCCGCCGGGAGCATCCCGGCCTGTATGCAGGGCTGACCCTGGATGACCTGGGAATCTACCGTGAGTGACACCTTTTTCGTTCGGTATGTAGCTAATGCTTGTGGATCTCGAACCCGTTGAGTCGCAGGAACCTTTGCGCCAGTCGGGTATTGAACGTCTGCACACCGGTGTATGTACGTGCGACCTGTTTCACGGGGTAGGCGCGTCCGGCGATCCGCACGAAGTACTTCGTGTTCGTGACGGGACGGGGCGCGATACCTCGTAGGGCGTCCTCGATTGCGCTCCGCCCGACGATCTCGGAGAAGGGGTCGGTGGATGTCATGAGGCCACGGTAGGTCGACATCATGTTGTCGGTGGCCGTCTCCGCAGTTCGTCCGCAATGCGCCGTTCGTAGGACGGCCCGCAGACTGGCCGTGGTCCCGGGCTGCTTCAATTCGGGCCACCCCCGCGTTCGCGGGGCCGACCAACACGCCTCGGAGATCGCGCGATACGTCGCGGAGCCATCCCCGCGTTCGCGGGGCCGACGGCAGGAAGGCCGGACACGTCTACGTACCGTCGGAACCATCCCCGAAGGGGCGGTGTCGACCTTATCTGTCGAAGCGGAGCCAGCGGTAACCGCGTTCGAGCAGCGGTGTCAGGGTCCCGCGGTGGAGTGCGGCGAAGGTCAAGACCGCTTCCCTCTCGTCGCTGCTGACTGACGCGAGCAGTCCAGGGGCCACGAAGAACTTGTCGGCCTCGTACGTCGGCAGGAACGGACTCAGGGGTACGGGGCGCAGCACGCTTCACAATGGGTCAAGGCGCGGGGTTGGTGTGCAGTAGGTCCGTGCGTGGTAGGGGGCTGCATTCATGGCTTGGTAGAGGGTGAACTGCAGGAGGAAGCGGCTCAGAGGTTCGTCTTCGAGGGTCGTCTCCGGGTTTGCGGTACGGGGGTCTTCGGTGTGCCAAACGCGGGGGTCGGTTGCACTCGGGCCTTCCGGTGGCCATGGGATGGACCAGTCCATGGAGGCCCCGTGCATCACGGCGAAGACGAGCCGGTCGCCGAGGGGTCCGGGAACGCGCTCGGGTTGTTCGAGTACCGGGTCGTGGAATCCGTGGAGTGCCGGGCGGAGACGGGCGAGGCGGTGGAAAGCGGTCAACGCCGGTGGCAGATCACCCGGTTCGCTCGCCGTGCGCTCCTCTTCCGCCGGCTTGGTCTGCTCGGCGGGAAACCAACCGAGGACGAACGTTTCCAGGGCCCGGATCGGGTCCGTTTCCACGTGGTCGACCCAGCCCACATCCGGCACCGGTCCGGGTGCCGGGACCGGTCGGACCGCGTCGAGCATTTCGCGGCCCAGCGGTTGGTCGAGTTCCAGTGCGGCATGGTCGAAGTCGGCAGGTGCGGACGGTCTTCCTCTGCAGAGCGCGGTGCCGAGGGGAAGGCAGCCCTGGTCCAGGCGGGCGAAGAGGTGGATCGGCAGGGTGCCCCGGAAGTCGAACCGTGGGTGGAGGTCCGGGATCCTGTCCCCGCGCAGGAGTACGTTGGTGGCGTCCTGGACGCCGCTGACCCCCGGATGGTCGCCGGGTTCGACGATCACGACGGTTGCTCCCGTGCCCGCCCCGATCACGGCCGGACCCATCTTGTACCGCCGGAGCCCGCGTCCGGCAACGGACAGCGCCGTTGCCTCGGTGATCAGGGAACGAAGGGGCTGCGTCACCGGATCACCCTATCCAGGGGGCATGGACAGGACCGGTGGCAGGGAGCGCGGCATTTCGCCGACGATGCGGCTGACCGTGATGGCGAGGACGACGGTTGATCACACTGCCTGCGCAGGCTCGGCGTCCGGACGGGCGGCCCCGACGACGTTGCAGCAGGTCATCGGCGTGATCGCGGGGCCGAGCATGAACCACGCCAACTGCCCCTGCACCACGGCGGGCAAGTCCCCGCCTACGCGGGGCCGACCGGGCGAAGAGGCCCGGCGGGCGGCAGGCGCCGGGACCATCCCCGCGTTCGCGGGGCCGACCCGCACAGTTGGTTCGTTCAGGATCCCCACCCAGGACCATCCCCGCGTTCGCGGGGCGGACTGGATGACCTGGGCTTCTACCAGCGGGTAACACCGTTCTCGTTCGGTTGCATCTTGCCACCCATCCGCTCCCTCGACGCGGATCCCTCTCGACCTCACGGTAGTTCACTCGCCGGCCTCCTCACCGGCATTCCTCCACCGACGCCAACGAGAAGCCCGGCATCCGGCTGCGCCGTCTCTACCGCCCCCGGATGGACCAGACAACCGCTCGGGTTGCCGATGCCGCCCCGGGACCATCCCCGCGTTCGCGGGGCCGACGACGCGGCGTGTTCGAGTGCGGACCCGGACCTGGGACCATCCCCGCGTTCGCGGGGCCGACACCGAGTTCGAGCAGGAAAGGCCGTACACCAAGGGACCATCCCCGCGTTCGCGGGGCCGACGACGCGGTCGAACCGCAGGAACACACCGCGCGGGGACCATCCCCGCGTTCGCGGGGCCGACCATGCCGGGCGGCACGCTCGGCCTCGGCTGGGTGGACCATCCCCGCGTTCGCGGGGCCGACCTGCCGCCGGCCTGGACGGGCACGCCGGACCAGGGACCATCCCCGCGTTCGCGGGGCCGACCTCGGCTGCCTCGGCGTAGGTGTGGTACCTGGGGGACCATCCCCGCGTTCGCGGGGCCGACGCTGGGTGACCTGGGGTTCTACCAGCGGGTAACGCCGTTTTCGTTCAGTTGCATCTTGCCACCCTGATGCCCGATGACCCAAAGAGGATCTTCTTCGACCCACGGTAGTTCACCTGAGAGTCTCATCGGTTTTGATGTGGCGGCGTGCCCCGCGACGCATGCTTGCGGCGGGGGCGAACGTCGCAGCGACACCAGTGAGCATCCATCGATTGCTGTTCTCCGTGCCTGCCTTGCTGGAACAGCCGCTCGACGGACGCGCGTCGAAGGCAAGTCATCACGTTCAAGCAGATGGGTCGTTTCGCGGCGGGGTCAGGAATCGTCGTGTTCTGTGGTGTGGTCCGGGTCCTCGGCAGTGTCCCAGCCGTGTTTGACCTGTTCGTAGGCCTGCTTCTTGTTCCAGGATCCGGTGGTGGTCCAGGTGAGTTCCTGGACGTCGAACGCGTGGGTGTCCTGGTTCCACACCAGGCGGGTACGGCCGTCGCGGGCGATGTGGGTGACCTGCCCGTGTCGACGATCACCGACGTACACGTGTCGTGCCGGAGCCTTCCCGCGCCGGGGCGCCGGCGCTGGACCGCCCCGGTGGGCGCGGTGGGTCTCGACGAGGGTGGCGAGCACGACGTGGAACAGCCCGTCGGCGATGGCCGTGCCGATTGTGCCGTCGCAGAAGCGTTCACCGCGGACGACCTGCGTGGCGGCGAGGACGGCCTCGTCGGGGGTGAGCCCGCCCGCCTTGCGGTGGTCGGGCTGGCGCGACGCGGTCCAGTCGGCGCGTGGGGTGACCGCGCCGACCTCGTACAGCAGCTCCACCGCTCGGTTCACCCGATCCGAGTAATCCGGATAGGCGAGGGTGAGGACGCCGTCCTCGGCTTGTGGTGGCCGGGTCCAGACCACGTCGTCGGCCGCGGGGGCAACGAAGTCGTCCGCGAGCGACGTGAGTTCCGCCCATGCCTGTGTCCTGTCGAGGTGCAGGGCGGTGGTCAGATCGTCTTTTCGGGCGTGGCCGTCGTCCATTTGCGGCTCCCTTGCGAAACTCGGGGTCAAGATCTGATCGCGAGCCTGGGGCGCCGGGGCGGGCCGGGGCGGCTCGGACAGGGTGGGGCAATGTCGTCGACGAAGAATCGTGCGCGTGGCGGCCGTTGGTGCCCGCGTGCCCAGTGTGCACCCCGGGATCCCGATGGTGGCCGACCCGGCGATCTCCGGCCGGGCTTGCTCAACTTTCGTCGTCGCTGGCCGACAGGGCAGTCGTTTTCGATCGCGAACCGGCACAGGGACCATCCCCGCGGACGCGGGGCCGATCCGCCACTCGTCCACCTCGGACCGGTCCCGGCGTTGTCTCGGAAGCGGTGGCCGAAGGCGCTCGACATGGAACTGCTCCGCATGGCGTGGGTCTTTGAGCGAGGCGATGGAAAAGGTCGCAGTGGGCACCGCGCACAGGCGGCCCCACGATCGCGCAGTGCATTCGGGCCGGGCGATAGGCTGCGGTTGCGTCGGTATCGAACTACGGTCGCAGGGAACGATGCGTTCTACTTCGGAACCTGGAGCGCACATGCGACACGCTGGCCGCGCCGAGGCCGAAGGTCCGTTTTGTTGGTGAAAGTTGATGTGGGCAGACTTCCGGGCTCATTGCCTGCGACGGGATTTCCCTGCTCGGTCAGGGTGTCCACGGCCTGAAGGGTCATGGCTTCATTGCAGCGAACTCGCCCGAGGGTCGGCGCTGGTCAATGCGACCGTGTCCACGTCCCGAAGGGTCGTGGCTTCATTGCAGCAACGCCCGTGGCACCACCGTCACCCCCGACGGCACAGGTGTCCACGTCCCGAAGGGTCGTGGCTTCATCGCAGGTCGACCCGCTTCGACCCGAGGGAGATCGCGTCCGCGTGTCCACGGACCGAAAGGTCGTAGCTTCATTGCAGGGGGATGCCGGGGACGCCGACCGTCGACACGATGCGGATGTCCCGCCCGAAGGGTCGTGGCTTCATTGCAGCGGCGCCATCAACATCCCGATGCCGATGACCGCCCAGGTGCCCACGGCCCGAAAAGGTGGTGGCTTCATTGCAGTTTCGAGGCGCTCCAGGCTGCGGCTCGCAAGGCCAAGGTGGCCACGAACCCGAGAGCGGTGGCTTCATTGCAGGAGCGGATCCCACAACTTCGCGTAGACGACAGCGAAGTGTCCACGGCCCGAAGGGTCGTGGCTTCATTGCAGGCGTCAACTGCTACATCCCTGGCAGCACCGCCGCCGCGTGTCCACGGCCCAATGGCCGTGGCTTCATTGCAGGACGCGCATCGTGACGATGACGTGGCCCGGGAAGGCGTGTCCACGGCCCGAAAGGTCGTGGCTTCATTGCAGGACCCTGGGAGAGATTGACGGGTATCTGCAGCACCGTATCCACGGCCCGAAGGGTCTTGGGTTCATTGCAGAGTCACGGACGGCGGCGCCAGGCCGGTGACCAACAGGTTCCCCGGCCCGAAGGATCGTGGCTTCATTCATTGCAGGGTGGCTTCCCACCACAGACTCTCGGCGACCTGGTGGTCTCCACGACTCCGAGGGCCATGGGCTGTATTGCAGGTTGACGTTGTCCACGATCACCAGCGCCGGATAATCGTGTCCACGACCCCGGGGCCGTGGCTTCAATGCAGGCGGTTGAGAAAGGCGACCGGCGTTCTGGTGTCCGCCATCCAAAGGGGTCGCGGCTTCATTACAGGTGGGCGCGCCAGCTGCGTATCAGATAGACGATGCCACGTGTTCACGACCCGAAGAGTCGTGGCTTCATTGCAGGTCTACGCACCCGCTGCGGCGCGTTCGTCGCGACCGAGCGTCCATCACCCCGAGAGTGTGGCTTCAAGGCAGCACGCCGTACGACCGGGTATCAATCGTCCACGAGCCATTGCAGTCGTCCGATCCGCCGCATCGGTCCGAGTGCGAGCTTGGCCTCGCGGCTGAAGAGTCACGGTTCAGCGGCCGCTTGCTCAGCGATCAACACCCACCCGCGCAAATTTCCATGGCCGGAGGTGCCATGGCTTCGATCACGGGACACTGGCGAGCAACATCGATCGACGTCCCTGGTCATGGCCTCAACGGGGGATGGCGTGAGGTTGCACGGCATGGTTGTCGTGCTTCCGGTGCTGATCGCGTTTGCACTGTTCGTCGCCGCAGTAAAGGCCCTCGTTGCCCTGTCGATTGCGTTCCGTCAAGGGACCGCAGGCGGCTCTGAAGGCGGCCGCAGCGGGTGAAGCAACCCTGGTCGTCCTCGCCGCGGGCTCGGCGCGTGTGCGGCGGTCGCGGCCGCCCGCTGATCCCGATGCCAAAAGCTGCCTTTATTACAGCAAAGCAAATCTTTACTTAGAGAATTTGTTCGAACACAAAGCGTTGTCAGTGGGGGCTGGCAGTATGCGCTGCCGATCGGCGTGATGCCGATCTCTGTCTGAAGGAGTACGTCGACGGTGAGGTCGTTCGAGGAGTTCACGCAGGCGGCGAAGGGACACACGCCCTACGCCTATCAGAAGGCATTGGCCGAGAAACCGTTGCCGCAGTTGCTGCGGGCGCCCACAGGATCGGGGAAAACTGCCGCCGCAGTGCTGCCGTGGATGTGGCGGTTGACCGAGCACCCCGACGAGGCCGTTCGCCGAGCCACCCCACGGTGGCTGGTGTACGTGCTGCCGTTGCGTTCCTTGGTCGAACAGACCGCCAGTGAGGTCCAAGGATGGATCGGCGCGCTGAACCGCCCGCGGAAGAGCGCTGATGACGCGAAGGATGAGCAGGGCAGGCCGCAGGCACCGCACGTGGACGTGCGAGTCCACGTCCTGCTGGGTGGTGTGCAGCTTGCCGACGACGACTGGCAGTTGGAGCCCAATCGGCCCGCAGTATTCGTGGGGACGCAGGACATGGTGCTGTCGCGGTTGTTGATGCGCGGCTACGCCGAGTCGAGGGCGTCGTGGCCGCTGTCGTTCGGGCTCCTGCACGCGGGTGTGCAGTTCGTGTGCGACGAGACCCAGTTGATGGGCCCGGCGTTGGAGACGACAGCGCAACTGCAGGGCCTGCGGAACGTGTTGGGAAGTGTGAGCGGTTCGGCGACGATGTGGATGTCCGCGACCCTGGACGACACCCGCCTACGCACCCCCGACCACCACGCGCCCACTCATACGTTCGACGCGCTCGATTACCCGGACGACGCGCTCCGACACCGACTCGATGCCGTCCGCGCCGTCGAACACCTCGAGACGCCGGGGGACGCCAAGGCGTATCCAGTGGCTATCGCGGAGGAGTCGCTGCGCCGCCACCGGCCGGGGACGCGGACGATCGTGATCGTCAACCAGGTTCGCCGCGCCCAGGAGATCCACGCCGCCCTCGCCAAGGCCCTGACGAAGACGGCCGGGGCGCCCCAGGTCATGCTGCTGCACTCCCGGTTCCGCCCGAACGAACGCGCGGCCCTGACCGAGAAGCTGAAGAAGACTCTCGGGGACGTCGGGCAGATTGTCGTCGCCACGCAGGTCCTGGAGGCCGGTGTCGACGTCACCTCGAGCGTGCTGGTGACGGAGGCCGCGCCCTGGTCCTCGATCGTGCAACGCGCCGGACGCTGCAACCGCGACGGCAACGCGACCGACGCGCGCCTGCTGTGGACACGCCCTCCCGGATCCGGGTTCGCGCCGTACGACGACGTGGACGTGGAACGGGCGATGGAGGCCCTGACCGCGCTCGAGGGCCACGCGATGACGTCGACCGCGCTGGGTGAAGTTCCCGTGGTTTCGGATCCACCGGTGTATCCGGTGCTGCGGCGGCGTGATCTGCTGCAGTTGTTCGACACGATGCCAGACCTGGAGGGCTCGGACATCGACGTGTCGCGGTGGATCCGCGACGGCGACGACACCACCGTGTCCGTCGCCTGGCGGGAATGGCCCGACCAGCGGCCCGGCGAACACGAACGCTTCCCGAGCCGGGACGAGTTGTGCCCCGCGCCGGTGGCCGAGGTCCGCAAGGCCCTCGCCCGCGACCCCGGCGGGTGGTGGACGTTCGACCAGATCGGCGGCGGCTGCCGCCGCCTGACCGCGGCCGACGTACGACCGGGCACGGTCGTCCTGGCCGACACCCGTGCCGGCTGCTACGACCCCGCGACGGGCTGGGACCCCCGCCACCGCGCACCTGTGCCCGCGGTCTCCGTGCCCGAGGATCGCAATCCTTCGGACTCGACCGGCGCGGACCACCGGTCCTGCGCGGACCGATGGGTCGACCTCCCGACGCACCTCGACGACGTCGACCGCGACGTCCGTACGTACGCCGAAAGACTCGCCTCCGCAGGCGTGGACGTCCCGCAGGCCCTGGTCCACGCCGCCGCAGTGGCGGGCCGGTATCACGACCTGGGAAAGGCCCACGACGTCTTCCAGACGACCCTGCTGGAGAACCGCCCGGACGGCGAACCGCCGGACGTTCCCGGCCCGTGGGCCAAGTCGAAACGCGGGCTGGGACGCCACTCGCGCCGCTTCTTCCGGCACGAACTCGTCACCGCCCTCGCCCTCGCCCACCCGGACGTGGACCTCCTCGACCAGACCCCGGACCCGGACCTGGTCACGTACCTGGCGGCCGCGCACCACGGCAAGGTCCGCGTGTCCGTGCGATCCATGCCCGGCGAGACCGAACGCGCCGCACCTCGCGTCCTCGGCGTCGAGGCCGGCGACCCGTTCGGGCCCGTCGACGTACCCGACGGGCCCCTCGACCCCGACGACGGCACCCGACCCGGACGCCGCACCGTGCCCGCGATCACCCTCGACCCGTCGATGCTCTTCCTCGGCGACCGCGCCGACGGCGCACCCTCGTGGACCGAACGCGTCCTGCGCCTGCGCGACGACCCCGAACTCGGCCCGTTCCGCCTCGGATTCCTCGAGGCCCTCGTCCGCATCGCCGACCGCAACGCCAGCCGCAGCTACCGCAACCCCGAAACCACGAAACCCGCCACCTCCACCTCGGCCCCGGGTTCGGCCTCGAGTTCGGCTTCGGACGACCGAACCGTCCCGACACCGCGACGAACACCCGAGACCACCCCCACCGCCACGCCCGGACCCTCGACGTCGGGGCCGGCCGAGCCCGCGTCCAGCCAGGAGGCGCTGTGGTAAACACGATCCATCTGCACGGGCTCCGCGCCACCACCCTCGCCGGATACCTCTCCGCGCTGGGCCTCCTGCGCCTGCTCACCGACCAGGCCGACACCGGAGCCCGGTTGCACTGGCACGGCGACGCCCCCGTCCTGACCACCTGCCACGACCCCGACACGCTTGCGGACTGGCTCGTCGACGACTACGCCCCCACCCCGATCGTCACCCCCTGGAACTCCGGCTCGGGATTCAACGACGCCGGAAAGAGCGTCTCCGCCGAACGCCTCCTCACCGCACTCGAACACACCACCCAGCCGCGCTTCGCACCCCTCGCCGAGGCGATCCGCGTCGGCCGCGACATCGTCGCCGAAGGACGGCGCCGCGGCTGGGCCGGCGAGACGATGTGGTCCAAGGCCACCAAGGACCGCGTCATCACTCTGTGCCGCAACCGCCTCCCCGACGCCTGCCTGCCCTGGATCGACGCCCTCGTCGCCCTCGGCGACGACACCCTGGCGTGGAACCCGATCGCCGGGACCGGCGGAAACTTCGGCCGCCAGGAACTCTCCGCCACCTTCCACCAACGCCTCGCCCTGGTCGCCGGCCCCGACGCCGACACCACCCGCTCCCGGGCCTGGGCCCGCGCCCTCGTCACCGGCGACGAAACCGTCCCCTACCTGCGCGACACCGTCGGCCAACTCGACCCCGGCCGCGCCGGCGGCATCCACTCCTCACCGTGGGAGAAGAACGACGACGTCGGCTTCGTCAACCCCTGGCACACCGTCCTGTCCTGCGAGGGCCTGGTCATGTTCGCCGGCGCCGCCGTACGCCGCAACGGCGCCGCCGGCACCAGCCTCCCGTTCATGACCTCCTCCTCCCCCGTCGGCCACGCCACCGCCGCCGCGGGCGAGACGGTCAAACGCGAACTGTGGGCGCCGATCTGGGACAAGCCCGCCGGGATCGGCGAACTTGAGGTCCTCCTCGGCGAAGGCCGAGCCCGATGGCGCGGCACCCAGGCCCGCACCGGCGTCACCTTCGCGCTCGCCGTCGCCGCCCTCGGCGTCGACCGCAACCTGTCCGGGTTCCGCCGCTTCCTCTTCGTCGAACGCCACGGCCAGAACCCCCTCGCCGTCCCCGCAGGACACCTGCCCGTCGCCGTCCACGGCGAGGCCCACATGGTCGCCGACGCCCAGGCGTGGATGGACCGCGTCCGCCGCGCCTCCCTACCCAATACCGTCGCCACCCTGCTACGGCAGGCCGACGCCGCCCTGTTCGCCGTCGCCCGAGGCGACGGCAACCCCGCCGTGGCACGCTTCGTCACCGCGTTCGGCCTCCTCCACGAGGCCGCCGCCCGCTCCTCCACGGTCCGCGACACCGTCACCCCCTTCACCCCACGCACCCGCGTCGCCTGGACACCGGGCCGGCACACCGACGACGAACTCGTCGTCGCCGCCGTCTACGCCAACGCCCGCGACACCACCAAGCCGGCACCCGAACCGACCGCGCTGCGCTGGACACTCACCCGCACCACACTCAAGAAGAGCGACAAGGGCGGCAAGACTCCGCAGGCGGTGTGGGCGGACCGGCCCGCCACGGGCGTGGAACTCGACGGCCCCCACCTGGCCCACGCCCTGGCCGAGGCCCACCGCCTGCACCTGCGCGGCCGCACCGCCACCAACGCGGACGAAACCCGCACCATCGGGCCCGGGTTCCGCGCCGGACCCGCCATGCCGATCGAGATCATGCTCCGCTTCCTGCACGGCGAACTCGACGACACCGCCATCGCGAACCACCTCCGCGGACTCCTCGCCCTCGGCTGGCACATCCACCTCCCGCAGCCTCGGAGCGACGGCGACACCGAACCCCTCGACACCAACGACATCGACACCGCCCCGAGCGTTTTCGCTCAGACTCAGATCGACCTCGAAGAAATCGATCTCGAGGAAGTCGGTCCCGAAGAAGGGGCGCCGGCGGCCAGCGCCGAAACCGAGACGCCCGACGAACACACCCCGGACGGCGACGCGCCGGCCGCGCCCTCCGTACCCCGTCCCCGATCCGAGCCCGGACCCGACCACACGACGAAGCCCGGGAAAACACCACCGCGGCCGTTCCTCCCGCCGCCACTGGCCGTGCTGTTGCCGTTCTTCGCACCCGCCGACGCCACCCTGCGCGTCCGGTCGCTATGGGACCGCGACAAACCCGACTTCGACCTCGAACTGACGCCACAAACCGACTGGATCGGACGCCTCACTGCCCGCGGACCCGACGCGATCCTGCCCGAAGCCCTGCTGCGCCTGCGCCTCGCCGGCTGCCGGCCCCTGGTCGCCACCGACGAACTCGCCGGCTCCGGCCTCGACGGGCGCCGCCTGGCCGCCATCCTGCTCGCCCGCACCGTCAACCGCGATCGGATGTCCGCCCTGAACGCGATCACCGCGACCACCTTCGCGCGCCGCCGCCAGATCGCCGACACAGCACCTGCCGACACCACCGACACCGACTCCGTGAAGGACACAGCATGATCCCCACGAACATCCGCCGCCTGCGCTACGAGGTCGAACTGGCGCCCGTCATCGGCTCCACGTTCCAGCCCACCGGCTTCCCCGACGTCGGCCACGCCTACTTCGACGCCCCCGGTCCCGACGGCACCACCGTCCCCATGCTCCTCGTCGAATCCGTCCAGTCCATGGCCAACCGCCTCGAGAACACCGCCTGGAACAACGCCGACCGCACCCCCGTCGACACCGTCGCCGAACTCCCCTACGTGCGCGTCCACCAGGCCGGGGACACCGACGCGTTCCTCACCTCCAGCCGCCTCGAGGCCCACCGCCTCACCTCGGCGTTCGTCCGCGACTCCCACCTCCGCGACACGAAAATGCTCGACGTCATCACCCGACGCCTCGGCCTGGCCAACGACAAGCCCCTCGACTTCCCCGCCATGGCCGACGCCATCACCCGCCTCGACCCGTTCAGCCTCCTCCACGGCGTCTTCTTCAACCAGAAGCCCTGGCACGGCCAACCCCGCTTCACCCGCGCCGTCTCCGCCGTCATCGAGGCATACGACGTCGGACGCGTCATCAGCGGCGGCCGCAAAAGCGATTCCGTCCGCCACTCCCTCGGCGACCAGAGCGAAGGCAACGGCGGCACCAGCGAAGGCTACGGATCCATCCCCTTCCACCGCGTCGAATGGACCGCCCGCACCATCAAGGCCATGTTCTCGATCGACGTCGCCCTCCTGCGCTCCTACGGACTCGACGACACCCGCACGAACATGCTCGTCACCCTCGCCCAATGGGAGATCCGCCGACTCCTCGACGGGGGTCTGCGCCTGCGCACCGCCTGCGACCTCGAACCCGTCTCACCCATCACCGCCGCTGTGCCCCTCCCCGACACCGAAACCCTCGACCGCGAACTCCGCGACCTCGTCGCCGCCTCCACCAAGGACTTCGACACCCGCGGCGCCCTCGACGTCGCCTGGCTCGACGGCAAGACCGCCAAGAAGAAGGCGACGGCCGACGCGTGATCACCATCGCCCTCGAATTCCCCTGGCGCCGCTATCACGCCACCCCCTGGGGTCGACACGTCAACGAAGGCGCCGTCGAACTACCCCCCGCCCCCTGGCGCATCCTCCGCGCCCTCTACGCCACCTGGCACGAACGCCTCCCCGATCTCCCCGAGAAACACGTCCACGCCGTCCTCACCGCCCTCGCCCAACCCCCACGCCGCTACCTCCTCCCACCCCACCAACTCCAACACACCCGGCACTACCTCCCCGACAGCCACCACAAATCCGGAACGAACGGCAACACCGACAAGGCCGTCGACGCCTTCGCCCTCCTCGGCGGCGACGCCACCATCCACATCCAGTGGCACGGCGACCTCGACTCCGACCAGACCGACACTCTCCGCGCGCTCCTCGAGGCCATGCCCTACTTCGGCCGGGCCGACAGCCTCGTCGACGCACGCCTCGCCGACACCCTCCCCCGAGGCGACGACCTGATCCCCGCCACCGAACTCGCCGACGGCCAACCACCGCCCGGCTGGACCACCGTCGACCTCCTCGCGCCCGAACTCCCCCTCGACATCGAGGCACTCACCGCACGACCGGTCGACGTCCGCGCCGGGAAACTGCTGTACCCACCCGGCAGCCGACACCTCACCTACGCCACGCCCACCCCGACCGACACCACCGCACCACCGCGCCAGCGCCACCGACCCACCACCGCAGACGCCACCGGCGTCACCGCGATCCGCCTCAGCATCCGAGGCCGCGTACAACCACCACTCACCCAGGCACTCCCCCTCGCCGACGCCTTCCGCGCCGCCTGCATCCGCATCCTCCAACCCCCGGGCAGCCCACGCCGCGACAGCGCCCTCGCCGGCAAGAACGCCGACGGCACCCCCTACACCGCCGGACAACACCGACACGCCCACTTCATCCCCCACGACAGCGACGGCGACCGCCGCATCGACCAACTCCTGGTGTGGATCCCCGACGGGCTCACCGACGCCGAACTCGACGCCATCCACCGACTCGCCACCGGCGACAACCGCGTCTACTACCACAAGAGCCCCCGCGACCTGTTCGTCCGCGTCGCCGCCCAAGGCCCCGCCGACCGCGTCCTCCCCGTCGAACTCACCAGGCCCGCCACCGTGTGGGAGAGCGTCACGCCGTTCACCGCCCCCCGTCACCCACACCGCGGCCAGGACCGCGACGCGCACCTCCTCGCCGAGGTCACACGAGAACTCCGCTACCGCGGCCTCCCCGCCCCCACCGCGATCCGACGCATCCCCGGCGACTGGCCCCTCCACATCCGCCACCGCACATCAAAAAACGAAACCCGCGACCACACCCGACCCTGTGACGGCCTCCGCGTCGAACTCTCCACTCCTGTAGCCGGACCGCTCCTCCTCGGCAGACACAGCCACTACGGACTCGGCCTCTTCCACCCCCGAAACTGAAAGGGACCAAGGCAAGATGCGGATCGAACGCGCACCGATGCCGACACGACCGCAGGGAACATACGCTCCGCCAGAACCTCAACGCATACGACACGCAGGCTGCACCGAAGGTCCGCTTAATTCGTAAACATGGAGGCGGGATAGTTTCGACCGAACCGCCTGTGGCGGAGTTTTCCTGCTCGGGCAGGGTGTCCGCAGTCTTCGGGGCTGCGGCTTCATTGGCCGTAGCTTCATTGAAGAGCCATCATCTACGGCGGTGACCCCGACGTCGTCGCGCGTCCACGACCTCGGCGGTCGTGGCTTCATTGCAGGGAGAATCAGACGGATCTCAACCTCTACCTGCACAAGTGTCCACGACACGAAGGGGCGTGGCTTCATTGAAGGCGCTTAGTGTCGATGACGTCGACCAGCTCGCCATGGTGTTCACGGCCTTCGAAGTCGTGGCTTCATTGCAGGCGGTCGACACCGCCCGACTCGCTGTACTGGTGGAAGTGTCCACGGCCCGTCGGGCCGTGGCTTCATTGCAGGATGTTGGGCAGCGACCCTTGGGCAACCTGGACAGCGTTTCCACGACCCGAAAGGGTGTGGCTTCATTCAGCCTTCGGGCTGGCCGGGAATCGCAACTATTCCGATCAGCTCGCGTTCGACCTGAAGTTCGGGCTGGTCCCAAGGCGTACCGAGCTGTGGCCGGGGTTGAGAGGCGGCAAGGCGATGGGTCTTGCTTCGGAACCCCAAGCACACACGCGACACGCCGTCCGCGCCGAAGTCAAATGTCCATTTTGCTCGTGAACGTGGTTGTCGGCGGGCTGCCGAACACATGGTCTTCGGTGGAATTTCCCTGCTCGGGTAGGGTGTCCACGCCCCTGAGGGCCGCGGCTTCATTGAACGCCGGGGTGGGGTCGGCGGGTCCCCGGGGGACCCAAGTGTCCACGCCCCTGAGGGCCGCGGCTTCATTGAACGACGAGCTGTGCAGCCGCCGAGACCTGGCCAGCGATGGTGTCCACAACCCTGGGAGCCGTGGCTTCATTGAAGGACGATCACGAACTCGGCGTCCGCCGGAATCGAAGTGTGTCCACGACCCCGAGGGCTGTGGCTTCTTTGCAGGATTGCAGCTGCATGACGACATACAGACCGCCGGCACGAAGCACGGTGTCTACGGCCTGAAGTGGCTTCGACGTTGTTCAGTGGCCCCACCTGCGGACGGCTTGCAGTGGCTCCACTTGCGGAGGCCGACCTCGCGACGGTCTCGTGTGGCTCCGCTCCTGAAGTGCGGAAACGCTTCAAGTGGGGCCGACTTAGGCCGTCATCGAACACCTGAGTGAAGCCAGTTGGAGTCGTCGAAAAGTGGGGCCAGTGAACAACGTCGAAGCCAGCCTGAAGGGGCGTGGCTTCATTGCTACTCGGGCAGCACCCGGCGCGAGACGTCGTCGACCCAGTGTTCGAATCCGCAGCTTCATTGAAGGGTCGTCTCCCAGCAGGGTCCGAGCAAGGTCGGCGTGGTATCCACGGCCTTCGAGGCTGTGGCCCATTGAAGGAGTGCCGTACGGACGACGTCGTCAGGTAGGTGTGTGGTGTCCACGATCCTTGGGAGCGTGGCTACATTGAAGCTGGGCTTGGAGCGCTCCAGCGATCTTCACGATCCCGTGCCACGGCTTGCGAGGGTGTGGCTTCATTGAAGGGGCTGCTCGGACGGTGACGTCGAATGGGACGTGACCTGTCCACGGCTCTCGAGGCCGTGGCTTCATCGATGTTCGATGCGGCTTGGCCATTGCAACACCCCGCAGGGCAGGTGTTGCAATCACCTTTAGAACCAAACCTCTCAGATGGGGCCAACTCTCACCCGTGATGCCATACGGCCTTGACAGCCGCCGTTTCATTGAAGGCCGTATGCCTTCAGAACGCCCAGGAGCGCCCGTGCGCGTCCATGGCCTTGACAGCTGAGGCGTCCTTGAGGGGGTGGACTTGGATGGCAAGCTCTCGAAAAGCGGATGTGTCTATGATCAGCACAGTCATGCTGGGGTGCCATACCCGCTGGGTCCACGCTCGTGACAGTCGTGGCTTCATTGAAGGCAGATCCGCAAGGAGCTCGATCCTGGCCTGACCCAGGTGTCCACGGCCCTCGAGGCCGTGGCTTCATTGAAGGGTGTCGCTGTCGGGGATCCAGTTCCCGGCCGACGCGGTGGCCGCAGCCTTCCGGACTGCGGCTTCATTGAAGGTCTTTGTCTCCCAAGTCTTCCAGATGGATGGACTGCGGTGTCTGCAGTCTTCCGGACTACAGCTTCATTGAAGTGGCGGCATCGATCGGTCGTCGACAAGGTCAAGTGTCCGCAGTCTTCGGGACTGCGGCTTCGTCGGAGGAAGGGAAGGAATGGAGCCACAGCCTCCAAGGCCATGGGTGTCCACGGCTCTCGAGGTCGCGCCTTCATTGCAGCGCCGGAATGCCGACTCGGGGCGGATTTTGCACGGTGTCCACGGCCCGAAAAGGCGTGGCTTCATTGCAGGCTGATGAGCGCGCTCGCGACACTTCGCGCCGTGGCTGGTGTGATCACGGCGTCGGAGCCGTCCTGGACAGCCCCGTTCACCGGGCCGAGCCCGCGCCGGTTCGGCAGGCTCATGACGATGCCGCGCCGCGAAGGCGCCGACCGGCCCGGCAAGGGCCGCCCGTGGGCCCTGCCGATGGAGGACCGGGTGCCGCCGGTCACGGCGTACCGGCGTACGAACCCGACACCGCGCCAACTCGCCCCGCCGTTCGGCGTATCGAAGTCCGCGGTCGATCGCGTCGTCGACCGTCTCGGCCCCATGCCCGCCCTCCGGCCGCGCAAGCGTTTCCGCAAAGACACCGTCCCGATCGTCGACGGCACCCTCGTCCTCACCCGCGACCACACGGTCGCCGAAAGGTCCAAGAACCACCGGTACTCCACGAACCACCGGGTCGTCATCGACGCCGACACCCGCCCGGTCGTCGTGGTCGGTCGGCCTGTCGCCGGCAACCGCAACGACTGCAAGGCCTGGGAGTTGTCCAGTGCTAGCTACTGAGCTTTGCGGATTGGCTTGTTGTTTGTTTGTCATGTCAGGCCGGTTGCTGCGAGGAAGCCGTTGAGGAGTGCGGGGTGGTGTTGGATGTGTCGCAGGCCTTGGCGGGCCACGGTGACGATGAGGGGCCCTTCGTTTTCCGGACGCCTGGCTTCTGTGTCTTTTACGCCGCGAGGCCGAGTTTGTCGTGGTCCCGGAGAGCTTCAAGCGGCGTGC